>CAVTUM010000009.1:0-565014 GCA_963737875.1 uncultured Alphaproteobacteria bacterium | reverse complement strand
GTGCCGCCTTCGAGCAGGGCGTTGCCATCGACCAGTTCGTCCCCGGTGAGATGCTGCGGCAGCAGCGCATAGCGCACCGGGCTGGAAAACGTCGCCTGCGCGCCGAGCGAAAACAGCGACAAGAAACACAATGCCAGGCTTCCGGCGAGCAAGGCGGCCACCGCCGCCAGCACCGCGACCAGTTCGGCGGCCTTCAGGATTTGCAGCAGCCGCGAGCGCTCGAAGCGGTCGGCCAACTCGCCGGCGGTGGCGGAAAACAGGAAATACGGCGCGATCAGCGCGCCCCCCGCCATCGCGCCGAGCATCGCCGGGCTGGCACTGCTGCGGATCGCCGTGCCATAGGTGACCAGCATGACGAAGGCGCTTTTGAACAGATTGTCATTGAACGCGCCGAGCGTCTGAGTTGCGAAGAGCGGCAGGAAACGGCGCGCCCGCAACAGCTCGATCTGTCTATTCACGTTGGTCTTCCAAATGTGAGTGAATGTTTATTCACAATATGGAATTTACCCGATGCCGTCAAGCCGCGGCGTTGCTTGTAGGATGCGCGGGATGCCGATCGGGTCGATCATGCAAAGCGAGTGGCAGGAACTGCGTCTTGCCGCCAACGGGCTGACGTTTCACGCGGTTGCCAGCGGCCCGGCCGAGGCCCCGATGGTCATCCTGCTGCATGGGTTCCCGGAGTTCTGGTACGGCTGGCGGCATCAGATCGGGCCGCTGGCGGCAGCCGGGTTCCGGGTCGTCGCGCCGGACCAGCGCGGCTACAACCTCTCCGACAAGCCGGCGGGCATTGCGGCCTACCGGCTCGACCGGCTGGGCGAAGACGTGCTGGGGCTTGCCGCCGCGCTCGGCCGCGAGCGGTTCAGGGTGGTCGGGCATGACTGGGGCGCTGCGGTCGCGTGGCACCTCGCGGCACGCCATCCGCAGCATATCGAGCGCGCCGCGATGCTGAACGCGCCGCACCCTGCGGTGCTGCGGCAATACCTGCTGCGCCACCCGCCGCAGATGGCGAAAAGCTGGTACATGGCCTTGTTCCAGATGCCCGGACTGCCCGAGGCAATCCTGCGTGCCGCGGATTTCGCGCTGCTCGCCCGCACGCTGCGCCGGACGTCGCGGCCGGGAACCTTTGGTGCCGACGATCTCACACCTTACCGCGAGGCCTGGGCGCAGCCGGGGGCGCTGACCGCGATGCTGAACTGGTATCGGGCGTTGCGGCATGATGCGTGGGGCCTGGCGGTGCCTCGCATCCGCGTGCCGGTAAGGGTGATCTGGGGCGACCGCGATGCCTTTCTCAGCCGCGGCCTCGTCGAGGCGGGCGCGGCATTGTGCGACCGGTCCGACAGCTTCCACCTGCCGACCGCGACGCATTGGGTACAGCACGAGGAGGCGGACGCGGTGAACCATCTGCTGATTGACTTCCTGCGGCCCGGCAAGTGACGCAACGTGAAGATGATATCGCGCGATCGAATATGCCGCATCGTCCTATTGCGATGACCGAAAGCCCGGTCGGTGGCTATCAATTTACAGCCCGACGTGGTGAACCTTGCGATGACGCTTGTCGCCAAACTCGCGCCGTCTCGTGGATGGCCGGGCCAAGCCCGGCCACAAACGGTGAGAGGGAACCGAACTGGCGGCTCAAATCCCGCACCGCCACTTAGCCGCAAATCTTAGCGACCCCTCTCGTTTGTGGCCGGGCTTGGCCCGGCCATCCACGAGACGGCGGCTCGGCCGCGGGGAAAGGCCGTTCTCCATCGGCAAGGTGCGTCGGAACTTGATCACAGAACTGACAGGTGCCGCACCGTGAAGCCGTGGCGTTGCGTCAGGATTTCGGCGACGCGGCGGCGGTGGCAGCGTTGCCAGTCGGCTTCCAGGCAGAGCAGGCAGGTCGGCGCTGGTGCCGGCGATGTCGGCGGCTTGTTGCAGGGCGAGTTCGGCCTCGCCGGTGGCGAGCTTTGTCTCGACGATGTGCCAGAAGCGGTCCCATTGCCGGCGCTTGTTGGCCTCGCGGCCCTCGGGCGGCGTGCCGAGGGCGCGCAGGTGGACATAGCGGATGCCGGCTTCTTCGAGGCCGGCTTCCAATTGGCGCTTTGAGAAGCCGGGGCGGCGCGATTGCGGCCGGTCGCGCACGTCGATCAGCGTCGCGACGCCGGCCGCACCGAGCGCCGCGATGACATCGGGGAGCCGCGCCTTTTCATAGCCGATCGTGTAGAGCGTCGCGGCCATCCGCCTTATCCGACGCGGTAGCGGTCGATCGCGTCGCGGTCGAGTTCGATGCCGAGTCCCGGCCGCTCCGGCGGCCGCAGCGTGCCGTCGCTTTCGAGCTTGAGCGGCTCCTTCAGCAATTCCTCGCGCAGCCCGTTCGGGTTCTGGTCCCATTCGAGCACCAGCGCGTTCGGCATCGCCGCCGCGAAATGCAATGACGCGACCAGCAACACCGCGGTGGCGAACGAATGCGGCGCGACCATCAGGTGATGCGCCTGGGCATAGGCGGCGATGCGGCGGCCTTCGGAAAACCCGCCGGTCCAGGCGATGTCGGGCTGCACGATATCGACGGCGCGGCGGCTGATCAGTTCGCGAAACCCGTAGAGCCCGGCCTCGGTCTCGTACCCGGCGATCGGGGTCGCCAGTGCGTCGGCGACGCGGGCGCTGCCGTCGATGTCGTCGGTCGCGACCGGCTCCTCGATCCAGTAGAGATTGTAGGGTTCGAGCGCGCGGCCCATCTCGATCGCGAAAGACGGGCTCCAGGCGCAGTTGATGTCGACCATCAGCTTGGCCTTGGGGCCGAGCGCCTTGCGCACCGCCGCGACGCGCGCGATGTCTTCCTCCGGCTCGACCTCGCAGCTTGCCGCGTGCGCCGCCAGATGGCGCAGATGGCTGCCGGTCGAGGGGTTGCGGCCGACCTTCATCTTCATGCCCTTGAAGCCGCGGGCGCGGTAGCCCTCGGCCTCGCCGGCGATGCCGTCGACGCCCTTGCCCTCCTGGTAAAAGCCGCCGCTGGCATAGGCCTCGACCCGGTCGCGGCGCCGCCCCGAGCAGCCGGTAGATCGGCAATTTCGCGACCTTGCCGGCGATGTCCCACAGCGCGATGTCGATGCCGCTGATCGCGTGCATGACGATGCCGCGCCGGCCGTATTGCCGGGTGCGGGCAAACATCTTCTGCCACAGCGCCTCGATCATCAGCGGGTCTTCGCCGATCAGCAGCGGCGCGAGGTCGCTTTCGATGACGGTGCGGGTGACGCCGCCGCCCGGCCCGGCTTTCGCCGATGCCGACGATGCCACTCATCGGTCTCGATCTCGACCAGCAGCCCGCCGCGCCGCCGACTGCATGCCGCCGGCGCTGGCATAAGGCGGGTTGCATTTATAGGAAAGCGGGATGGTGCGGATGGCGGAGATTTTCATGGTGTCGGCTCCTTCAGGCGTCGCCGATGACGGCGAGGAAATCGCATTGGATCTGCATCGGCGGCACGAAATCGCTGCTGGCGACGGTGTGGCGGGCCGGCCGCGAATGCGGGTCGGGAAACATCTCCACCCAGTATTTGTTGAGGGTCGGGCGCAGCGAGCGGTCGGTGATCCACACCGTCATCTTGATGATGTCGTCGGTATTGCCGCCGGCCGCCTCGATCAGGCGGCGGACATTGGCGAACATCGCGGCGCATTGCGCGTCGAGGTCTTCCGGCACCTTGCCGGTCACGAGATCGGCGCCGGAAATCGCGCCGGTCGTGACAAACGGGCCGCGCCGGCAGGCAGCCGGGATCGGGTTGAGGTGCTTGACGCCGGGAACCTCGATGCTGCGCCGCTTCTCCACGACCCGCCTCCTGTCTGCGATGAAGGCGCGATGATAGGAAGCGCAGCCCGCCGGAGCAACGATGGCTAGCAACGATGCCTACTGCACCGTGATGGCGCCCTTCATGCCGGCCCAGTCGTGATCGGGACAGATGAGCGGGTAGTGGCCGGCCTGGTGGGCCATGAAGATCAGGTCCTTGGCCTCGCCGGGCTGCACCTGCACCTCGGTTTTGTCGGCATTCAGGACCGACGGGTCCTCGATGTCGAGCGTCCGGAAGAATTCCGGAGCGTGAAATTCGTGGAGTTCCTTGCCGCGGTTTTCGATGTGCAAGCGATAGGGGACGCCCCGCTTGAAGGTGAATTTCCCTGGCGAGAATTGATACTCCGAAGCCACCACCTTGATCGGCTTGGCCTTCGACCAGTCGATTTGCGCTGCCGCCGGGGTGGCGGCCATCAGCAGGATGACGGCGCCCCGCAGGATCGACTTCATTCGGCAGCCTGTTTCTCAGCCGCCCGCGCGGCCCGGTAGTCCGCCGGCGAGAATTCGCGTTCGCCCCGCGCCATCGCACGCTCCAGCGGCCATCCCTTGGCCGAATTGTCTTTTAGCACGGAGGCGGCCGATAACGAAAAGCGGCCGCCCGGAGGCGGCCGCCGACTTCGCTGCGTGTAGCCGATTGGTTAGAGCGGCGGCACCCAATACTCGTCGATCCGCGAGCGATAGCCGCGGTCGTCCCAGTTCGGGTAGCTGCTCGCCGTATAGCGTGGTGCGCGTTCGAGGCGGGTGCGGTCGATATCGACGACATAGCCGCCCATCGCCGGGTCGTAGTTGAGCATGCGCCACGGCAGCGGGTTGTAGCTCTCGCCGATACCGAGAAAGCCACCAAAAGACATCACGGCGTATTCGACCTTGCCGGTGAACTTGTCGATCATCAAATGGTGCACTGTGCCGAGCCGGTCACCATTTCGGTTGTAAACCGCGGTGCCGTCAACTTTCTCCGACGAGATCAGGCGGTGAGTTTCATCGGTTTCTAACGGATGGCCAGCAGTCGTCATCGTATCGCTTTGCATATTACTCTCCCGTATCTTGGGTCTCACCAAGATGAACAGCCGGCGGCACGGCACGTTCCCTTTCGCGGGGAGTCCTATTGTGGGACAATCGCTGCACGCAGCATTGCGCGACCGGTTTTGACGAGGAGCAGTATGTGCGGCTGATGCACCGGACGACGCTGGAAGGCGACGCGCCCGTGATGGCCCGCGCGGCGGCCTAGCAGCGCGAGATGTTTCCGCCGCGCCGGATCGTCTGCCTGACCGAGGAGACGGTCGAGACGTTGTACCTGCTCGGCGAGCAGGACCGCATCGTCGGCATTTCCGGCTATTGCGTGCGGCCACCGCAGGCGCGGCGCGAGAAACCGCGGGTCAGCGCCTTTACCTCGGCCGATATCGGCAAGATTACCGCACTCGACCCCGATCTGGTGCTGGCCTTTTCGGATTTGCAGGCCGACATCGTGGCGCAGCTGATCCGTCAGGGCATCGCGGTGCATGCGTTCAACCAGCGCAATGTCGCCGGTATTCTCGATATGATCCGGCTGCTCGGGGCGATGGTTGGCGCCGGTGAGGCGGCGGACGATTTGGTGCGATCTCTCGCCGGCCGGGTCGAGGCGGCACGGCGACGGGCGTCCGGGTTGGCGCTGCGGCCACGAGTGTTTTTCGAGGAGTGGGACGAGCCGCTGATCTCCGGGATCGGCTGGGTGTCGGAACTGGTCGAGGCGGCTGGCGGTGTCGATGTCTTTGCCGAACTCAGCGGCGAGAAGGCCGCGAAAGACCGCATCGTCAGCGCCGCGGACGTCGCCGCGCGGCAGCCCGACATCATCATCGGCTCGTGGTGCGGCAAGAAATTCCGCCCCGAACGGGTCCGCGCCCGCCCCGGCTTCGCCGATGTCCCGGCAGTACGGGACGACGCCATCTGGGAAATCAAATCGCCGCTGATCCTGCAACCCGGCCCCGCCGCGCTGACCGACGGCCTCGATGCGCTGGTGACGATGATCGACCGCTGGGCTGCCCGATAAGGCCGAAGCGCCAGCGCCTCCCTTTTACTTTGCCTCGACAGGCGACACAATATCCACATCCTCGACATCAAGGGGGTGTTCCCCGACTGACGGTACAATATTGTTAAGGTCCAACGCGGTTGGATTGCTGTCTACCCACACAATGCCGCCTGCCGCAATAAGATCGAGGTGGATTGGCGCAACATCGTCGAGCAACATCTCGTTATTTCGTCCAAAACCGAGATGAACTCCCGCCTTCCGCTCGTTTATGTGCGAGTTCCACGGTGTGGCGGCCTTGATGGCAACGTTCGTGCCAAAGCCAAGCTCGCGTACCACGAGGCGACCTTTCACCGAAAAACATTTGTCGAGAAAACGCGACAAATCGTCGTCGCCGCAGTGGCAATCGATCGCCTGACCGTCCTCGACGACGACCGTGACGGGATGGTCCTGGAGGCGGATATCGAGCGAAGTTACTAGATTCACGTGAATGGCAAAATCCGCGACCAGCACTCCATTGATGGAAGCAGGAGACGTCGCCACCTCGCCTGCCGGAAGGATCGTGAAGGAACCCGGACGCGACCGCCCACGAACGCTGATCCATTTATGCCGCTGCGCGTCAAGTTGGATATGCAAATCGGTCCCGCTTGACGATGTAACATGCAACGAATGTGCTGGCATGCACCGCTCGAGGATCGATGTATTCAGCGCAGAGAGTTCGCGCGGTCCGATGCGCAACGCTTGTGAAAAAAGCTCTGGACGCGCGCTGCGGGCGCGAATGACCAGATACCGGGTTTGGTCATAACCGGCCAAGGCATCTCGAAACACATCCATATGGGACATCGTATCGAGTTCGAACGTCATGACAACAAGCCGCCCGGCAAGCTGCGCCGGAGAGGGAAGAATCGCGGCAAGCCTGGCGGCGAATGAAGCGTCTCGCAACGGCGCCATCGGCAAGACCGTTACCGCGATGCCGCGCATTTCCAGTGCCACCGAAACCCAGGCAGCGCACTGCCGGCTATCGGGGGTGTATGCAATTATCGCGACATCCTCGTCGTGGATCAGCGCGTAATCATCAAGAAGCGCGTTAACGCCCTCCCACACCGACTGATCAATCATCGGCACCACACTCCCAAAGCGCAGTCATGGTTTCAATCCAATTGCCAACAGCGATGGCGCGGTTTCAAGAAGCGTGAAGACGGTGTTCCTGGGTTCCCGCCTTCGCAGAAATGACAAAAGGAGCGACGATCCAGCTTCCTAAGATAACCTTCTAGAAGACATCCTCATCTTGGAGATTGAGGGGATGTTCTCCGACCGACGGTATAATATTACCGAGATCGAAAGGGGTCGGATTGCTGTCCACCCACACGCGCCCGCCTGCTGCAATAAGATCGAGATGAATCGCGGCAGCATCGTCAGTGCGTCCAAAGCCGATATGGATTCCTGCCTTCCGCTCGTTGACGTGCGAGTTCCGCCGTGTCGGCGTTTTGATGGCACGGTTTGTGCCAAAGCCGAGTTCGTTTACGGCGCGACAGCCCTCCAGTAAGAAGAATTTGTCGAGATAATCCAAAACGTCGCCGCTGTCACAGTGGTAATCGGTCGCCTGACCGTCCTCGATGACGACCGTGACAGGATGGTCCTGGAGGCGGACGTCGAGCGAGGTTACGACATTCACGTGAAAGGCAAAACCCGCGACCAGTTTCCCGGTAACGGAAGCAGGTAACGTCGCCACTTCGCCGGCTGGGATGATGGTGAACGAACCCGGGCGCGACTGCCCACGAATGCTGGTCCATTTATACCGCTGCGGATCAAGCCGAATCTGCAGGTCGGTCCCGTGTGACGACGTAACGTGCAACGAATGTGCTGGCATGCACCGTTCGAGGATCGCCGCATTCAGCGCAGAAAGCTCACGCGGCGCGATACGCAACGCTTGTGAAAAAAGCTCGGGACACGCGCCCAGCGCGCGGATGACCAGACACCGGGTCTGGTCATAGCCGGCCAAGGCATCTCGAAACACGTCAGTATGGGATATCGTGTCGAGTTCAAACGTCATGATAACAAGCCGGCCGGCAAGCCGCGCCGGAGAGGGAAGCGCGGCGGCGAGCCTTGCGGCGAATGAAGCGTCCCGCAAGGGCGCCATCGGCAAGACCGATACCGCGATGCCGCGCGTTTCCAGTGCCACCGAAACCCAGGCAGCGCACTGCCGGCTATCGGGGGTGTATGCCAATACCGCGACATCCTCGTCGCGGATCAGCGCGTAGTCATCAAGAAGCGCGTTAACGCCTTCCCACACCGACTGATCGATCATCGGCGCCACACTCTCAAAGCGCTGGCTCCATAGAGCCTGGGCCAGGGGTGAAACGGCGTACAGTTTCACCCGAATACGATCAGGTTCTTTTAATCTCAATCGACCAAGCAGCCATCACGCCACCCGCCACGCCTGAGAGAGCCTGGTCCGAAAGTTCGCCCGAAGAGGCCAACCCGAAAATCGCCCCCTCGTTGACTTCTTTCCCTTCCAGCTCGTCCAATTTGTTTTTAATCTGTAAAATAACTTCTTTTGTAAGCAGCACTTTCCGCGGCAGCGATTGAGCCATTTTGGTTACTCACATAGGATGAAGGACTGCGGTTAAATTCTCCCGCCAGTGGAAACACAGCGTCAAGCGGAAACCCACCTGGGGGTTTCGGGTAATCGCGCGGGCGCGGGATCGAACCAACCTTGCCGCGCTACTTTCAGCCGACCACCCTCTCCGTGGGACGGAAGAGGGAAATGCACGACGGCTATGCGTCGCCGTGCGCAGAATTGACGGACCGGCGGCGACGGGCATAGGATATCGGTGGAAATTGCAGAACGGCGGGCGGGTGCGGCGATGAATTACGAGACGATTACGGTGCGGCCGCTGGCGGGGGCGCTGGGCGCCGAAATCGATGGGGTCGATTTGCGGCAGCCGCTGTCGAACCGGCAGCGTTCGGAAATCCACGACGCCTTTCTCGAATACTGCGCGATCTACATCCGCGGCCAGGACCTCGGCGGCGCCGACATGCTGCGCTATGCCCGTTATTTCGCCGAGCCGGCCTATTATCCGTTTGTCGAGGGCATGCCCGACTTTCCGCAGATATTCGAACTGCGCAAGGAGCCGGACATGACGGAAAATGTCGGTGGCGCCTGGCACTCCGACACGACCTATCTCGACAAGCCGCCGATCGGCACGATGCTCTACGCCCGCGAGGTGCCGGCCTATGGCGGCGACACGATGGTGGCCAACCAGTATCTCGCCTATGAGGCGCTCTCGCCGGGCATGCAGCGGATGCTGGAGGGGCTGACCGGCATCTACAGCGCCGGCATGCGGCGCGATGGCGGGCGCAGCGGCCGGGCCGAAAACAAATACATGAAAATGAAGGGCACCGAGAACGCCGAGGAATATATCGCCGAGCACCCGGTCGTGCGCACCCACCCGGAAACCGGCCGCAAGGCGCTCTACGTCAACAACCGCCACACGATGCGCTTCAAGGACATGATCGAAGCGGAAAGCCGGCCGCTGATCGATTTTCTCCAGGCGCATTGCACCCGGCCGGAATTCACCGCCCGCATCCGCTGGGAGAAGGGCATGATCACAATCTGGGACAATCGCTGCTGCCAGCATTTCGCGATCAACGATTATACCGGCCAGCGCCGCGTTTTGTGGCGCCTGCCGGTCGGTGCTGAATTGCCAGTTTAGCGAATTACAACAAAGCTGTGTCATTCCGGGGCCGGCGCAGCCGGAACCCATGAACACGGATTGCGGGAAAGAACGCGCCGCCGCATGGGCATCGCCGGGGACGGACGGTGTTCATGGGTTCCGGGTTCGCCGCTGCGCGTCGCCCCGGAATGACAGACGTTGAGCGTAAAGGAGGACGAGACAATGCCATCGATTATCGGAACGTGGAAGCTCGTTGCGGCAACGTCGCGCGACAAGAATGGCAAGCCGATGCCGGCGCCTTATGGTGGCAAAGGGCTGGGGCGCGTCATGTTCAACGCCGATGGGCGGATGATGGCGGTGACGTGCGACGGCCGCCCCGAATTGCCGCCCGGCGCCGACCGCAGCTACAGCTCGTATTGTGGCAACTACACGTTTGACGGCACCAGGCTGGTGACGCGGGTCGATGCCTCGTCGGACCCGTCGCGGCTCGGCGGCGAGCAGGCGCGCGGCGTGCGCTTCGAGGGCGAGCGCATGGTGCTGTCGCCGCCGCCACGGCAGACCGCGGCCGGCGAGGAATACCGAGAGCTGACCTGGGAGAAGATCGCCAACGAATAAGGGCCGGCCCGATGGCGACGGCATTCCAGTTCGGGCTGGTCATCCGCGGTCAGGCGGAGGCCGGCGAGGATATTTCGCGGCGTTTCGAGGAAACACTGGGGATTGTGCGGCTGGCCGACCGGCTCGGTTATGATTCGCTGACCAAGACGGCGCATTACAGCGCGCATCCGTTTCAGATGCTGCAACTGGTGCCGATGCTGGCGCGGTTTACCGCCGAGGCACCGCGGATGCGCCTCAATGCCGGTGTCGTGCTGTTGCCGCTGATGTCGCCGCTGCATGTCGCCGAGGAGTTTGCGACGCTCGACGTGATGTCGGGCGGCAGGATCATTCTTGGGGTCGGGCTCGGCTATCGCGATGTCGAGTTCAAGGCGTTCGGCGTACCGCGCTCGCAGCGGGCCCGGCGGATGGAAGACAACATCGTCGCGATCCGCCGCCTGTGGACCGAAGACAAGGTCACGATGAAGGCGCGGCATTTCGAACTCGATGGCGCGTCGTGCTCGCTGAAGCCGCTGCACTCGCTGAAGCCGCTGCAAAAGCCGCACCCCCCGATCTGGGTTGGCGCGTTTGCCGACGCCGCGATCGAGCGGGCGGCCCGGCTCGGCGATTGCTGGTATGCGGGGCCGAGCGTAGAGATCGCCACGGTTGAAGGCCAGCTCGACCTCTACCGCCGCGCTCTCGATGCCGCCGGCAAGCCGTTTCCGGCGGAGTTTCCGCTGCGCCGCGAGGTGTTTGTCGCCCGTACCCGCAACGAGGCGATCCGCCTGTGCCAGCCCTATCTCGGCGCAAAATACGCCGCCTACCACGCCTGGGGCCAGGAACTGCCGGACAGCGATGGCGGCCTCTTCCAGGATTTCGCGAGCCTGATCACCGACCGCTTCATCGTTGGCTCACCCGACGAGGTCGCCGAGCAGATTGTCGCGATCAACCGGCGCACCGGCGCCAACCACCTCGTGATGAGCACCGAATGGGCCGGCATGCCGCACAGCCTGGCGCTTGAGACCATCGAGATGATCGCCCGCGAGGTCATTCCCAGCGTGCGTCAGGCGTTGTGATGTCAGTGCAAAACCGGGCGGCCCAGGTTTTGCACTGCAAAAACGCCGGGTGTCAGCCTTGAGCTATGTCGTAACGGGCATTGACACCCCTCGTCCCGCGCAGGACGATTGTCATGAAGCTGAAGTGGTACGGCGTTGCCCTCCCCCGTTTCGCGGTCGAGCGTGTTCTCAACGTCCGTTTGTGCAGGAAGCTTTCGTGAATTGGCGGGCAACCGTCGAGGGAGAAGTCAGCAGGCCCGGGAACTACCGCATCCAGGAGGACACATAATGCCGGCACGCGTCACCTATCCAGAATCCATTGAGCCGTTGGTCCAGTTCATCGAGGACACCCACCCGAGCGAAATCGTCGACGCGACGATGGAAAAGCTGCGGGCCGGCGTTTCGACCAAGATGATGCTGACCGCGTCGGCGCTTGCCGTCATCCGGTCGTCCGACCTGCCGCCCGGCCATCACGGCGGTCCGCTGCACCCGGTCGCCGGCCTGCATTCGATCTATAACCTGTCGAAGCGGCTCGAAGCGCAGGGTGGCGAAAAGAGCTTCTACCCGGTGATCCAGCACGTCGCGCTGTCGAACAAGCACATCAACCACCCGGCGATGGGCCCGTACGCGCTGATGGAATTCAAGCCGGTCGATGCCGGTGGCGTCGAAGCGACCAAGCAGGCCTTCCTGACCGCTTGCGGCCGCGGCGAAAGCAACAACGCCGATCATTACTTCCAGTGGCTGTGGGACAACATCCCGCCGATCGAAGCCTTCGATCTGCTGATGAGCGTCGCCATCCCGAAGAACCAGCTGGATGACCACTACTTCATCTTCCCGGCCTTCACGTGGCGTTCCTTCGAATCGCTCGGCCGCGAGCACCTCAAGGTCATGATGCGGCCGGCGGTGCGCTATGTCGCGCGCTTCCCGATGGCCCCGCCGCTCGCCGAACTTGACATGCTGATCAAGGAATTCAACCTGCTGGAAGTCGTCACCCGCCAGGAGACCGGCGATGACGAGACCATCGCGATCGGCCGCCTCGGCAAGCAGATCGGTCAGGTCGAGGAATACGTCCAGATCCCGTCGATGATCGCCCGTGCGCTGTCGCGCGGCCTGTCGCTTGACGGCGCCGGTGAAGCCCTGTCGATCGGCGCGGCCGGCCTGTTCCTGCGCTCGCTGACCGGCAATCCGATGGATGTGCACATGCACACCAGCGCCAACCTGCGCCGCTATCTGGTGCGGATGGAAGGCCTCAGCCTGAAGAACAAGCTGTTGATCCTCCTGCTCTGGCACACCGGGCCGGAAGTTCGCTCGACGCAGTTCCGCATGGAAGAAA
Organism: uncultured Alphaproteobacteria bacterium; assembly: GCA_963737875.1. GTDB lineage: Bacteria > Pseudomonadota > Alphaproteobacteria > ATCC43930 > CGMCC-115725 > DATARH01. The sequence continues at coordinate 552,536 of CAVTUM010000009.1, read as the reverse complement.
CCGTGCAGCCCGATCCGGAAGCGGTTGCCGCTCTGCCGGAACGGTCGCAGGAAGCGCTGCTCGACGCGATCGTCCACAGCATCTACAGCCAGCCGGCGACGGACTGGGCACAGGTCACCAATCTCGGCCTGATGCGGGCCGTTCCGGAAGTCAAGGACACCTGCAATCTGGCGCAGCAATACGTCAACTACCGCTATGACCCGGAAGCGCTGATGGCGCGGCTCGCGGAAATCGTCTGCCACGACAATTTCACCGAGATGCACGCGTTCAAGCACCACCAGGCGGTTGTCGAGGAATTCTACGCCACGCGCGATCCGTGGCGCTGGATGCACCTCGTCGCCGGCGCGCAGGCTGCGGCGATCTCCTACGGCAAGAACATGACCGTGTGGGAAGAGGCGGCCGAACTCTTCCACGACGCGGCCGAGTAACCCTGCCGTAGCACAAGTACCGAGGACCGGGAGGCTTTACGCCTCCCGAGCCTTGCCAAGTCACGAGGCCGGGATCAGTACGATCCCGGCCTCGTGCATTTCCGACAATGCCTTGTCGAGCGAGCCACCGAGATCGATGCCGCGGCAGGCGTCGAGCGCGACCGCGACTTCAAAACCGGCCGCACGCCCATCGATCGCGGTAAAGAAGACGCAGAAATCGGTCGCGAGGCCGCAGATCAGCAGCCGCTCGAAGCCACGCTCGCGCAGATAGCCGGCAAGCCCGGTCGGGGTGGTGCGATCGTTTTCGCGAAACGCCGAATAGGAGTCGATGCCGGGGTGAAAACCCTTGCGGATGACCAGTTCGGCGCCGCTCAAATCGAGGCCCGGATGAAACTCGGCGCCGTGCGTTCCCTGCACGCAATGGTCCGGCCACAAAGTCTGAGCGCCATACGTCGCTTCGATTGTGTCAAACGGCTGGCGGCCGGGATGGCCGCTGGCGAACGAGGCATGTCCCGGCGGGTGCCAATCCTGCGTCACGATGGCGTGCGGTGCCTGGCGGATCAGCCGGTTGATCGCGGGCATGATCTCGTCGCCGCCTGGCACGGCGAGCGCGCCGCCGGGACAGAAATCAATCTGCGGATCGGTCACGACCAGCACACCGCGTTCGCCGAAGGGGCTTTTCATGGTTGGTGACCCGGCTGTTGCGCTCACCAATAGCGCTCGCCCGGCGGCAGGTCACGCGCAGCTATGCAGCAACCGGCGCGGCGTCGTCGATGATGAGCTGAACCGCGTCGCCGCCGCGCCAGTCGTCGCGCCGCAGATGCCCGGCGATATGGATCGCGCGGCCGCGCGACCCCGGCGAGAAACTGGCCGAGCGGCCCCTCCGCCACCCGGAACGCGCATCAGCCTTGAGCCGCGCCGGGCCGACCGGGTCCGCCAACGTGCAGCGCAGATGCCCGTGGCCCGACCGGCTCGACATGCGCGACAACGAGGCCGGGAAAGGCAAAACGCGGCTCGGGATTGGCGGACGCCGAACGGCGCCAGCGCGTCGAGATGCTCCATCAGCCCGGCGATCGCGCCCTGCGCCGACAGCGCGCCGTCGATCGCCAGTTCGGGGATCAGACGCGCGGTTTCGATCCCGTCGCCAAGGCGCTCGGCGAGAAACTCGCGCAGTGCATCGAGTTGAGCGGCGGCGACCGTGAAGCCGGCCGCCATCGCATGCCCGCCGCCGTTGAGCAGCAGCCCGGCCTGCCGCGCCGCGATCACCGCCGGCCCGAGCGCTACGCCCGGCACCGAGCGGCCCGAGCCTTTGCCGATCCCGTCCTCGATCGCGACGACGCAGGCCGGCCGCTCATAGCGCTCCTTGAGCCGGGCCGCGACGATGCCGATCACGCCGGGATGCCAGCCCTCCGCCGCGGCGAACACCAGGGCCGGCGATTGCGGCCCGGCCTCGACCTGCGCGATCGCCGCCTCGATCAGCGTCTGCGGCCTCGATCTCGCGGCGCTCGCGGTTGTAGCCGTCGAGCCGTTCGGCGAGCTCGCGCCGCCAGCGCCGGGTCGTCGGTCGCCAGCAGCCGCGCGCCGAGATCGGCGGCGCCGACCCGGCCACCGGCATTGACCCGCGGCCCGAGCACAAAGCCGAGGTGGTAGGCGTCGAGCGGTCGCGCCGACCTTGCCGACCGCCGCCAGCGCCCGCAGCCCGGCATTGGCGCCGCCGCGCGCGACCCTCATCCCCTGCGCGACAAATGCCCGGTTGAGCCCGGTCAAGCGGCACGACATCGCACACCGTACCGAGCGCGACGAGGTCGAGCCACTGCAGCAGATCGGGTTCGTGCCGCTCGGCATACCAGCCGGCGGCCCGCAAGGCGCGGTTGACCGCGACGACCAGCAGAAACGCGACGCCGACCGCCGCCAGCATGCCGTGCGGACTGGTTTCGTCGAGCCGGTTCGGGTTGATCAAGGCCAGGGCGGGCGGCAGCAGCGGCTCGGTGACGTGGTGATCGACGACGATCACGTCGAGCCCGGCCTGTTCTGCCGCCGCCAGCGGTTCGTGCGCGGTGGCGCCGCAATCGACGGTCACGACCAGCGCGGCGCCCTGCTCCTTGAGACGCAGCAGGGCCGGCGCGTTCGGGCCGTAACCTTCGCGCACGCCGTCCGGCACATAGACCGTCGGCCTGCCCGCCGACCGCCGCGAAAAACCGCAGCAGCAGCGCCGCCGAGGTCGCGCCATCGACATCGTAATCGCCGAACACGACGATCTGCTCGCCGTCGCGCACCGCGCGCACGAGACGCTCGACCGCTGGCGCCATATCGCGCAGGTGCGCCGGGTCGGGCAGCGTGTCGCGCAGCCGCGGCGCCAGAAAACCCGGCGCCTCGTCGAGGGCAATACCGCGCTGCGCCAGCAGCCGGCCGACAATCTCCGGCAGCGTCAGACGCTGGGCGATGCACCGCCGCGGCACCATCATCGCTGCCGCGACACGCCAGCGCCGGCCGCAGACCGACTGCTCAACGCCCAGAAACGGCAGCATGTCCGGTGTGCCATCGCGGCGCACGTCACCGCTGTCGAGGCTGCGGTCCAGGGCAGCCCGCAGACGCCTTGCTGCCGCTCGGTTCTTGTGCCATCGCTGCTGAGTGAGACGATCCAGATCGTGCTACGAATCAGCCCGATGAGCGTTAAGCGATGGGCGGCTTGCGGGCGAAATCGTGGGTGGCCTCGACGTAGCGCACCGTGCCGGTTTTCGAGCGCATCACGACCGAATGGGTGAAGGCGCCGCCGGCGAAGCGGCGCACGCCTTTCAGCATGCTGCCGTTGGTGACGCCGGTCGCGGCGAACATCACGTCGCCATGCGCCAGGTCGAGCAGGCCGTATTTGCGGTTGAGATCGGTGACGCCGAGGCGGTGGGCGCGGCCGCGCTCGTCGTCGTTGCGGAACAGCAGCCGGCCCTGCATCTGGCCGCCGATGCAGCGCAACGCCGCCGCCGCCAGCACGCCCTCCGGCGCGCCGCCCGAGCCCATGTAGATGTCGATGCCGGTCTCGGCGTAGGAGGTGGCGATGACGCCGCTGACGTCGCCGTCGCCGATCAGCATGATGCGCGCGCCGGCCTCGCGCACCTTGGCGATCAGTTCGGCGTGGCGCGGCCGGTCGAGGATGCAGACGACCAGATCGGCGATCTCGCCTTTCTTTGGCCTGCGCGAGGTTCTTCAGGTTTTCGGCCGGTGTTGCGTCGAGATCGACGACGTCGTCCGGCAGGCCGCCGCCGACCGCAATCTTGTCCATGTAGACATCGGGCGCATTCAGAAAGCCGCCGTGATCGGCCATCGCCAGCACCGCCAGCGCGTTGCCGCCGCCCTTTGCGGTGATCGTCGTGCCTTCAAGCGGGTCGAGCGCGATGTCGATCTCCGGCCCGTGACCGGTGCCGACCTTTTCGCCGATATACAGCATCGGCGCCTCGTCGCGCTCGCCTTCGCCGATCACCACGGTGCCGTCGATCGCGAGGCTGTTCAGCCCGGTGCGCATCGCATCGACCGCCGCCTGGTCGGCCGCCTTTTCGTCGCCGCGCCCCATCAGCCGCGACGCCGACAACGCCGCCAGTTCGGTGACGCGCACAACCTCGAGCGCGAGATTGCGATCCATATGCGACATGTCGGACATTCTTTTCCTCCCTTATCGATAACGATCGGCCGGCACGCCGGCATTGAATTCATAACCACGGAGGCACGGAGAACACGGAGGGAATCCACTCATCGGACGAACCGCCGTAACCCTTGCCTTAGAGCAACTGTATTGAAGTTCATCAACAGTCCCACCCGCAGACCACTCAGACGCAGGTAGGTCAACATCTGGGCCTCATGGATCGGCACGATCTGCTCGACTGACTTAATCTCTATGATCAGTTCGTCCTCGACAACGATGTCCATGCGATACCCGCAATCAAGCCGAACCTCCTTGTACACGACCGGCAGAGGCACCTGACGGCGATGCGCTATCCCCGACTGCATGAGCTCAAACGACAGGCACTGTTCGTAGGCTGACTCGAGAAGCCCAGGGCCGAGGTGGCGATGTACATCGATTGCCAGCCCGATCACCTTCTCGCTTAAAGCGCTCGAATGCGAAAGGCTCATTTCGCCCTCCGTGTCCTCCGTGCCTCCGTGGTAAATCCAAATCCAAAAACGTTAGAAATCTTCGATGCGGATCATGCGCGGCGGTTCGAGGACCGAGCCGAGCGCGGCGATACGGTCGAGGGCGCGGCGCATCGCCGCCTCGACCGTATCGTGCGTCGTCAGCACGACAGGTACGGCTTCGCCGGGCGCCCGGCCGCGCTGGATCATCAATTCCATCGATACCTGCTCATCCCGCAAGGCAGCCGCGACATCGGCGATGACCCCGGGCTGATCGACCACCATCAAGCGGATGTAATACGCTCCCTGGTGGCGTTCCATCGGCGCGCTCGGTTGCGGATTTAGCGACGCAGCGGGCACGCCAAACGGCGCGATCAGCCGTCCGGCGGCGATATCGACCAGATCGGAGGCGACCGACGAGGCAGTCGGAAAGGCGCCGGCGCCGCGCCCTTCGAGCACGACCCGCCCGACGAAGTCGCCTTCCGCGACGACGGCGTTGAACACGCCCTCGACCGCCGCGATCGGCGTGGTGCGCCGTACCATGCACGGATGCACCCGCTGTTCCAGCCCACTCTCGGTCAGCCGCGCGATGCCCAGCAGCTTGATGCGGTAGCCAAGCTCCTCGGCGAAATCGATGTCGAGCCGCGAGATATGGCGGATGCCCTCGGTATAGACAGAAGGCAGATCGACCGGGCGGCCGAACGCGACGCTGGCGAGGATCGCCAGCTTGTGGGCCGCGTCGACGCCATCGACATCAAAGCTCGGGTCGGCCTCGGCATAGCCGAGCTTTTGCGCCTCGCCGAGCACTTCGGCAAATTCTCGGCCGCTCTCGCGCATCGTCGTCAGAATGTAATTGCAGGTGCCGTTGAGGATGCCATAGACGCGCGACAGCCGGTTGCCGGCGAGGCTCTCGCGCAAGGTCTTGATGATCGGGATGCCGCCGGCCACCGCCGCCTCGAAGGCGAGTGCGACGCCCGCCGCCTCGGCCTGCGCCGCGAGCCGCGTTCCGTGCTCGGCCATCAGCGCCTTGTTGGCGGTGACAACGTGCTTCTTGTGCGCCAGCGCGGTTTCGATCGCCGACAGCGCGACGCCCTCGGAGCCGCCGATCAACTCGACGACGACATCGATATCGGGGTCGGCCGCCATCGCCACCGGGTCTTCGTACCAGCGCGCTGCCGACAGGTTGACGCCGCGGTCCCGCCGGCGGTCGCGCGCCGACACGGCCGCGACAATGATGCGGCGCCCGGCGCGCAGCGCCACGACATCCGCCTGTCGCTCCAACAGCTGCAGGATGCCGCCACCCACCGTGCCGAGACCGGCGACGGCAATTTTCAAAGCTGGTTTCATCTGGCTGATCCGGCACTCACGGTGCGAATTGTATATCGACCCGACCGGCATTGCTCGCACTGCCGGTCGGGGTCGCCTCGGTCTGTATCTTGCTGGCCGGCACGCCCGCGGCGGCCAAGGCCTCCGCCACCGCCTGCGCCCGGCCGAGCGCGGCGTGGTAGCTGGCCAGCGGATCGCCGCCGCCGACCGGCGGCACGGCGCGCGCGACGACGCGCAGATTGCGGGGGGTCTGCTTGTAGAGCGCCGCGACGCGATCGATCTCAGCCTGATCGTGGCCCTCGATCCCGTGTGCGGCGCCGGCGATGTCGAGCGTCGCCACGGTTGTCGGCGCGGCCGGCACCGGTTTGGGCGCCGGGAGTGGTGCCGACATGGCCACCGCCACCGCTGGCGGTGCTGCCGGCGGGGCTGGAACTGGCGGGGATGGGGCTGTGGTGGATGCCGCCGGAGGCGCGGCCGAGTATGTCAGGGCTGGCGGGGACGCGGCCGGCGAGGGTGAAGCTGGTGACTGAGGCGGTGCGGGCGGCGCCAGCACAGGTACTGCCGGCGCGGGCAGCGGGGCGACACTGGTTTCCGCCGGCATCGGCGCCGCCGGCCCGACCGCCGTAGCGGGTGCCATCGCCGGCTTGCCTGGCGCGACCCGGGTCGCCTCGGGCTCGGGGACGGCGCGGACTTCCGGCACCTGCAAGTTCGAATCCTGGGGACTCGGCTCAGGGGGTTCACCCGGCTGGCGATGCCGTGTCTGATTAGCGCTCCCCGACTTGGTCGGATCGCGCGGCTGTCCGCGATCCGCGGCCTCGTCACCCTTGCCGGCGCCACCTTTGGCCGAGGATGAAATCTGCCCGGTGGCGGAGGTCGCGAGCGTGCTCCGCGGCACCGGTACGTTGTCGGGGCCGAGTGTGCCGGGGCTGGATGCGTCAGTCGAAGTGATCCTGGCGTCCGGTGCGGTCTTCGCGTCTGCCGGCGTCTTGCCACCGGCCCCAGCCTTGGCGGCAGCCGGTGGCGGTGGCGGCCCGGCATCGGTCGTCATCCTGGTGCGGTCGGCGATCAGGCTGGCGGCCAGCTTTTGCCGCTCTGCCGTGGTCGTGGCGCGGGTTGGCGGCGGCGGCACACTCGCGAGGTTCGGATAGGGCGCGGTCTCACCGGCGGCAAGGTTGTTGGAGAACGGCGCGGTCTCCGGGTCGGGATCGTTGCGGGCAAGCCCCGCCGCCGAGCGATAGGCATCGATCGGGCTGCACGCGCCAAGCGCCGCCAGCAGAGCCAGCCCCATAATCCGCGGCTCAATGAAATTGGGGAAAGGGAAATTTGGGAAACGCATCGGCGGGGCCTCGCTCCCCCGTCACACCGGGCAACGGCCGCCGGTGACAGCTTCACAACCAAACCGTGGTGTACAGCCGTGATGTATTAGATAGCGCCCGCCGCGTCACCAAATTTGAGCGGTGCGGGAGAGGGAGACGGGTGAGGGCCCTTCGGCGGCGCGACCCTCACCCGTCTCGCCGCTATCGCGTCGAGCCACCCTCTCCAGCGGTGCGGGAGAGGGAAGATTCGATAACCCGGGCGGCACGTAGCTCCGCGATTTCACTTTCCGGGTAGCCGGCGTCGCGCAGGACCTGTTCGCTGTGCTGGCCCACTCGCGGCGCGACGCGCGGTTCGACCTTTATTTGGCCGCGGATTTCGAACGGGCTGTTGATGGTTTTGAATTCGGCGTCGGTGAATTGCACGAGGTGGCCGGCGGCGATCACCTGTTCGTCCTCGGCAATGTCGCCCGTCTCGGCGACGATACCGAAGATGATCCCGGCGTCGTCGAGGATTTTGCGCCAGTCCTTCAGTTCCTTCCCGGCGAACAACCCGTCGAGGATCGCGACCAATTCGCGGGCGTTGGCATCGCGCGTCGCCGAGGTTGCGAAACGCGGTTCGTCGAGGATTGGCGGCGAGCCGAAGCAGGTCTTGAATTTCTCCCAGCGCCATTCGTCGGCGGCGACCGACAGCAGCAGCCATTTGCCGTCGCGGCATTGGTAATGCACCCGCAGCGCGCTCAGTGCCTCGTGGCGCGGCGGCTGCGGCACGACATCGTCGCCGCACAAGGACGCCTGCACCGAGCAGCCATTGGCCCACAACCCGTTCGCCAGCAATGACGAGCTAACGTAGTTCCCCTTGCCAGTCTTTTCGCGCTGGTACAGTGCGGTGACGATCGCACCGTAGGTGCCCATCGCCGACGGGTGGTCGCCCATGCCCGGCAGCGAGCGGGCCGGCGTCACCTCCTCGCCGGAGCGCACGAGGTGCATAAGGCCGGTGCGGGCCCACCACGCGGTCGCGTCAAAGCCGGGTTTGTTCGCTTCCGGGCCGGTCTCGCCATAGCCGGTGAATGAGGCGTAGATCAGCCGCTCGTTGAACGGCGCCAAATCCTCGTAGGTGATCTTGAGCCGGCCGCGCACCGGCGGCGGATAATTGGTGATGAACACATCGGCGTCACGCACGAGGCGGTAAAGGATTTCGCGTCCGGCGTCGGAGCGCAGGTCGAGCGCGAGGCTCTTCTTGTTGCGCGCGTCGAGGATGAAGCCGGGGTTGAGCGGCGGCCGGCCGGGCGCCGGGGTGCCGCGGCGGCGATAGGGGTCGCCCATGCCGGGCGGCTCGATCTTGATCACGTCGGCGCCAAAATCCGACATCACCGTCGCCGCCGCCGGCCCGGCGATAAAGCTGGCGCAATCGATGACTTTCAATCCGTCGAAAATGCGTTCCGTCACCTGGGTGTTCCTTCTTGTCACGTTGATAAGGGGTACGCGAAGGACGCAAAGGATACGCAGAGGACGCGATGGCAACTGTCTTGATGCTCGCCGAGCGCGCTAGACCAGCAATCTGATATTAAGGGCGCAAAGCGCCCAATAAATCCTTTGCGACCTTTGCGTATCCTTTGCGTCCTCCGCGTAGCCTTATTCAAACGTCGAGCCGGTAGGTGTCACCGTCACGGATGATGTGGCCGGCGGTGGCGCCGGCGAAATGCGTGCCGATCACCAACACCGGCCGGTCGCACAGTTCGCGCAGCATGTGCTGGCGGGTCACCTGGCCCTGATGCGGGTCGCTGTCGGCGGCGGAGGCCCATTCGGGGTGCGCGATCTGGCAGGGGTGGTGCATGAAATCGCCGGTGATCAATGCCTCCTCGCCCTCGGACTGGATGCGGATGCTGACATGGCCGGGGGTGTGGCCGATCGTTGGCACAAAGCTGATCTCGTCGCAGAGGCGGTGGTCGGTTTCGACCAGTTGAGCGAGGCCCGAGTCGTATATCGGCGCGACCGAGTTGGCAAATACCGCCGCCATGTCGTCGCGCCCGTGCTGGTTGCGCCAGTGATCGAACTCGACCCGCCCCATCAGATAGCGCGCCCGCGGAAAGGTCGGCACCCATGTCTTTGTGCCGTTGGTGCCATCAACCAGCATCGTGTTCCACCCGACATGGTCGACATGCAGATGGGTGCACAGCACCGTATCGATCGACTCCCGCGGAAAGCCGGCCGCGGCGAGGTCGGCGAGAAACGGCAATTGGAGGTTGTTCCAGGTCGGGATGCGGCGGTTCTGCTTGTCGTTGCCGAGGCAGGTATCGACGATGATGCGGCGGTCCGGGGTTTCGACGACCAGCGCATGAATGCTCATCTTGAGCCGGCCGCGTTCGTCCGCGAAATGCGGCTGCAGCCAGGTGATCGGCAGGATTTCATCGTAGGTCGCCTCGGGCAGGATGAACCGGCTGCCGCCGGTCACCTCCATCTCGACGATCTTGGTTACGGTAACCTTGCCGATCCGCCATTTCATCGTCGCGCGCCCACCCTTCGCCGAGGCAAGATTGAATTGTAGCATATGACCCGCCAGCGAAGAGGGAGGTCAGCTGAGATGAGCGGCAATCTTGAAGGCGGCTGCGCCTGCGGTGAAATCCGCTACCGGCTCGAATCGGCACCGATGTTCGTGCATTGCTGCCATTGCAGCGATTGCCAGCGCCAGACCGGCACCGCCTTTGCCACCAATGCGCTGATCGAAAGCCCGCGCGTCACGCTGCTGAAGGGACAGCCGGAGGCGGTGGGGGTGCCGACCGATAGCGGCCACCCGCACTCGGTCTATCGCTGTCCGACCTGCCGCAGCGCGGTGTGGAGCTATTACGGCGGTCGCTCGACGATCGCCTTTGTCCGCGTCGGCACGCTCGACGACCCATCGGCGGTGCCGCCGGACGTGCACATCTATACCCGGTCGAAGGTGCCGTGGGTCACCCTGCCGGAGGGCGTCCCGGCCTTCGAGGCTTATTACGACGCCCGCAACATCTGGCCCGCCGCGAGCCTCGAGCGGCGCCGCGCGCTGCCGCGAACCGGCTGACCGCACGGCCGCTTTGGCGGTTCTCGTGGCCTGTCCCCTCAGCCGCCTTCTTCTGGCTCTGGGGTCATGCCGAGGACGACGCCGGCGAGGTGCAGGGAACCGCAGATCAGGACGCGGCCGGTTTCGCTGCGGCCGGTGATGTCGCGCAAGGCCGCCTCGATCGTGTCGGCCTGGAGGGCCGGCATTCCGACCTCGCGGGCGGCGGTCACGATGCCAGTGGCGGGGTGCGGGTTTTCTTCGCCGGGGATCGTGATGGCTTCGAGAAACCGCACGTGGGGCACCAGCGGCCGGAGAAAGCCGCCGGCATCCTTGGTGTTGAGCATCCCGACGATCAGGTAAAGCGGGCGGTCACGCCAGCCTTCCGCGGCCTTGGCAATGACCTCGCCGGCGCCGGGGTTGTGGCCGCCATCGAGCCATAATTCCCAGCCTTTCGGCAGCATGCCGTTTAGCGGCCCCCGGTTCAGCCGTTGCAGCCGCGCCGGCCAGTCGATGTGGCGCAGCCCGTCGGCGATCGCGCTTTCAGGCAGCGAAAAGCCTTGCAGTTGTTCGAGGCAGGCGATCGCGATGCCGGAATTGCCGATCTGGTGATCGCCGCGCAAGGATGGCAGCGGCAGATCAAGCGTCCAGCGCGGGCCTCGGTAGCGCATGCCGGCGTCGCCCGCGGCCTCGCAATGCCAATCGTGGCCGAAGCGATAGAGCGGCGCGGCGATTTCAGCGGCGCGGGCGGCGATCACTGCGGCGGCCTCGTCGGTTTGCACGCCGATGATGCCCGGTACGCCCGGTTTCAGGATGCCGGCCTTCTCCCCCGCGATGGCGGTGATCGTGTTGCCGAGAAAGGCCTGGTGGTCGAGTGAGATCGGGGTAATCGCGGTCGCGGCCGGGTGGGCGATGACATTGGTTGAATCGAGACGCCCGCCGAGGCCCGTTTCCAGCAATAACGCATCCGCCGGCACCCGCGTGAAGGCGAGAAAGGCTGCCGCCGTCGTGATTTCGAAAAAGGTAATCGGCTCGCCGCCATTGGCACGCTCGCATTCTTCGAGCACGTCGATCAGCGCGTCTTCGTCGATGATCTGGCCGGCGATACGGATGCGCTCGTTGAACCGCACGAGATGCGGCGAGGTATAGACATGCACCCGGTAGTCGGCGGCCTCCAGGCAGGCGCGCATTGTCGCGATGGTCGAGCCCTTGCCGTTGGTGCCCGCGACATGGATCACCGGCGGCAGGCGCTTGTCGGGGTTGCCGACTTTCGCGAGCAGCCGTTCGGTGCGGCCGAGCGACAAATCGATCTTTTTCGGGTGAAGCCCCAACAGCCGGGCGAGCACCCGGTCGGTGGCGCCCGGCGCCGTTTCCACCATCATTCCGCCTCCACCGGCGTGGGCGCCGCGGTGCCGGCGGGCGCGGCCGGCTGGCGCAGCAGCGACAGCAGCCGCGCCAGGGTCGCGGCGAGTTCCGGGCGCGGCACCACCTTGTCGACCATGCCGTGCTCGTACAGGTACTCGGCGCGCTGGAAGCGTTCGGGCAGCTTCTCGCGGATGGTTTCTTCGATGACCCGCGCCCCGGCAAAACCGATCACCGCGTTCGGCTCAGCCAGCGCGATGTCGCCGAGCATCGCGAATGAGGCGGAGACGCCGCCAGTCGTCGGGTCGGTCAGCAGTACGATGTAAGGCAGCCCCGCCTCCTTCACCATGTCGGCGGCGATGATCGTGCGTGGCATCTGCATCAGCGACAGGATACCCTCCTGCATCCGGGCGCCGCCCGAGGCCGGCACTACAATCAGCGCCGCGTCACGCTCGACCGCGCGACGGGCCGCGGTCACGAGTCCCTCGCCGACCGCGATCCCCATCGAACCGCCCATAAACGCAAAATCGAAGGCAGCGATGATCGCCAGGTTGCCGCCGATCCTGCCTTCGGCCACCGCGATCGCATCGCTGCCGGCGCCGAGCGCCGCCTGCCCTTCGCGCAACCGCTCCGTATAGCGTTTGCGATCACGGAAGCGCAGCGGATCGACCGGCACCCGCGGCAGCTCGATTTTTTCGAAAACGCCGCCGTCGAAGGTGAACTTGAAGCGGGTCTGGCTGTCGATGCGGAAATGGTGGCCGCAATGGTGGCAGACCTCACGGTTCGCCTCGAGTTCGCGGTGGAACAGCATCTGCTCGCAGGCCGGGCATTTCTTCCACAGATTGTCCGGCACGTCCTTGCGAGTGAAGGCGCGGATTTTTGGCAGAACGAAATTGGTCAGCCAATTCATTGCGGCGCCTTCAGCGCTGCTGCGACGATAAATACTGGCGGCATACGACAGAGATTAGCCGCGCCGCGGCGCGGAACAAGGGTGCATCACAAGCCGCGGCCCGGCATCCAGAGCATCGTGATCTGGCCGGGCACCGCCCAGCCGCCGCCAGGGCGGTTGGCATTGCGGATAAAACCGAGCTTTTCGTAGAGGCGCAGCGCCGGCGCGTTGGCCGGTTCGACCGCCAGCCACACCTCGCGCAAATCGCCGGCATGACCAGCCGCCCCCATCAGCGCGTGCATTAGCGCCTCGCCCACCCCCTTGCGCCGATAGGCCTCCAGCACGGTGAGCCCGACCACGCCAAACACCGCTGCCTCGCCATGCCCCCGATCGAGCCGGCCATACCCGACCAGACGCTCGCCAATCTGGGCATAAAAGATAAAGCCCTGAGCAGGGATTTTCAGCCCGTTGAAACCCACGGCATGCGCGAGCGGGACGAGACCGGGATCGCGCCCGTCTTCCGCGTCAGTGCGCCGCAGCAGGTCATGGACCGCCGCGACATTCGCCGCCGCGGCGGGAATCAGCTTCGGGCGCACCGGGCCGAGCGTCACCCGCGCGGGGACGCCAGGCAGCGCCAATTCGCGTCCCTCGCGCAGGTGAAATGCGATCTGGTGTTCCTCACCGTCGAGGAAATGCGGCGGCAGGCGCAGCGAAAACCCGCATCGCTTCCCACCCAGCCCGGCGGCGGCCACATCCGGGCGCGGTGCGTCGGCGGTAACCGAGCCGGCATAGCGGCCGTCGATGTTGATGATCAGGGACACGGGCACGTCCGGCTGCGCGGTATCGGCGATCCAGCCGGACAGCACGGGTTCGATCGTGTCCACATGGCCGCGATATCCCGACAGGATGATCATCGCGTCGCCGGCGGCTGGCATGAGGGAGCGGGCGCGAGCGCCGGGCTAAGCCCGGCGCGCGTTGCGGATGCCGGTGGCAAGCGCGCGAATATCGCCGAGCACGGCGTCCACCAGGCCCGGCTTGGCCTTGTCGTCGGTGTCGAGATGCTGCGCGACGCAATCGACCAGCACCGAGCCGACCACCGCGGCATCGGCGAGCCGCGCCACCGCGGCGGCCTGCTCCGGGTTCTTGATGCCGAACCCGACCGCGACCGGCAAATCGGTAAAGCGGCGCAACCGCGCCACCGCCGCGCCGATCGCGCCGGCATCGGCCGAGCGGGTGCCCGTGATACCGGCGATCGCAACGTAGTACAGAAAGCCGCTGGCATTGGTGACGATCGCCGGCAGGCGCGCCTCGTCGCTGGTCGGCGTCGCGAGGCGGACGATGTCGAGCCCGGCCGCCTGCGCCGCGGGCATGATCTCGTCGTATTCCTCGGGCGGCAGATCGACGATGATCGCGCCATCGACACCCGCCGCGACGGCGTCGCGGGCAAAGGCCTCGGCGCCGTAGCGGTAGATCGGATTGTAATAGCCCATCAGCACGATCGGGGTGTCGGGGTCGCGCTCGCGCAGGGTACGGACCGTCGCCAGCGTCTTGCGCAGGGTCATGCCCCGCTTCAGGGCGCGCAGTCCGGCCGCCTGGATCGCCGGGCCATCGGCCATCGGGTCGGAAAACGGCATGCCGATCTCGATCAGATCGGCGCCGGCCGCCGCCACGCCCTGAAACAATTTCAGCGACGTTTCCGGGTCGGGATCGCCTGCGGTCAGATAGACCACCAGCCCGGCGCGCCCCTCGGCCTTCAGCGCCGCAAACCGCGCTGCAATCCGGCTCATCGCTGGACCGCCGTGCCAAATCCGTCATCCCTGGGCTTGAGCCGAGGCTCGCGAGACGGCCGCGTCAGGCGTGCAACTGTCCAGTTAGGCAAAAGTATCGCGGCGGCGGCATTTCGACAATGGATCTCCCCCGTTTGTCGTCCCTGCGAAAGCCGGGACCCACGGATCAGCTGCTCATGCGGTGGCAGGGTGGGTCCCTGCTGTCGCAGGGATGACAGTATTATCATGTTGGAAATACAAGGTTTGTTTCGAATCAGGCTGTGAGGTGACGTGAATTGGCGGGTCAAGCCCGGCCGCGTCGGACGCAAGAAACGGCTCACAGTCGTACCCCGAGGTGGTCGGCGACGGCGAAGATGTCCTTGTCGCCGCGGCCGCACATGTTCATCACCAGCAGGTGGTTGCGCGGCAGGGTCGGGGCGATTTTGGCGACATGCGCCAGCGCATGCGCCGGCTCCAACGCCGGGATGATGCCCTCCTGGCGGCTGCACAGCTGGAAGGCGTCGAGCGCCTCGCGGTCGGTGATCGACACGTATTCGACCCGGCCGAGATCGTTGAGCCAGGAATGCTCCGGCCCGATGCCGGGATAGTCGAGGCCGGCCGAGATCGAATGCGCGTCGCGGATCTGGCCGTCATCGTCCTGCAGCAGGTAGGTGCGGTTGCCATGCAGGACCCCGGGCACCCCGCCATTGAGCGAGGCCGCGTGCAGCCCGGTTTCGATACCGTGGCCGCCGGCCTCGACGCCGATCATCGCGACCGCAGGGTCGTCGAGAAACGGGTGGAACAGCCCCATAGCGTTCGAGCCGCCGCCGATGCACGCGACCAGCGTATCGGGCAGACGACCTTCGGCCTTCATCATTTGCTCGCGGGTTTCGCGGCCGATGATCGACTGGAAGTCGCGCACCATCACCGGGTACGGGTGCGGCCCCGCGACCGTGCCGATTACATAAAAAGTGTCGTCGACATGCGCGACCCAGTCGCGCAGCGCGTCGTTCATCGCATCCTTGAGCGTCGCGGTGCCGGAATGCACCGGCACGACCTCGGCGCCGAGCAGGCGCATGCGGAACACGTTGGGCTTTTGCCGCTCGATATCGGTGGCGCCCATGTAGACGACGCAGGGCAGGTCGAACAGCGCGCAGGCGGTGGCTGTGGCGACGCCGTGCTGGCCGGCGCCGGTCTCGGCAATGATGCGGCGCTTGCCCATGCGGCGGGCCAGCAGGATTTGCCCGAGCACATTGTTGATCTTGTGCGCGCCGGTGTGATTCAGCTCATCACGTTTGAAATAGAGCCGGGCGCCGCCGAACAGCCGGGTCAGCCGCTCGGCGAAATAGAGCGGACTCGGCCGGCCGACATAGTGCTCGAGGTAGTAATCCAGCTCGGCCTGAAAAGTGGGGTCGTCCTTGGCCCCGGTATAGGCGCGCTCGACCGCGAGGATCAGCGGCATCAGCGTCTCGGCGACGTAGCGCCCGCCATAGATGCCGAAATGGCCGTGCTCATCCGGCCCGGCGCGGAAGGTGTTGGGGGTCTGCATCGCGGGAAAATGCACCACGCGGGCACGGAGGTCACGGAGGATTTCTGAAACGCCGCAGGCGGGCCGACGCGGTGGCAGTTTAGGGTACGCAAAGGGCGCAAAGGATACGCGAAGGCACGATGGCGACGGAACCGGGCCGGCAAATATCACTCAAGGGGCCGAATTTTTTGAGACTATCTCACATCCCGCGGCTCGGCCCACGACCGGAAGTCCTTGCAGGGCAGCCCGGATCTTTGCTGCCGCGCCGGCCGGATAATCGGCGAGCTGATCAGGACAGAACACGATGGCACCGAGCCGGCTGTCACCCAGGTACTTCTGCGGATGGGCAATCACATCATCCAATAAGATTAAGGGAGTCCAGAAGGGCAATACCAACGCCTTCCGTTCGCTATAGTATGGTAGCGCGGAAGACCAGTCCTGCCCGAGCACCAATATACTCTCACCCGGCAATGAGTTTTGCCTGATCACAGATGCTATCTCAAGCGATGGCGTGTGCGAATAGTCACGACTGACAATAGTCGCGTACGCCACATGGAAAAAGGCCAGCTGCCCCGCAGACACGACAACAAGAACAGCTAAGGCAAGCCACTTTCTACCGGGTTCGAAAATTGCAAAGATGCCGAAGCCGACCGCAGCGAGAAGGAATAAAGCGTTTTCCATCTGATAGTAATTATGCACTAAATTCAGATTGGTAAATATCAAGATATGTGCCAGAAATGCTGTTATTGCAGCGCCACCGAGCCATGCGGTTCGTCGGCTCAAAAAAGCAATAAAAATCATTGCAATCCCGGGAAAGATCGCAATTCCGAGGATGTCCGACAGCATCCGGTGCAGGAAAGCGTCGTTCCAGAGTTGTCCGCTAACTCGCTGGCTCCATGTGCCAAAGGTCCAGGGTCCGATGCTTTTTATCAGAATGGCAAAGAACGGATTTTGTATCGCAATATCGGTCGCATAAACGGTCCACGCGACGCCGCACATGATAGGGAGGACAGCGGCGGTCATCATCAAGGCCAAAATTGTCAGCCGCGCCTTGTTCATCCCCATTAGGCGGAACCGATGCGCGTTTTGCAGAAAGAGGAGGCCACCGAGCAATCCGAAACCAGCAAATGCAGTTCCTTTTGTTATCAGAGCGGCGATCCCGGCCATCGTGGCGAGTACAAAGTCCGACATCTGCTGCCGAACAGTAAATCGGGACAGCCAGGCCAACCATGCAAGGCTAAAGAAAATGGCACAGAATTCGATCATCACCGTCCGGCTCCAGAACAGGTAGATCGGCGACGACATGAAAAGAACGGCACAATAGAAGAAGGGTATCCGGCCAAGGTTGAGTGATCGAAACAGGACGCCAAGGGCGCCTAACGACCCGATATAAAACACATACGAAACCAGGCGCCCCCCGATATCGATGGGTAGCCCGCACCAACGAAGGATCGCCACCAAACCCTGGTAGAGGGGAAACTCCAGCGGGATCGACCAAGGCGCACCAAGGACGGGGGTCTCGTAATGCAGCCAGGGACCGCCGCGCCACAGCCAATATGCCGTCAGCGCCGTCTGCGTTTGACGAAACTCATGCAAATCTGCGAGCGGTTGGCTGAGGCCGATGACCAGAACGTAGAACGAGTGGACGATAAGCAGCGTCAGATAAATGGACAGGATCAATTCGTATCGGGACCAGCCCGTCGCGCCCGCGAGTTTGCCGCCTCCCAGAGGCTCGGCCCTGTCAGAGGGCATCGGCGCCGATAGTGGCTGTCGTTTGCGAGGCCTCCTTCGGTACCTCCATGATCAATCAGAGAGCGGCGGCGGCGGCGAGGAAGGAGCGAATCTTCGCCGGGTCCTTGTCGCCGGGGCGACGTTCAACACCGGATGAGACATCGACGGTATTTGCCCCGGAAACCGCGACCGCCTCGGCCAGCAATTCGGCGGTGAGGCCGCCGGATAGCATCCACGGCAGGCGCCATTGGCGGCCGGCGATCAGCCGCCAATCGAAGGCGAGGCCGTTGCCGCCGGGGAGCGCATCGGCGCGGCGCGGTGGCTTGGCGTCGAATAGGAGCATGTCGGCGATATCTTCGTAGTGCGCGGCCGCGGCGACATCCTCCGGCGCGGCGACCGAGATCGCCTTCATCACCGGGCGACCGAACCGCGCCTTGACCTCGCCGACGCGTTGCGGGGCTTCCCTGCCATGAAACTGCAGCAAGTCGATCGGCGCGGCATCGAGCACAGCGCGGATCAACGCATCATCGGCGTCGACAAACAGTGCAACCCGCCGCACTCCGGACGGCACGGCCGCACATAATCCACCGCACCGTGCCGGGGTGATCGAGCGCGGGCTCGGCGGATAAAACACAAAGCCGACATAGGCTGCGCCGCCCTCGACAGCGGCAGCGACTGTGCCCTCGCTCGACAGCCCGCAGATTTTCGCGGCAATGCTCATGTGCGGGATATAGGCCGGAGCGCGCGCGAAATCACGCGTTGCAACGGCCGACGGCAAGCTGGGCCGCGGCGAGGTCTTCGAGCGCGCTGCCGACCGATTTGAACAGCGTGATCTCGCCTACGTCGCCACGGCCAGCATAGAGGCCGCGCGTCAGGCCAAACAGGTCCCCGACGATGCGCTCGCGGGTCAACACGCCGGAGCGCAGCGGCTGCACAATGTCGCCGGCTTCACGCAGCGCCATGTCGGTATCGACATAGACGCGCGACCGGGCGACTGCGGTGTCATCCGCCTCGCGCATTTCGGGCGTATAGCCGCCGACCAGGTCGAGATGCGCGCCCGGCCGCAACCACTCACCGCGGATCAGCGGTTCGCGCGCCAAGGTCGCGCAGGTGACGATGTCCGCCCGTGCGGTCGCCTCGGGCAGGTCGGTCACCGGGGTCGCAGCGTCGCCGAGTTGCGCCGCGAGCGCCCTCGCCTTCCCGGCATCGCGGCCCCATACCAGCGTCTCGCGGATCGGCCGCGTCGCCCGGTGCGCCGCGACCAGATACGGCGCCAGCGCACCGGTTCCGACCATCAGATGGACCGCGCTGTCGGGCCGCGCCAGATAATCGGCGGCAAGCGCCGAGGCCGCCGCGGTGCGCCGCAATGTCAGCGCCGTGCCATCGAGCATCGCGGTCGGCACTCCGGTCATAGCGTCGAGCAGCAGATAGGTGCCGTGCACCGCCGGCAGCGCGCGGCGGGCATTGTCGGGAAACACCGTCACGATCTTGATCCCGAGCACCCTTCCCTGCTGCCACGCCGGCATCAGCAGCAGCGTGCCCGGCGCTGTCTCGCCCTCCCCGGTGGCAATCGTATGGTGGTGCCGCGGCGGCACGTCGCACCCGTCGCGGAATATCCCGCGGAGCGCTTCGATCAGGCTCGGGAAATCGAGCAGCCGATGGATTTCCTCCGCGCCGATGGCCTGCATCGCGCGGCGGCTTATCCGCGCGGCGCCAAAGACATCGAGGTCCCCACGGGCGCGGGCGGCGCGGCGAGTTCGCGTTCGAGGGCGGCAATCCGGCGGCCGTGGCGGCGTACCTGACTGCGGCTGCGCCACCCGCCCAGCCAACTGGCGACGATGCCGGCGACAAAACCGGCCGCCAGGGCCGCGAGAATTGCGAGGTAGAGCGGCAGTTCGACCACGTCGGAGAGCGGCCAGAAGCCCAATGACACCGCCTCGCGGTTCGATACCGCGAACAGCGCCAGTGCCAGCGCGATCACCAGGACCAGCAGCCAGAACAGGAATTTCATTCGAACCAGTGCGGTCAGCCGCCAGCGGCGGCGTGGTTCAATCGGTCGCGGAGCTGCTTCCCGGTCTTGAAGAACGGGATGTGCTTTTCGGCGACCTGGACGCTGTCGCCGGTGCGCGGGTTGCGGCCAACCCGCGCGTCGCGCCGCTTGACCGAAAATGCGCCAAAACCGCGCAATTCGACCCGGTCGCCGCGCGTCAGGGCACCGGCGATTTCATCAAAGATCGCCGTGACGATCGCCTCGACATCGCGCTGGTAGAGATGCGGGTTGGTCTCCGCGAGTTTCTGAACGAGTTCAGACTTGGTCATAGCGGCATGCCCGCTGGCGATTGGGGGGACCGATACGGTGCCAAACCACCGGTTAACCGTCAAGCCACGGCCACCGCAACCCGCTGAATTACCGTCGGATTAGCGCGGATTTACCTCTGCTGGCCGCCCCAGACGCCGACGGTGTTGAAGTCCTCGACGGCGGCGCGGGTGGTTTCGGCGAGACCGGAGAGGTCGAGCATCGTGGCGGTGATCTGTTCGGCGGCGGCGGCGTTGGCCTGCCCGATGCGGGTCAGCTTAGCGACGTTGCGGTTGATGTCGGCGACGATCGCCTGCTGCTCGCTCATTGCGCTGGCGATGTTGTTGCTGAGATTGCCGCTTTCCCGCACGCCGCCGGCCAATGCCTGCATGCTGGCGCTGACCTGGCGGACCGTATCGACGCCCTTTTCAGCCTGTTCGGTCGATTGCCGCACCTGATCGGCAATCTCGCGCGCGAGGCCGCCGGCGTTTTCGGCGAGCTTGCGCACCTCCTCGGCGACGACCGAAAAGCCCTTGCCGTGGGTGCCGGCGCGCGCCGCCTCGATCGCCGCGTTCAGCGACAGCATGTTGGTCTGGTTGGCGATCTGCGAGATCGCGTCGGCGATCTTGCGGATCTGCGCACTGTTCTGCGAGATCGCCAGCACGATCTCGACCATGTCCTCCATCTGCGCGATCCCGGACGCGACCAGGGTCGCGGCGCGGCGTGCCTGCTCGCTGGCCTGCTCGGTGCTTTTGGCGACATCGGCGATCGCGCCGGCGCTTTGTTCGAGGGCAACCGCGGATTGCTCGAGCGCGCCGAGTTGGGTCTTCGACCCATCGGACACCTGACCCACCGCGCTACTGGCCTGGGTCGCGGCGATCGCCACCTGCCGGATGTTGCTGGTGACCCGCGCGGTCAGGCGGTTCATCGCGATTGCCTGATCCTTAAACACCTGTAGCGCCCGCGCCATGTCGCCGATCTCGTCGCGGTCGTCGAGCGCGGGCACCGGCGTGTCGCGGTCGCCGGCGGCGAGCCGGGTCATCGCATGAGTAATCCGCGACAGCCGGCCGATAATGCGCCGCACGACATAACCGATCACGATCGCGAGGCTGGCCGCGAGGCTGACGACGGCGATGAAGAACAACATTTTTTGCGCCCAGCGCAGCTGGTCGTGCGAACGCCTCGCCGCGTTGTCCATCTCGGAGCGCTCCTGCGCGACCAGTTCCTTCAGGCTGGCGGACAGGTCGCGCGCCATCTTGCGGCTCGGCGCGATCAGCGCGTCCTCAGCGGCGATTGCGGCCAACTCGTTGCGGCGCAGCGAGAACAGGCCCCGGTCGCCGCGGCCGCTGGCAAGCAGCCTGGTGGTCGCCTTCGCGATCGGCGAGTTGTCGCCGCCAAATGCGCTGCGAAAGCGATCGACGGTCTTGGCGACATCGTTGAAGCGCGCCTCTTCGGCATCGACGCTTTTGGTGCTCTGCACCTCCGAGGTCTCAGCGAGGATCGACGAGGCAGTCGAGGCGGCGACGCGGAATTGCAGCATGTGCTGCAAGCGCTCGACGGCACTGCTCCATTCGGCGCGCTTTGCCGCCAGCGCATCGGACTTTTCCTCGATCGGGTCGCCCTGGATGCTGATCGACAGGTCGAGCGCGTCGCCGTAGAAGCCCGGGTTCACCAGATTATCGAGCGCCGCGATGTCGGTCAGCACCGCCGCCGACAGGGCGGCGCGCGGCTCGCGCGCCTCGATGCGACGGTTGGTGATCGTCTGCAAGACCGTGAAATTGTTGAACAGCTCGGCGAACACGCCGTCCAGTTCAGTCGCCTTGACCGCCATGCCGGTGGTGCGCAGTTCCTTCAATTCGTCGGTGACGCTTTCGCGGGCCCGCGCGATGACCGCCTCAGCGACCTTGAGCTGCGCCCGATCGGCGGCGCCGGCAAAGGTGGCGGTCGCGTTGGCGATCTGCATCGCCTGCTCGCGCAGCCGCACGGTGCCGCCGAATTGCTGCACGCCGGTCTGCACCGTTGTGTCGAACAGGTTGCCAACCCGCGCGAACAGCGCGATGCCGATCGCGCAGGCCAGAATGGTCGCCAGCGACGACGCGGAAAATGCCGAAAACAGCCGGGTTCGGATCGTGGTCAGCCAGGAGGCGCCGTCGGCTGCCCCAAAGCCGGCGACATCCGGGCGGAAGCCAGACGCCATCCTGCCATCCGCAATGTGCGGCTCGGCGATATTGGCCTGATCTTGGATGGCCATCACACGGCTCCTACGCGGATGACAGGATGCCCGTTATCGTTGTACCAGGAACCCGGCCTGATCCATCAACTGCTTATGCAGGGCTGCTGCGTCGTTGAGCCACTTTTTGAAGTCGGCGCCGGTCATCACGGCGGGGTCGAATGCGCCCTCCCGCATAAAGGCCTGCCATTCCGGCGTCGCAGCGATCTTCTTGAACAGATCGACATAGAAGTCGGTCGCTTCCTGCGGCACGCCAGCGGGCATGAAGATGCCGCGCGGCATCAGGTACTGCACATCGAGCCCGGCTTCCTTGCAGATCGGGATATCCTTCCATGATGTGCCGCCGACTACCTTTTCCGGGTAGTCCATGCGCTTCGAATCGAAGACGCAGAGCGGTCGCAGCTTGCCGGCGCGCCAGCCGTCAATCGCCTCGATTGGGTTGTTGACCGTCGAGTCGATGCTCTTGCCGACCAGATGGTCGGCGACGTCACCGCCGCCCTTGAGGGGAACGTAGGTGAATTTGGCGCCGGTCTTCTGCTCGATCGCGGCGGTGACGATCTGGTCTTCCTGCTTGGCCCCGGTACCGCCCATCTTGAACCTGCCGGGCGCCGCCTTGACTGCGTTGAGGTAGTCCGTCGCGGTCTTGTAGGGGGTATCGGCGTGCACCCAGAGCACGAACTCGTCGAGCGCCAGCATCGCAACCGGAGTGAAATCGGTCCATTCGAACGGCACGCCGGTCGATAGCGGCGTCGTGAACAGGTTCGACAAAGTTATAATGATCTTATTGGGGTCGCCATTCGACCCCTTGACGTCGAGAAAGCCCTGGGCGCCGGCGCCGCCGCCTTCATTGACGACGTTGATCGGCTGTCCGACCAGATTGTGCTTGGCCGCGACCTCGGCAATTTCGCGCGCCATCTGATCGGCCCCACCGCCCTGCCCGGCCGGGACGACAAAGGTGATCGGCTGCGTCGGTTGCCAGGCGGCCCGCGCAGTCGATGGCAGGGCAAGCGTCACCGCACCGGCCAGTGCCAGCGAAGCCAAACGGCTTCGCACGCTTGTCGTTGTCATGACGGCAGCCCCCACCCTGTACCTTCGTCCCCTGCAGACATTGTCGGGCAACCGCCGCTGTCTGGCAGCCCGGACATCCTAACGTATCGCCGAGCCGGTGCAGCACATGGTTGTCACAGTCCGCGATCCGACGAAGCCCAAAAAAAGCGAGCGCGGGTGATGCCCGCGCTCGCCATTGGATCGATTGTCGGCAAGGCCAGGGACGGCGTCCCCGGTCCCGCCCTGGTCAGTTCCGGTCTTCGGTCTCGTCCTGACGCCGGCGGATCGCCGCACCGAGAATGTCGCCGAGGCTGGCACCGGAATCGGAGGAGCCGAATTCCTGCATCGCCCGCTTTTCCTCGTCAACCTCACGCGCCTTGATCGACAGCGTGACGCGGCGCGTCGCGCGGTCGATGGCGGTGACCTTGGCATCGACCCGCTCGCCGACCGCGAAGCGGTCGGGGCGCTGTTCGCTGCGGTCGCGCGACAGTTCGGATTTGCGGATGAAGCCGGGCACGCTGTCAGGCAGAAGCACTTCGATGCCGTTCTCGTTCATGCCGCTGATCGTGCCGGTGACGACCTCGCCCTTCTTGACCTTGGACATGCCTTCTTCGAACGGATCGGCCTCGAGCTGCTTGATGCCGAGGCTGATGCGCTCCTTTTCGACATCGACATCGAGCACCTTGACCTTGACCATCTGGCCCTTGCGGTAGTCCTTGACCGCGTCTTCGCCGGCCTGGTTCCAGTCGATATCCGACAGGTGGACCATGCCGTCGATGTCGCCGGGCAGACCGATGAACAGGCCGAACTCGGTGATGTTGCGGACCTCGCCTTCGACGGTGGCGCCGACCGGGTGCTCTTCGATGAAGGCCTCCCACGGGTTCGCCATGACCTGCTTCAGGCCGAGGCTGATGCGCCGCTTCTGCGGATCGACATCGAGCACCATCACCTCGACCTCCTGGCTGGTCGAGACGATCTTGCCGGGGTGCACGTTCTTCTTGGTCCAGCTCATCTCGGAGACGTGGACGAGGCCCTCGACGCCCGGCTCCAGTTCGACAAAGGCGCCGTAGTCGGTGATGTTGGTGACGCGGCCCTTGAACTTGGCGGCGGCCGGGTATTTCAGCTCGACGCCTTCCCACGGATCGGCCTCAAGCTGCTTCATGCCGAGCGAAATGCGCTGCGTCTCGGCGTTGAAGCGGATGACCTGGACCTTGACGGTCTGGCCGATGTTCAGCGCCTCGGAGGGATGGTTGATGCGGCGCCACGCGATATCGGTGACGTGCAGCAGGCCATCGACGCCGCCCAGATCGACGAACGCGCCGTAATCGGTGATGTTCTTCACGACGCCGGTCAGGACCTGGCCTTCCTTCAGGCTGGCGACCAGTTCCGACCGCTGTTCGGCGCGGCTCTCTTCCAGCACGGCGCGGCGCGACACGACGATGTTGCCGCGCGAGCGGTCCATCTTGAGGATCTGGAACGGCTGCGGCGACCCGAGCAATGGCGAGATATCGCGCACCGGGCGAATATCGACCTGGCTGCCCGGGAGGAACGCGACGGCGCCGTTGAGATCGACGGTGAAGCCGCCCTTGACCCGGCCGAAGATCGTGCCGGTGACGCGCTCGTTGGCCTGGAAGCTCTTTTCGAGCTGGGTCCAGGCCTCCTCGCGGCGCGCCTTCTCGCGCGACAGCGAGGCTTCACCGTTCTTGTCTTCCATCCGCTCGAGGAAGACCTCGACGATATCGCCGACATTGATTTCCGGCCCGGTGCCGCCAGCGGCAAATTCCTTCAGCGGGACGCGGCCTTCAGATTTGAGGCCGACATCGATCAGCGCTGCGTCATTCTCGATCGCGATCACCCGGCCCTTGACGACGGTTCCTTCGAGGCCATTGGTGACGCCGAGCAACTCGTCGAGCAGCGCGGCAAAACTTTCTTTGAAGCTGTCCGCGGATTGTGTTGCGACGGCCATTCCTTCTCCTCGACCCCTTATGGATAGCGGCCCCGCCGGGATCAGAGCGGAGCGGGCGGCCAGCAGGAAACGGGTGCAGCCACATCAACCCGAGCCGTGCAGCAGACAGGAAAGCGGCGCGGCCGTCACCGGGCCTGGCGGCCGCGGGCGGCAAGGGCGCGCGCGATGAGATGAACCGCCTGCTCGAACGCCTGATCGGCATCGAGCGACGTCGTATCGATGGTCACGGCGTCGGGGGCCGCCGCGAGCGGCGCGACCCGACGCTCGCTGTCGCGCGCGTCGCGTTCTTTCATGTCCTGCAGGACATCCTGGTATATAGCCGGCGCGCCGCGCTCCCGCAACTCCCTGGCCCGCCGGGCCGCCCGCGCCTCGGGGCTGGCGGTGACGAACAGCTTGACGTCGGCGTCGGGACAGATCGCCGTGCCGATGTCGCGCCCGTCGAGTACCGCGCCGCGGCCGGCGGCGGCGGACGCGCCGCGAAACCGCGCTGAATCGCCAGCAAGGCCTCGCGCACCGCCGGGATCGCCGCGACGACCGACGCCGCGCCCGCCACCAACTCGCGCAACAGTCGCGGATCGCCCAGCTGCCCGGGAGCGACCCGCCGCGCCGCCGCCGCCGCCTGCTGCGGGTCTGCCGGATCGCCACCGGCCTCCAGCACGAGAAACGCGGTGGCGCGATAGAGCTTGCCGGTATCCAGATGCGCCAGCCCGAATTTCTCGGCGACGCGGCGCGCCAGCGTCCCCTTCCCCGACGCCGCCGGCCCGTCGATCGCAACGATGAACGAACGGGTCTGACGGTTGGCAGTGTCTGACAGTGACATTCGGCCTTATAACAACGACATCAGAGGCGAACCACCAGCACCCGTCACCCTTCAGCGAACGTCGCGCCGAGCCGCGCCATCAGCGGCACGAAATCCGGGAAGCTTGTGGCGATCGGCCGGCAGTCATCGATGCGCACCGGCGTCGCGCGTCGCCAGCCCCATGACCAGGAACGCCATCGCCATGCGATGATCGAGCCGCGTCGCGATCGTCGCGCCGCCCGGCGGCGGGTTGCCATCGCCCTCGACGATCAAATCGTCACCCTCGACCGTCACCCTGGCGCCACAGCGCGCCAGCCCCTCGGCAATGCCGAACAGCCGGTCGCTCTCCTTGACGCGCAATTCGGCCAGCCCGCGCATCACGGTGCGGCCGCGCGCGCACGCCGCCGCCACCGCCAGCATCGGGTATTCGTCGATCATCGACGGCGCCCGCTCCGCCGGAATTTCGGCGCCGCTCAACGTTCCGGCGCGCACCCGCAGATCGGCAACCGGTTCGCCGCCGGCCGTGCGCTCGTTCTCAAAGACGATGTCGGCCCCCATCTCGCGCAGGCTCAGCAGCAGCCCGGTGCGCGACGGGTTGAGCCCGACATTGGCGATCACCACCTCGGACCCCGGCACGATCAGCGCCGGCGACCAGCGGGAACGCCGCCGATGACGGGTCGCCCGGCACGATGATCGGCGCCGCGGCCAGTTCGGGCTGCCCGGTCGACGGTGATGCGCCGGCCGCCCGCCGCGTCGGGTTCGATCGTTACCGTGGCGCCGAAATGCCCGAGCATGCGCTCGGTGTGGTCGCGCGTCGCCTGCGGCTCGATGACCGTGGTCTCGCCCGGCGTATTGAGGCCGGCGAGCAAGCACCGCCGATTTGACCTGCGCCGACGGCACCGGCAGCCGATAAACCGTCGGCACCGGGCTGAGGGCGCCGGTCACCGCCAGCGGCAGGCGGCCGCCGTCCCGGCCGTGAAACAGCGCGCCAAAGCGCGACAGCGGGTCGATCACACGCCCCATCGGGCGGCTGCGCAGCGAGGCATCGCCGGTCACGAAGCTGGTGAACGGGTGCGTCGCAAGAATGCCGAGCAGCAGCCGTGCCGAGGTGCCGGAATTGCCGAGATCGAGTACATCGTCCGGTTCGGCGAGGCCGCCGATGCCAACCCCGTCGACCAGCCAGCGTCCATCCGCCGCGTGGCTCGACCGCCGCGCCCATCGCGCGCATCGCCGCGGCGGTCGCCAGCACGTCCTCGCCTTCGAGCAGGCCCGGTGATCTCGGTCCGGCCAACCGCCAGCGCGCCGAACATCAGCGCGCGGTGCGAAATCGATTTGTCCCCGGGCACCGTCACCGTGCCGGCCAGCGGCGCTGCTGGGCGCGAGGCGGCGAGCGGCGCCGGAGCGGGAAGCGAGTGGTCGTCAGGCATCGGATCGGCCTCGGATTGCGGCGGTTTCGATAAGGCTGCGCGACACCTTGTCGTCGCGGCAATGCCCGCCCATATGCGGGCGCCAGCGGCGGCCGTCAGTCGCCGGCAGATGGTTGCCGGCAATTGTTTTGCCGGCAATTGTTTTGACAGGCCGCGACGGCTGTGGCAATGGCGCGCCGCTATTCGCGACAACCGCGCCCCACCCCTCTACCCGGAACCCGACAGGAGCCGTCTTTGGCAAAACCCGAATGGGGCACCAAGCACATCTGCCCGAGCTGCGGCGCGCGCTATTACGATTTGATGCGCGACCCGATGGTCTGCCCGAAATGCAATACGCCGTTTGACCCCGAGGCCTTTCTGAAGCGCCCGCCGGTCGCGCCCGGCCGCTGCGGTCGAGAAGGACGCCGGAGCCGGTCGGCGCCGACGAGCTCGATGCCGATCCCGAAGCCGATGAGGCCGAGGTCGCCGAGGACGAGGACGGGGCCGTGCCGCTCGAGGAGGCCGAGGAGGAGGACGAGGAACTGATCGAGGACGCCTCCGAACTCGGCGAGGACGAGGACGACATGGCCGAGGTCATCGACAACGTCGAGGAGGAAGAGCCGAGCCAAACGCGCGCCGCCCGGCACGCCGCGGTGCGGGCATGATTTTTCCCTTGCTGCGGCGCCCGCCCCTTCCTAACTTCCGGGCCGCCGCACGACACAGACGGGGCCATAGCTCAGCTGGGAGAGCGCTACAATGGCATTGTAGAGGTCATGAGTTCGATCCCGATTGGCTCCACCAATTCAATCAAGGGCTTAGCCGATCGGCTAAGCCCTTTTGATTTACCGGGTCAACACTATGTCAACAGCGGAAAAGAAACCCCCGCCAACCCGGAGCCGGGCGGGGTGTGTCGCCGAAGCCGTGGCAGTTATTGCCACACCTTTCGGTCATCACGACAAGGGGGTGACAGAAGCGTCACCCCCTTCGCCCGAAATACCGCTCCCAGCGGCATTTTCCGCCCGCGCGATCTCGACCGACGACGCGGCGTACATGCTGCTCGCCACACGCAACGCGCAGGGCGAGTTGTCGCCGCTGGAAAGGGGCAGCACGCGCTGCACAGCGGCAAGGCGGAGCGCACCTATGCAGACGATGTGGGGCGCAAGCCTACTGTGGTGGGCAGTGAGATTAGGGCAGCCAGGGTCGCTGCGATCGCCCAGATATCTGGGCAAGAGGATTGTTTTTCCCAGCTCGTCGAAATCCACGCCGCCCCGTCCTGGCTCTGGCCCGTGCTCGTAGGCCGGGTGCCAGACCCGGCGCGATGGCGGGCAACCGCCCATGACAAGCGGTTCCCGGCCTCCAAAGAGAGGTTCCAAGCACCGTGCATCCCCGCCGCCAAGCGGGTATTCGATTATTCTGCTGCGTAGACTTTCGGCGCCGCGGTTTCCTTGCGGCGGCGCGCGGCTTCGCGATCGATGTATTCGAGGGCTCCGGTCATGCGCTCGCGCTGCCGGATGCACCGAATTACCGGCGGCGGCAGTAGCCGCCGGAGGGTGCCCGCCGGTGTGCGGTTCGATTTCGTGCAGCCCGCCCTGTGAGATTCCGTTTGACGGCTAAATTCAGCGGCGGGAAAAGCGGACTATAATGCAAGGGCGGTTCTGAATCGCCCTCGAACAACAGAAGAATGTCGATCATGCGAGCCTCCCTTTCCGCAGTGGCAGTCTGGTTGCTCATTTTTGCAGGGATCGCGAACATTGACTTTCAGGCAGAGGCAGCGATTGATACCGAACAAGCTCTGAGGATGATTACTGAGACGGCGCAAAAGCTTTGTGTCTCGGTTGCACAATCAGGCTCATCAACTTCCGTAAAAGTAAGTGGTGATGTCAAAGCCGAGGTAGAGGGTTTGGTAAAAAAGTTGGCAAATCTGGGCATAACCGGATCAGGCCAAGTCGAAACGTCTTCCTGGGAAGGATTGCTTCAAAATGAACTCAACACTGCGTTAAAGGATGTTCGGGTCTGCCAGTTGAAAATTTTCGATACCTTGCAGGAAAAGCTTATACCGCGTCAGTCATCCGCGACTCAGCAGGAAGGTCCTGCGGGAATTAAGGCTGAAGGCGTGACTGGGCTTACCGTGAGAGGGAATATATTGGAGGGCTTTTCCACGGGCATAGATGTCAAAAATTCCAGCGACGTATTAGCTGATGCAAATCGTATAATTCGACCCGGGCATTCCAATTCGTTCCCCCAACCAACCGGAGAATTGGGTCAGCTGTCAAATTCAGAAATCCGGAACAGAGTTCGCTCGCTATCAGCGCAGATGAAAGACACCCAGTATAAACTCGATAAAAACCAAGACCAGATGTTCGAAGCTAAATTAGATTTTGAAGAAAGAGTCAAACAAGGAGATGCGCTTCACGACGAAGAAACTCGGATATTCGTAGGAACCTTTCAAAAAGATGCCCTTGCTCTTGCGAGCGAAATGCTCAAGCGCACAGGACGTATAGCCTTAAACGAGAAGGCATCATCCGATGTGCAGCTAGGAGCAATGGTTATCCGTGAAGGAGCATTGGCTGGCCCAAACCCACTGGCTGCAGGTGCTGCATTCTTAGATTTTCTTGCTGAAAATCTACCGAGATAAGGGTCGCTATATCGCTTAAACCATGCACCGAAAAACCGGCGGCGGCAAGTTCCGCCGGCCGGTGCGGTACCGCCACGCCTCAGCTGCACCGATTGAGCAACCAAATCAAACACACGACCACAGCCACGCCCATACGTTTAGTGCATGCCCGTATAGGCGATGCGCCAGATCGTTCCGCCGGTGTCATCGGCGACCAGCAGGGAGCCGTCTTTGGCGACGGCAAGCGCGGCGGGGCGGCCCCAGACTTCGGCGCGATCCTCGCCACCGGTCCAGAAGCCGGTCGCGAAGTTTTCGTAATAGCCCTCGGGCCTGCCGTCCTTGAACGGCACGCGCACGATTTTGTAGCCGGTCGGTTCCGAGCGGTTCCACGAGCCCTTCAAAGCGACAAACACAGAGCCCTTGTACTCGGCCGGGAACTGGTCGCCTTCGTAGAACACAAGGTCGAGCAATGACGAATGCGCCTGGAACAAAAGGTCCGGGGTTATCGCCGATTCAACCTTGTCCGGCGCGAGGCTGGCAAAACCGGGCTGTGGATGCTTGCCGATATAGGCGTAGGGCCAGCCGTAGAAACCGCCCTGCTGCACGCGGATCATGTAGTCATTCGGCAAATTGTCGCCGAGGCCATCGCGCTCCTGCACCAGCGCCCAGAGATCACCGGTCTCCGGGCTGAAGGCAAGCGCGGTCGCATTGCGGGTGCCGGAAGCATAGGTCATCTGGTTCGAGCCATCGGCGTCGAAGCGCTGGATGGTCGCCTTGGGTTCGGGTTCGACCCCGAGATTGCCCACGAGCCGACGCCGACAAACAACGCGCCGGTCTTCGGGTCAATTTTAATGTCGCGGTTCTGGTGGCCTTGCACGATGCCAAACACGCCCTTCCTGGTCAGCATCTCGGCGCCATAGGCGCCGGGCACCGGCTTGCGCTGGTCAGCCGGCAATTCGTCGGCGCGTTGCGCCGGCACCGGCCGGCCCGGGCGTAACGCCCCCGGTACATGCGGAACCTTCCAGATGCCGTCCTGGTCGGTGACCAGCAGATGGTCGCCCTGCCAGGCAAGCCCATACGGCTTGTTGAAATCCTCGGCATGCCGGTCGATCCACACCGCGTGACCGGTGCCGTCGTCGCGCAGCAGGGTGAGGTAGCCGGGCCCCTGCTCGGCCACCATTACATCGCCGTTCGGCAGCACCAGAAGGCGCCGTGGATTGGTCAGGCCGGATGCGAACAGCGTTGCGGTAAAGCCCTGCGGCACGTCGAGCTTCTGCCCGCTATAGGGCACGATCAGCGAGCGGTTGGTGACGATCGGCGGAACTTTCGGCGCCGGCAGCGAGGCCGGATCGATGTGGAAACGGCGCCCGATTTCATGCTCGGCGAGATAGTTTTGCACGACAGGGTTGTCCGGCGGGAGCGCCTTTTCCGGCGGGCGCTGGGCGAAGGCAACCGAAAGCCCCAGGGCCGCGGCAAACGCCATCGCGAGGGCAATTGCCGAGATGTATGCTGAAACGCTCGACCGGGCAGCCATGGCGATCCCTCCAGCTTGATTTGGACTTGTGTTTTACATGACTATTGTTGCCGGGCTCAGCCGCGGCAAGCATTAAGCAGCAACCGGCTGGACCTGATAACCCAAATTCGGCATGCTTGGTGCGCTCAATAATATTATACAACTTTTTGTGAACGCCAGGGAGAGAAAGTCGGCGATCACCCGATCCCAAATAATCGGCGCAGTGCAATGCAGGAAAATGACGGTTCGGGGACCGGCGATCGGCGTTGCCTTCTGTCTCGCCGCAGGGGCCGGCACGCACGCCCAGGAGAGCCCGGAACTGCCGGCAAAGGCCGTCACCACTGCTGAACCGGGCGACGCGCTGACCACCCGGTTCTACAAGGGCAAAGGACCGGGGCGCGGCAATTCCTACGTCGCCCGCTACGAGGAAGACTACGCCTATCTGCGAAATCCCGAGGCCTCAACCGACCCGTTCGAACCGGTTAAATTCATTCCGCTGACGGCGTTGGGTTCGTCCTATCTGACGCTGAATGGCGAAACCCGTTTTCGCTATGACAACACCGACCACCGCAATTTCGCGATCGCCACCGTGGTGACACCGCCGAAAGTATCGGGCGGGGCTCCGGTGTTCACGGCGCCGGCGAATGTGAATAGCAACCAATTATACAAGCAGCGCTACGCGCTCGGCGGCGACCTCCATATCGGGGATAATTTCCGATTGTACGGCGAACTCTATCACGGCCAGCAGACCGGCCACGATGTCGGTCCATCGGTGCCTGGCAACCAGCGCGACGAACTTGGCCTCGTCAACGGCTTTGGCGAATTCTACGGCATTGTAGACGGTGCCAGGACCGGCCTTCGGGCCGGCCGGCAGGAGGTGTTTCTCGGCAACAACCTGCAGGTTCGCGCCAACGTCTCGACCAATCTGCCATCGCCGGTGTTTGACGGTTTTCGCTTGTACCGCGATTGGGGCACCGCACGGGTCGACGCCTTTCTTTACAATGTCGTGGTCTTCAGCAACGGCGTATTGCAGGATCACGATAACGCCCACACCAACCTTTGGGGCGTCTATGCCAGCTACGACCTGCCGCAACGCACGCCCGGCGACAGCGCGGCAAAGGCATCTGTTGATCTGTTCTATCTCGGCTGGCGTTCCGATCAGTTCCCGAACGGCGCCGGCTCCGGCGTTTATGACGACCGCGCCCTGATGACAGGCGGCAGGATCGTCGCCGCCACCGGCGCCGGCTTCATCACCAGCCAGGACCACCGGCATACGCTCGGCTGGCGCCTCTACGGCGCGGCTGGCGATGCTGATTACGACTGGCAGGGCGCCTATCAGGTCGGCAGCTATGCCGGGTTGCGAGTCGCTGCCTTCGCGTTCAACACCGACACGGGCTACACCTTTCACGGCGTTGCGTGGAAGCCGCGGATCGGCGTCCACATCGATGGCGCGTCTGGCGGCGCCGACCGTGCGGGCGGTACGCTGCACACCTACCAGCCGATGTACCCCAATACCCAGTATTACGTGCCGAACAACGAGTTCGCCCCGACCAATTTCTACGATGCCGCGCCGCGGATCAGCGTATCGCCCAGCGAAACGGTCAACGTCGATTTCTACTATTCGTGGTTGTGGCGCTATTCCGAGGCCGACGCGATCTATACCGGCGCGCCCTGGCCCGGCGGCAACGGCCAGAACACCTACGCGACCACCGTCCTCGCCCCCGGCCGCGCAATCGGCCGCCAATCCGATCTGCGCATCACCTGGACCATCACGCCGCACCTGCTGGCGCTGGCGGAATTCGGCATCTTTCTGCCGGGCTCCGCCATCCGAACCGCCGGGGGCAAGATCACAACCTACCTCGACGCCAACCTGACCTTCAAATTCTGAAGCCGGCTCGCTTCAGCAGATTTCGGCAACCTCGCGAGGGGGTGTCTGTTACCGCTCCGCAATTCAAATTTTGCAGGCGATGACACGCAGCCGAGGCAGGCCGATGCCCACGCCTGCACGACCGGGGGCAGCCAGCCCGGCGGAGAAGAACGCCAGGCGTTTCAGGCGGCGGTGCGCCGCCTGTCGAGCGGCTAGCGCAGTCGCGAACCGGGCTCCATGCCGAGATAGACGCGCCCGCCGATTGGATACCATTCGGGTGCGATCGTCACGGTTTGGCCGACGACGTGCAGGTCGCGCCAGCACTCGGCGAGCCGGGTCTGCCGCTTGAACGAGGTGCTGCCGCCATGCCGGTACACGAGGTCCATCGCCTCGCGCGCGCAATCGGCGGCGTAGGTCGAGGCAAGACGGCAGCGGGCGCGCTGCTCCAGTGTCGTGTCCCTGCCTGAGGCGACCGTGTGCCACAATTCGGCGATCATCGCGCTGCGATAGGTTCGGCCGGCATTGAGGATTGCGTCGGCACGGCCGATCGCGTCCTGCACCTGCGGGCTTTCGCGCAACAGGCCGGGCCCGCGGCCGCGCGGCGTCTTGTCGGTGGCCAGCTCGATCAGCGCATTGATGCCGGCGCGGGCGATGCCGGTGATGACCGCGCTGTGATGCGGGCCGACCCAGCATTGCGTCGGCAGGGAATAGGTGGTGCCGGGCCAGCGCTCCCACTGGTTGTCGAGCGGCACGCCGGCATGCACCATTGTGCGCCGATCAGGCAGGAACACGTTGTCCACCGTCCAGTCAAAGCTGCCGGTGCCGCGCAGACCGGATACGTCCCAGCTGCCCGGGACAATCTCAGCCTCGGACCGCGCAAACACGGCGCGCCAGAACAGCGGCCTGCCCTCGGGGCTGGTGCGCGGTTTGCCGTCTTCGAGTATCTGGAAGCTGCCGAGCATCCAGTTGCTTTCCTGGCAGCCGCTGCCAAAGCTCCACCGGCCGCTGATGCGGTAGCCGCCATCGACCCGCACCGCCTCACCGCCGCCCTGCACCGCCGTGCCGGCCATGATGGTGTTGTTGCCCGGCGGATAAACCTCGTGCACACCGTCATCCGGCAAGCCGAGCGTCACCAATTGGCCGATGCCGTTATTGGCGAGGTTCCAGCCAACCGAGCCGGCAGCTTCGGCGAGCAGCTCGACGACCCGCGTATAGGTGATCGGGTCGGCCTGCAACCCGCCGAGCGAGCGGGGAATGACCATCCGGTAGAACCCCGCATCGCGCATCTGTTCGAAGAGGGCGCGCGGCATCCGCTGTTCGCTCTCGATCTCGTCACGATAGCCGCGGATCACCGGGTACATCGCGGCTGCAGCCTGCACAATCGGCTGCGCGTCGATGTCAGCCGGCAGCTGATCGACTGGCAGACGCGTCTGTTCGGCAATCGTGTCCATCGCGTTCCTCCTGCCGCCGATCCGTCGGATCGGGCCGGCGCATGCCACGGTGATGTTGCCCCTTCGGGTCGAAATCTTCCCGGATTACGGCCGGTTATGGAGCGAGGATCGCCGCTTCCCGCGGCTTCGGCAACCGCAAATTACGCAGCCTCAGGTGCTGCATCAGGGTATGGCATTTCCCCTCTGCGCCCTCAGGGGTGGGCGGAGAGGGAGTCATCAGGCGGGGATGGCGGTGCGGGGGAGCGGGGCTTCGCGGATTGGGAGGTTGATCAGGGCCGCCGCAGCCGCCAGCGCGGCATCGGCGTACCACATCCAGGTGTAGTCACCGAAATACGACACCGCGAGCCCGCCGAGCCACGCGCCGTAAAACGCGCCAAGCTGATGCGTCGCCAGACTGACCCCGAGCAAGGTCGAGAGGTAGCGCACGCCGAACAGTTTGCCAACGATGCCGGCAGTCGGCGGCAGGGTCGCCAGCCAGCTGAACCCCAGCGCCAGCGCGAAGATGTAGAAAGTCAGCGGCGTCTTCGGCGCGGCCATATAGCAAAGCACCGCGGCGGCCCGGATCAGGTATATCCCGAACAGCAGATACTTCATGCGATAGCGCTGCCCAAGCCACCCGGCCCCGAGACTGCCGGCGACATTGGCGAGCCCGATGATTGCCAGGGAATTGGCCGCGATCGACGGCGAGAGGCCGCACAGCCTGACCTCACCGGGCAGATGCGTCACCAGGAACGCGACATGGAAGCCGCAGGTGAAGAAGCCGAGGTTCAGCCACCAGTAGCTGGTGTCGCGTGCCGCGGTTCCGAGCTGTCGCCAGACGCCGCCGGCGGGTTCCGCCGCACGCGTTGCCGCCGCCGCTGCCGTCTCGCGGCGCCTCAACGGCAAGGCCAGCGGCAATGTCAGCAATGTCGTCAGCGCGACGCCGATCATCGCGACCGTCCAGCCAAAGCCGAGGATCGCCATCTGCACCACCGGCGCAAACACGAACTGCCCCAGCGAGCCGCCGGCATTGATGATGCCGGCGGCGAACGAGCGCTTTTCCGGCGCCAGCCGCTGCGACACCGCGCCGATCAGGATTGACAGGCTCCCCGCCCCCGCCCCGAACGCCGAGACGATGCCGAGGGTCGCGATCAAGGCCCATTCCGAATGGACCAACGTCGTCATCGCGGTGCCGAGCGCCAGCATGATGCCGCCGACCGCGATAACCCGCCCCGGCCCGAACCGGTCGGCGAGCCCGCCAAACAGCGGCTGCGCCATACCCCAGACAAACTGCCCGATCGCCACCGCAAGGCTGATCGAAGCGATGCCGAGCCCGGTTGCCTGATCGAGCGGCGCGATGAACAGCCCAATCGTCTGGCGCGCCCCCATGGTCACGAGGAGGATCGCACCAGCAGCGATGATCAGGGGCCAGGGAGACCGGATAAGCATAAGCGCGTATCTCCAACAATAGGAGTATATACGCGTATAGTAGGGTTCCCTTCGCCATCCGACAAGAGCCTTGGTCGGCTTGCTCCGCTTTTACACTGCCGGGCGGGAGCGCACCGCGTCGGGAATCTTCCGAGGCAGGAACTGACCGTCGGCGGTGGAGCCGTGGAATTGCCCGCCATCGACGACAATTTTGCCGCGCAGTATCGTCATGCTTGGCCACGCCGAAACCTGGTGGCCTTCCCACGGCGTGTAGTCGGTTTCGTGCAAATCCTCCTTGCGGATGACCCGCCCGGCGCGCGGGTCAAGCAAGACGATATCGGCGTCGGAGCCGACCGCCAGCGCCCCCTTGCGC
This sequence comes from uncultured Alphaproteobacteria bacterium, assembly GCA_963737875.1. Taxonomy (GTDB): domain Bacteria; phylum Pseudomonadota; class Alphaproteobacteria; order ATCC43930; family CGMCC-115725; genus DATARH01. The sequence goes on along the minus strand of CAVTUM010000009.1, from coordinate 516,071 downwards.
GGAAAGAGCCCCATGATCTTCGCGGCGTTCGACGACACCATCTCGACAAAATGCGGCAGGCTGTAGCCGAGCCGGCCGACCATGTGGGTGTACATCAGGGAGAGGCGCGGCTCGACGCCGGAATTGCCGCCGGTCGTGTCGTCGATGCGGCTGCCCTGGAGCTTGATCCGCAACGGGCAGCACACCTCATCGGTCGCGATCGCCTGGATCGCGCCGTGATCGGTAGCCGCCCACAGCGCCTTCTGGTCCTCGGGGAATTTCAGCGACGGGTAGGTGTGAAACATCTGCCCGCCGGGCTTTTTATAGTCGCTGCTGTTGTACAGCAGGTACTGGTGCAGGGTTTCGCCATAGATCGGGAAGCCGCGCGCCCGCGACCCGGCGATCGCCGCCACCCCGGTGCCGCCGACACATGCACCATGTAGAGCGCCGAGCCCGGCACATTCTCGGCCAGCCGGATCACCCGGTTGAACGACAGGTCTTCGCTGAGCGTGTTGTGGATTTCGGCCATGTTCTCAAAGCCGGTCCGGTCCTCTCGGATCAGCTTGTCGTACATGTGCATGACGATGTCGTTGTCCTCGGCATGGATCGCGGCCAGCCCACCCGCCTTGGCGAGCACCTTCAGCACCTCCCAGATATCGCCGAACTCGACCATGCGGCCGAGCCGGTTGGGCCGGATGTTGGTCGTGAACATCTTGACCGTGGCGTGGCCCTGCTGAATGGCCTCGGGCAGGGCGTCGAGCAGTGGTTGCGGCTGCTTGCCGCGCAGCATCAGGTGAAAGCCGTAATCGCAATAGCAGGCACCAGTCCATTCGCGCTGCCGCGCCTCGATCGAGTTCTGCAACGGCTGGTCGTTCACGCAATCGGCGAAATCGAGCAAGGTCGTGGTGCCGCCATAGAGCGCGGCGCGGCTGACCTGATCGGGCGGCGCGCTCATCAAATCTTCGTTGCGGCCGGGAAACGGGATCGGCGAGTTGCAGTGGATGTGCGGATCGACCCCGCCGGGAATGACGATCTGCCCCGACGCATCGACGGTGCGGGTGGCGCCGGCCGCCGTCAGGCTGCCCGGCGCACCGATCGCGGCGATCCTGCCGCCGCTGACACCGATATCGGCCATCTCCGCACCGGTCGGCAGCACCAGATTGCCGCCGGTAATCAGCAGATCGAACATCTTTATTCTCCCCAATCCAAACGCTTAAGCGGCCGAAACGCGCTTGCAAGGCCCGGTCCAGAATCGCATCGGCGCCGATGTTGCCAGTGGATTACAGATATGCAGATATTAAAGGGTGCCGACGCAATTCTTTTCCGCGTGACGCGTTAGTGACCCAGGCATAAGCGGAGTTAGAACATGCTCAAACTGGCCCTGTTTTTCCTGGTCATCTCGCTGGTCGCCGGGCTTTTCGGATTCACCGGCATCTCGGCGGCATCGGCCGGGATCGCGAAAATCCTGTTTTTTGTCTTTGTCGTGATCTTCCTGGTGCTGCTGGTCGCCGGTCTGATGATCGGCTCGGCGCTCTTCTAAGCGGCCTGAACAGCACTTTTTCGCCATCCCCGCGAAAGCGCACAAGCGCTAACTTTAATGGAAATGCCCTTTCTCTGTCATTCCGGGGTTCAGCCCTGCGGGCTGCCCCGGAATGACGAAGTAGGAGGTTTCCGGCCAGACTTTGCACCGATGCGCGTAAGCGGCCCCCGAAGGCGTTACACGCAGTAGCGCTCGACGAACTTCCAGTCAGGCTCGAGGCCGAAACCGGGCTGGTCGCCGATGATCAGCTTGCCGTCGCGCAGTTCCGGATGGTGGTGGAACAGGCCGTAATTCAGCGGGTCTGTGTCGGGGCCGCCATGCAATTCGACACCGAACGCGCAACGCGGCAGGGCCAGCACCAGATGGCCGTGGATTTCCGGCGCGGTATGCGGCGCCACCATGACGCCGTGCTGCTCGGCCAATGCCGCCACTCGCAACGCCTCGGTAAAGCCGGCGGCGCGGGTGCTGTCGAACTGCACATAGCGGATGCCGCCCTCGACGATAAAGTCGCGCACGGTGAAGCGGGTCAGTTCGCGCTCGCCATGCGCCAGCGGGATCGGCGTCGCCGCTGCCAGCTTGGCGAAATCGGCCGGCTGCAGATACCAGTGCAGCGGCTCCTCAAGCCAGAACACGCGGCTCGCCTCGATGCGGTGCGCGAACTCGATGCATTCCTCGAGATCGTAGGGTGCGTTCATGTCGAGCAGCAGGTCGGGTGCGTCGCCGATCGCCGCGCGCACCGCCTTGACGCGGGCCGCTTCGGTCGCGGCATTGCCGGCGCCGGTCTTCAGCTTGACCGCGCGGTAGCCTAGCTCGACGAATTTCGCCAGCTCCCTGCCATAGTCGGCGTCGGTCGCGCCGGACCGGTAATAGCCGCCGGTCGCATAAGTGTGGAGCGGCCGGTTTTCGCCGCCGAGCAGCCGCCACACCGGCATCCCGGCCGCCTTCCCTTTGAGGTCCCACAGCGCGATGTCGATACCGGCGATCGCCGACATGACCTGGGTGCGCTCGCCGCGCGGGGTTGGCGGCGGCACGTCGTTGCGGCCGCCAACCTCCGGGGCAATCGCGCCGGGGCGCGGCGTTGTCAGCGCGAACAGCCGGGCCCAGACCGCCTCGTGCGCCAGCGCGTCCATGCCGGCGATGTACTCGCCGAAGCGGGCGACCCACTCGCAAATGCGCGGCATCGGCGAGCCGTGGATCAGGCCATAGCCGGCGAGCCCGTCATCGGTCTTGACCTCGGTCAGGATGACCGACCACGCCTTCATGTCCTCCTGCGCGGTCCACATCACCTGCGGCCGCGGCACCGAGATCGCATAGGTCTTGACGGAGGCGATGCGGGTCATGGGCACCCCTTTCTAACGGTCATTGTCATTGCGAGGAGCCAAAGGCGACGCGGGTCATCGGCAGCGTCCCCTTTTAATGGTCACTGTCATTGCGAGGAGCCGAAGGCGACGCGGCAATCTCGGGCCGATGGAGGCTCCTCCGCCCGAGATTGCCGCGTCGCTGCGCTCCTCGCAATGACAGGTGTTTTCGTTGTTGTGGCGACTATTCCGCGGCGACGGGCAGCAGGACCACGTCGGCCGCGTTGTCGGCGACGCAGGCGGTGTGGAAATACTTGATCTGCGGCGCCATCCCATAGCGTTCGCGGATGCCGGCGAGCCACGGTCCGCTGTAAAATGCCTCGGCGTCGGCCCGCGTCTCCCACAGATAGACGCCGCCGGCCCAGCCATCCTCCGCATAAATGAACTGCTTGCGGATCAGCCCCGGCACGGCGCGAAAATCCGGCGCGATCTTGCGGAAATGCGCGGCACACGCCTCCAGATCGATGCTCGGCGGCAATTTGTACTGCACGATCGCGGTGATCATCGCGGCGTCTCCTGTCGGAAAGCGTTACCCCGTTACTCTATATGCGAGCGTCGATCGAGCGCCCGGAGGACAGGAACTCGCGGCTCCACGGTGTCCAGCCGGTCCCGGCCAGCCGGGGCATACCGGGCAGCACCTGCTCCGTCTGCGGCTGCATCGCGCGCCGCCAGCACACATCCATTCCCGGCGGCGCCTCAATGATGCGGGTCGAGTTGAGCGGCAGATTGAATTCGACCGGCACCACGCCGTCGGGCACGGCGCAGTCCGGCAATGGCGTCACCACGGCCTGCACCCGCGCGCTGTCATAGGCGATGTTGCTCAGCGTCAGCCGCATCGGATGCGGCGGGGCCCACGGTGCGAGCGAGAATGGCAGGATCGGCTCAAACTTCCCGTTCGGGGGCCCGTAGACGGTCGCGACCATTGGCTCCGGTGGCGGCCCTGGCGGCCCTGCCCCCCGCCCCCCCGCCGCCATCGCCGGCGGCGGGGGGGCGGGGGGCATCGGGGCGGGCGCCATCAGCGGCGTCGGCTGTGGTCCCGCGGCCATCGATGCGGGCGGCGGTGCCCAGGCGCAGGAAGCGGTGGCGGCCAGCACAGCCGAAACAAGCAGAATGCGCACGAAATCCCCCTGTTGGTCGCCCTGGCGGTTGCGAACTACCGGCCGCCCTCTCCTATCACGCGCCGCCGAGAAAATCCTTGGTCCACTTCTCGTAATCGGCGGCTCGCGTCACCTTCTTCATAAGGTCCGCGGGCGCGATACCGGTGAGGCCCTCCGGCTTGGTGCCGTCGCGCAAGGCTTTCAGCGTGTTATAGACCGCCTGCACCGCGGCGCTGAACGGCGCGTGACCCTGCAACGCGACCCGCACCTTGTGCTCGCCCATCCAGTCGAGATCGGCCAGCGATCCGGCGCCGCCGCCGGTAATCAGAGGAATCTTGATTTCCGACGAGACCGCCTCGATCGCCGGCACGGTGATGCCGCCCGCGAGGAAAATCGCGTCGACCCCGGCCGCCTCATACGCCTTGGCGCGCTTGATCGCATCGTCGACCCCGGTGATCGCCAGCGCGCTGGTGCGGCCGGCGATGACGAAGTTCTTGTCCTGGCGTGCCGACAATGCCGCCTTCATCTTGCCGACGCCTTCCTCGATCGGGATCAAGGTCGGCTTGCCGTTCGGCCCATAGGGGCGTGGCAACACGGTGTCTTCGATCGACATCGCGCAGATGCCGGCGGTCTCCAGTTCCTCGACCGTGCGGCGGACATTCAGCGCGTTGCCGTAGCCGTGATCGGCGTCGCACCAGCAGCGCGAGATTGCCGGCGCGGCAGATGCGGTTGGCCTGCGCGGCAAATTCGGTCAGGGTCAGCACGATCAGGTCAGGCGCGCCGAGCACCGCCATCGACCCGATCGAGCCGGAAAAGATGCCGACCTCGAACCCGAGATCCTCGGCGATGCGCGCCGAAATCGCGTCATAGACGGAGCCGGGATGGACGCAGCGATTGCCGGCCATGAGTGCGCGAAAGCGCTCGCGTCGTTCGGTCCAATTCATCACATCCCCTCCTAATTATTCCGCTGTCACACTGGCCTCACCTTACCACGCAGGCGATGATTGTCATGCCGAGCGACAGCAACAAGTCTTATAAGGTCGATCAATTCGGCATCAGGCCAAGGTCGGCATCTCCGATCGCGCACCCGATCGCGCACGATGAGCACAGAACCGTGTTCCGGGTCGCCGGCATCGCGTTAGTGCGCGTCACCGATCACGTGCAGCGCTCTACGCCCCTGCCGTACCGCTGTCGTGGCCAACCTGCGATCAAAGGTCGCCAATTGTCCGCGATGAGCGACCGCCATCGCGAGCAGGTATGTGTCCGTGACCTGAGCAGAAGTCTCGATGCGCGTCGCGTCGACGATGCCGCCCCCTACCAGGCTGAAATCGTCCGTCCAGAAACCATGGCCCGGCAAGGCGCGCAGACCGCGCAACAATCGGAGCTACGGCAGCTGGGCGTGCCTGCCGAATTCGGGTATCTCGGATTACCGACGATGCGGATGACCCCGTTTTCCGTCAGCGGGCAAGTTGCCCACGAAGCAGCGCCCGTCGCGGCGAACCAGTGTGCGGCGACGTCATGCTCGACATGCGTCGGGATCGATCAGCGCGATCAAAACATTCACGTCGAGCAAAAAGGTCACGGCAGCTCATCGCGCAGCGCATTGACGATGTCGAGGGTTACAATCGCTTTGGGCTGTCGAACCGGCAGCAGTGGCACGCCATTTCGCTCGGGTGCGTCCACCGGCGGGCGCAGTGACGTGCGCGCGCAAGTCGGATACAACCTGGCCGATCGTCTCACCGCTTCTCCCGTGCGATTGCCCTCGCCGCCGCGAGGATGTCATCATCGATGACGAGAGTGGTACGCATCGTACAACCTCCAGTGCGCATCAGGCATCAAACATCATATAGGATAGGCTTGGCTTGCATCACGCCCTTAAGGCCCGGCTTGGCGCGAAACCGGCATCGAGAGAAGAGCCTCGGGCGGTTGCCTCTGCCAAGATCGGGGCTTAAGGTCCCGCGCAATCGCCAGGAGGAAACGGGCATATGTACAACAAGCGCATCGTCGTGGTCGGGGCCGGCGCGATCGGCGGCTATACCGGCGGCAATCTCGCCCATAACGGGTTCGACGTGACGCTGATCGACCCCTGGCCCGAGCATATCGAGGCGATCCGCAAGGACGGGCTCGCGCTCGAAGGCGTCACGCCCGACGAATTCGTGCGCGCCCACCCGAAGACATTGCACCTGACCGAGGTGCAGAACCTCGCCAAGGAGCGGCCGATCGACATCGCCTTTATCTCGATGAAATCCTACGACACCGAGTGGGCGACGCCGATGATCACGCCAGTATCTGGCGCCGACCGGCTATGTCGTGTCGCTGCAGAACTGCATCAACGAAGAGCGCATCGCCGGCATCGTCGGCTGGGGCAAGACGGTCGGCGCGATCGCCGCGATCCTGTCGGCCGAACTGTACGCGCCCGGCAATATCCGCCGCACCGGCGCCAAGAACCCGCCGGGCCATGAGGTCTACCGCGTCGGCGAAGTGCATGGCCGCATGACCGCCCGCATCGAAGAACTCGGCGAGATGATCCGCACCGTCGACACCTGCAAGGTCACCGACAATCTGTGGGGCGAGCGCTGGTCGAAACTGTGCGTCAACGGCATGCATAACGGCGTCTCGGCGGCGAGCGGCCTCTCCGGCAACGCGATGCGCCAGGACGAGCGATCCGCCAGGTCATCATCCAGCTCGGCGGCGAAGGCGTGCGGATCGGCCAGGCGCTCGGCTACAGGCTCGAGGACATCGCCGGCCAGGACGCCGAAAAGCTGGCCCGCGCCTCGGAAGGCGACCGCAGGCGCTGCGAGGAGGTCGAGGCGCTGATGCTGGCGCTGCGCAACTCGCAGGGCCGCAGCGAGCACCAGCGCCCGTCGATGGGCCAGGACATGCAGAAGGGCCGCCGCACCGAGATCGACTTCATCAACGGCGTGATCGTCGAAAAGGGCGCGAGATCGGCCGCGCCGCCCCGACTCACGAAAAGCTGATCGCCGCGGTCAAACGCGTCGAACTGGGCCAGGCCGCGCCTTCGCCCGAGCACCTCTACGCGCTGGTGTAAGCGCTCTGCGTATGGTCGGGGTGAGCCGCTGGTTGGCGGCGGTTTCGTTGTCCGCGGTGACGGCGGGGTGTGCGGTGCTGCCCTTCGGCCAGCCGACCGGCGACCTGCGCAGCGCCCGCCTTGCGTGCAACGCACAGTATCCCGAGCGCGTCGGCAGCTACCTGCCGCATGCGCAATGCGTCAACGCGGCGATCGAGACATACGCGATGCCGACCGCGCCCTACCCCGACCTGATCCGCCTCCAGGCCGATTTGCGCGCGCATTTTTCGGAGAAAATCGACCGCCGCGAGATCACTCCGCAAACCGCCCAACGCCAGATGCGCGAAGCCGACCGCCTCGTCACCGCCGCTGAACACAACCGTAACGCCGGGAAAGAGAGCGCGGCGCGGCGCGATGTCGCCGGACTGGAAGCAATGCTGCGCTGACGTCCTTTTTCAACGATGGCTGTCATTGCGAGGAGCCGCAGGCGACGCGGCAATCTCGGGCGGAGGAGGCTCCCCGCCCGAGATTGCTTTGCTGCGCTCGCAATGACAGGCGAGGTTGATGGGGCGATGCAGGTCATGGCCGCCCCTCAAACAAATACTGTCATTGCGAGGAGCCGCAGGCGACGCGGCAATCTCGGGCGGAGGAGGCTCCCCCGCGCGAGATTGCTTCGCTGCGCTCGCAATGACAGGCGTCTGGTTCAGGCTCAGACACAGGTTCCGGTCGGGTCGAAGCACCGTACCGGCCCCTAACCCGTCGGGCGCTCGGTAAACCCGACGCTGCCGTCGTCGGTCGCGTCGCTGACCGCAACATCGGTCACGCTGGCGAGGCGGGGACCGGTGCGGCAGGCTTCGATCATCGTGGCGACGGCATCATCGGCGCCGGCGAGGAAGGCCTCGACGCTGCCGTCCACGCGGTTGCGAACCCAGCCGCGCAGCCCGAGGCGGCGGGCAGTCGCGACCGCCCAGACTCGGTAGCCGACGCCCTGCGCCCGGCCGGAGATGCGCAGCAGCACGGTCCGCACCCGTCACTCCAGTTCCAGGATGACCTGATCGACCGCGAGGCTGTCGCCGGCCTTGGCGCGCAATTTGGCGACGCGCCCGTCGCGTTCGGCGCGCAAGACGTTTTCCATCTTCATCGCCTCGACGACGACGAGCGGTTCGCCGGCCTTGACCTCCTGCCCCTCCTCGACGACGACTGACGTCAACAGCCCCGGCATCGGCGACAGGACGAGGCGCGAGGTGTCGGCGGCCTGTTTCGGCGGCATCAGCAACAGCAATTCGGCGGCGCGCGGCGACAGAACCTGGGCCCGCCGGATGACGCCGCCATGCACCAGCTGGAATGCCCGGCCGCGCTGCCGTTCGATCTGCACCGTCCGCACGCGGTCTTCGAGGCGCACATGGATCAGCCTTTGCCCCGGCTGCCAATCGGTGGCAGCAAGACAGCTCTCCCCGCCAGTCTCCACGACCCATGCCGCGCCTTCCGCCTGCAGCGCGACCGGATGGGGCGTGCCGTCGAGCAGGACGGTCAGTTTGTGCGACATGCGATCGGGCATTTCGCTGTGGCGCAGGCGCGCCTCGGCAAGGGCCGCGGCGATCAGGATCACGCCGTCGGCCGCAACCGGCCCGGTCGGCGGCGCGTAACCGCCAGGGAAGGTCTCGGCGATGAAATCGGTGGACAGCGCGCCGGCGCGAAACCGCCCGCTCGCCGCTATCGCCGCCAGGAAGGCGATGTTGTGGCGCAGACCGGCAATGTAGAAGCCGTCGAGCGCGTCGCTCAGCCGGTCGATCGCCGCGTCGCGGTCGGGGCCATAGGCGACCAGCTTGGCGATCATCGGATCGTAGAACACCGTAATTTCGGCGCCTTCGAACACGCCGGTATCGACCCGGATACCATCGCCCTCCGGCGGGCGGTAGCGCACCAGCCGGCCGATCGATGGCAGGAAGCCGCGCTGCGGGTCTTCGGCGTAGATTCGCGCCTCGACGGCCCAGCCGGTCTGTCTCACGGCCGCCTGGTCAAACGGCAGTTTCTCGCCGGCGGCGATGCGGATCATCAACTCGACGAGATCGAGTCCAGTCACCATCTCGGTGACGGGATGCTCGACCTGCAACCGCGTATTCATTTCAAGGAAGTAGAACTTGCGGTCGCGATCGACGATGAACTCGACGGTTCCGGCCGAGCGGTAGCCGACCTTTTTGGCGAGCGCCACGGCCTGCGACCCCATTGCCTCGCGGGTCACGGCATCGAGAAAAGGGCTCGGCGATTCCTCGATGACCTTCTGGTGACGGCGCTGGATCGAGCATTCGCGCTCGCCGAGATGCACGATGTTGCCGTAGGCGTCGCCGAGCACCTGGATTTCGATATGACGCGGCTCCTCGATATATTTTTCGAGGAAGATGCGGTCGTCGCCAAAGCTTGCCTTGGCTTCGTGCCGGGCGCCGCTAAAGCCTTCGCGCAGTTCGGCATCGTCGTGCGCGATGCGCATGCCCTTGCCGCCGCCGCCGGCCGACGCCTTGATCATCACGGGGTAGCCGATGTCGTGCGCCACCAGCATCGCCGCGTCGGCATCGGGAATGATGCCGAGATGGCCCGGCACGGTCGAAACCCCGGCGGCCGCGGCGAGTTTCTTTGATTCGATCTTGTCGCCCATCGCCGCGATCGCCTCGGGGGTCGGCCCGATAAAGGCGATGCCGGCCTCAGCCAACGCGGTGGTGAACGCGGCGCGCTCCGACAGAAAGCCATAGCCCGGATGTACCGCTTCCGCGCCGGTCTGGCGGCAGGCCGCGACGATGCGGTCGATGCGCAGATAGCTGTCGGCCGACGCTGCCGGGCCGATCGCCACCGCCTCATCCGCCTCGCGAACATGCAGCGCGCCCGCGTCGGCTTCGGAATAAACCGCGACGGTCGCGATGCCCATGCGCCGCGCGGTACGAATTACGCGACAGGCAATCTCGCCGCGGTTGGCGATCAGAATTTTCGTGAACATGGCGCCAAGGAATCGCCGCGGCGCCCTGCGGGGTCAAGCCTTACGGCTGCGGGGCCATCCCTCCTGCCGCTCCCTTCCAGGCAAACGGCGGAGGGAGGGCACGGCACCGAAGTCAGGTTAATGTCGATTTGAGCTTGCCGGCGCATGGGGATTCCCCGAAAGGCGAAAGCGTGATTCGCTGAGGCTTCGATTGATGAGGAGCCGGCGATGGACGAGGTGTTGGTTAAGGCGCGCACGCGCAGCCTGCTTGAGCATTTTGCGGCGATCACGGACGCGCGTCCGCAATGGAAAGTAGCCTATCCGCTGCCCGAGATTCTGCTGCTGGTGGTATCCGCGACAATCGCCAGCTGTGACGATTATGACGACATCGTCGCGTGGGGCGAGGCACATCTCGATTTTCTGCGCCGCTTCAGCCCCTATCACCACGGCATTCCGTGCACCGACTGGCTGCGGGTGCTGATGAACCGGATGGATCCGGATTTGTTCTCGACCTGCTTTATGGCCTGGGCGGGCGAACTGCGGCCGGACGCAGCCGACCTCATCGCGATCAAGCCTGCCCCGGCGCAGGCCGGGGGCAAGACCTCGCGCCGCAGCCATGACCGTTCGCGCGGCAAAGCGGCGCTCCACCTCGTCTCGGCTTTCGCCACGACGCACAATCTCGTGCTCGGTCAGGAGGCGGTGGCGGACAAATCCTGCGAGAGCGAGACCATTCCCACGCTGCTGGCGCGGCTGGCGCTGAACGGCGCCCTTGTCACCATCGACGCGATCGCCTGCAATCCCACCATCGCACGCGCCATCACCGAGGCCGGCGGCGATTATCTGCTGGCGGTCAAAGGCAATCAGCCCACGCTGCAGCGTGAGATCGAGCGCTACTTCGTCGACGCACCGGCGGCACAGATCGACATCGCCAGCGAGACCGAAAAAGGCCATGGCCGGATCGAGACCCGGCGTCATGTCGTCAGCCACACCATCGATTGGCTGTCCGGTGACCGCCGCTACCCCGATGAACCCCGCTTCGCCAGGCTGACCGCCATCGCCATGGTCGAAGCCACCGTCGAAAGCAAAGGACAAACCAGCACGGCGCGGCGCTATTACATCAGTTCGGCACCCCTCACCGCCCTGCGCCTTGCTCAAGCAGTGCGCCTGCATTGGGGCATCGAGAACTGCCTCCATTGGGTCCTCGACGTCACCTTCAAGGAAGATCAGTCCCGTCTGCGTGCCGGTCACGGCGCCAAAAACATGGCCGTGGTCCGCCACTTCGCCATCAATATCGTCAGACGCGCGCAGGACAGACGAAGCATCAAAACCCGCCGAAAACTCGCCGGCTGGGACCCCAAATACCTCGCCTCACTCCTCAACCCCAAACCCTGTTAACCTCGAACTCGGTGCCCTGGGAGGGAGGGCCAGCTACCCTCAGGCGCCCCAGACTTCCCGCGCGGTCTCGACCACAAGCCGCAATTTTGCCTTCTCTTCCTCGACAGTGAGCGCATTGCCGTCGACGGTTGACGAAAACCCGCATTGCGGGCTCAGGCACAATTGTTCCAGCGGTACGTATTGCGCGGCTTCATCGATGCGGCGTTTCAAATTGTCCTTGCTTTCGAGATCAGCGCGTTTCGACGTCACCAGCCCGAGCACCACTTTCTTTGGGCCGCGCGGCACGAAACGCAGCGGGGCGAAACCGCCGGAACGGGCGTCGTCGTATTCGAGGAAGAAGGCATCGACCGCGAGTTCACCGAACAGGGCTTCGGCGACGTGGTCGTATCCGCCCTCAGCCATCCACGATGAGCGGAAATTGCCCCGGCACATGTGGATGCACACGGTCATATCAGCCGGTTTGCCTGCGAGCGCCTGGTTAATCAGCCGGATATTGGTCAGGTGCTGCGTGCCGCCGTCACCGCCGATGCTGTCAACATAGGCGCGCTGGGCCGGGTCGTTCAGATAGGCGAGGCTGGTGTCGTCGAGCTGCAGATAGGTGCAGCCAAGCGCGGACAGGCCGGTGATCTCCTGCGCATAGACCGCGCCGAGGTCGTGCCAGAACGCCTCCATATCGGGGTAGGCTGTCTCGTCGATCGCGGCGCGGCCGCCCCGGTAATGCAGCATCGACGGCGACGGGATCGTCAGTTTCGGCACCGTGCCGGCCGGCGCCACCGATTTCAGATAGGCGAAATCCTCACCGAAAATCGTCTTGCCCAAGGTCAGCCGGCTGCCGACCCGATGCGCGGTCGGGGTGAAATCGAGCGTGCCGGCCTCATTCTTGAACTGGATGTTCAGCACGCCGGCTGGTCTTTTCGACGCCGCCGATCTGGTAGAGAAAATCCATGTGCCAGGAGCCGCGGCGCATTTCGCCGTCGGTGACCCCCGTGAGGCCGATTTCCTGCCTGCATCCGCACCGCGCCGGCGATCGCCTTGTCCTCGGCCTCGCGCAGCGCCGCCGCCGACCAGGCGCCCGGCCTGATGCTCGGCACGGGCTCGCAACAGCTCCGGCGGGCGCAGCAGGCTCCCGACATGATCGGCACGGAAAGGCGGCCCCGCAGCAACCCCTTGCGACATGCGATCCTCCCGTTCGTTTGCCTGCCGGCATGCTACATCAGGTGAACACCTGCACCGAACCATCGAGCGCCATCAGCATGGTTTCGATCTGCAATTTCGGCTGGCGCTTGCTCACCTCCCCACGCCACTCGGCCAGGGCCTTGCGATGTGTCTCGGTTTCGGCCGCCGGTGTGGCGATGCTGCTTTCGCCATAGGCGATGCGCGCGGCGCCGCAGTCGCGGTGGTCGATCGCGATGACCTTCTTGATCTTGTGCAGGTCGATCGAGGTCGCGAGGTTGTCCCAGAATGTCTTGCGCCAGTCGGCAAAAGCCGGCGCGACAACGCCGATTGCAGCACCGGCGAAGATGAACTGGCTGTATTCCCCGATCAACCCGCGCGACACGAGATAGGTATGCACCGGCTCCTGCATGCGCGGGTCGATGCAGGCCAGCACCATTGCCTCGGACTCGTGGCCCGCGGCACGGGCACGGTGCGACCACAGGGCCAGGGCGAGGGAAGCTGCGCCGGCACCGCCGATCAGCCGGCGGCGATCGAGCCGGGCGGCGGTCTCGACGTGATTGCAGCAGGGACACGCCTGCTCGGGATGATGAAGGCCCGCGGGCATCGCCGGATTCTCGTCGTTGAACAACTCGCGCAATGTTCGAATCAGCCCTGCCACCGCATTTCCCCTCGTTATTTGTTCGCTTGCATGGATTTCGTAGGATGGGCTGAGCGCAGCGATGCCCATCTTCTTGCCGCGCGCACGACCTTGATGGGCTTCGCTGCGCTCAGCCCATCCTACGAGGCCCGGCGGCGGCCTAGAAGGGGATGTCGTCGTCGAGGTCGTCGCGGGTGCTGCGACCGCGACCGCCCCCCATGCCGCCAGCAGCACCAGCGGCGGCCGGGACGGCGCGGGCCGATGCCGGTTGTTCGCTGTAGCCGCCACTATAGCCTTCGTCAAAACCGCCTTCAGCGGCACCACCGCCCGCGCCGCCGCCGCGCCCGCCGGCGCCGTCGAGCATCGTCAATTCGCCGCGGAAACGCTGCAGCACGATTTCGGTCGAATAGCGCTCCTGGCCCTGCTGGTCGGTCCATTTGCGGGTCTGCAAGGCGCCCTCGATGTAAATCTTGGAGCCCTTGCGCAGATATTTCTCGGCGATTTCGACGAGCCGCTCGTTGAAGATCACGACGCGGTGCCATTCGGTGCGCTCCTTGCGCTCGCCCGACACCCGGTCGCGCCAGCTTTCGGAGGTGGCGATGTTCAGGTTGGCGATGCGCGTACCGTCATTGGTCGAGCGCATTTCGGGGTCGCGGCCGAGATTGCCGACGAGAATTACCTTGTTGACGCTGCCAGCCATGGGTCACCGCGGGGTTCGTGCGTGAGAGCGCCATTCTAGCGATCTCTCGACAAATGTTCCTACTTTATTCTTATCCCCGTTATCCACAGGCCGGCCGCGTTACCCTCTCAATGCCAGCTGGTGCGGATCGCGGCGGGAGCGCCTTTGACGTCGAGGGTGCCGGAGGGAACGAGCCGGTTGCCCTGCACGCGGAACACGTTAAGGCCGTGATCGATCATGCTTTCGACAAAGATCGTGTGCCCGTCGCGGGAGAAGGCGATGCCCTGCGACCACCGGCCGATCGGCGCCTCGGCAACCGGATGCAGGTGCTTGCCCTGCACCGCCAGCAGCCACAGACGGCCATGCTCGTGAAATAACGGCGAGGTCGAGGGCTTGGTGGTGCCGTCGACGCTGGCCGACGCGACGAATTTGCCGTCGGGCGAAAACTTGATCCCTTCGGGCGAACTCGGCACCGCCAGCGATTCGACGGTGCGCATCATCGGGTCGGTCAGGTCGATCAGGCTGACCGTGCAGATGTCGCCGTCACCGCCGCCGCCCATGTTGCCAACCGCAGCGAGCTTGCCGTCAGCGCTGATGTCGAGCGTGTACGGGCTGACCCCGGTAACGATCTTGCGGTCGTCGAGCTTGACGTTGCTGCCGTCGATGCGCAGCACGCCCACAGCGTTGTCGCCATAGCGGGTGACCAGCGCGGTCTTGCCGTCTTTCAGGAACTTGACCGAACTCGGCATGCTTTTCGGGTTGCCGAGATCCACCTTGCCGGCCGCCTCGAGCCGCTTGTCCTTTACGGTGAACACCGAAACAGTGCCCTCGGCCCGGTTCGCGACCAGCGCCAGCCTGCCATCCGGCGACACCGATATCTCATTGGCGCCCTTGCCGGCATTGACGGTCTGCACGACGGCCGGCGGCGATGCCTTGAGATCGATCACCGACACCCGGTCGTCGTCGATGATCTTGTCGCCGTTTTGCGGGTCGATTTTTGTGGCGGCGGTGACGATGAGCCAGCTTTCATCGGGCGACACCCAGACCGCGGTCGGGGCGCCGACGACGCTGGTCGGGGCGTCGATCGTCCCGACCAGCCTGGGGGGGAGATGCGCGATATCAATCACCGCGACACCGTCAGATGGCGGGTTCTTCGCAGGGCCGCTCACCCCGTTGGTGTTGACGGTGTGATTATCGTTGGCGGTAACGATGATGTCTGCTCGCGCGGGCTGCGCGGCAAGGCACAGCACTGTGGCGACACCGCCTAGCAACCACCCGAATTTCGAGCTGATCATGGCATTTCCTTTCCCCGAACGGCCGTCTGGCCGTCGCCCACGCCCGCGTGTGGGCGCCTGTCATTCGGGCTGAACCATACAGGCTTTCCGCCGATCGCCGAAAGGTGCCGGAAAGCGCCTAAATGCCGAGCAGCTCGGCGATCTTGTCGGTTGCCTTGAGGCCGTGTCCGGTCAGCACGACGACCGTGGTTTCATCGTCGCGGATCGCGCGCTGCCGCCGCAGCTGCGACACCGCGGCCGCCGCGGTTGCCGCGGTCGGCTCGACAAACAGGCCGAGGCGGCCGAGCGCGGTGAGGGCCGGCGCGATTTCGGCTTCCGGCACCGCGACAACGCCTCCCTGGGAGCGCCGCAACGCCGCCAGTACCTCGGCCGTCCGCACCGGCTTGACGGTGGCGATGCCGTCGGCGGCGGTGGCGGCCAGAGTGAAGGGCACGTAACCAGCGGCGCCGGCCGACCATGCGGCGGCGAAAGCGGCGCAGTTTTCCGCCTGCACCGCGAACAGGCGCGGCCGGCGTGAGATTTCGCCCTGGCGTTCGAGTTCATCGAAGCCGCGTTCGAGGCCGAGGATGTTGCTGCCGTATCCGGTCGGCACGACGATGTTGTCGGGCACGCGAAAATCAAGTTGCTCCCACAGCTCATAGGCCAGCGTCTTGGTGCCCTCGATAAAGAACGGATGCCAGTTGTGGCTGGCGTAAAAGCTCTCGCCGGTCGCGGCGAGAGCGGCGTCGGTGACGTCCTGACGGGTGCCGGAGATGGCGCGGACCTCGGCCCCGGAGGCGGCGATCTGCACCACCTTGCCGCGTGGCGCGGCGGCCGGCACGTAGATACGGCAGCGCAACCCGGCCGCGGCCGCGTAGGTGGCGATCGAAGAGCCGGCATTGCCCGACGAATCCTCGTGGACCGGCCCGACCCCGACCTCCAGCAGGTGGTTCAGCATGACCGCCGTGCCGCGATCCTTGAACGAGCCCGTCGGCATTTGCGATTCGAGCTTGAAATGAAACGGCGCGCCCTCCCACGGCCGGATCACCAGCGGCGTCCAGCCCTCGCCCAGCGACACGCGGGGCCGCTCCGCCAGCGCGAGGGCGGCGCGATAGCGCCACAGCGACGCCTCGCCGCCAGCGATGTCGCGGCGCGCGAGGCCGCGGCCCGGCCCCAGGTTCAGATGGCTGCCGCAGGCACAGCGCCACAGCGGCCGATCCGCCGGCGTCGAGGTATTGCAGGCGGGGCACAGGTATAAGGCGGTCGCGGCCATCGGGCTTTCTTCAACAGGGTGGGCTTCAGCGGGGTGCGGGCTTCAACAGGGTGCGGCGTCGTCACACTATCGGCCGGGCGGTGCGCGATGCCAAATCGTTCACCTGTCGGCGGGCAATTGCCGCATGATATGAGGAAGAGGGATGTTTCGGACGCTGGTCACATTTGTGTTTGCGATCGGATTGCTGCCGTGGCCGGCGCTTGCGGCTGATGTTATCGCCGGTCAGGCGGAGTTCAACCGCTGCAAGATCTGCCATACGACCGAAGCGGGCGGCCGCAACGTCCCCGCCCCGAACCTGCATGGCGTTTTCGGGCGCAAGGCCGGCTCCGTCGCGGATTTCCCGTACTCCGACGCGATGAAGAATTCCGGCGTCGTGTGGGACGACGACACCATCGGCAAGTACGTCCGCAACCCGCGCGAGTTCATGCCTGGCAACCACATGGCCTTCCCCGGCATCAAGGATGACGGCCTGATTGCCGACCTGCTCGCCTATCTTCACCAGGCAACTCAGTAAAGCGGTGGGCAATGGCGGCTGAGGCGCGGTTGATCGACGGCAAGGCTCTGGCGGCCGATCTGCAGCGGCAGGCGGCCGACGCCGCGGCAATGATGCGTGCCAATCTGGGCATAACCCCGGGCCTCGCCACGATCCTGGTCGGCGACGACCCGGCGAGCCAGATCTACGTGCGCAGCAAGGCGCGGGCCTGCACCGCCGTCGGCATCGCCTCATTCGAACACCATCTGACGGTGGAGGCCGGCCCTGCGGCACTGATCGACCTGATCGAGCGGCTGAACGACGATCCCGCGGTCGACGGTATTCTCGTGCAGCTGCCTTTGCCCGATGCATTCGACGCCAACCGGGTCATCGCCGCGCTCGACCCGGCCAAGGATGTCGATGGCTTCCACCCGATGAATATCGGCCGGCTGTGGAGCGGCGAACCGACGCTTGTTCCCTGCACGCCGCAAGGCTGCATGCTGCTACTCCGGCGCGCTGGCCAATCTCTGCCGGGTGCCGAGGCGGTCGTGCTCGGGCGGTCGCAGGTTGTCGGGCGGCCGCTGGCGGCGTTACTGGTGGCCGCAGACAGCACCGTCACGCTGGTGCACTCGAAGACCCGCGATCCGGCCGCGATCTGCCGCCGCGCCGATATTCTCGTCGCGGCGATCGGCCAGCCGGAAATTGTCACGGCCGATTGGATCAAGCCCGGCGCCACGGTCATCGATGTCGGCATCAACCGGGTGGTCGCGGCCGATGGCACCAGCCGTCTGGCGGGCGATGTCGATTTCGCCGCGGCGCAAGGCATTGCAGGCGCGATCACGCCGGTTCCCGGTGGGGTCGGGCCGATGACGATTTCCTGCCTGTTGCGCAATACGCTGCTCGCGGCCTGCCGGCGGCGCGGGCTGGCCGACCCGCTTCCGGCGGCCTGACCCACACGGCCTGACCACGCGGCCTGACCGCAATGACAATTGCGCTCCGGCGGGAACCGCTCGCCTGCCCTGCCCGTTCTCCCTATGACCATCCACGGAAGGGAGTCTCAAGGTCATGATCAGAAAGACTACAGCGGGCATCGCCTTCGCGACGGGGTGTCTGATCGCGCTTGGTACGATGCCGTCGGCCAAGGCGCAGATGGTGGAACATCAGTTGATCACCAACGGGCCGCAGACCAGCCAGGGTGATTACGGCGACTGGTCGGCGCGCCGAAATGTGGTCGAGAGCCAGCAGTACGAGCGGCTACTGCAAAGCAGCCCCGGCTTTCGCATGAGCCGGATGCAAAAGGAATGCGGGCCGATCAGCGATCCGCAGCTGCATGACCAGTGCATGACGAGTTTTGGCGGCGATGAAAGCGTCGGTTCTTCGATGCCCCCGCGGCCGATGCGCGGCTCCAACGGCTACTAGTCACGCTCGCACGCGAGGCGTTGCCACAAAACGAGGCCGTTCTCCATCCAGGGAACGGCCCCGTCGGCTTTCCGGCTCGGCTTTCCGGCATTGCGACGGTCCCCGTGATATCGCGCTGGACGACCGCACAACGCACAGCCTAACATCGTAGGCAGTTAAGCAGCTTACAGTTGTGTCTCGCTTAGTGTCCTCCCCATCCGTTCTGCCCGATGAAAACAGGTCCCGCCCCGAAATACCCCGTTCGGGTTTGCTGTTTCGCGACAGCAACGAGGTTGATCGCGACCTGTCGCGGAGCCTCACCCGCTGGGACAAGATTGCGGTCCGGGGGTCATGGCTTGCAAACTCGCACCCGAAAAGCGGCACATATCTGCTGCGCAATATCCTGATGCACTTCAACAGTGCCGCCGTCCATCAGGAGATGCTGTTCTACGACACCTTCGCCGACGGCGTGGCCGGCGAGCCGCTCGCCAAAATCTATTCCGGGCATGTGCCCTATCAGCATTTCGCGACGTCGCCGGCGAGCGCGCGGTTGCGCACGATATTGCTGGTGCGCCATCCGCTCGCCATAGCGCCGGCCCTCGCGCGGGCGTTCTACGACGTCAATACGACGCGGCCTGACCATCTGCATCTGCGCGAGCACGACACCTTTGAACAGATCGTCGTCAAGGTCATCGGCGGCTATGAGTGCGCCGGCCTGCGATTTGCGCCGCTGGCGACATCCCTCGCGGAATTTGCCGTCGATTGGCTCGGAAACGTCGATTTTCTGCTGAGGTTTGAGGAGATCACCGAGCGCCTGGGGTCGAACGACCAGGCCTTGGTGGCGTATTTCGCACCGCTATTGACCGCGATTTTTGGGGAAATTCCCGCGGATGCGGCGGCCCGCATCCGTGCGGGTGCGGCGGCGGGGATCAGCGCCACGTTTTCGCGCACCCAGGCCTGGGCCCGCCGTGACCCCGCTTTCGACGAGATCTACTCGCTGCTGCCATCGATGCTGGCCGCCGACCTGCAAGAAATCGCCAGGCGCCTCGGCTACTGACGCCACTTCACGCAAGGCTTAACAAGAATTGCCGATACAGGACTTGCCGTGAGCCGGTTGTACATCGTCGATCAGAACGGGTTTGCGTTCGGCGGTCATTATCAAGCCTACACCGCCTGCATCATCGACGGGGCCCGGCAGTTTGGCGTCAAACCGATCGTGCTGGCCAACAAGCGGGCGCGCGGCGGAGCTGACGCGCCAGCCGGCACGCTGCCATGCTTTACCTACAGCTGGGGCGAGGCCGAGCGTGACGGCCGGCTCGAGTGGGGCACCGGGAATTTCGCCTACGAGCTGTTCACGGCGTTGCGGCGTCTGCGGGCATCGGCGGACGATCATGTCTTTATTCACACGCTGGGTTTTCGCGAGCTGCTGGCGCTGGTGACGTGCCTGGCGACCCGCTTCCTGCCCGGCGATCCACTCCCGTTCATCCATGTCCTGATCCGCCGTGACCCCGATTTCCTGATCGACAATTACGAACATTACTCAGGCTACTTCGAGGTTTTGGCGGCCTCGGCCTACTTCCGCCGCAAGATCATCTTCCACACCGATACTGATTTGCTGTCGCAGGCCTTTGCCGCGCTGTGTGGCGTTCCGTTCGCGACGGCGCCGATCCCGTTCGATCAGAGTCTGCTGTTGAGCGCGCTCGCTGCACGCCCGCCGCGGCAGCCGGATGATCCGCTGACCATCGTCTATCTCGGCGATGCGCGCGAAGAAAAGGGATACCAATACCTGCCGCAGGCGCTGTCGATCTTGTGGAGGGACTATATCGCCAAAGGCCGTGTCCGGTTCATCCTGCAATCCAACTTCAACACGCCCGGCGGCGAACGTGGGATTCTCGCTGCCTCTCAAAATCTCGCAGGATTTCCATCGACGTCGCTGAAAACGGAACCTCTCGCCCCGTCCGAGTATTATGGGATACTTGCTGACGCGGACATTGTGCTGATCCCCTATTCCGCACGGCAATACCGCTATCGCAGCTCAGGGGTGCTGGTCGAGGCGATGGGCGCCGGGAAGCCGGTGGTTACCAGTGCCGGGTCGTGGATGGCCGCCTATGTGCCGCCCGGCCAGGCCATCCTGTTCGACGAACCCGGCGGAATAGGCCCGGCAATCGCCGAGGCGATCGACAAATTTGACGTGCTCTCGACGGCCGCGCAGGCCAGCCGAGCGGCGGTCCTGGCGCAGTCCACCGGGGAAAGCCTCGTTCACCATCTGCTGGCCAGCGCACCGCCGGCTTCCAGCAAACCGCGCGAGCGGCGGCGTATCCTGCTGGTGATGAACGGCGACGCGATGGTGCTGAGCAACGGCGCCTCGCGGGTGATGCAGACGCAGCTTAGATACCTCGCCTTGGCCGGCCATGATGTCGTCGGGCTGTTTCTGACTTACGACCGTCACCAGGACACCGCGGCCTACGCGACATGGCAGGCGGCACTCGCCCGGTCAATCGCGCCATTTGCTCTCGAACGCGCCTTTGTCGCGGGCCCCGGCGATCGCGGTTGTGAACTTCGCCCGGCGGCTGGAGCACCGCTGCGGGCTGATTTCGATTATGCGGCGGCGTTCGAATTTCCCGGCGACCTGCTGATTTTTTTGCGAGCCCACCCGATCGACGCGGTATGGCTCAACTACATCACGAACTACCCGGTGCTCGACGCGCTCGGTCTGGGTGACGTACCGGTGGTCTGCGAGATGCACGACCTGCAAGCCTTCCAGCGGGCGATCTACGGCCGGCGGGTCGTCGATGCCGCCGATCTGGACGAGGAATTTGCCTGGCTGTCGCGCTGTACCGCGCTGATTTCGCTGAACGAGCGCGAGGCGGCCATCGCGCGCGAGCGCTTGCCCGGTACTCCGATCGAAACGACGGGCGTCATCCTCCCACCACCTCCGTCGGCTCTCACCTCTCTGGCCGGGGCCAGAAACCTGACCGAGATTGTCCGCAGCACCGCACCGGTGCGGCCCGAGTACCAGGCTGAAGCCTCCGCTGAAAGCGGTGAGCCCGGCGAAAGCGGTGAGTACAGCGAAAGCCGGCGGCTGGACGCGGAGGATACACTCGACCTGCTGTTCGTCAGTTCGGCTCACCAGGCAAACGTATCCGGCCTGGGCTGGTTCTTGCGCGAGGTTTACGAGCCCTACCTCGCCCCCCGCCACGTATCGATGATCGTCGCCGGAAGCATCTGCCGGATCGCAGATTGGCCGAAACACCCGCATGTTTTCTTCATCGATCAGGTGCAGGATCTCGCGCCGCTTTATGCGGCAACGCAAGTCGTCGTGCTGCCGATTGCGGAAGGTGCGGGCAGTCCGGTCAAGACCTATGAAGCCCTGAACTACGGCCGGCCGGTGGTTGGCACGTCGCATGCGTTCCGGGGTCTCGACGATCCCGCCGGCGAGTTCACCATCCACGACGACCCGCGCGCCTTCGCCGACGCGGTGCTCGAACTGATCTGCTCGGCCGAGGCGCGCGGCCAGGCCATCAAACGGTCGCGCGCCGCTGCTTCCCGCCTTAACGATTTCCGCCGCTATCTCAGGGTGATGGACCGGGTCTTCGACACTCTGCCCGGCCGCCAAAGCGCGTCTGTCGCCCCGCCTCCGGCCGCCGACACGGCTGAGGATGATGTCGAATGGTCGCCGCTGTTGCGGGCGGTCAATCGCCTGGTTCGTGCGTCAATTGAGGGCGATCCGCTCGACGGCGACGATCTTGACGTGCTGGCACAGCACCCCGCCGACGATGTCGATCACCTGACGAACGCGGTGATGCGAAGTCTGTTCGAGGTTCGCGACGCCGCGGTGCTGAAAACCGAACATCGCCTCAGGCGGGGTATCGCGAACAATCCGTCATGGTCACGCGCCGCGTTTGCCTACGTCATTCAGCTTGCACTGGCGGAACGGGGGCGACGAGTGCTTCCCGCCGCGGCAACCCGGATCGTGAGTTTTGCCGGACTGGCCTTGAGCCTGGCCTGGAGTGAACGAACCAAAACATCAGCGAACCCATCGGTCGTCATCGACGGCCGCCGCACCGCCGTGCGCCCGGTCACGGAAAGCAACCGGCTCGGTGATACCGACGTGATCATGGAAGCCGAACTCAAGGCCGTGGACGCCAGATCTGTCGGATTCCGCACGACCGAGTTGGCTGCAACGGCGATTACGATCGCACGCCAGACGGTCGCGATTGCGCCGAACGCGACAGTCTTGGAACGCCCCGTCTTCGGACAGGGGTTCGTCATGCGGCCCGACCTCGCCGCAGCCGAACTGCCGGCCAATTCCACCGGGCATTTGCTGCTGCCGCGGGTTATCGACGGGCGGAACGAGGGTATCGCCGATCTGCTCTTCGCCACTCCGCAAGATGCCGGCGCGTCAGGCGTGACGATCACCCTTAACGACCAGCCGGCGGCGACCGAGGCGTTGCAGATCGGACCGCTCTTCCTTGTGCGGGTTTTCGTTCCCGCGCGGAACCAACGTAGTGATTTCGGCACCGCATCGCTCAGCGTCACCAACCGGCGCGATACGCCTCTTCGCCTGATCGGGGTCTCCAGCGCACTCCTTCTTGGCCCCCACGGCGACGCTCTGCGCCTTGCCAATGTGATGACGCTCGCGGGCCGCCGCCCGGACGATCTCGTTCACCCGCAACTCATCGAGCATGCCGACAGCGCGATAGACGCCATTCTCAAGGGCGGCGTGCTCGATAGTGCCGGCGTGGCGGCGCTGTGCTGGATCGCGACTGGAGGGCAGGGTCGCGAGGCCCTGAAAGCCCACGCCGCCCGCCGGCTGGCGCCGCTGGCGACCGCTGGCACAACCCCAGGCGCTGATGCCGTCGTCGATGATATCGAGGCTGTCGTCGATGCCTGCCTTGGGCTGCAGGGAAGCGGCACGGCCGTCATGCATCCGGCGTTGGCGTGCGACATCGTTGACATCGCGGGCAACGCCTTGCCTGCCGGGACCGGTGAGGCCATGCGCAAACACACCGGCTCCTGGCGCCTTGCGTTACCCTCCGCTGGCACCGGGCAGTTGAAAATTCAACTCGATGCGTCGCTGGAAATTCCCGGTCATCCCGGCATCGTCACCAGCGACGGCTTTTACGGCACCGAGGCGCCCGGCGAGCCATTTCGCTGGACCGGCCCGGCGGCGATCTCGACGATAACCCTCCCCGTCGCGATCAATCATCAGGCGCGGCTCGTCATCGAGCTGGGATCGGTCGGCAATAACCGCGCCGAGAGCGACTTTACCGTCACCTGTAACGGCCGCACCGTGCCCCACCAGATGACCACCGCCGGCCGGAGTACGACCCTGACGGCGGAAATATCGCCACCCGGCTTCGCCACCCCTGTGACGCAAATCGGCCTGGGGGTTCGGGAGCAGTTCAATCCCGAGCCGCCCGACCGCCGCACGCTCGGCGTCGTGTTTCGATCGCTGTCGCTGCTTCTCTTCGCGGCGGCCCCGCCCGCCGGTGCAGCCGCCGCACCGGACCCTCGCCTGGGCCGCTGATGGGAGCGGGAAGAAAAAGCTCCCTCGCCCCCATCGAGGGAGAGGGCCGGGGTGAGGGGGCGGCCACCGGACCGAACCTCGCCCAACCACCCTCACCCGTCTCGCCGCTGCGCGCCGAGCCACCCTCTCCCGCAGTGCAGGAGCCCTTTAGGGCCGGGTGAAGAGGGAGTTGTCTCAGGCGTGTGGTGCGTGTCTACCCCAACCGGCGGCGGTAGAGGGAGATCAGGCGTTCCCAATGGCGTTCAGCGGCAGGCTTGTCGTAGCACCAGCGCTGCGGGAAGGCGAAGCCGTGGTGTACGGCCGGGTATAGTTCGATTTCCCCGGCGGTCCCGGCGCGCTGGAACAGCGTGCGCAGTTCCTCGACCATCGGCAAGGGCGCGAGGTCGTCATGTTCGGCGCAGCCGATGTAGAGTTCGCCCTTGACCTTGCCGAGGTTCAGGTGCGGGCTTTCCTCGGCGTCGTTGACCAGCCAGGTGCCGTAGAACGACGCGGCGGCGGTAATTCGGTCGGGATAGCGCGCCGCCGCGGCCAGCGCATAAGGGCCGCTCATGCAATAGCCGTGCGCGCCGACCGGCCCCGCCTTGGCCGCGGCATGGCCGTCGACTATAGCGCAGCATCGCAGCGACATCGTCCATCACCGGCGGGATCGTCATTTTGGTGCGCACCGCGCGCATCCGCGCCTGCTCGGCCGACCCTTTTTCCAGCACGTCCGGGCCGTAGATCGTGTCGCGGCCGGCGCGGTAATACAGGTTGGGCAGCAGCACGAAATACCCGACCGTGCCGAGCCGGCGCGCCATGTCGCGCAATTCCTCGCGGATGCCCGGCGCGTCCATCAACAGCATCACCGCCGGATGCGGCCCGCCGCGGTCGGGATGGCAGACGAAGGTCTCCATCGCGCCGTCCTTGGTCGCGATATCCAGCGTCTGTTCGATCATCCGCGTTCCTTCCCGCGCCTGCCCCGTTATCGCCGGTTGACAGCCCTGCCATGCTGCCGATAAGGGCAGCTATGCCGGACCGTTTCAATAGGTTTCTCCGCTCGATCCTGCGTGCCAGCGCCTGGGTGATGGCGCCGATCTGCCTCGGTCTGGCGCTCGCGCTGCTGCTGATTTTGGGCCAGTTCGGCCGCGAGCTTTGGTACGCCGCGTTCGGTTTTCGCGAGATGACCCTGTCCGAGGTCATCCTGTCGGTGCTGCGGCTGATCGACCTCGCACTGCTCGCCAATCTGGTCGTAATGATCATCGGCGCCGGCGTCGACATCTACGCGCCGCTCGTCAGCAGCACGCCGGGCGACGACAGACCGGAATGGACTGCGATCATCAATTTCGCGGAACTCAAGCCGAAGCTGTTTGCCTCGATCAGCGCCATCGCGGCGATCTATCTGCTGGAGGCGTTTGTGAACCTCGAGGCGACGGACAAAACCGTCGTGCTCTGGGAAGTCGTGATCGTGATGACCTTTGTGCTGTCGACCGCACTGCTTGCGTGGACGGCACAGATGACCGACCACCATTAAGGCCGAAACACAAACCGGGAGGATCGGATGACGCGGATGACGGGCGGCGGGGCTTTGGTCGAGATGCTGACGCCGGCACGGGGTCGATACGCTGTTCGCGCTGCCCGGCGTGCAGAACGACGCGCTGTTCGTCGCGCTGTATGATGCCGGCGACGCGATCCGGGTGATCCACCCGCGGCACGAACAGGCGGCCGCCTACATGGCGTTCGGCTATGCCCGCGCCAGCGGCAGGCTCGGCGCCTTTGCGGTGGTGCCGGGGCCGGGGCTGCTCAACACGACCGCGGCGCTCGCCACCGCCTAGGCGACCAATGCGCCGGTCCTGTGCATCTCGCGGCCAGATCCCGTCCGACCTGATCGGCCGCGGCTTTGGGCTGTTGCACGAGATTCCCGACCAGCTGGCGATCCTGCGCGGGCTGACCAAATGGGCGGCGCGGATCAACCATCCGACCGAGACCGGCAAGCTGGTCAACGAGGCGTTCCGGCAACTGGCCGATGGCCGGCCGCGCCCGGTGGCGCTGGAAATGCCGCTCGACATCATGGCGCTCGACAGCGAGGTGGCGCTGCCGATGCGCGAGGCAGCCGCGCCCGCCGCCGCCGCCCGATCCGGATTTGATCGACAAGGCGGCCGCGCTGCTCGCCGGGGCGAAGCAGCCGATGATCTATGTCGGCAGCGGCGCGATGGATGCCGGCGCGGAAGTGCTGGCGCTCGCCGAGAGATTGCAGGCGCCGGTCACGACCTATACCGGCGGCAAGGGCATCGTCAGCGACCGGCATTACCTGGCGCAGAACCTGCTGGCCGGCACACGAATTGTGGCGCACCGCCGATGTCGTGCTGGCGGTCGGCACCCGCTTCAACCAGCCGCAGACCCGCTGGGGCACTCGATGGCGACATCAAGGTCATCCGCATCGACCTCGACCCGGTCGAGATCAACCGCATCGCGCGCCCGGCGATCGGCATCGTCGCCGACGCCAAGGAGGCGCTTGCCGCACTCGACTGCAGGCATTGCCGGCGGCGGAGCGCGCCTCGCGCCGCGACGAACTCGACGAGTTGAAGGCAAGACCGCGGCGCGGCTTCGCAGCACGCTCGGGCCGCAATGCGAATACCTCGACGCGATCCGCGCCGAACTGCCGGATGACGGCATCTATGTCGAGGATTTGACCCAGGTCGGCTATGTCGGGCGCCTCGCGTTTCCGGTGTACCAGCCGCGCACCTACATCCACAGCGGCTATCAGGGGACGCTCGGGTTCAGCTATGCGACGGCGCTCGGCGCCAAGGTGGCGCGGCCCGACTGTGCCGGTCGTGTCGATCTCCGGCGATGGCGGCTTTATGTACAACGTGCAGGAGCTTGTCGACCGCCGCGCTGCACGGCATCGATGTCATCGCGATCGTCTTTGCCGATGGCGCCTATGGCAATGTCCGGCGCATGCAGAAACAGGATTACGGCAACCGGCTGATCGCCACCGAGTCTGCTCAACCCGAATTTCCCGAAAATGGCCGACAGCTACGGCATCGCCGGTGTCCGCGCGACGAGCACCCGACGGCCTGCGCCGCGAACTCGCCGCCGCGCTGAAGCGGCGCGGCCCGTCGCTGATCGAAGTCGCCGGTCGGCGACATGCCCGACCCGTGGCCGACGCTGCTGATGCACCGGGTGCGCGGACGGTAAGCATAAAGCACACGGAGGGAGATGAGATGCCTGACGGAATGACAGCGGAAACGGCTCGCCACCAGAACGGCTGGCTCGGCAGCGAGATCGATCGCGGCTCGCTGTACTGGAGCTTTACCCCGGCGCATCTCGCGGCGATCGACGAGTGCATGGCGCGGGTCGGGCAGGCGAAGATCCCATTCCATGAAATCCGCCGCGAGCATTTTGCGCATCCGGCACTGGATGCCGACCTCGCCGCGGTGCTGGCGCAGATCAAGTACGGCCCCGGCCTGCTGATCATGCGTGGCTTTCCCGTCGATAAATACAGCGCCGAGGAGATGCAGGCGGTGTATTGGGGCATCGGCACGCATTTCGGGATCGGCTGCTCGCAAAGCGCCGATGGCGACTATCTCGGCCATGTGACGAACGTCGAGAAGGCGTCGCGCGGCTATACCACCAGCCGCGAATTGACCCTGCATACCGATTCGGCCGAGATCGTCGGTCTGCTCTGCGTGCGCGACGCCCGGGAAGGCGGGCTCAGCATCTATGCCAGTTCGCTGAAAATCCACGAGATCGTCGAGCGCGAGCACCCGGAATACCTGCCGGTGCTGGAACGCGGCTTTCGCTGCGACCGGCGCGGCGAAGAGGCGCCGGACGACGAACCGGTCACGCCCTATCGCGTGCCGGTGTTTTCGACCCGCGACGGCGTCTTGAGCTGCCGCTATGTGCGCGGTGTCATCGACCGTGGCGCCGAGACGCTCGGCGAGAAGCTGAGCGCGCTTCGAAAATGCCGCGCTCGCCTTTTTCGAGGAGGTGGCGCATGCGCGACGAGGTGCGCTTCGAGGTCATGCTGCGGCCGGGTGAAGCCTCGTTCATCGACAATTACGAAATGCTGCACGCCCGCACCGGCTTTGTCGATTGGGACGAGCCGGCGAAAAAGCGGCTGCTCTATCGGCTGTGGCTCGATAGGCGACCCGCCGCGCCCGATGGTGCCGGAAGCGCAGCTTTACCAGAACCGCTCCGGCCATATGGGCGTCGACCCACAACCCGGCCGCGGCCCCCGTTGAGAAGATGCCCGCCCGATCGCTCCCTCTACCTGAAGGGCGGAGAGGGGAATTTCGGGCAAATAGTCCTTTGATCGAGCGCGCGGCGATGCTGTTGCGTAATGGCGAACTCGTCGCCTTCCCGACCGAGACGGTGTACGGGCTGGGAGGCGATGCGACGAACGATCAGGCGGTCGCGGGGATTTTCGCGGCAAAGAACCGGCCGCGTTTCAATCCGCTGATCGTGCATGTGCCAGGGCTGGCCGAGGCCGAGCGCATAGCGGTGTTCGATGCGCGGGCACGGCTGGTTGCCGAACGGTTCTGGCCGGGGCCGCTGAGCCTGGTTTTGCCGCGCCGGCCCGCGAGCGGCATTTCGCTGCTGGCCAGTGCCGGACTCGACACCGTTGCAGTGCGCGCGCCGGCGCACCCGATCGCGCAGCAGTTGCTGCGCGCAGCCGGCCGCCCGATCGCGGCGCCGTCGGCAAATCGATCCGGCCGGGTCAGCCCGACCACCGCGCAGCATGTCGCCGCCGAGTTTGGCGACGATGTCGCGATGATTCTCGATGGCGCCGCCTGCCCGGTCGGCGTCGAGTTCGACGGTGCTCGACCTGAGTGGTGCGGCGCCGATATTGCTGCGGCCGGGTGGCGTACCGGTCGAAGAGCTGATGCGGCTGGTGGGGCCAATCGAGACCGTGGCGGCGGCTCCTGACGCGCCGCGCTCACCCGGACAGCTGTCGAGCCATTACGCGCCGACGTTGCCGGTGCGGCTTGATGCGGTCGATGCCCGCCCCGCCGAGGCGCTGCTTGCGTTCGGCAAAGATGCGCCGCAGGGCTTTGCCGAGACCCTGTGGCTGTCGCGCAACAGCGATCTGGCGGAAGCCGCCGCCAATCTGTTTGCGATGCTGCGGCAGCTCGACCGGCCGGAATTTTCCGGCATCGCCGTGATGCCGATCCCCGAAAGCGGCCTCGGCCGCGCGATCAACGACCGGCTGCGCCGGGCCGCCGCGCCACGAGTCTGAGTCTCAGCTTCAGTCCGCGTCGAGGGCGGCGGCGCAGCCGAGGAAAGCCGGCAGCTTGTGGGTCACGACATAAGTGGGGATCGCCGCCAGATACGGCCGCATCCGGCCCTTGTCTTCAAAGCGGGCGCGGAACTCGCTGGCGGCGAAACGGTCGATCAACCGAGGGACGATGCCGCCGGCGATGTACACCCCGCCCTGCGCGCCGAGCGTCACCGCCAGATTGCCGGCCACGGTGCCGAGCATCCCACAGAACATTGCTGTCGCTTCGTGACAGAGCGGCTCCGTAACGCCGATTTCGGGGTCGGCGATCTGCGCCGGGGTATAGGCCGCCGCCGGCACGCCATCCACCTCGGACAGCGAGTTGTACAGATTGACCAGCCCCGGCCCGGACAGGCAGCGTTCGGCCGAAACGTGGTCGAAGTGCCGGCGCATCCGCTCCAGCACCGCGCTTTCGCGTTCGTTGGCCGGCGCCATCGTCGCATGCCCGCCTTCACCGGTCAGCGGCACCCAGCGCGGCGCCCCCGCGTCACCGGCCGGGATCAGCCCCGACACGCCGAGCCCGGAGCCCGGCCCGAGCACGCCCAACGGCCGGCCCGCGACCGCCTCGCCACCGCCGATCTTGACCTTGTCGGCATTGCCGAGCCGCGGCAGGGCCAGCGCCTGCGCGGTGAAATCGTTAATAACTTTGAGCCGCCGGAAGCCGAGCCGCCGCCCCAGGGCTGATATCGAGAAATGCCAGGGGTGATTGGTCATCCGCACCTCGTCGCCGGCAATCGGCGCGGCGATGGCCAGCGCACCTTCTTCCGGCATCGGCAGGTCGCCGCGCTCTTCGAGGTAAGCGCGGATAGCGGTTTCGATATCGGCGAAATCAGCGGCGGCGAGAATGCTCGTGTGCAGCACCGTGTCGTCCGGCGCCACCAGGCCGAAACGTGCGTTGGTGCCGCCGATATCGCCGACGAGGCGGGTTGGTTGCGATTGCGGCCCGGCCATCAGCTTGCATCCCCGCTCTGTGATCCCGATGTGACACGCTGCCGACACGCGGCGTCAAAATGATGACGCCGGCCGGGTGGCGACATCACCGCACCAAGGATGCCGCGGCCACGGCGCGAACCCGCCTTTTCTCTTGTGCGGCGCACACAAGCCGGCATCGTCAGCAAGTTCGAGCTATGACTAAAACCCAACGCAGCCACCATTTTTTGGAAAGGGGTTGACTTCGGACGGCCAATCGCTAAATTGTGCGGTGCGGCATGGATCGCTCTCGCGGTTCTGCCGTACGTCTTCTAGGCGTTTCCTCCCTAAACTCGGGCCGTGCTCACGCGCGGCCCCTTTTTTTGTCCGTGGCACGTCTGATTGCGCCAACACCGGCGGACCGGACTTGTCCCGCCCTCGGCTTTCGGCTCAGTGAAAAGTGAAGGTCGGCTACTCCGCCGCGATGCGGGTCGCGCCCGGCAGGCATTGCAGCACGAGCTGACCGAGATGCCCGACGAGCCCGGTCATCTCCATCCTCAGTCGGTCAAAACCGGGTTTCCGGCGGAAGCTGCGCTCATCCATGTAGAGCGCGCGGTTGATCTCGATCTGCAGGGCGTGGTGATGCCGCCGCGGGTTGCCGTAATTCCCGGTCGTGAAGCCGCCGGCATAGGGCGCATTCAGGGCCACCGCAAAGCCTCGCGCGGTCAGCACGCTGCGCGCGGCCTCGACCAGATGCGGCGCGCAGGCGGTGCCGTGGCAGTCGCCGAGCACGATATCGGCGCCATCCTGGTTGCCGACCGCGCTCGCCATCGACGGCATCGAATGACAATCGAGCAGTAGATAACCGCCAAACGCCGCCTCGGTTTCGTCGAGCAGCCGGCGCAATGCCTGATGATACGGGTTGTACAGCGTATCGACCCGCTGCTTCGCCTCGGCGAAGCGCAGCTTGCGCGCGTAGATTTCCTCGCCGCTGGCGACCAGCCGCGCGATCGTGCCGAGCCCCATCCGCACCCGCGGCGAGCGCACATTGACGAAATGCGGCAGCGGGTCGGAGAACATCGTCGGATCGAGTTCCCAGGCCTCCCGGTTCACGTCGAGATAGGCGCGCGGGAAGCGGGCGGCAAGCATCGGCGCGCCAAGATCGGGGGCGGCAGCGAAAATTTCGTCGACGAAACTGTCTTCGGAACGGCGCAACGCCAGCGGATCGAGGCGTGAGGCGGTACGGAAATCCTCGGGGTAGTCGGCGCCGCTGTGCGGCGAGGCGATCACGAGCGGAATCGCGCGCAGCGGCGGTTGCCGCAGATCAATGACATTATCGATTGAAGGGTGGTGCGAATCCGGACGATCCATTCGGGCAGCTTAATGAACCGTCGCGGTGCTGTCATCATGGCGGAGGCGGTTCTGCTACCCGCCGATGGCGGGCCGGCAGTAGGATGCCGCATGGCTGGGAAATTGATGTGAGCGAGGCGCGCCGACGGCGCTCGGCCACCGTGTGGCTCGCGCTTCTCGGGCTGCTGTTGCAGGCGTTGCTGCCGGCCGGGATCGCCGCCGCCGGCCCGCCAACGACGCACGCAGCGGGCGGTATCTGCGGCACGCCACCCGATGGTGGAAGCCCCGACCAGCCAAAGGCGGTGCCGGTCGGTCACTGCGCTCTCTGCCCGGTCGAGGCCCCTGCCCTGCCGCCCGCACCGCCTGCCGGTCCGGCGACACCGGCACGCGTCAAAGCCGACAACGCGGCGCGATACCCCGACACAGAGCCCTTCCGGCCGGCTGCCCATGCCGCCGCGCAGCCGCGCGGACCGCCGCCCGCAACGTGATCGTCACCTCCTGATCGGCCGCGCCCGCGCGCCGGCCTGCGACCCGTTGCAAAGGACCCTCCGATGTCGAGAACCCTGTTTACCATCGCCGCCACGTTGCTGCTCGCCGGCTCTGCCGCGGCGCAAGCTCCCGCCGTTTCCGTCACCCCCTCCGTTTCCGTCACCCCGGCCGTCTCCGTCACCAATGCCTGGGCTCGCGCGACACCCGGGCAGGCCGAGGCCGGCGCCGCCTATCTGACGATCGAATCGCCGACCGGGGACCGGCTCACCGCGCTCTCGACCCCGGTCGCCAACAAGGCCGAACTGCACACGATGAGCATGGATGGCAACATCATGCGAATGCGGCCGCTCGCCGACATCGATGTGCCGGCCGGCAAGCCCGTGACATTGCAGCCGGGTGGTACTCATATCATGCTGATGGGACTGAAGGCGCCGCTGCGGGTCGGGCAATCCTTTCCGTTGACGCTGCAATTCGACAAGGCCGGCGCTCAACAGGTAACAGTCTCGGTCGAAAAGCCCGGCGCAAGCGGCCCGGAGACGCAGGGCAGCGGCATGAAGACGCCGATGCCGGCCGGCCATTGAGGAACAGCGACATGGCACGCACACCGCAAAAGCCTGACGGCAAGCGCACTTCGCCGCGCGGCGCCGTGATCGCGGTCGCCATCGTAGGGCTGCTGGTCCTGGCCGCCGGCGCGATCCTCGGCACGGTATTTCGCGACAACCCGAAAGGCGCCGCCGGCACGGCGCTCGCCGGGCTGATCGGCGGCCCGTTCCACCTGACCGACCAGAATGGCAGGCCGTTCACCGACACCGACCTCAAAGGCAAGTGGAACCTGCTGTTTTTTGGCTACACGCACTGCCCGGACACCTGCCCGACCGCGCTCAACGAACTGTCCCTGGCGCTCGACCGGCTCGGCAAAAAGCGTGACGACGTCCGGATCGTGCTGATCTCGGTCGATCCCGAGCGCGACACGCCTGCGGTGCTGAAATCCTATGTCGAGAGTTTCGACGCACCGATCGTCGCGCTGACCGGCACGGCCGATGAGGTGAAGCAGGCGGCGGCGAGCTACCGGGTCTTTTATGCGAAGCACCCGCGCTCCGACGGCAATTACGACATGGATCACAGCGCGCTGATCTATGTGATGGACCCGCAGGGCCGTTTCACCGCGACCTTCGCCCCCGACGACCACGCCGACGCAATCAGCAAACGCCTCGAAAAACTCCTGTCGTGAGACCCTCCTCGTAGGGTGGGCTGAGCGTCAGCGAAGCCCGCCACCGCCGGTCCTGGCCCGCAGATGGTGGGCTTCGCTCTGCTCAGCCCACCCTACGGGGCGTTGGCATTTGCGCGAGGAAACGACATATAGATTAATGGCGGCCGATCGTGCCGCTTTCGTCCGAACAGGCACCATGACCACGCTGACCGACGAGATCGCGCGCCGGCGCACCTTCGCGATCATCTCGCACCCCGATGCCGGCAAGACCACGCTGACCGAAAAGCTGCTGTTGTTTGGCGGCGCGATCCAGCTTGCCGGCGAGGTCAAGGCGCGCGGCGAGCGGCGGCGGGCCCGTTCCGACTGGATGGCGATCGAGCGCGAGCGCGGCATCTCGGTCAGTTCGGCGGTGATGACCTTCGAGCATGACGGCATCGTCTTCAACCTGCTCGACACGCCGGGCCACCAGGATTTCAGCGAGGACACCTATCGCACGCTGACCGCGGTGGACAGCGCGATCATGGTCATCGACGCGGCCCGCGGCATCGAGGAGCAGACCCGCAAGCTGTTCGAGGTCTGCCGGCTGCGCGACGTGCCGATCATCACCTTTATCAACAAGCTCGACCGCGAAAGCCGCGACCCGTTCGACCTGATCGACGAAATTGAGCAGGCCTTGGCGCTGGATACGACGCCGGCGAGTTGGCCGATCGGCATGGGGCGCGATTTTCTCGGCACCTACGATCTGCTGGGCGATTCGCTGCTGTTGTTCGAGCACGGTTTGCGGGACCAGGTGGTCGAGCCGATCCGCGTGCCGCGGGCTCGACGACCCGGTCATGGCGCAACGCCTGCCAGCGGCGGCGATCGCCACCCTGCGCGAGCAGGTCGAGATGGCGCAGGGTCTCTGCCCGCCCTTCGACCTCACGGCGTATCGCGAGGGGCATCTGACGCCGGTATTCTTCGGCAGCGCCCTCAACAATTTCGGGGTGCGCGAATTGCTGCGCGGGGTTGCCGATCTGGCACCGCCGCCGCGCCCGCAACCTGCCGAGCCGCGCCCGATCGAACCCGAAGAGAAGGCTGTCTCCGGCTTTGTCTTCAAGGTGCAGGCCAATATCGACCCGCAGCATCGCGACCGCATCGCCTTTGTGCGGATGTGTTCGGGGCATTTCCAGCGCGGCATGAAGCTGAAAAACCTCGCGCACCGGGCGGCAGATGTCGGTGCAAAACCCGGTCTTTTTCCTGGCTCGCGACCGCAACCTCGCCGAAGAGGCGTGGCCGGGCGACATTCTCGGCATTCCCAATCACGGCAGCCTGCGCAACGGCGACACGCTGACCGAGGGCGAAGATATCCGCGTCACCGGCCTGCCGAGCTTCGCGCCGGAGCTTTTGCGCCGGGTGCGGATCGAAGACCCGATGAAGCAAAAGCATTTGCGCCACGCGCTGACACAACTCGCCGACGAGGGCGTGACCCGCGTGTTCAAGCCGACCAACGGCAGCGAGTGGGTGATCGGCGTGGTCGGCGCCTTGCAGCTCGATGTCTTGCAGGCACGCCTCGCCGCCGAATACGGTCTTGCGACAAGGCTCGAACCAGCCCCCTACGACGCCGCCCGCTGGCTCGACGCCAGCCAGACCGAACTCGACCGCTTCCGCGACCGCAATGGCTCGGCGCTCGCCGAAGACCATGACGGCATCCCCGTCTTCCTCGCCCGCAACGCCTGGGATTTGCGCACGACGATCGACGAGTGGCCGGGGATACGGTTCTCTGCGACTAGGGAGCGGGGGTGAGGGTAGCTTCTCGGCGAGCCGAAATTCGACCGGAGCTGCTTCAGGCCGTTATGGCTATGAAGTGCTCTGTATCCGCTCTTGTTGTGAAGGTCGATCGCTTGATCGTCGATGTTGGCAAGCAGGGCGAAAAAATAGACAAGGTTCAGCGTCAAATCTCATTTGTGCGCGGGGCTCTGTGGGTGATTGGGGGGCTGTTCGCCATCGCCATTGCCGCAATCGGCATTTACGCCAGGATCAAAGGCGCTCGTTGACACGAACCTGTGGGGGCGACCGGCAGTTCGTCCTTGCTTCGCTGAGGCCCGAACCATTGTGGCCCGCCGCGTGCTAGACTCTCCGACAGGTTTGTTCAAATGCCCCTCGGAGGCTCCCATTCCACCAGCGACCATCTACGAAGCGCCGCGCATGGCGCCGCGCGGCGGCGAGCGGGTTGTCACCAGCACTTGCGGGCATAATTGCGGGGGGCGGTGCGTCGTTAATGCGCATGTCGAGGACGACCGCATTGTCCACATCTCGACCGACACCCGGCGCTGGAACCCGGAATTGCCGCCGTTGCAGGCTTGCGCGCGTGGCGTCGGGCAGATCGAAAAGGTCTATCATCCCGACCGGCTGCAATACCCGATGCGCCGCACGGGACCGCGCGGCTCCGGCCAGTTCGAGCGGATTTCGTGGGACGAGGCGCTCGGCGAGATCGCCCGCGAAATGCTGCGCGTCCGCGAGACATACGGCAACGCCGCGATCCTCGACGCCTCGCGCACCGGCACCACCTCGATGCTGCATGGCCGGGCCGCGGCGCAGCGGTTTCTCAACATGTTCGGCGGCTATACCGATCTGTGGTCGAACATGTCGGCCGAGGCCGAGGTATTTTCGATCAAGATGACTTATGGCGGCACGGTCGATTACAAATCGGCCGGGCGCGAGCCGACCGATTTCATCAATTCCCGCTTTATCCTGATGTGGGGCTGGAGCCCCGGCGACGGCACCTTCGGCACCGGCACGATGCAGTATCTGCGGCGCGCCAAGGAGGCAGGGGTGCGCATCGTTTGCGTCGATCCGCGCATTACCGACACAAGCCGCGTGCTGGCTGATGAGCACATCCTGATCCGCCCCTCGACCGACACGGCGGCATTGCTGGCGATGAGCCAGGTGATCGTCAGCGAGGGCTTGCACGACCAGGACTATTGCGACCGCCATGTCCTGGGCTTTGACGACGCGCATCTGCCGGAAGGCGCGCCGGCCGGCGCCTCCTATCGCGCCTACCTACTCGGCGAGGCCGATGGCATCGCCAAAACGCCGGAATGGGCCGAGCCGATCACCGGCATCCCCGCCGAAATCCTGCGGCGCCTCGCCCGCGAATTCGCCACCGCCAAGCCGGCGGCGTTGCAGACGGGTTATGCGCCGGGCCGCACGATCTATGGCGAGCAGTTTCACCGCGCCGCCTATGCGCTGGCCGCGATCACCGGCAATGTCGGCATCGTCGGCGGCAATTCCGGCACCAGCAACGGCGCCACCGGCCGCGGCAGGATGAAAAGCCTGCCGGCCGGCAAGAGCCCGATCGAGGCGCGGGTTTCCTCGGCGATGCTGGCTGATCTGCTGGCGCGCGGCAAAAGCGGCGGCTACCCGGCCGACATCAAGCTGATCTATTCGGTCGGCGGCGATCTGTTCAACCAGTGCCCGAACGCCGGCAAGACGATCCGGGCGCTCGACGGGGTCGAGTTCATTGTCGGGCAGGACCACTTCCTGACGCCGACCGTGCGCTATGCCGACATCGTGTTGCCGGCGACGACATTCTGGGAGCGCAATGACGTGCACACGCCCTGGGCCGGCGCCGGGCATTACGCGATCTATATGCGACAGGCGATCGCGCCGATGTACGAATGCCGCAACGACATCGACATCTTCGCCGAACTGGCGCAGCGCGTCGGCATCAACGGCTACAGCACGCGGGACGAGGAGAGCTGGCTGCGTGAATTGACCGCCGAGGCAGTCGATGATTTCGATGCCTTCACCGAAGCCGGCGTCGCCCGCTTTGCGGCACCCGCGGATGCGGTCGCATTCGCGAAGCAAATCCGTGACCCCGACAACCACAAATTCCCGACCCCCTCGGGAAAGATCGAGATCTACTCGACAGTGCTGGCCGCGCAGCCCGACCCCTACGGTCTCGGCGTGATCCCACCGATCCCGACCTGGTTCGACCTGCCGGATGCCGATTCGCGCTATGCCCTGGCCTTGTGCACACCGAAATCAAAGGCGCGGACGCATTCGATCCACGGCAACCAGCCGCTTCTGTCGCGTGTCGATCGCGACAATGTCTGGCTGCATCCCGACGACGCGGCGACGCGCGGCATCACCGACGGCGCCAGGGTGCGGGTGTTCAGCGAACATGGCGCCACGGTGTTGCCGGTCAAGGTCACCGACCGCGTCGCGCGCGGCGTCGTATCGATCAAGGAAGGCGCCTGGTTCACCCCCGACGCTGTCGGCACCGACACGCAAGGCTGTGCCAACGCCGTGACCGCCGACCGCACGGCTCCCTGCGGCGCGACGACCTACAATTCGAACTGGGTCGAGGTCGAGGCGCTGTCATAAGCCCTCTCCCGCACCGCGGGAGAGGGTGGATCGCCGCGATAGCGGCGAGGCGGGTGAGGGTCGTGAAGCTGCAACACCCTCACCCGCCTCCACGCTGCGCGCTCCGGCACCCTCTCCCGCGGTGCGGGCGAGGGAAGATCAGGTCACGCCCTCATCCCTTAACGCGGCGATTTCTGTGTCGCTGTAGCCGGCTTCGGCCAGCACCTCGGCGTTGTGTTCGCCGAGGCGCGGGGGTGCGCGGGTGATGCTGCCGCCGCCGTGGTCGAGGCGGAAGCCGGAGCCGGCCAGGGTCAGCGAGCCGTAATCGGCCTCGACATGCTGGATCACGTCGCGGTGTTCGAGTTGCGGGTGGTGGACGATCTCGGAAATCTGCCAAATGCCGGCGCACGGTACGTCGAGCGCGGTCAGGCGTTTTTCCCAGTTCTTGGCATCGTCGCCAGCGAGCGCCTCTTCGATGATCGCGCGCAACGCCGGTTCGTTGGCGCTGCGGCTCGCCCAGTCCTTGAAGCGCGGGTCGGAGAGCGCGTCTTCGCGGCCAATGCCGCGCATCAATGCGGCGTACTGTTTCTCGGTCATCACCGCCAGCATCAGATCGCCCTTGCCGGCCTTGAAGCGACTGCCGGTGACCTTGCCGGTGCTCGACAGATTGCCGAACTGCCGATGCTTGTGGCCGGTGACCGTATATTCAGCCACCTGCCCCGACAGAAAGCTCAGCGCCGCATCGAGCATCGCGACATCGACCAGCTGCCCGACACCGGTATGGGTGCGTTGAAACAAGGCGCTCGACACCGCGAAGGCGGCGGTCATCCCGCCGATCGTGTCGCACAGCGCAAAACCGGCGCGGGTCGGGCCTTTGTCTTCGTGGCCGGTGATCGACATGATGCCGGACATCGCCTGCAACTTGCCGTCGAACGCGGCGGTCGCGCGCTCCGGCCCGTTCTGTCCGAAGCCGGACACCGCGCAGTAGATCAGCCGCGGATTGATCGCGCGCAACGCTTCATAGCCGATGCCGAACCGGTCCATGATGCCGGGGCGGAAATTCTCCCACACGATATCGGCGCCGGCGGCCAGTTTCCTGACGATCTCAACCGCCCGCGGCTTGGTCAGGTCGAGCGTCAGGCTGCGCTTGTTCGAATTGATGCCGAGATAGGACGGCCCCAGCCCCTGCGCGGCCCATTCCCTGGAGAATTCCGAGTGGCGCATGTCGTCGCCGGCTTTCGGCTCGATCTTGATCACATCGGCCCCAAGCAATGCCAGCTGATAGGTGCCGAACGGCCCCGCGACATAGCGGGTGAAATCGAGGATGCGGATGCCGGCGAAGGGCTTGGTTCCGGGTGCAGCGGTCATGGCAACTTTCGATCGAAGGAGTGCGGCATTGGCACGAATGTTGAAGACAGCCTAGCAGGTCCGGGCCGCGCTCTGCGAGGCCGATCCGGGCCGGGATAACCGGATCATTTCCGGACCTCACTCCCGGACCAGCCCTTAACACGTCCGCATCTTGCCTGGAGCCGGCTTGGTTCCGGCAGCTTATAGCGGCATCCGGTGCGTGGCGTTAAGCTGGATGCGGCGCGCGGCGGCCAAGCCCGCCAGGCGTACACGACTGGTGCCCGACGACCACGCCGTGGTGAACCCCATGCGGCTCGCGTTTGCTGCCTTTCTAAGCGTTCTTGCCGCCTCCCTGCCCGCGCAGGCGGCGGCAGTCGCGCTGGTGCTGGCGATCGACGTGTCTGAAAGCGTATCGACCGACCGCTACATCCTGCAGCGTGAAGGGATTGCCCGCGCGTTCGAGGCGCAGCCGCTGATCGACGTGATCAATGGCGTACCCGGCGGCATCGAGGCGCTGGTACTCGAATGGTCCGATCCAGAGAAGATTTCGGTCACGGTCGGCTGGACGCGCATCACCAACCGCAACGCCGCCACCGCGTTCGCCGCCTCGATACGCGCGACGCAGCGCAGCTCCCATGGGCTGACCGCGATCGGCTCGGCAATGCTGGCCGCCGCCGCCGCCTTCGACCACATGCCCGAGCCGGCAGGACACAAGGTCATCGATGTGTCAGGCGACGGCATGGCCAATTTCGGGGTGGCGCCGGTCGCCGCGCGCGACGAACTCGTCGCACAGGGCATCACGATCAACGGCCTTGCGATCCTGACCGAGGAACCGTGGCTCGACGATTATTACCGGCAGAATGTGATTGGCGGCCCGTCGTCGTTCGTGCTGGTCGCAACGAACTTTGACAGCTTTGCCGACGCGATCCTGCGCAAGCTGGTGCAAGAGGTGGCAGGCTGGCCCGCGATCATCGATATTGCGCGCCGCTAGCCGGCCAAGGCCGACATCGAGAAATTGGGGGGAGCATGGAGTTCGGGATTTTCCACGAGTTCTGGTCGATGGAGGCTGCCTCGCAGGCCGCAGCCTTCGCCGAGTCCTTCACGCAGATCGAGGCCGCCGAAAGCTGGGGCCTCGACGCGGTATGGGTCGCCGAAATCCATATGAACCCGCAACGCGCGCTATCGACCGCGCCGCTGACATTGGCGGCGGCGATCGCGGCGCGCACACGGCGCATCAAGATCGGTACAGCGGTGCAGATTTTGCCGCTCGGCCATCCGCTGCGGCTCGCCGAGGAGACCGCGACAATCGACCAGATCAGCGGCGGCAGGCTGATTTTCGGCGTCGGGCGCAGCGCCTTTCCGCGCGCCTATAACGCCTATGGCATCTCCTACGAGGAGAGCCAGGACCGTTTCGCGGAAAGCCTCGACATCGTCAAAAAGGCCTGGACCGAGCCGACCACCTCGCATCACGGGCACTATTACAATTTCGACAATTTCACGCTGGTGCCGCGCCCGGTGCAGCAGCCGCACCCACCGATCCGCGTTGCCGCCAGCCAGCACGATACCTATTCGGCGATCGGCCACCTCGGCTATCCGCTGTTTTCGGCGGTGCGCGCCAGCCCACTCGGGGAGCTTCCCGAGACACGCCCGCGCCTACCGCGCGGCGTGGCGCGAGGCCGGCCACCCGGGCCGCGGCGAGATGTATTTGCAGGTGCCGGTCTATGTGGCAGAAACCCGCACCGCCGCGCTGGCCGACGCCGAGGCCGGGATGATGCGGTTTTCGTCCTACCGCGCCGATCTGATGCGCGGTCCGATGGGCTATGACGAGGTGATGCGCGAAAAGGGCATCGTCGGCACCCCCGACATGGTCGTCGAGCGGCTGATGGAATTGCGCGAAACCGCCGGGATCGACGGCGTCTCGGCCGAAATCAACCCCGGCAGCATGCTGTCGCACGATCAGGTCATGCGCTCGCTGCGCCTGTGGTGCGAGGAGGTGATGCCGCGGTTCAAGTGACAGCCTAAATCAGCCCGCGGTGGACGGCGCCTTGCCGCTGCGGGCGTCGGCTGCGCGGCGTTCGGGAGGACGCTCGGCGGCCGGGCCGGCACCGCCGCCGCCAGGGGTTTCGATCCGCATCGAGTTGCCTGCCGCCAGGATGAGGCGCGAGACCTTTGACGACAGGTGCCGCTCATCCGGGCGACCAGGGTTGTAGGTGAGGCTGCCGGGCCGGCCGTGCTCGCCGCCGAACACGCCTTCCGCCCGCGTCAGGTGCGAGTCGCTGCGGCACCCGAACACGGTGCCGTCCTCCAGCGCGCGGATCTGCCGGGCGATGCCGAGGCCGCCGCGCGAGCGGCCGGCGCCGCCCGATCCCGCCACCAGCCCGTATTCCTCGACCACCAGCGGGTATTCGATTTCGAGCGCCTCGACCGGCAGGTTCGAGGTGTTGGTGACGTGCACCTGCACGCCGTCCATGCCGTCGCGGTCGAGCCGTGCCCCGGCCCCGCCGCCCAGCGTCTCCAGATACACATAGGTGCGCTGGTGGCGCCGGTGCCGGCCGGAGAACACGATCGCCGGCAAGACATCGTTGCTCGACGCCATGACCTGCTCTTCCGGCAACAGACCGCGGAAGGCGCCGAAAATCGCGCCGGCGATCTTCTGGCAGGTGATGCTGCGCGCGCCAACCGCCGCCGGAAAGCTCGGGTTGACGATCGTCCCCTCGGGCGCGCTGATCCGCACCGCGTCGAACAACCCGCTATTCGGCAGCAGGCCAGGGTCGAGCAAGGCCTTGACGGCGTAGAACACCGTCGCCTTGAGGCCGCTTTCGGGCACGTTCAGCGCGCCTTTCGATTGCGGCGCGGAGCCGGCGAAGTCGAAATCGAGCTGGTCGCCATCGACCCGCACCGTCACCTGGATCGGCACCTTCTCGTTGCCGCCGCCATCGTCATCGAGATAGGTCGTGAAGGAATAGGCGCCGGGCGCCAGGGCGCGGATGCGGTGGCGCAGCCGGGTCGCGGTATAGGCCAGGATGTCGTCGATCGCGGTGGTCACCGCGTCGATGCCAACCTGTGTCACCAAGTCGCCGAGCCGGCGGGCGCCGAGATCGTTGGCGGCGATCTGCGCCTGCAGGTCGAGTGTGCGCTCTTCGGGTTCGCGGGTATTTTCGGCGACGAGGCGCAGCATGCCGCGGTCGAGTGTCGCCCGCATGGCGCAGGCGGGTGGCCGGGATGCGGATGCCTTCCTCGAAGACGCTCAGCGCATCGGCGGCGATCGACCCCGGCACCCGGCCGCCGACATCGGCGTGGTGCCCGATATTCGCCGTGAAAAAACGCGGCCTGCCGCCGATGAACACCGGCGTCACGACCGAAATGTCGGGCATGTGCGTGCCAGCCGCCAAATACGGGTCGTTGCAGAAGAACGCGTCGCCCTCGCCGATATCGGCAAGCGGAAAGTCGCGCCGCACCGCCTCGACCGCGCCGAGCAACGAGCCGAGATGCAGCGGAATATGCGCCGCCTGCGCGATCAGCCCGCCGTCGACATCGAACAGCCCGACCGAGCAATCCCGCCGCTCCTTGATGTTGGTCGAGAACGAGGCGCGGATCAGGTTGGTGCCCATCTCCTCGGTGATCGACAGCAGGCGATTGGAAAACACCTCCATCGTAATCGGGTCGGCGATGCGGCGAGCACTCATCACGGCATTCACTCCGGAGCCACGATGAGAATGAGGTTGCCACCGGCATCGAGCATGGCGGTTTGGCCTGGGTGGAGCAGCGTCGTGGCGCTCATTTCCTCGATGATCGCCGGACCGGCAACCGGGGTTGCCGGCATGAGACGGGTCCGGTCATAAACCGGCGGTCTCGAGCCACCCGGTCGCGGTGTCGAAATAGACGCGGCGGCGGCCGATTTCCGCACGGCCGTCACCCGATACGAGGGCGGTTGCAAGGCTGGGTTTGGGCACCATGCCGATCATCTTGAGGCGCAGCGTGACGATCTCGATGGCCCGGCCGGGGATGTCGTAACCATAGATTTCGGCGTGGGCGGCGCGGAAGCGGCGGGTGAACTCCGCATCGAGCGCCGCCGGCCCGCTGTCGAGCGAGACGCCGTCGAGGCCGACATGGACCTCGAAATTCTGTCCTTCATACCGCGCATCGACACCGTGCAGGGCGCGACGGTCGGCAGCGGCGATACGCTCACGGTCGAGCACCCCGCTCGCCGACCCGTGCATTTCGGCGAAGGCGGCGGTGATGTCGGGCCACGCCAGCGGCCCGGCCGGCGTGATGCGCGTCTGCACGAGGTCGAAGCTCAGATCGGAATGCAGGATGCCGCGGGCGCACAGCGTGCCGGGCTCGGCCGGCACGATGACGCGCGGAATGCCGAGTTCGCGGGCGACATCACCGGCATGGATCGGGCCGGCGCCACCGTAGGCGAACAGCGCGAAACGGCGCAAATCGCGGCCACGCTCGGTCGAAATCGAGCGGATCGCCCGCGCCATGCCGGCGGTCGCGATGCGTAGAATGCCCTCGGCCGCCGCTTCGACCGACAGGCCCAGCGGCACGGCCACCTGTTCTGTCAGCACCCGCCGCGCCGCGTCGAGATCGACCTTGAGCCGCCCGCCGAGCAGCGCTTCGGGGTTGAGCCGGCCGAGCAGCAGGTTGGCGTCGGTGATCGTCGCCGCCTGCCCGCCACGACCGTAGGCGGCGGGACCGGGATCGGCGCCGGCGCTGATCGGCCCGACCTTTAGCGCGCCGGCATCGTCGAGCCGCGCGATGCTGCCGCCGCCGGCGCCGATCGCCTCGATATCGACCATCGGCACCCGCACCGGATAGCCGGCGACGATGCGCCCGGTGGTGAAAGCCGGGAGGCCGGCTTCGACCAATGACACATCGGTGCTGGTGCCGCCGACATCAAAGGTCACGAGATCGGGAAACCCGGCCGCGGCCCCGATCGCCGCCGCGCCGATCACCCCGGCCGCCGGCCCCGACACGCAGGTGCGCACGGGAAAGCGCGACGCGGTCGGGATCGCCATCAGCCCGCCATTCGAGTGGAACACATACGGCGGGACCCGGGCGCCCTGCCCTTCCATGCGGGCCGCGAAGCCGGCCAGATAGCCCGCCATGCGCGGGCCGGCATAGGCGTTGATGACTGTCGTCGACAGCCGCTCGTATTCGCGGAATTCCGGCAGGACCTCCGACGACAGGGAGATAAAGGCATCGGGCATCAGCCGCCGCAGGATGTCACCGGCACGGCGCTCGTGGCTGTCGTTGCGATAGGCGTGCAGGAAGCCGATGGCAACCGCCTCGACGCCCTCTGCTTTCAGCGTTTCGGCGGCGCGCTCGACCGCCACCTCGTCGAGCGGCACGAGCACGTTGCCGTCCGCATCGAGGCGTTCGGGAATCTCGATGCGCAGATGCCGCGGCACCAGCGGCGGCGCGCGCTCGACGGTGTAGTCGTAAAGATCGGGCCGCGTCTGCCGGCCGATTTCGAGAACGTCGCGAAACCCCGCGGTGGTCAGCAGCGCGGTCGGCGCGCCGCGCCGCTCGATAATCAGGTTGGTGACAACCGTCGTGCCGTGGCCGAGAAACGCGATGGCCTCACCGGAAACGCCGGCTTGCTCGACAAGCGCGGTGACGCCGTCGGTGATGGCTTTCGCAGGATCGGCGGGGGTGGACGGCAGCTTGAAATGCCGCGCTACCCCGCTCTCCTCGTCCACCGCGACGAGATCGGTAAAGGTGCCACCGACATCGATACCAATGCGGATCACAGGTCGAGCAGTTCGCGCGTGCGGTCGGTCAAACCACCGGTGGGAGCGAACGGATTATGGATTTCGACACCGCCGAGCGTTGTTCCACCCGCCATATCCTCCGTCAGAATGAGCGAACACCCGGCTTCCGCAGCCGTCGCGACCAGCAATGCGTCCCAATACGACGCGCGGCCGGCCGTCACCGATGTAAGTGCTGTCCGGATTGCACTCTCCGAGGCCGCGCCGCAGGAAAACGTCGTGAGCCAATCGATGACCTGCTCCGCTGCCTGGGC
The DNA here is from genome assembly GCA_963737875.1 of uncultured Alphaproteobacteria bacterium. Classification (GTDB taxonomy): domain Bacteria; phylum Pseudomonadota; class Alphaproteobacteria; order ATCC43930; family CGMCC-115725; genus DATARH01. Next base: position 471,336 of record CAVTUM010000009.1, on the reverse strand, counting down.
CGCTTGCAGGATGCCCTTACGGCTCACAGCCGCGTAAAACTCGGAAAGTGCCTGCAGCGTGAGTTGGCAATCAACGTCGATAGACCTGTCGATGATTTCACTGGCGAGCCGACGTTTTTCGGCGAAGCGCCGATCAACGCTGTACACGAGAATATTGGTATCAAGCGTGAATCGCGGGCTACCGACGTTCATGCAGGGCGTCGCGGTCGAGCGGGTATTCGATACCCAAATCCCACCCCTTCTCCATCCGGGCGCGCGCGCGCAACCGCGCCGCCTGCTGCTCCGGCGTCAGAATGCGCTTGCCGCCAATCGGCACCAGGCGGGCGACCGGGTTGCCGTTGCGGGTGATGACAAACTCCTCGCCGCCTTCGACTTCGCGGATGCAGCGCGAGAAGCCCTGATTGGCCTCGCGCAGGCTGATCGTCTTGCTCATGCCTATCGTCCCATAGTATCCGAGCAGATGTAGCACCCACCGTGCTACATGCAAGCATTCGGCCGAGAAATGCTGATCTGCGGCTTTGCAGGTGCCCACCGCCCGCGCATGGGCGGTGGGTTCGTCGTCCGTCGAGACGGCTATTTGCCGTCGCGCTCGATCGCGGCCTTCAGGTCGGCTTCCGGCACTTCGATCTTCACGCCGGAGCGTTCCTGTTGCAGCAGCATTGCGCTGCGCGAGTTGCGGTTGCCCCAGCCACGGTTCAACGCCTCGGTCAATTCGCCGAGCGCGAGATTGGCATGCGCCATCGGCACGTGGAGTTCGCGCGCCAGTTGCGTCGCCAGCGTCACGTCCTTGTGCGCAAGGCGCAGGGCAAAGGCCGGCGGGTCGTATTTATTGGGCAGAAACTGATCGACCAGCCCGTCAAAGCTGCGGCGACGCCCGCCGGCCCCCTGCCGCACCGCTTCCCACAGGGCGAGCGGTTCGACCCCGGCCTTGACGCCCATCGTAAACACCTCGGCGAGGCAGCACTGCACCGCATAACCGGCGCAATTATGCACCAGCTTGGCGACCGAGCCGGCGCCGATCGGGCCGATATAGCGGGCCTGGTCGCCGATCGTGTCGAGCACCTTTTTGTGCCGGTTGAAAATCTGCTCGTCGCCGCCGATCCACAGCGCGAGCTTGCCGGAGGCCGCCCCGCGCGGCCCGCCGCTGACCGGCGCATCAAGCATGTAGACATGCTTTTCGGCGAACTTCCTGTTGATCTCGCGGACCAGCGTTGGCGAGTTGGTTGACAGGTCGAAATAGGCGCTGCCTTCCTTCATGCCGGCGAGCAGGCCGTTGGGCCCGAGCGCCACCTCCTCGACTTCCGGCGGCCCCGGCAATGAGGTGAACATGACCTCGCACTGTTCGGCCAGGGCCTTGGGCGTGTCGGCCCAGACGGCGCCGGCTGCCAGATACTTCTCTGCCGCGGCGCGGCGGACGTCGTGCACGACGAGTTCGTAACCCGCCTTTTGCAGGTTCGACGCCATGCCGTTACCCATGGTGCCGAGCCCGATGAAACCGACCTTCATTGATGTTCTCCCGAATACTTCCCCTCTCCCGCACCGCGGGAGAGGGTGGCGAGCGAAGTGAGCCGGGTGAGGGTCTCACAGCGGCACGACCCTCACCCTCCCACGCCTCCGGCGCGGGTCCCTCCCTCTCCCGCAGTGCGGGAGAGGGGTCTCCTTAGACCTTCGCGAACACGTCCTTGGCGACGAGGGCGGCGGTCATCGCCGCCGGCCAGCCGGCGTAGAAGGCAAGGTGGGTGATGACTTCGCTGAGTTCGGTCTTGGTGACGCCGTTGGTAAGCGCACGTTCGAGATGACCGACCAGCTGCTTTTCGCGACCGAGCGAGATCAGGCACGAGACGACGATCAGGCTGCGGTCGCGCTTCGAGAGTTGCGGACGCTCCCACACTTCGCCGAACAGCCACTTTTCGGTATAGCCGATCAGGTCGGGAACGACCGCGCGGACGGCGTCGCGGGCTGATGCTGGTTGCGACTGGGCCATGGTTTCCTCCGGGTTATGTTGGGGGCTGAATAGCGCTCGCACCGTAGCATGCCGCCGCCGCCCGGCAACATGCCGAGGTGACACGCCAGCCTTACACCGGAGCCTGGATGGCCAGCGGCTTCTGCCCGATGACGCGGCGTTGCCGGTTGATCTCGCGCAGATAGGCGATCCCTTCTTCGGCGATCGAATCACCGACCATCGCGTCGCCTTCGGCTTCGAGCGCGTCGGTGTCGAGCCAGGCCGCATAAACATGGATCGTGCGGTCGGTGATGACACCGGCCTTGAACAACGTCTTGACCAGCACCCGGAAAATGTTGGTGCTTTCGCGCATCGCCCGTTTGCGGCCGCCGCTAAAAGCTTCGCGCACCGACTGCCGCAGCACCTCCGGGTCGAGGCCGTAGCGCTCGTAGATATAGGCGCGCTGCGCCATGCTGGAGAGGTTGAACAGCAGCGTCTGAAAGACCTCGGCGGTCCAGTCCTCAACCCGCTCATGTTCCTCGCGGGTCAGCTTTGGCAGGGTGCGGTCGGCCCATAATTTGCCGAATTTGTGGTGGAACGCCTCATCGGTCATCACCAGCTGCACCAACCGCTTCAGCAGCGGGTCGGTGGTGCGGGCGTGCAGGTCGGCAAATGCTCCCATTGCCAGCCCTTCGAGCAGGATCTGCATGCCGACAAGCTTTTTGTACACGAGCGGCGAATGGACAATGTCGCTGAGGAACACCCCCAGCATGTCGCCGACCGGATAGGGCGAGCCCCAGCGCACCGCGATGTAACGACCGAAAGCGGCGACGTGGCGCGCCTCCTCGCGGGTCTGGTTGGCGGCGTATTCCTGCGCGCCGGGATCGAGCAGGATGTCGCATAGCGACGCGCTCAGTGACAATGCGCCCTGCTCGCCATGCAGGATGTTCGACAGCGTCCAGCGCTGGATATCGTTCGCGAGACGGATTTTCTGCCCCTCGTCGAGATGGGCGGTCGCGGCACAGTTCAACTCCGGAAACCGGTCAAGCGGCATGATGCTCGCGGCGGCAAGGTCGAACGGTTGCGCGAAATCGAGATAGGCCGGGTTGTACGGGTCCCAGAAATGGTCGTGGGTCGCGCCGATGATCGCGTCGAACGCGTCGGAGCGGCGGCCATAGCGCTCGACCGCCAGCATCGCGGCGAAATCATCCGGCGCGACCGCCTCGTAGGCGGGGTCATGGTTTATCGCACGATCGGAAGACGCCATCGGCCACTCCCTCTTCAGGCCCCTCATCGTCGCTCTCGCGGCGCCCTGGGTCCAGGGGCCTCTCGTGGATGGCCGGGCCAAGCCCGGCCAAGGCGGTTGGGAGAGAGGCGTCAGCCGCTACCGCTCGGGCGGCAGGATTTCCGGGGCGAATATCTGGTCGGAGACCTGCTCGCGGCGAATGTCGGCGAGGTGGGCGCGTTTTTCATCGGCGGTCAGGCGGGTGCCGATACCCTTGGTCATCAATTGCACCAGCGACCGGTCGCTGAGGCCGAGCCAATAGGCGCGGCGGATCAGCTTGTCGTCGCCGTCGCGGGCGAACGGGTCTTCCTCGAAGCCGTCGAGCGGCGGGCGGTAGAAGCGCGGCATCGGCTTTTCCCCTCGGCAAATTCGTCGCGGCAAAATCGCCGCTTGTCCCGCATGACGCAACCCCGCGCTGCCAGGATCGCGGGTGACGGGCGCCGCGAATTCGCGCAGGTTGCCGCAAATGAGCGACTCCATTGCGACCCAGGCGCGGCCGGGTGTGCCGTCGGCCTGGTTGATGCTGGCCGGCGCCTTTACCGCGTTCACGGTCAGCGCCGCGCTGATGCACTCCTACCCGGTCTACCTCGTCGCCTATATCGAGGAGTTCGGGTGGACCCGCGCCGAGACCTCGGTCGCCTATTCGGTGTCGCAGCTGGTCGGTGGCGTCAGCTCGCCGTTTGTCGGGTTTCTGGTCGATCGGCTGGGGCCGCGCCGTCTGCTGCTGCTCGGCAGCGCCCTCCTGGTGCTGGGGCTGGCGGCGAGCGCCGCGGCCAGCGCGCTGTGGCAGATGATCGTTCTCTATGGCGTCGTCATGACGATCGGCGCGAACTGCCTCGGGCTTGTCGTGTTCGTTCCGATCCTGTCGCGGCATTTCGTCAAACGGCGCGGCCTCGCGATCTCGATCGTGCAGTCTGCCAATGGCATTGCCCGCGGCATCTCGGCGCCGCTGGTGCAGCTGACGATCTCGCTGATCGGGTGGCGCGAGACCTATCTGGTGCAGGCGGGACTGATGGCGCTGGTCGTCGTGCCGCTGGCGGCGGTCTTCCGCCGCGCCGATCCGCGCACGAAACCGGCACAAGCCGACGAGACGGCGCCAAGCCTTGAACCCACCGTTGCGTCGCCGCCGGGCTGGACGCTCGGCGAGGCGATCCGCACGCCGCATTTCTGGCTGCTGTTCTCGGTGTATCTGTTCACCGGGCTTGGCAGTTTTTTCGTGTCGCTGCACCAGCTCGCCTTCGCCGTCGATATCGGTTTCGACAAGCTTTACGCCGCCGAAGTGCTCGGGATCGGCGCGTTTCTGGCGGTTCCCGGCATCGTCGTGACCGGCTCGCTGTCGGATGTGCTCGGCCGCGAGGTGTCGGCGATCATGGCCTACGGGTTTTCGATCGTCGGGGTCATCTGCGCGCTGTTCATCACCAGCCCGGACCAGCATCTGCTGCTGTGGCTGCACGCCTGTTTCTTCGGGTTGACCTGGGGGGCGCGCGGCCCGGCGATCACCGCCAAGACCGCCGATCTGTTTCCCGGCCCGCATCTGGGGACAATCCTCGGCGTCATCACGATCGGCAGCGGCATCGGCGCGGCGGTCGGCTCGTGGGCCGCCGGCTGGATTTTCGACATTTCGGGCAGCTACCGCCTCGCCTTCACGCTGTCGATCATTTCGTATGTCTGCGGCGTCGTGGCCTTCTGGGCGCTGCGCCGCCCGCCGGTACGCCGCACGTTTGTGCAACCGGGCACCCAGCCGGGCGTCTAACCCGGTTTGCGGACCACCGCCTCGACTGTCGCGAGGCGGCCTTCCTGATAGCTGCGGGTGCCGTTGAGCCGCATGTCATGAATGCGGTCGCCCATGATGATCTGAATGCCGAGCGGCGGCGACCCACCACGTTCCAGCCGCTCGCGCTCGCGCCGGGTGGCCGGCAGGTTCTGCTCCGTCATATCTTGAAACGACACGATCTCGAACCCCGCGGCTACAAGATCGCGCCGGTTCTGCTCGACGCTGACCAGAAAACTGGTCGCCCCGGTGGTCGCCCAGGGCTGCGGGTAGTGCGGCTCGCCGTTGGGGCCGGCGCAGACATTCGCCATCGCCAGCACCCCGCCCGGTTTCAGCACGCGCAGCGCCTCTCGGTAGAAGCGCGGCTTGTCGCTGATATTCATGATGACGTTTTGCGAATAGGCCCGGTCGAATGCGGCGTCCGGGACCGGCAGGTCGAGCGCGCTGCCTTCGAGGATCGTCACCCGGTCGTCCATGCCGCACGCCTTGGTCAAGGCGCGCGCGGCGACGCAGAAATCCGGCGTCATATCGACCCCGGTGACATGCACGCCGTAGGTCGCGGCGATCCAGCGGGCCGGGCCACCGATGCCGGAGCCGATATCCAACAGACGTTCGCCGGATTGCGGCTTCAGCAGCGCCACCAGCTCACGGGTCGCGGCGATGCCCCGGCCGTGGAAATGGTCGATCGGCGCCAGCGTATCCGGCGTTATCGCGGCGTCGGGGCCGTTGACAGCGCGCAACGACGCCAGCACCCGCTCGGCGATGCCATCGGCGGCGTAATGCCGTGCGACCGGGTTTTCGGCTGCCATGTCGTCCTCCTGCTTGGCTTTCGCCGGCCGCGATGCTACGGCACGGCGGCAAGGAAACCTAGCGAGGGAGCGCGACCATGCCATTGAAGATCGAGCGGATGCAGCCGGAAGGCATGAACGTCCGGGTGCAGGACGGCAAAGCCGCCTATTCGCATGTCGTGACGGTCAACGGACCGGGCAAGACGATCTATATCGCCGGCCAGCTGGCGCGCGGTCTCGACGGCAGTATCGTCGGCCCCGGCGACATGCGGGCGCAGCTCGAACAGACCTTCAAGAACCTCAGCGCCTGCCTCGCCGCCGCCGGTGCGACCTGGGCCGATGTCGTCAAGACCAACACCTACGTCACCGACTACGAGGAATTCTCAAAGCACCGCGAGGTGCGCATGCGCCATTTCGGCGTCGCCGTCCCGACCAGCACGACCATCCAGATCAGCCGCCTCGCCCAGCCCGAGGCGATGGTCGAGATCGAGATGATCGCGGTCGTCCCGTAACCCCCTTCGCCAGCGGTATTTCCCTCTCCCGCAATGCGGGAGAGGGTGCCGAGCACCGCGAGGCGGGTGAGGGCAGTTCAGTGGCTGCGACCCTCACCCGTCTCGCCGCTTTCGCGCCGAGCCACCCTCTCCCGCGGTGCGGGAGAGGGCAAGAGCCTAAATCGCGACGTAGCCGCCATCGACCGTGACGGTGCTGCCGGTCACCCACAGCGACTCGTCCGAGGCGAGGAACAGCACCGCGCCGACCAGGTCCTCGGGCTGGCCGATGCGGCCGAGCGGGATCAGGATTTCGGTGGCGCGGCGGGACGCCTCGTCGGGGTAGTTGTCGCGGGTAAGGCCGGTCAGGGCCGGGCCGGGGGCGATTGCGTTGACCCGGATTTGGTGCGGCGCCAGATCGACCGCCATTGCCTGGGTCAGCGAGCGGGTGCCGCCTTTCGAGGCGACATAGGCAGCGCGCACCGGCCGCGCCACCTCGGCCAGTTGCGAGGTCACGTTGACAATGCTGCCGCCCCCGCCCTGCTTTACCATCTGGCGTGCCGCCGCCTGACCCAGATGAAACATGCCGGTCAGGTTGACGGCGATGATGCGGTCCCAGGTGTCGATGTCGAGATCGAGGAAATCGATCCGGTGGCTGATCCCGGCACTCTCGAACAGGATGTCGAGCCGGCCGAATTCGCGCACCGTCGCCGCCACCGCAGCATCGACCGCGGCCCGGTCGCGGATGTCGAGCGCCCGCGCCATCGCGCGACCGCCGGCGGCGCGGATGCGCACGGCCGTCGCCTCAGCCGCGGCGCCATCGATATCGGTGCAGAACACCGCCGCGCCCTCGCGCCCCAGCCCTTCCGCGCCGGCGCCGCCGATGCCGCCGCCACCGCCCGCCACCAACGCCACCTTGCCCGACACCCGCCCCATGACACGCCCTCCATCCTGGTGCGGACACTATAGCCACCGCGCAACGGCGCGCCATCGACACCGGAATTTGCTGTGGATTGGCACGATTAAGGCCTCTCCCCATGTATAAAGGAGGGTCAACACAGCGGAGGCGGTGCCATGCATATCCACGTCATCCACGAGAACCCGGCATGGCTGGAGCCGCTGGCGGCGGCGCTCGACGCCGAGCATTTGCCGTGGCGCGACTGGTTTCTCGACCAGGGCATGTTCGACCTGTCGGCGGCGCCGCCCGAGGGCGTCTTCTACAACCGCATGAGCGCGTCGTCGCACACCCGCGACCACCGCTATTCCGCCGAGCTGACCGCGGCGGTGCTGGCCTGGCTCGCCGGGCATGGCAGGCGGGTCGTCAACGGGCCGCGTGCGCTCGACCTCGAAATCAGCAAGGCCCGGCAATATGCCGCGCTCGAAGCCGCCGGCATCCGCACGCCACGCACCGTGCTGGTCGCCGGCAAGGATCAGCTCGTCGCGGCGGCCCGACAGCATTTCCCCGACGAGCCGGTGATCCTGAAACCGAACCGCGGCGGCAAGGGCCTTGGCGTGATGCTGTTCCAGAATGCCGGGGCACTGGCTGATTATGTCGGCGGCGCCGACTACGAGCCGCCGGTCGATGGCTTGCAGCTGTTGCAGCAATACATCCGGGCGCCGGAGCCCTTGATCACCCGCGCCGAATTCGTCGGCGGCCGGTTTCTCTATGCCGTCGAGGTCGATACCTCGGACGGGTTCGAATTGTGCCCGGCCGATGTCTGCGTCGTCGACGACGCATTCTGCCCGGTCGGCGAAACGCCGCGTGCCAAGTTCACGATCATCGACGACATCGATGCCGGGCTGAAACAGCGCTACGAAGCCTTCCTCGCCGCCAACGGCATCGAAGTCGCCGGCATCGAGTTCATCAGCGACGCCGCCGGCACGGTCTACACCTACGACGTCAACACCAACACCAACTACAACCCCGACGCCGAAGCCCGCGCCAACCGCTCCGCAATGCAGACCCTCGCTCGGTTTCTCGGCAGCGAACTCGGGCGCGGATCGCGAGGGCGCGACGCGGCGGAATGAGCTTGCCCGTTAGGCCGCCGTTTGACCGAAGGGCGTGCGGCGCCTAGATTCCGGGTGTTCAGCCGCTACAAACACCGAGCATGCGGATGCGCCTTCACGATGCCATCGCCCGATTGCAAGCGCGCCAGGCCGACCTGCGCCGCGCCGGGGTAACGGGTCTCTACGTCTTCGGCTCAACGGCACGCGACCAGGCTCGCGCCGACTCCGATGTCGATCTGTTCTTCGACTACGAAAAAGACCGGTTTGGGTTGTTCAATCTGATGGAGGTCAAGGAAGTTGCCGCCGATATTCTCGGCACCCGCACTGACATCATGACGCGCGGCAGCCTCCATCCCTTAATCCGCAACCGGGCCGAAGCCGAAGCGCTGCGGGTGTTTTGAGTGCGATCGATCGGGTCGACGATCCTGCGGCTGACCGACATCGTCGAAGCGATCGAGCATATTCGGAGCACAGCGGCCGGCACCACCCTCCAAGCGTTCGAGGGTGATTGGCAGAAACGCTGGCTGGTCGAGCGCGGGATCGAGATCATTCCGAAGCAAGCAGGCACCTGCCCGACGAGCTGAAGGCTCGCCATCCACACATCCCATGGGCCAGAGTGGCCGGTATCGGCAATGTGCTGCGCCACGATTACGAGCGCATCGAGCCTGCCATCTTATGGAGGGTCGCCAACGAGGAGCTTCGACCGCTCGACGCGGTCTGTCGTCAGGAGCTCAGCGTGTTCGAACAAGAGCGCAGCGAGAAACCGGACTGACTGTCGCGGGATCGGCTTTCCCGAAAAGTGCCTGAGGAAGATCAAACGCAAGCAGTCAGCCAACACGACCAAAATTTATGCACGGGAGGGCGGCGACCGCGCCCACCCGCTTACGCCTGCTTGAAACACCTGTTGGCGTTGTCCCAGAAGAGTTTCCGGCGCAGGTCCGGGGTGACGCTCGACCACGCCATGATCTTGTCGACCGAGTCGGGGAACCAGCTTTCGAAATGCGGGTAGTCGGAGGCGTACATCAGGACGCCGTCGCCGAGCGCTTTCGTCACCATTTCGAACATCGGCTCGTGTTCGTGCGCCTCGATGTTGCAGAAGACGCGGCCGGCCTGGAACTGTTCGCTCGGCAACAGCTTCAGCGGCGCGGTGCGGCCGACATAGCTGACCTGTTCGTCCATCCGCCGCACCCAGAAGGGCAGCCAGCCGAAGCCGCATTCGAGTACCGCGAGGCGCAGGCCCGGATGGCGGTCGAGCACGCCGCCGGCCAGAAACCCCGCCATGAAGCGCATCGCGCCCCACGGATGCGAGCACAGCCGGGCGATGTAGACATTGTCCCACATGTCGCGGTAGCCGGGAAAATAGGGCGGGTTCCACGCGAAGCTGTGATGCGCGATCGCCAGATCGTGTTCTTCGGCCGCCTCCCAGATCGGTTCGAGATCGGGGTGATCGACCGGCCGGTCGTTGTCGAGCAGCGGCTGCACCGCGACCGCCCATTTCGATTTGCCCCATTCGCGGATTTCGCGCACCGCTTCCGCGACATTGCGGGTCGAGGCGACGATCGGGCCTTTGAGCCGGTCGGGTGCGACACCGCAGAAATCGTGCATATGGCGATGATAGGCGCGGATCAGGTTGACCTCGATCGACACATCGGGATGCCCGACGCAGGCGGTCCAGGCCGACGGGATCAGGAAATGCCGGTCGGCGCCCTCGATGTCCATGTCATGGACGCGGTTGTCGGCGCGATCGTCCTGGACGCCGGGGCTGGGGCGCAGTTTGCCGCGCCAGACCCGGCCATCGCGCGACCCCGGGCGGGGCTCCGCCTCGCCGAGGGTGCGCTCATAGGCCCTTTCGTCGAAGCGGTAGATGTGCCGCTCGCCGCCGCCCGCCTCGCGCGACTGGATAGCGACTTTGTACGGCGCCAATTCGGGAAGACGCGCCCGAAAGGCCGGGTCGACATATTTGTCGAGCACCTCCGCACCCGGGTTGATATGCGTATCGACGTCGTAGACACGGTAACCGTCTTTCATTGCTGTGCCTCCCTGTTAGTCTCCGCTAGCGCGGTTCGCGGCGGCTAGGCGAGACCGTCGCCCGCCCAAACCAGCCAGGCATGCCGTTCCGTCGGGCGCGGTCGGTGGGGCCGGCTGCCGCGAATGGCGGGCGCGGTGCAATCGATTGGCCCATCGCCACACTGACCTGTTCGGCGGCCGCGGCGCTGGAATGGGCGATGCCGGCGAGCGCGTCGATGTGCTGGTCGATCTGCGCGACGCTGACCTGCTGCTGCTCCATCGAGGTCGCGACCCGGGCGGTCAGCGTGTCGTTGCGCCGGACGTGTTCTGAAATCGCCTCGATCTTGTCGTTGACCTCGCCGACCACCGACACGGCCTTGCGCGATTCCTCGCTGGCGAGCCGCACCACGGCGCCGATATTGTGCGCCAGCTGGAGGGAATGCTCGGCGAGCTTGCGGACTTCTTCGGCAACGACGGCAAAGCCGCGGCTCTGCTCGCCGGCGCGCGCCGCCTCGATCGCCGCGTTCAATGCCAGCATGTTGGTCTGCTCGGCGATCTGCGAGATCGACGCGGCCATCGTCTCGACCCGCCTCGCCTGGTCGGCCGTGCCGCGCACGACATCGGCGAGCTTGCTCATGCCGTCGCGGCTTTCGCCGACCTGATCGGCGATCATCATCGACAGGGCATGGGCGCTCTGGGTGCTCTGGTTGACTTCGGTGATCGCCTCCGAACTCTGCCGGATCGCGGCGGCGACCTGACTGGTCGCCTGCGCCACCTGCCGGGCCGACGCAATGACCTGTTCGACCAGCCGGGTCAGTCCGATGGCGTTCTGCTTGAACACCTCGACATCCTTGGCCATCACCCCGATCTCGTCGCCGCGCGCTGTGTCGGGGATCGCGACCGAAATATCGCCGAGCGCCAACGCATGCATCGTCTGGTGCAGGCGGTGCAGCGGCCGGCTGATCGACCGAACGATGCCCCAGGCAAGGGCGATCGAGGCAAAAAACACGATCGCCGTCAGCGTCAGGTTGATGACCATCCGGCGGTTCAGCCCGTCGACGCGCGCGGTCAGTAGGTGCTCAAGCTCGCGGCTGGCGGTTTCCCAGAACACGGTTGCGGCTTTTTCGGCAGCCAGTTGCGCGGCGCGCAGCGCCGCCGCACCGGGCGGTGTCCCATCCGGCGCGGCGAGCGTCTCGAGCAGCGCGGAATAAGCGGCGAAGCGGGTGGTCATCTCGCGATAGGCCGCGTCGAGCGCCGGCTTCATCGTCGCGTCGGGGTTGCTGTGTTCGCCAGAATCGATATCGGTCTTCAGCTGACCGAGCGCGGTCTCCAGCTCGGTCTTGCGGGTCAGGAAACGCGCCGTCGCGTCCGGCGTCAGCGCACCGGCATCGAGCAGCGCCAGGGCGGCGTCGAGCGCCCGGCTGGCCGCGACGATGGCGGCCGGCATTTTCACCGTGACCAGATCCTGCGCGTAGGAGCTGTCGAGATCCGGATCGAGGGTCAGGTTGGACCCGTCCGCGACCGCGTGCATGTGGTCCAGCACCGCTTCGATCGCCGGTTCGTAGGAGCCTGTCGGGCCGGCGGCGGCCCGTACCGCGCGCACGGCCGCGGCACCCTTGGCGGCGGCGGCATCAGCGCTCATCTCGGCCGCCCGCTCGCTGTCCTGCGCCAATACGCGGGTCTGCGCCTCGGCCACCTCGCCGACGGACGCGGCGCCGTGCGACAGCGCGACGATCGCCATCAACTCGCCGCGCAGGGTCGTAAAATAAATGCTGCCCGCGAGTTCCTCGGCGGTGAACAGCACGTCCTTTTCGGTCTGTGCGATGAACAGATAGGTCAGGAACCCGATCGGCAGCAGAAAAGCCGAGCACAGCAACGCGAGCTTGTGACGGATGGTCAGCGTATCGAGCAGACGGGCCATGCCGCTCCCCTGGTCGGTGGCCGGCCGCCGGGCCGGGCCGCGCTCAGCTCAGCACCCCGATCTTTTTCCGCTCGATCAGGTCGAAATCAATCGCGGCGCCGAGACCGGGACCGGTCGGCGCGTGCACGAAGCCCTCGCGATCAACCGTGATCTCGTCTGCCATGCCGTATTTCTGCATCGCATCGGGCAGCAATACCTCGAAGAACTCGGTGTTGCGGATCGCCATGATGACATGCAGATTGGCGACATTGTTCAGCGAGTTGCCGCCGTGGTGCACCTCGTAGTTCATGCGGAACGCCTCGGCGAGGTGCGCCGTCTTGATCAGCGTGGTGATGCCGCCCTTTACGGCGACGTCGCCGCGCAGCATGTCGGTGGCGCGCTGCATGACCCACGGCACATAGGAGTCGAGGCCGCCGATCGGATACTCGGTCGCCAGGATCGGGATATGCAGCTGCTGCTTCAGCTTGACGTAGTTGTAGATGTCCTGCTCGGCGAGCGGGTCTTCGTACCAGTAGAAGCCGAGTTCCTGCGCCGCGAGGCCGACCCGCAGCGCCTCTTCGTAGCGATAGCTCCACGTCGAATCGAGCATCACGGTATAGTCGTCGCCAACCGCCTTGCGCACCGCCTCGCACACCTTGATGTCCTCGCGCCAGGCCTGCGGCGGATGGATTTTGTAGGCGTGCCAGCCGGTCGATTTGTAATGCTGCGCCTGCTCGGCATAGGCCTCGCGCGAAGTGTGGATTTCGGAGCTGGCATAAGCGCCGATCTTGTCACGGCTGGTGCCGATCAGGCGGTGGATCGGCAATCCGGCCTTTTTGCCGGCGATGTCCCACAGCGCAATGTCCACGGCGCCGATCGAGCGCACCGTCGTGGCCCGGGCACGCGACCATAAGAGCCTGTTCAGGCGCTCGCGATCGAGCGGGTCCTGCCCCATGACGACCGGCTTTAGAAAGCGGATCAGCATCGGCCCGTCGAGACTGGCCGGGTTCGAGGACGTGCCGAGAAAGGCGTGGCCCTCGATCCCCTCGTCGGTCACCACCCGCAGCAGCCCGAGATCGCTTTTGCCGGTAGGCCGGGCCGAATGGTGGCCATAGGTGGTGGGGGGAATGCTCTCCCAGGCGAACAGGGTCAGGGTGACATCGGTAATCTTCATGGGCCGCCTCCGCTTACGATTTTCCCGGATCATCAGATCGAGCATCATCAGATTGGGGGCCATCAAATCGCCAACGCGACCGGCGCATCAAGCGGATTGCGAGGGCCGCATCAAAGCGGCTTGCCGCGATGGTCGTACACGATTGCCAGCCCGAGCAGCTTATCGACCGTGCGGCCATCCGTCGCCAAGGGCGTCACGCAGCTTTCGACGGTGTGGTGGTCGGGATCGCGCCGCCACAATGACGGTCCGCGCCGCCAGGTCGGACGGCCGGTCTCCGCGACATAGCGAAAGCGCTCGCGCGATTTCGGGTTTTGCGCCGACATCGGCTGTACCTCGTCGAGCCATGCCCACGTAACCTCTCTGCCGATCGACTGGACGACCGAGGTGCCGCACAGGCGAAAGCGGTAGCGCAGCGGGTCGCGGAACACATCCATCATCCACAGCCGCGACCACAACGGCGCGATGTCCTCCGGCACCAGATGCTGCCGGCCAGGCAGCGCACCGGGTGGCGAAATCGATTGCCAATATTCGAAAAGCCGGCGCGCCAGCGGATGCCAGTCGCCGCGGTCTTCGGGAATTTGATGATCGGTCCAAGGGCCGAATTCGGCAGTCACGCGCAACAGCTCCCGCCCTCGGCCCGATCTTTAAAAAGCAGCGATGTGCCGTAGAATAAACACTAATTTGCGACGGAGAAAAGCCGCCGGTTTACCGGGCGCTTGCGGCGGCACGCGCGGGGCCTTGGATAGCGCGTCGATGACGGGCATCCTCCGGCCAGTTGCAGAGGATGAGATATGGCAAGTGAAGTTGCGATCCCCGCGCGTTTCCAGATCGAGACGCGCGACATCGAGTATCGGCGGCATGATGGAGAGCCGTTGTTGGCGCGGCTCTATCGGCCGGTCGGAGCCGGCCCGTTCCCGGCCCTGGTCGAGGTGCACGGCGGCGCCTGGGCTTCCGGCGACCGGCTCAACAACGCGCCGCTCGACGAGGCCTTGGCGAAAAGCGGCATCGTCGTGCTGGCGGTCGATTTCCGTATGCCGCCAAAGCACCGCTATCCGGAATCGATCGCCGACATCCATTACGCGATCCGCTGGCTGAAGGCACACGCGGCCGAGTTCGGCAGCCGCCGCGACCTGGTGTCAGCGCTCGGCACGTCGAGCGGCGCGCACCAATTGCTGCTGGCGGCGCTGAAACCGGCCGACCCGCGCTATGCCGCGGTGCCGGCTGACGGGGCCGCCGGCGAAGATGCCTCCCTGCCCTACCTTGTGCTGTGCTGGCCGATCTCCGACCCGCTGGCGCGTTACCGCATGGTCAAGGACAAGGGCAACACCCGGCTCGTCGAAGCGCACGATGCCTACTGGGCCTCGGAAGCCGAAATGGCAGAGGGCAACCCGCAACTGATTCTTGAACGCGGTGAGGCCGTTACGTTGCCCCCCGCGATCGTCGTGCAGGGCACCGGCGACGACAACGTCACGCCCGACATGGCCGACCGCTTTGCCGCCGCCTACCGCGCCAAAGGCGGCAGCCTCGACCTGCACAAATTTGACGGCCAGCCGCACACCTTTATCGTGCGCGACCCGGCCAGCGACGCCTCGCGCCGCGCCACCGAACTGATGCGCGATTTCGTGTTGGCCCGGGCCAGGTAAAAATCGGGCCAGGCAAAAAGCGCTCTGCCTTTCTGTCGGCTTTGAGGGGCAGGGGAACGGACGGTCCGTCGGTGAAGTTAGTCCTCGTAGCGGAAAGCCCACGCCCCGTTATTAAAGCAAGGACACAACATGCCGACGAACGCCAAGACCAAGGCCAAGCAAGCGACCGAGCGCAAAACACAACCGGCCCAACCGCGTCAGGCGCGCAAGGCCGAGGCCATCAGCGCGGTCGATCTTCTTGAAACCCAGCACCGCGAGGTCGAAGAATATTTCGACGAGTTCGAGGAACTGGAAGACAACAAAGCCAAAGGCGAACTTGCGCAAAAGATCTGCACGGCGCTAACGGTGCATATGCAGATCGAGGAAGAAATCTTCTATCCGCAGGCCCGCAAAGCGACCAAGGACGACGACCTGCTTGACGAAGCGATCGTCGAGCATGCCGGGGCGAAGAACCTGATCGCAGAGATCAGGGATATGAAGCCCGGCGACGATCTCTACGACGCAAAGGTCAAGGTGCTCGGCGAGATGATCAAGCACCACGTCAAAGAGGAAGAAGCAGAATTGTTCCCGGAATGCGAAAAATCGGGAATGGATGTCCAGGCGGTCGGCGCCCAGCTCGCGAAGCGCAGCGACGAACTGATGAAGCAGCTCGAGCCGGCGTAGCCACCTCTTTCAACTCCTTGGCCGGATGCTTCCGGCCAAGGTGGCGCAGCGAGTTCAGTGTGGCAGGCGGTTCGCTGTGATCTCACCATCCTTGATGACCAGCGCGATGTTCCTGGCGTCGCGCAACAAGGCAATGTCGGCGAGCGGGCCGCCGTCTATCACGACCAGATCAGCGAGCTTGCCGCTCTCGATCGTGCCGAGATCGGCCTCCCATCCGAGGCATTCGGCGGCCCAGCCGGTCGCTGCCTGCAAGGCCTGCATCGACGTCATCCCTGAATTCGACGAGACAGACCAGTTCGCCGGCATTGGCGGGGTGGCCGTGGCCGCCCGCATCGGTGCCGGCGACGACCCGAACGCCGAGCGACAGCGCGCGCTGAATGCTGGCGTAATGCGCTTCGTGCAGCGCGATGGCGCGTTCCTTGACATGCGGTGCGACGGATTTGCGGTGATATTCGTAGACCAGCAGGGTCGGCACAAAGAAGATGCCGCGCTCCGCCATCTTTTCGAGGTGGCGCGGATTTTCGTTGAGATAGCTGCCGTGCTCGATCGAATTGACGCCGGCCTCGATCGCGACATCCAGGCCGCGGCCACCGATCGCGTGGCACATCACGCGCCGGTCGAGCGCATGCGCCTCGTCGACCAGCGCCTGCATCTCGTCGAGGTTGAAGGCGGCGTCGCGCGGCCCGTGCCCCGGCCGTGAACTGGCACCGCCGGTGGTCGCGCATTTGATCACGTCGGCGCCGGCCCGCACCATTTTGCGCACCGCCTGACGCGCCTCGGCGGCGCCGTTGACGACGCTCGGCGGCAATAGCGGATCGCCCGGGATGCAGCAGCAATCATCGAGCGGCAGGCCCGATGGGCTGACCGCGTCGCCGATGCCGCCAACCGGCGAAATGATCGCCAGCGACAGCATCAGCCGGGGCCCGACGATCAGCTTTTCCTCGATCGCGCGCTTGAACCCGGCATCGAGACCGGCGGCATCGCGGATCGTCGTATAGCCGGCGTCGAGCGTCTGCTTCAGCACCGACGCGGTGCGCAGGTGCCGCGTGCTCAGCGGCTCGTCGAGCCCCCAGCGATGCGCCATGTCGTATTTATGGTTGGCCATGTGGTCATGGCAGTCGATCAGACCCGGCAGGATGGTCTTGCCCGCCGCGTCGATGACTGTGGCATCGGACGGGAAATCGGCGTGGTGCCGTTCGGTCACCGTTTCGATACGGTTGCCGTCGGATCACAATGGTCACACCGTCAACCGGCCCCGCGCCGGTTCCGTCGATCAGGCGTCCATTTTTCAAGACGATCATCGCTCCCTCCTCCCTGCGCACCCCCTCCGTTTGTGGCCGGGCTTGGCCCGGCCATCCACGAGCAACCCCGCCGCCGCTGAAGCACTATCTCGTGGATGGCGGGCCAAGCCCGGCCACAAACGGAGGAGTATCTTAAAGCTGTGGCCGCCGGGCCGCGCCAGGGTGTCGCCTGTTCGTAGGCGTGAGCGGCGCGCAAGACGGTGGCGTCAGCGAAACGCCTGCCGACGATCTGGAACGACAGCGGCAACCCGGAATCCGTATAGCCGCAGCACACCGACATCGCCGGGCTGCCGGTGACGTTGAACGGGATCGTCAGCGACGGCCGCTCCATCGTCGCGAATTTTCCCACGTCTTCGATCTTCGGCGCTTCGCTCGGCGCGGCGGCGGTCATCACCAGATCGAGGCCGGCCATCGCGCGGTCGAGTTCGTCGACCAGTTCGCGGCGGCGGCGCGTCGCCTGCACGTAGTCGGCAGCGGTGAGCAGCCCCGCCAGCACCATACGGTCGCGGAAGAACTCGCCGTAATCGGTGAAGCGGCTGCGCAGATTCTCCTCATGGATCGCATAGGCCTCGGATAGCATGATGACGACGCCGCAGGCCGCCCATTCGGCGAGCGGCGACAGCGTAATCTCGCGCACCGAACACCCGAGGCCCTCATAGGTCTTCGCCGCCGCGTCGATCGCATCGCGGGTGGCGGCGTTGGCCGCGTTGTCAGTGGTGTAGAAATGCCGGATCAGGCCGATGCGCAGCCCCTTCACGTCGCCGGTCAACGCGGCGCGGTAATCCGGGATCGGGCGGTTGGCGCTGGCGGGTCGGCCGGGTCGTGGCCGGCCATCGCCTGCAGCATGATCGCGCAATCCTCGGCGGTCCACGCCATCGGGCCGGCGTGGTCGAGCGAAAATGCCAATGGCAGGATGCCGGCGCGGCTGATCAGGCCGTAGGTCGGCTTGATGCCGGCGAGACCGCAATAGGCCGCCGGGCCGCGGATCGAGCCGCCGGTGTCGCTGCCGGTGCCGCCGAGCACGAGGCCGGCCGCGACCGAGGCGCCGGTGCCGCTCGACGAGCCGCCGGTAAAGCGGTTCGTGTCCCACGGGTTGCGCGCCGGCGGCCACGGCAGATCGAAGCTGACGGCCCGCCAAAGGCGAATTCGTGCGTCGCCAGCTTGCCGAGCAGGATCGCGCCGGCCGCCCGCAATCTCGCCACCGAAAACCCATCGGCCTTCGGCACATGGTCCTGCATGACCTTGGAGTGGCCGGTGGTTGGAATGCCGCCGGTCTCGTAGATGTCCTTGAGGCCGATCGGGATGCCGTGCAACGGCCCGCGGTAACTGCCGGCGGCAATCTCGGCCTCGGCGGCCCTTGCGGCGGCGCGCGCCTGATCGGCCAGCACGCGGATGAAGCTGTGCAGCCGGTCGTCGATATTTGGCGATGCGGTCGAGCCGGCTCTCGACCAGTTCGACCGGCGACACTCGCCTTCGTTTCGATCAGCCGCGCCGCCTCGGCGATGGTGAGGAAGTCCGCGACCATCGCTATTTCTCCCGCGGGAAGGCGACGGTATGGGCCGGCTCGGCACCGACCGCGCGCGGCTTGCGCAGCAACGCTGCCATTCGCTCGATATACTGCGCGCCCGCCGCAATATCGTCGCGCTCGTCCAACGGCACCGCCAGTCTCAGCCGCTCGATCGCCGCATCCAGTTCCACCCTGGTCATCCCGACCTCCCCGCAAAAACCATGAGGCATGCAACTCCAGTGCCCGCTGGTATTAGGTATCGTCCTCGCCGCCGCGTACCCTCTCCCCGCTTGCGGGGTCCGCAAGCGGGGCGAGGGTACGCGGTTGATATGATGTTCGAGATTGGCCGTTATTTCATCGGCCGGCCGGCTTTTGCTTCGCGCAGCGGCGTGCCGCTTTCGGCGAGTTGGCGGAGCATTTCGGCGGGGCGCCAGCGGTCGCCGTAGCGCTGATGCCAGGAGGCTATCTGGTTGTAGACTTCGCGCACCCCCATCGTGTCGGCCCAGTACATCAGCCCGCCGCGATAGCGCGGAAAGCCAAAGCCGTGCAACCACATCACATCGATGTCGCTGGCGCGCAACGCGACGCCTTCCTCCAGTATCTTGCAGGCTTCGTTGACCGAGGCGAACAGCAGCCGCTTGAGGATTTCCTCGTCGGTGAAGTCACTGCGCTGCGGGATGTCGAATTCGGCGGCGGTTTCCTTGATGATCCGTACGGCTTCGGGGTCGGGGTGCGGGGTGCGGTCGCCTGGTTCGTAGCGATACCAGCCCTTGCCGGTCTTCTGCCCGAGCCGGCCGGCCTCGACGATACGGTCGGCGATCGGCTGCTTGCGGTAGTTCGGGTACTGCTCGGCGCGGCGCTTGCGGGTGTCATAGCCGATGTCGAGGCCACTGATGTCCGACACCGCCAGCGGCCCGACGGGATAGCCGAAATCAATCATTACCTTGTCGATCTGCTCGGGCAGCGCACCTTCCTCGATCAGGATATCGATTTCCATGCCAAAAGGCGCGCGACTGCGGTTGGCGAGAAACCCGTCGCTGTTGCCGGCCAACCCCGATACCTTGCCGATCTTGCGGCCGAGCGCCATCGCGGTCGCCAGCACATCGGGCGCGCTCTGGGTGCCCTTCACGACCTCGAACAGTTTCATGACGTTTGCCGGCGCGAAGAAATGCGTGCCGGCAACGTCCTGCGGCCGCTTGGTCGCGTTGGCCATGATGTCGATGTCGATGCCTGACGTGTTCGAATAGAGCAGCGCGCCGGGCTTCATGACCGCGTCGAGCTTTTTCCAGACATCTTCCTTGACCGCGATCTGCTCGAACACCGCCTCGATCACCACATCGCAATCGCCGATATCGTCGAGGCTGGCGACCGGATGGATGCGGGCGAAGCGGCGCTCCATCTCGTCGGCCGCGAGGCTGCCGCGCTTGACGCTGGTTTCGTAATTGGACCGGATGCGGGCCATGCCGCGATCGAGCGCCTCCTTGGTGGCGTCGGTGATCTTCACGTCATAGCCGTTGTCGGCGAAGCTCATCGCGATGCCGCCGCCCATCGTGCCGGCCCCGACCACCGCCGGGTTGTCGGTCGGGCGCAACGGTGTATCGGCAGGGATAAACGGGATTTTTGCGACCTCGCGCTCGGCGAAGAAGGCATAGCGCAACGCCTTCGGCCTCGGCCGGAGGCGACCTGCTCGTCGAACAGTTTGCGTTCGAGGGCGCAGCCTTCGTCGAACGGCAGCTTGCCGGCGGCCTCGACCGCCTCGATGCAGGCATAGGGCGCGCGCTGGTTGCGGGCGCGCCGGGCGATCGATTTGCGCATCGCCGTCGAACAGTTCCGGCGTACCTTCGGCGAGCTTTTCGTTCCTGTCGCGGATGCGGGGCAGGGGACGCGTGTCGGCGATTTTGCGGGCAAAGGCGATCGCCGCCTGCTTGAGGCCACCTTCCGGCGCCAGCTCGTCGATGATGCCGAGCTTATGCGCCTCGGCAGCCGGGACATGGCGGCCCGAGGTGATCAGTTCGAGCGCCGCTTTCGGCCCGATCAGCCGCGGCAGCCGCTGCGTGCCGCCGGCGCCCGGCAGGATGCCGATCAGCACCTCCGGCAGGCCGACCTTGGCGCTCGGCACCGCGACCCGGTAGTGGCAGGCGAGCGCGGTTTCGAGGCCGCCGCCCAGCGCATAGCCGTGGATCGCCGCGACCACCGGCTTTGGGCTTTGGTCCATCACGTCGTAATGGCGGCGGGCCGGCGGCGGGCGCGGCGGCCCCTTGCCGAACTGGCGGATGTCGGCGCCGGCGATAAAGCTGCGCCCCGCGCCGATCAGTACCATCGCCTTGACCGAGGGGTCGGCATTGCCCTTGTCGAGCGCCGCGACGATGCCCTCCGGCACCCCTGGCGACAGCGCGTTCACCGGCGGATTATCGACCGTGATGATGCCGATGCCGTTATCGACTTCTCAAACCGGACCAGCTCGGCGTCAGCCATGATATTGCCTCCTGTTGGGTTCGGCACAGAGCCATAGAGGAGACAAGAAAGCAATTCGACGCGAAGGACGCAAAGGTTACGCAAAGGGGCGCGCAGCGCCAGCATCTCTTCTCGGTGTCCTCGGTGCCTCGGTGGTCAATTCGATATCACCACAGAGGCACCGAGAACACAGAGCAAGGTGAAGGATACTGGTCGCTTCGCGCCCTTTGCGTACTCTAATCGTCACGGGTTGGGAGACGAGTTCGAGGTTACAAGGTCGCCACGGCGCTTTGTGACGATAGCATGCCGCCATTGCCGTGTGGGTGTTCGCGCCCCCGATCTGACGTCTACGCGAAGGGCGCGAAGCGCCAATAAGCTCTTTTCCGTGCCCTCGGTGCCTCGGTGGTCAATTCGATATCACCACAGAGGCACCGAGACACAGAGCAAGGTGAAGGATGCTGGTCGCTCCGCGCCCTTTGCGTGTCCTTCGCGGCCTTTGCGTACCCTAAACCGTCAGGCGGTTTGGGAGACGAGTTCGAGGTTACAGCGTCGCCTCGCTGCCGAGGATGACGGTGCTTTGCGACGACAGCACGCCGCCATTGCCGTGTGCGATCGCGGTATCAGCGTCGGCGATCTGGCGATCGCCGCCTTCGCCGCGCAGTTGGCGCACGGCCTCGATCAGCAGGAACAACCCGTACATGCCGGGGTGGCAGTACGACAGGCCGCCGCCATTGGTGTTGACCGGCAGGCTGCCGCCCGGCGCGATCCGGCCGCCGCTGACAAACGCGCCGCCTTCACCCTTTTTGCAAAAGCCGAGGTCTTCGAGGAACAGGATCGTGTTGATCGTGAAGGCGTCGTAAAGCTCGACGACATCGATGTCCTTCGCCGAGAGCCCGGCCATCGCATAGGCCCGTTTGCCGCTTTCGAGCGCGCCGGTGACTGTCAAATCGGGCATGCTCGAAATATTGGCGTGGGTGATGTACTCGCCCTGTCCGAGCACATAGACCGGCTTTTTCTTCAGCGATTTGGCGCGCTCCGGGCTGACCAGCACAATGGCGCCGCCGCCATCGGTCACCAGGCAGATGTCGCGCACCGTGAACGGATAGCTGACCATCCGCGCGTTCAGCACCTCCTCGACGGTCAGCGGCTTCTTTTCCCACGCCACCGGGTTTTTCAGCGCCCATTGCCGTGCCGCTACCGCGACCTCGGCCATCTGCTCGCGGGTCGTGCCGAACTCGTGCATGTGGCGCGAGGCGGCCAGCGCATAGGCGCTCGACGGCAGAAACGGCCGGTACGGCGTTTCGTAAGGGTTGATCTCGCGCACGCTGGCGTTCTGCCGGCCGATGCTGCGCTGGGTCGAGCCGTAGGCAATCACCGCGACATTGCACAGGCCAAGCTGGATCGCCGCCATCGCATGCCCGACATGGAACATGAACGACGAGCCGCCGATGATCGTTGAATCGATATAAGTCGGTGAAATGCCGAGATATTCGGAGAGGTTGAGGGCCGAGGTTCGGGCCTGCGTCGACGCCGAGATCAGCCCATCGACATCCTTGAGACCAAGGCCGCAATCGTCGAGCGCGCGGGCGATGCCCTGTGCCATCAAATCGATGACGTTGTAGCCCGAGCCGACCACGCCAAGATCGCTCTCCGCCGCCCCGACAATCGCCGCCCCGCCGCGTTGAAGTCCGCTCATCGGCTCAGCCCTCAACCGGTGTGAATACAGGGTAGGCCGGCTGGTCCTCGCTCGCCGGGTGGATGCGGAACCTGACCCGCATGCCGATCTTGACCGCCATCGGATCGATCTCTTCGACCCGCCCCATCATCCGAAACCCCTCGTCGCAATCGATGAGGGCGATGTTGTAGCCCTCGCCCTGCCAGGCATGCGTCACGGTCGTCGCGTAGACCGTGCCAAGCCCCTTGCTGAGCCGCCATTCCATGTCGGTGCTACCCGAATAGGGGCTGATGACCCGTGGGTAGAACACAGCGCGGTTTGCCGTCTTGTCCCACTGATAGGCCAGTTCGCCTCTGTCGAGGTGACTCTGATAAACCGCCAAAGGCGATTGCGTTTCCGGCATCCGGCATTCCTCCCGTTATTGGAGGCGCATCTTGGCGAGCGGCAGCCCTCGCCTCAACCCAAACCTGTGTTCGACATTACAGCACGGATGATCTCGCCAGCGCCGCGAGCAGGTCTTCGAGCGAAATTTCCCGATCGTCCGGGATGCCGAGATAGGTCGCCGCGGCATCGGCAAAAAGGTGGGGGCGCTCCCCACAGCCTGCAGTTCGGTGCGGAGGTAAGGCGCCACTCGCTCGTCATGCCGTCGCGCCAAGCCGTGGAGGGCTTCGGCCCGGGTGATTTCATCCACGTCATTGGCGCGCCGCAACAATGCCTCGCGAATTTCCGGCCCGTCGATCGAGACGGTTCCGCCGATACCGGTGGTGGCCCAATCCCGCGCGAGGTCGTGCGGGTCTTCCATCAGCTCCAGCAACGCCGCGACCGCCGGGGTGGAGGTCGCGCCACAGAGCGCAAACGCGACGCCGTGCCGTATGGCCGGCGCCGGATGGTGGCGCAGATTGATCAGGTCCGGTTCGGCGCAAGGATTTCCGAGATGCCCCAGCGCGAACACAGCCTCTCCGACGACGTACTCCGAGTCGTCGTGCCTAGTCAGATCGAGTAATGCCTCGCAGCATTGTTTGGGAAATGTGCGGTCGGGCACACCAAGCTGCCCGAGGATCAGTGCACCGCAAGCCCGCCGGTGCGCGTCTGGCGAGCGGCAAAGCGCCATAGCCGCATCCAGGACCTCGCGCGTGCCCCGACCGTGCAGCACCGTAGCCGCCCGCCAACCGTCGTGGGATTCTTCGTCCCTGGTCAGCGCCGCATCGATCAGCTCGGCGGTTGAGCGCGGATCGGCCTTAAGCTGCTCGTTGCCGGTCATCAGCGCCGCCGTCGTTCAATTCATCGAGCCATTGGCGCGCCTGCTTGGCCTCGCCTGGCGAGTTCCGGTCCTGGGAGCGTCTTATCCGCAGCAATCGCGCATGCGGCGCGAAGGCTTCGGTGTACCCGGCTGTCCGCCGGAGCTTCTCGATTTCCGAACCGAGCGACAGCAGCTGCTCAACAGCGGAAAAACGGCTTCTGAACAGGTGGCGCAACCCGTCGCGATCGACAGCAGCCTCGTTCAGTCCAAACAATTCGCAGTGCCCCTGCGCGCATTGCGTCAGCGCCGCGACGAGAAGCTCAAGATAGCACGCCTGAAGGGCCTCAAGCCGTCGTTCGAAGGAATGCTTCGCCACCGTTCGGTCTTGCCAGCCCCGCCGTCAGCTCCCAATGGCCATCATTAGGCTGCTTCCGACGTCGATTCCGCGGTCAGGCGTAAGCCCATTGCCTGAATGATCCGGAGCATCGTCGCGAAATCCGGATTTCCCTCGGCGCTAAGCGCGCGGTGCAGGCTCTCGCGCGACAACCCGGTCTCGCGGGCAATTCGGGTCATGCCCCGCGCGCGGGCGATCGCACTGAGCGCGTGCGTAATCATAGCGGTGTCATTGGTCGCGAGTGCTTCAGTCATGTAAGCGGCGATATCTTCGTCGCTTTTCAGGTAGTCCGCTTCGTCGAACACCCTTGTTTTCGTGATCATGTCGCTTCCAATCCCGCTTCTATTTCTTTCGCTCTCTTAACATCCTGATCCTGTGAACTTTTATCGCCGCCATACAGAAGGATGACCAGTACCGACCCGCGCTGTACGAAGTACACCCGGTAGCCCGGACCGTAATCGATCCGCAATTCGCTAATACCTCCGCCGACCGGTTTGACATCGCCGGGGTTACCCAAGGCAAGGCGACGGATGCGGACGAGAATGCGAGCCCTGGCCTCCGAATCCCGGAGCCTTCTGAACCACTGGGCAAACTCCCCGGTTTCTCGGATTTCGAGCATAGGTATGTAGCCTTCAGGCTACGCCCAATCAACTCTCGGGGGCGTTTGCGTTATCAAGCCGCTCGTGCCGTTGCGCCGGCGCGCAACTCAGCGCGGATCAGGTCCGCTGCTTTCTCGGCGATCATGATCGTGGCGGCGTTGGTGTTGCCGGAGATGACCGTCGGCATCACCGAGGCGTCGACGACGCGCAACCCCTCCAGTCCATGCACCCGCAATTCGTGATCGACGACCGACATCGGGGTCGAGCCCATCATGCAGGTGCTGGTCTGGTGGAAGGTGGTGCTGCCGTTTCTTGCGACATGGTCGAGCCAGTCGGCATCGCTGTCCTTACCGGCGTCGGGCCAGAATTCCTCGGTGGTGATGCGCTGCATCGTCGGGGTCTGGAAGATGGCGCGGGCGGTGCGCAGGCCGGACACCATCGTGTCCTTGTCGTTCTGGGTGGAGAGGTAGTTCGGCTGCATCGCCGGGAACACGGTCGGGTCGGGCGATTTGATGCGCAGCCAGCCGCGGCTTTCCGGGCGGCATGGGATGCACACCAGCGAGCAGGCCGGGAACGGGTGCATCGGCTTGCCGGGCTGGTCGAGACTGCCGGCGAGAAACTGGTACTGGCAATCGGGCGAATCCGAGCCCGGCCGGGTGCGCGCGAACAGGCCGATCGGCGCGGCCCCCATCATCAGCGGCCCTTTCGCGGTGAACAGATATTCCATGCCGGCCACCGCCTGGCGCAGCCAGCTTCGTGAAATCTCGTTGATCGTGTTGGCTTTCTTGACCTTGTAGATGACGCGGCAGCCGATATGGTCTTGCAGGTTTTCGCCGACCCCCGGCAGTTCGTGCACAGCCTCGACACCGAATTGCTGCAGCAGCGCGCCGGCGCCGACCCCCGACAACTGCAACAACTGCGGCGATTGCAGTGAGCCGCCGGCCAGCAGCACCTCGCGCCGCGCCCGCACACGGCGAACGGCGCCCTCCTGCCGGTATTCGATGCCGACGGCGCGTTTGCCGTCAAAGATGATCCGCTGCGCCAGGGCGCGAGTTTCGACCTTGAGGTTGGGGCGTTTCATCGCCGGGCGCAGATAGCCGACGGCGGTGCTGGCGCGGCGCATCTTGCGCACGGTCAGCTGATAGGTGCCGACTCCTTCCTGCACGCCGCCGTTGAAATCGGGATTGAGTTTGTGCCCGGCCTCCTGCGCCGCCTGGATGAAGGCGTCGTGCAGTTCGTGGGCGGCGCGCATGTCAGTGACATCGAGCGGGCCGCCGGTGCCGTGGAACTCGTCGCCGCCGCGCTCCTGGTTCTCGGCGCGGCGGAAATATGGCAGCACATCGTCATACGACCAGCCGGTATTGCCGAGCTGGCGCCAATGGTCGAAATCCTGCTTCTGGCCGCGGATATAGATCAGGCCGTTGATCGACGACGATCCGCCCAGCACCTTGCCGCGCGGCCATTGCATACGCCGCCCGCCAAGCGCCTCCAGCGGCTCGGTCTCGTAGACCCAGGTGATCGCCGGGTTGAAGATGTTGCGGTAGAACCCGGCCGGGATATGTATCCACAGATTGGTGTCCTTGCCGCCGGCCTCGAGCAGAACGACCTGCGTGCCGGGATCGGCCGTCAGCCGATTGGCCAGCACGCACCCGGCCGAGCCGGCCCCGACGATGACGAAATCGCATTCCGCGTCGAACTGCATCTCGTTTCTTCCCCCATGTCATTGCGAGCGAAGCGAAGCAATCTCGTGCGGGCTGGCGCGCATCCTCCGATCGAGATTGCTTCGCCGCCTGCAGGCGGCTCGCAATGACGGCTCTTACATTTTGAGGCTAGGCCGGTTCAGCGGCGCCTCTGTACGCTTCTGCAATTCGGCGAGCGTCAGCCCCGGCACCATGTCGATGACCTGGAAGCCGCGTTCGGTCACATCGACGACCGCAAGTTCGGTATACACCCGCACGACGCAACCCTTCGCGGTCAGCGGATAGGAGCAGCGGCGCAGGAGGCGGGGTTCGCCGTCGCGGGTGTTGTGCTCCATGACGATCCAGATGCGCTTGGCGCCGGCGGCGAGGTCCATCGCGCCGCCGATCGCCGGGGCGTTGTCGTTTTCCGAGCGCGCCCAGTTGGCGAGGTCGCCGTTTTCCGCGACCTGAAACGCACCGAGCACGCAGAGGTCGAGATGGCCACCACGCACCAGCGCGAAGCTGTCGGAATGACTGCAAAAGCTGCCGCCGGGGACCAATGTCACGTACTGGCTGCTGGCGTTGATCAGCCATTGGTTGATCTTGTCCGGCGCCGGCGCCGGACCCATGCCGATGATGCCGTTCTCGGAGTGGAAGACCACCTCGCGCTCCGGCGGCACATAATTACCGACGAGCGTCGGGATGCCGATGCCGAGATTGACCGACCATCCCTCGGGAATGTCCTGCGCGACGCGGGCGGCCAGCGCGTTGCGGTCGAGCGGCTTCCAGGCCGTGTTTTCTGCCATGTGCGGTGTTCCTGCTAAGCGGTCTTCAGCGGCGGGTCGCCGGACGGAACGTGGACGACGCGGTTCACATAGACGCCGGGGGTCGCGATCAGCTCTGGTGACAACGCGCCGAGTTCGGCGACGTGCTGTGTCTGCACGATCGTCATTTTGGCGGCGGCGGCCATCACCGGGTTGAAGTTGCGCCCGGCATCGCGGTAGGTGAGGTTGCCCCAGCGGTCGGCCTGCCACGCCTCGATCAGCGCGACATCGCCATAGATCGCGTGTTCGAGAATGTATTCGCGGCCGTCAAACACCCGCGCCTCCTTGCCCTCGGCGAGTTTCGTGCCGGCGCCGGTGGCGGTGTAGAAGGCCGGGATGCCGGCAGCGGCGGCGCGGATGCGCTCGGCTAGCGTACCCTGACCCAGAATTTCCAGCTCGATCTCGCCGCGCGCGAAAACCTGCTCGAACAGCACCGAGCCGCGGCTGCGCGCGAAGCTGCACACGATCTTGCGCACCCGGCCTTCGCCGATCAGCTTTGCGACGCCGTCAAGGCCGCGCCCGGCGGTGTTATGGACGACGGTCAGGTCGCGGGCGCCCTGCTCGATCAGCCCGTCAACCAGGGCTCGCGGCTCACCGACCTGGGCGAACCCGGCGATCAGGACGGTCGAGCCGTCCTTGATGCCCGCCAGCGCCTCGGCCACCGAGCTGACGAATTTATTGATCATGCGCGCTCCGTCCCCAGCAATGTTGCCGGCCGATTAAATCGGAAGCCGGCGCCGAGGGAAACACCCCAGAGGCGGAGATCAGCGGTGCGGCTTTGTCGGGTTCTTCTGCGCCTCGACAAACGCGCGCAGCACCGCGTTGATGCGCGTCTGATAACCGGGGCCGGGCTGCTTGAACCAGGCGATGATGTCCTTGTCGAGCCTGAGCGTCACCGGCGCCTTGCCTTCTGGCCACACTACCTTGGCATTGGCCCATTCCTCATCAGTCCAGAATGACTGATCCGGATCATCGGCCACCGCACGCTCGATATCCTCGTCGGTCAGGGCATCAACCCGTGCCCAGTCAGTGAGGCTTTTCATCTTCCGTACCTGCTTCAGGGATACTCGCGTAATACGCTCTTCGCTCATTCCGTCTTGCCCTCCGAGCGCTGATAATGCGGCGACGATCGTGACGCCACGTGGAGACGACGTGGAATACCTGGCCCTCGATTTCGCCAAAAGTGCGGAAGCGACGTTCACCGTAACCGCGCCGGAGATCTTCACTCTCCAGAACATGGCCGACGAAAACCTCGATGACATCTGTAAAGTCGATGCCGTGCTTAAGGATATTGGCTTGCCGCTTGGCCTCGTCCCACTCAAAATCCATATCTAAAGTAAATATGATCGTCCGTACAGATCAAGGGAGTGATTCCAGATGGCTTCGATCATCCTGGTTGGCGATGTGAACCTGAGGAATGTCGATGATGCGCGGGTGCCGTTTGCGCAAATCGGCGCGGAGATGCAGGCGGCCGACCTGGTTTTTGCGAACCTGGAGTGCTGTCTGTACCAGCCGCCGGACGGCCACACCGACGAGCATGAGGGGTTTTTCGCCGATCCCGGACCGGCCAGCGAGGCGTTGCGGATCGGTGGCATTGCGGCGGTTGGGGTCGCCAACAACGTCAATTACGGCAATGCCGCGATCCAGGGGTCGCTGGCCCGGCTCGACCGGCTCGGCATTCCCCACACCGGCGCAGGTGTCAACCTCGCCGCCGCCCGGGCACCGGCAATCGTGACGCGCGCCGGGCTGCGCGTCGGTTTCCTGCAACGCAGTTCGGTGTATTGGCCGACCAACCATGAGGCGACCGAGCGTGGCGCGGGCATTGCGGTGATCCGCGGCCACACCGCCTATCAGGTGCCGGTGCACAAGCTCCGCCCCGAAATTCCGCCGATGAACCGGCCGGGCGTGCCGCCGGTCGTCGTGACCTGGGCCGACCGTCCCTATCTCGCGCGGTTCAGCGAGGATGTCGCCGCTCTGCGCAAGGAGGCTGATATCGTCGTCGCCTCATGTCATTGGGGACTCGGCGAAGAGGTGCTCGACTACATGACCGAAATCGCGCATGCAGCGATCGAGGCTGGCGCCGATATCGTCATCGGGCACGGGCCGCATTACTCGCTGCCGGTCGAGATATATCAAGGCAAGCCGATCTTCTACGGCCTCGGCAGCTTCTCGTTCCACACCGGGCATGGCGGGCGCCGGCACGGCGACTGGATCGGCATGATGGCCAGGGTCGAGGCCGATGGCGGCGGCATCGGCGCGGTGCGTTTCCGCTTCGTGCGCCACAACACGGCGAACGAAACCGTCGCCTGCGCGCTGGCCGCCGAGGGCAGGACATTAGACCGTCTGGCCGGCGCCAGTGCAACGCTCAACGCCGGCCTGACCGCCGCCGAGGGTGATTGGGTCCGGGTCGAGGCGATATGACGATCGGGACGGCGGAGCGATCCGCCACCCGCCCCCTCTTCTAGGCGACGTGGCGGACGCCGCGGCGCCAGCGGTCGACCGTCTGCTGGACGGCGCTGCGATCATTGACATCGCGCGACCACGCCTCGGTAAACGAGGCGGTGGAGCTTTTTGGGCGGCTGTCTTCGGGGAGCGGCGCGAAACAGATGCGCATCGGCATCGACACGCCTTCGCCACACGCGATCGCCTCGCCGTTGCGCAAGGCCGGCAGGAAGTTCATCAGCCCGTGCGAGGCCTCGGACAGCGCGTCGCGCAGGATGTCCTGGTCGTCGTGGTTGGTCATGCGCAACGCGAACATCGTGTTGCATTCCGACAGAAGGCTCGGCGCCAGATCGGACGGGCGCTGCGTCACGACGCACAGCGAGACACCATATTTGCGGCCTTCCTTGGCGATACGCGACAGCGCGCGCTTTGCCGGCTCAAAGCCGAGTTCCTTGTCGTAGGGCGCGTAGCGGTGCGCCTCCTCGCAGACGATCGTGATCGGCACGGTCGTCTCGCTCCACATCGCGAAATCGAAGGTCAACCGGCATACCAGCGACACGACGACGTTCAGCACCTCCGACGGCACCGCCGAGATATCGAGGATCGTGATCGGCTTGCCATCGACCGGAATGCGAAACAGGCTGGACAGGATGTCCGGCATCTCGTCGCGCAAGAGGTTCGAGCCGAACACAAACCCATAACGCGCGTCGTTTTGCAGCGAGATGATGCGGCTCTTGACGGTCTGGAAGGCGCCGACGCTTTCCGGCCGGTTCAGCGCCCCCATCGCGCGGTCGAGCTGCGCCAGCGCGTCCGACATGCGATAGGGGATCGGCGTATCGACGCTGCCGGATTTTTCGAGCCCGGCCCGCTGGAAATTCGGCTGCTTCGCGGCCAGCACGATTTCCGAGAGAATTTTGCGCTGCTCACTGTCGCCACGCTCGGTGCCGAGCACGATTTCAGCCAGTTCATCAAAATTGAACAGCCAATACGGCAGCCGCAGCCCCTCTTCGGGGCTCAGCACGATCGAGCGGCCCATGAATGCCCGGGCATATTCGTTGTGCGGATCAAGCAGCATCACATGCGCATTTGGATTGCGGTCGATCACCGCGCGCAGGATCGTCGCCACCGCGCACGATTTGCCCGACCCCGTGGTGCCGACGATGCTGAAATGCTTGCCCATCAGATCATCGATCCGCAGGTAGGCGGTGACGCTGTTCGCCTGGTACAGCGTGCCGACAGGCACACTGGCGGTGTCGCGCGGCGAATAGACCTGCGCCAGATCTTCGGCTGTCGCGAGGTAGACCGGCGCCTCGATCGGCGGAAACACCGACACACCGCGCTGAAACCCCTGATGGCTGCCATCCGCGTCGCGCAGCATTTCGCCCAGCAATTCGATTTCGATGATCTTCAGATCGTCATCCGGGGCCGACAGCGACGGCAGCGGCACGCGCAACGCGTTGACCATACCGAACACGACCGAGGCGCGCGTCTGCAGCTTGATCAGCGCACCCATCTCGATCGGCTCCGGCTGGCTGACACCGTCCGACGCCCGGCCTTCGAGCAGCACGATGACCTGCGCGGCGGACACCGCGATGATGCGCCCGATCCGCGTACCGTCCATCACCTGAATATCGCTTCCGTCCATGACTTTACCCGCTATTCGGAGGCGCCGTCGCGAGGGGCGCTAGGACAATCGGCATTTCCACCGTCGGCATGTCGTTCGATGCGCGTTGCAGTGTACCACAGTCAGGCAGCGGTTGCGGCAGCCGGCCGCACCCGATCCGACAGCAGCCGGATTTCGACGCAGGTGCCCACGTCAACCTCGCTGGTCAGCAACAATTCGCCGCCATGCAGCCGCACCATCGCGCGGGCGATCGGCAGGCCAAGCCCGACGCCGCCATTCTGCCGCGTCAGGTGATCATCGACCTGCCCGAACGGCTGCATCACCCGCTCGATGTCGTCGGCCCGGATCCCCTTGCCGGTGTCGCGGAACACCACCGACAAATCGCCCGATGGAAGCAGGTCGGAATCGATTTCGATGCTGCCGCCTTCCGGCGTGAAATTGATCGCGTTCGACAAGACATTGCCGAATGCCTGTTTCAGCTTCCCCGGATCGACCACCAGCAGGCGTTCGACCATCATGCCGACCATGATCGCGATCGACTTGGCTTCCGCCTCCTTGCGCAGCGGCCGGACGGCGGCGTCGAGCACCTCCTCGATAAACACTTCCTGCTCGTCGAGGTCGACCCGGCCGGCTTCGATGCGCGCCAGGTCGAGCACACCATTCAGCATGCCGAGCAGCTGGGTCCCCGACTCGTGGATGTACCCGGCATAGGTCGGCGTGTCGGCGGTCTGGCGCGGCGCGTTCCGCAACACCTCGGAAAACCCGATGATGGCGTTGAGCGGCGTGCGCAGCTCGTGAGTCATCGTCGCGAGAAACTGGCTTTTGGCGCGGTCGGCCGCCTGAGCCTGGCGCATCGCCTCACGCGCCAGCTTTGCGGCGCTCTCGGCCTGCTCCTTGGCGGCGACCAGCGCCCGCTCGGTATAGCGCCGCTCAAGCAGCGCCCCCAATTGGTTGCAGTAGTCGTCGAGCAGCGATTTGTGCCCGTGCCGTTGCGAACTCATCCCACATCCCCGTTTCGATGCCACTATAGCGCACAAGGCAAAAAAAGTATTAATCGTGCTTCTGTTACAAGTGAGTTTCATCGAGTCGCGCGCAACCACTGCGCGCCTGACGCCTCAGCGCCGGGAAAACGGTGACGAAACGCCAGCGGCACCTTGGCCCTTGCCCTGCCGCGACGCACAACGCACCTTAGCGGCATGGCCACGCTCCGTTCCGCACCGCGCCTCGTCGCGGTCCTCGGGCCGACCAATACCGGCAAGACCCATCTCGCCATCGAGCGGATGCTCGACCATCACAGCGGCATGATCGGGTTTCCGCTGCGCCTCCTGGCGCGCGAAAATTACGACCGGGTCGTCAAGCTGCGCGGCGCCCGCGCCGTGGCGCTGATCACCGGCGAAGAAAAGATCCTGCCGCCAAACCCGTCCTATTTTGTCTGCACGGTCGAGTCGATGCCGCTCGACCGGCCGGTCGAGTTTCCTCGCGGTCGATGAAATCCAGCTCTGCGCCGACCCCGAGCGCGGCCATGTCTTCACCGCGCGGCTACTGCATGCGCGCGGTCTGATGCGAGACGATGTTTCTCGGCGCCGACACGATCAAGCCGCTGATCCGCCGCCTGGTGCCGCGAGCCGAATTCATCAGCCGGCCGCGGCTTTCGACGCTTGCCCATACCGGCCACAAAAAGGTGACGCGGCTGCCGCCGCGCAGCGCTGTCGTCGCGTTCGCCGTCGCCGATGTGTTTTCGCTGGCCGAACTGGTGCGGCGGCAGCGCGGCGGCACCGCGATCGTGCTCGGCGCGCTGAGCCCGCGCGCCCGCAACGCGCAGGTCGGGATGTTCCAGGCCGGCGAGGTCGACTACCTCGTCGCCACCGACGCGATCGGCATGGGCCTCAACATGGACCTGGACCATGTCGCCTTCGCCCGCCTCGCCAAGTTCGACGGGCGCGGTCCGCGACGGCTGTCGCCGGCCGAGATCGGCCAGATCGCCGGCCGCGCCGGCCGCCACATGACCGACGGCACGTTCGGCACCACCGCCGACGAGGGTCTGCTCGACCCGACGATCGTCAGCGCGGTCGAGGAGCACCGCTTCGAGCCGCTGACCCGGATTTCGTGGCGCAACACGCAGCTGCAGTTTCGGCACGGTCGGAGCGCTGCTGCGCAGCCTCGACGAACGGCCGCCGGCACCCGGACTCGATCCAGGCGCGCGACGCCGACGACCACCGCGCGCTGCAGACTCCTGTCGCGCAACGCCGAGGTCATCGGCGCTGGCGGTGCACCCCGGGGCGGTGCGGCTGTTGTGGGAGGTCTGCCAGATCCCCGATTTCCGCAAGGTGATGAGCGACAGCCATGCGCGCTTCCTGGCGCATTGCTATCTGCACCTCGCGGGACCGAGCGCGCGGCTGCCGACCGCCTGGGTCGGCGCGCAGATGGCGCAGCTCGACCGGCTCGACGGCGATATCGACACGCTGATGGCGCGCATCGCGCATATCCGCACCTGGACCTACATCACCCATCGCGGCGACTGGATCGACGACGCAGGCGACTGGCAGGAGCGCGCCCGCGGCATCGAGGACCGGCTGTCCGACGCGCTGCATGACCAGCATCACCCAGCGTTTTGTCGACCGCCGCTCGGCCTTTCTGGTGCGCCAACTGGCCGGCGACGCCGAACTGCTGGCCTCGGTCGATAAGGACGGCGAGGTGCGGGTCGAGGGCATCTATGTCGGCCGGCTCGACGGCTTCCGCTTTGTCCCGGACGCGGCGGAGGGCGATGCGAAGCGCACCCTGATCACCGCCGCCAACCGGGTGTTGCGCAGCGAGGTCGCGAGCCCGTGCCCGCCGCCTCGCCAGCCGAGGCCGATGACGCGTTTGCGATCGAGCCCGACGCGCATCTGACTTGGCGCGGCGGCCCGGTCGGCCGGCTCGTCGCCGGCGAGACGATGCTGACGCCCGCGTGCCGAGGTGCGGGCCGGCGACTTCCTCGAAGGCGAAGCCCGCGAGCGGGTCCGCCAACGCCTGCAGCTCTTTGTCAAAAACGAAATCGAGCGCCGTCTGGCGCCGCTCTTCGCGGCGCAGGCCCTGCCGCTCGACGGCGCGGCGCGCGGGCTCGTCTTCCAGCTCGCCGATGCGCTCGGCTGCCTGCCGGCTGACGGAGGTGGCCGCCGTCACTGGCCGCGATCGACCCCGCAACGCGGCGCGCGCTGGTCGCGCCTCGGTCTCCGCTTCGGCACCGAGATCGATCTATGCCGAGCCGCTGCTCCGGCCGGACGCGGTTCGTTTCCGCGCGCTGCTCTGGGCGGTCCGGCACGGCCGGCCGGTGCCGCCTCTGCCGGGCGCCCACAACCGCGGCAGGGCGATCACGGTCGATCGCTCAACTGCCGCCCTCGTTCTATGCCGCGATCGGCCGGCGCGTGCTGGCCGGTCTGGCGCTGCGGCCGGACCGGCTCGAGCGGCTCGCCGCGTCGCGCGCGAGCTCGCGCCAAGGCCGGCCGTTTCGCCGCCGATGCCGAACTCGCCGCGGCTCGCCGGCATCGCGGTGCGGGCGAACTGCGCGGCGTGCTGCTCGGCCTCGGCTATCGCGCCGTCATCGAAGGCGGCGACGAATTCTTTATCGGCACGGCCGCGTCGCCGCGACGCTCGCAAGCAGCGACTCCGCCACGACCCGCCACGCCGCGCGAAGGCCACCCGTTCGCCAAGCTGAAGGAGCTCAATTCGCCTGATGAGCACGATGCCCGCCGCCGCCGGAACGCGCCAAAGCCCGCCTCGACCAATGGTTGTGGTTCGCGCGCTTTGTCAAAAGCCGCTCGCTCGCGCGCCCGGCTGTGCACCGCCGGCGCGGTCGCGATCAACGGGCAGGAGGTCAGCAAGGCAAACCAGTCCGTCCGGGTCGGCGACATCGTGGTCCTGCCGCAAGGCGGCTGGCAGCGCACTGTTCGTGTCGTCGCGCTCGGCACCCGCCGCGGCCCCGCCCCCGAAGCCCGCACGCTTTACGAGGAAGCCGCCTCGGCGACACGGCTGCTGAAAATCCCGGATGACTGGATCCCGCTGCTCGATTCAGGAGACGAGCGCGGCACGGCGTCGCTCTGAGACTGATAGCCGGTGGTCAGATCGTGATCGTGCCTTCGAGGTACAATACGGCGCGCCCGGCGATGGTTACCCGGTCGCCATTCAGCGCGCATGACAGCGCGCCGCCGCGACGGGAGACCTGCCGCGCTTCAAGCCGCTCCCTGCCAAGCCGTTCGGCCCAGTAGGGGATCAGCGTGCAGTGCGAAGATCCGGTCACCGGGTCTTCATTGACACCGCGTGCGGGTGCAAAGAAACGGGAGACAAAATCGACATTGCCCTCGCCCGGCGCGGTGACAATCACGGCAAACCGGTCTAATGCCGCCACCGCCGCAAAATCCGGTTCCAAGGCGAGAACCTCGTCGGCGGCATCATAAACCGCTACATAGTCCCGCGCCGCGAGCAGCGCCGCGGGGCGTCGCCCCAGCGCCGCCGTAACCTCGTCGATGCCATCGCACGGCGCCGGCCGGCGCGCCGGAAAATCGAGCGCCAGCCGCTCGCCGTCACGCGATACGGTCAGCGGCCCCGCCTGCTGCGTCTGAAACGTCACATGACCGGCCTGCGGCGACAGCCATCGGAACACGACATAGGCGGAGGCGAGCGTTGCGTGCCCGCACAGATCGACTTCTGTCGTCGGGGTGAACCAACGCAGCCGATAGCCCTCCCCCTCAGGCACGAAAAACGCGGTCTCGGACAGGTTGTTCTCTGCCGCGACAGCCTGCATCGCGGCGTCCGGCAGCCAGGCGTCGAGTGGGCAAACCGCCGCCGGATTGCCAGTGAACGGACGGTCGGCGAAGGCGTCGACCTGATAAAGCGGAATGCGCATCATTTCTCTCCTGCCGGCTCAAGGCTCTCAAAATCGCTTGCTGCGCTGCCGCTGACGTATCCGGCTGCCAGGCGTCAGCGGCGCCTCCGCAAACCTATGATCCCGGCCCTACTGGGCTGCCAGCAGGATTGTTGGCATACACTTTTCTTGGGAAAGGGGCTGGTTGCCTTCGGCTGCCCTCTCGCGGGGAGAAGTGATCCTCGCGATGAACCAGATCAAATAGAATATTGATACCATGACAATTTCGGGCACCACAGCTCTGGCGCGACAGGACTGCGGTCTACCGCGAAATTGCCGTCAGGATGCCAAGTCCGGCCGGTCATCGGCTTCCTGATGATCGATCTCGATCGAGAGGAGACGATAGGCGAGGTCACGCTTGTCTCCGCCCTGGCCAACCGCAATTGCGTTGAAGTCGTGATCGCAGCGGAGCGACAGGTCGAAGCTCATACCGGCAATAATTTCCACAGGATAGACCAGCTCGAACATGCCGTTCTGCTGTATGATAAAAGTAGAAACCTTCCCATCGACGCTTATTTCCAGCTTGCGCTGCAATTCCGGGAAATGGCGCGGGATAAACCCCTTGATTCGAATTAAGATAACCGAACGTTCAGCCTGAAGCTGCAATGATATTTCCTTGCGGGCCCAGCCGTCGTGAAATAATCCCGTACTGCCGCCGATCTGCTGCACATAGCCCAATATAGGTGCCCGGATCGACCCAACGACGTCGGCCAGATGACGTTGCAGCTGATCAAGCCGCTCCCGCAGCCCTTCTTCCGCCCGTTTTTGTACTTCGATTTGCCCTTCGCGTTCGGAGATGAGAGCCACGGCTGCCGCCAATGCATCGGTCTCAACGACCGCCGCCTTCGGCTCAGCTGTCGGGGCCAAATCCGCCTCGACTTTTGAGATTTGCAGATCACTCACGAGAAACGACAGCCGACGCACATCGGCAACGGATGGACGGAAAACCGTGCGCGTTCTGAAGTGGACCGAAGTCAGCCCGCCAGCTTGAACCATGTCCGCCGGGATCCAGAAAGAAATCTCGTGCTCGTTGCCGTCTGAACCGCTCTGTGCCAGAGCCAATTCGACATCCTCGATATAAATACCGAGGTCTTCGAGACTTTCGATGCGTACCGACAGCGACAGTTCGAAATGGTACCCAGGGTCCAGCGGCAGATCGAGCGTCGTTTCAGTCGCGGGACCGGTCCACCGATAGGTTTTGTCACCAGTCCCTTCACATTGGTACCAGTTGGAACCGGGAATGGAACCGGACATCGGAAACTCGGTCGGGCCAGTAATCCGTGTGTAACGGCCGCGTCCCACCAGGGAGCCCGCGACCGCGCCCCAGGTGAGTTGTGCACGGTGCCTCGCGGCATCATAGAGCGCGATATCCAACGCATTTCGCTCGCGCAGGATCGCCAGCGTCTCCGCATCCACCTCCGCCTGGTGGGTTACTCCACCGGGATCGTCATTGCTTTTCGGCACCATCGCCGGCGGATGCAGGCCCAGCAGCAACGACATACGCAGAATATCGTCCTGCAGGGTTTCGAGAAACCCGACCAGATGGAAGCGATCAAGAGTATCCAGCGCCTTCGCCAGATCGGGTTTCAGCGTATAGGCATCCGGGTCGGGAATTTCCCCCTGCTCCTGGCTCAAACGCAGGCCGGCGAGGATGTCGGCCCCCGGTATGTCATTCGCCAATTGTGCGGTTTGCACATTTGTGCAAAGGCCCATGACACGATCGTCATGCACCAGTTCGGCGAGACTCCGTCCCGCCGCCAGCGCATGGGCGAGGTGGAAGTTCGGGTCGCGACGGAGGTGCTTCAGATGCGATATCGTCCTCGCAATCGGCTCGCGCAAAAAGACGACCGGTCTCACGTCCGGCGGAAGCAGGTCAAACAGACCGCAACCGAAATGCCCTTGGAAGAGCCGGTATCCGGAAAGATCGTTCAGCCCGGACGTCAGCAGTTCCATCCAGTCATTCGCAGGCATCACCTGCGACACCGGGTACTGATTGCCGAGAAACAGGCGGATCGACATCCCGGCTGTCTTAGGGATGTGCATAAAGAACACACGCGGGCGCCGCGGCGCCCACACCGCGTCCGTCACCGACACACCCAGCCGGCAAGATCGATCTTGCTCACCACCCCTCCCTCGTGAGTGCCTGATCTTAAGATCGCACCCAATCGCCGTCCATCGGGCCTGTCGCCGCTATCTCACGAGCGCCAGGGCGTCGCGGAAGCGGGGGTGGTCGGCGGCGCCAAGCCATTCGAAGATCACCATCTCGGTGGTGACGATGTCGGCGCCGTGGTGCTCCAGGCGGCGGATCGCGGTTTCCTTGCTTTCGGCGTGGCGCGAGCCGACGGCGTCGCGCACCAGATGCACCCGGTGGCCGGCGTCAAGCAGGCCGAGCGCGGTCTGCAACACACAGACATGCGTCTCGCAGCCGGCGACGATGACATCGGGCCGCCCCTCCAGCCGCCCGAGGAAGCCGGCGCTGCGACAGGCGTCAAACGTCATCTTGTGCGCGAGTTCACCGGGTGGCGGTGCCAGTTCCGGCAGGGTGGGGCCCAGGCCCGGGGCGTTCTGTTCGGTGACAAGA
Organism: uncultured Alphaproteobacteria bacterium; assembly: GCA_963737875.1. Taxonomy (GTDB): domain Bacteria; phylum Pseudomonadota; class Alphaproteobacteria; order ATCC43930; family CGMCC-115725; genus DATARH01. The sequence continues at coordinate 432,448 of CAVTUM010000009.1, read as the reverse complement.
ACCGGCACGCCCAGCAGTTCCGCAGCCGCGCGCAGCCGGCGTGCATTGGCGACAGCGGCCGCGCCGCCATCGATCGCCGGCATCAGGCGGGTCTGGAAGTCGACGATCAGCAGCGTCGAGACGACAGGGTCGATGGTCAACATGCGGGGCACCTTAACTGACAGGCACATCACATCGTGATCATGCCCTGAAGGTGCAACATGGCCCCCGGTAACGGTCACCTGGTGTGCCCGCTCGCACTCCTCAGCGGCACAGGCCGGGATCGACGCCGGTGCCGTAATCGTGCCACAGGCAGCGCGCGATCTCGATTGAAGCAAGGCTGCGGTTGCCCAGGGTTGCCAGCGCCTGGGCATTGTCGATGCCGGTGGCGGCGAGATGAAACGTATCGCCGATCCCGGAGCCTTCCTTGTCGCCGTCGATCGCATAGGCCTTCAGCAGGAAGCGGCGGGTCTGGTCATGCCGGTCGGAGATTTCCTCGACCCCGACCACGATCATGCGACGGCGGCCGGGCGTGTTCGGCTCGAGCAGGATGGGCGCCTCAACATCGAGGCTGCGATCCGCCGGCAGTCCGGTCACGGTCGCCAGCAATGACCAGCCGGCGTAGATGTCCTGACTGATACCCGTGATACGCACGTTCGATCGCGCCGCGCCGGCTGGCGGCGACCCGACCGGAGATGACCCCGCCGGCAGCGACCCGGGCGCGGGCGCACTCGGCGGCTTCAACAACCCGCCGAGGGTCGCGCCAGCGACGCTATACTGCATTGCCGGACCGGCCGGGCTCGGCGGCGGCGGGGCGACATCAGTCTCGCTGCGGAAAAACCGCAGCAGCCCGCCCTTGACGCTGCCAAACTCGGAGGTAAGCGCGGCCGGCGGCAGCCCGACCGCATCGGCCACTTCCTTGCGGTCGGGGTGCGGGGAATAGAGGAACAGCGCCAGCGAACGCTGCCGGGTCGGCAGGCCATCGAGCCAGGCATCGATTTCATCGACCGATAATTCCTCCGACAGATCGGCGGCGGTGGAGGCAGCAATCTCCTTTTCGCTGTAATCGCCTTTGGGGTCGTGCATCCGCTTCAGCGTCGCGTCGCGGGCGATCTCGACCGCCATGCCGAGGCGCTGCGGGTCGCTGGCCGCCCGGATTTTCGGGCAGGCCGCGATGGTCGAACGGACCGCATCCTGCACCGCGTCATCGATCAGATCAGGCGAGAACACGCCGCCATTGTATTTGAGCGTGGCACGCACCGTGATGCTGATCGTGCCGAGCAGGCGGTCTTCCTCGTTTGGCCGCAGCGTACCGGTGCACAATTTATCGATCAGCACCGCGGCGGTCGGACGCTGCTGCGCGGCGGCCGGGATCGCGCCGAGGCATGCCGTCACGGCGAGCGCAACACGGCAGGCGCGCCACCTCCGCGCCGCCAGGGCCCCAAATCTACTCGGCATCGGGACCCCTTTCCGGTCTGTCAGCGTTGGCGGAATTTCCCGCTATCGTTGAAGCAAAAGCAAGTCACTGCCGCAATATCGGCAATCAACGGCGTTTGCGCTGTAGTTGCAGCGCTGCATCGCGCACCCTAACTTCCCAACAGCAACCGGATTTGGTGAGGCGGTGAGCGCCCGATTTGCAACGACAGGTCGAATTTCTGCCGGCGCGCTCGCGCTTATGGTGGCGTTTTTGACAGGCTTGTGTGGGGCCAGCGCTCCCGCCGCGGCGACGCAGCTGTATACGATCCTCGACTTTGCATTCGAGGCCGGTGCGGTTCTGCCGGACGTAAAAATTGCCTACGACACGCAGGGGACGCTGTCGCCGGGGCGTGACAACGCGATCCTGCTGATGCCCGGCGCGGTGTCCGATCGGCATGTTTTCGATCCGCTGATCGGCTCAGGCAGGGTGTTCGACACTGATCGTTATTTCGTGATCACGGTCGATCCGCTGGGCGGCGGCGAATCCACCAGCCCGGCCGACGGGCTCGGACAGGAGTTTCCGCGCTACACGATCCGCGACATGATGGAGGCACAGGCCGCGATGGTGTCACATGGGCTTGGCATCACGCGGCTGCGCTCGCTGGTCGGCATGTCGATGGGGGCGTTTGTCGCGCTCGAATGGGGCATCCACCATCCCGATTCGCTCGGCAGCCTGATCTTGCTCGGCCCGAACCCAAAGTCCGACGCCGAATTCCGACTGACGGTCGATCTGATCAGCGGCACGATCGCGCTCGATTTGGAGTGGCAGGGCGGCCATTACACGCACAACCCGGTCGAGGGCCTGCGTCATGCCGGGATGCTGTTCTACCCGTGGATCGTCTCCGGGCCTTATCTCGAGCGGGTCTCGCCGCGCGACCTCGCGGCGCAACTCGAGGATGCCGCCCGCAGCTTTGCGGCGTGGGATGCCAATGCCGTGATGCTGCGCTATGCCGCCTATCGCGCCCATGACGTCGCGTTACCCTACGACGGCGACATGAAGACAGCGCTGGCGCGGGTTACGGCGCCCACCTTGCTGCTTGCCAGCCCCAGCGACCGCCTCGTCACGATCGACGGCGCCCGCCGCGTCCGCGACGGCATCCCGCACCCCACCTATGTCGAAATACCCTCGGACCGCGGCCATCGCGCGCTGCGCGCCGCGCCCGGCACACCCGAAGGCGACTTCATCGAGCGCAAAATCCGCGACTTCCTCGCCGCCACGCGCAATTTGGGCGATTAGCCCGACCGCCTCCAAGAACTACCCGCTGGTTCGGGCATTCCAAATCGCGCCGGGTTGCGGAGCAAAGAGGCGGCCGGCTTCGGTGGCGGTTTTGACGCAGGCGGCCGACAGTTTTGCGGTACGTCGATCGCAAGCCTGCACACCGCACCCTCCCGTCAGAAACCGCGGGAGGTAGAGCCGGATACATTAACGGGCAATTACGATCGGCGCGGCGCCTATTCAGGGTCGGCTATGCAACCCGCAGCGCGCGCTTCACCGCCGCAGGCTCCCGGTCGATGATCTGCAATAAGGTCCGAGCCGGGCCACGGGGAGCGCGGCGCTGCTGCTCCCAGTCGCGTAACGCCGCGACATTCAAACCAAAGGTGCGGGCGAACCGCTCCTGCGACATGTCGAATTTCACCCGGATCGCCTTTATATCGATCGGCTCCATGATGACGGTACGTTCGTCATTGATCGGCCAGTCAGAAACGTCCGGCGCCACGTCGGGGTCTGCGGCGATCTGTGCCGCGATATCCTCGTCGGTCAGCGCGTCAAGCGCGTCCCAATCGGGCTCATGCTTCTGCACGATCGGCTTTGGCTTGCTGGTAGTCATCACGTTCCTTTCGATTCGCTCTCCGTAGCGAGGTCACCCGGAAAACCTCCTCGCGTCGGGTATAGATGCAGACGAACTCCCGACCGTTGATCTCGCCGATGGCGATGATCCGTTTTTCCCCGTAGTCGACGCGACCATCGATCCGCTCGACTGTGAAGCCTGCCAGCAACTCCGCCGCAGCAGCCAGAGAAATGCCGCGGTTGGCGATGTTGGCGATATCCTTGGCGGGGTCAAATTCGATCACCATCGCGAGGCAGAATATACGGCATTGCCGTATTGAACGCAAGTGAAATGATACGGTACTGCCGTATTAGGGCATCCGTGGCGGCGGCGAGATTGCGGCGGGTCAGATCGGCCTGGATGTCGAAGACAGCTGCAAACGTCTTGGCGCCGAGCATTGCAACGGCCGCATCTGCCGTCGCCTCGGTTCCGGACCTGGCCATTCCGGTGATTTCAGCCGCGATTTCGCCCATCCCGCGGGCGAAAGTTTCCTGCATCTCCACAAGTCTCATCCATCCGTCTTGCGACGGCGGCGCCGTAACGGGCGCCGGCAAGGTGTCGGGCGGCGGCGGTTCGGGCGCGACGATGTAAGACACGGCTGCAGGAGGCTCGGCGACAGGAGGCTCGGCTGCAGGAGGCTCGGCGACAGGAGGCTCGGCGACAGGGAGTTCAGCGACAGGGAGTTCCGCGACAGGGGCACCGGGCTCGATAATTTCGGGGGCAGCAAGGCGCGGCTCGGCTTCGACCGGAACGGCCGGTGCGGTCTGCACCGGCATGGGGGCAGCCCGGGCCGGGGTTGGCACCACCTTCAATTGGCGCTGCGGGCGCCTTGGCTTAAAATCGCTCATCCGGAATCCTCGCGCGGCATGTTGCATCGCACAATCTGAGAAATTACCCCTGGCGCGACGGAGGGGCAATCAAATTTTGTGCATTGCACAATCGATCTCGAATCGAGCCGGCATGGTGGCCTCCGGTTCGCGTTGCGCGATACGACAGGCGAAATTCATCGCGGCAGCACGAGGTGAAACCATTATCGCAATGGTTGAATAGACCGCCGGGCTCTACAGACCGGTGAGTTTTTGACAGCTCTTTGAAGTCTTTCTATTGTTCTTTTGCTGACTAGGGGGAGCGACGTCGTTGCTCCCCGCTCATCGGGGGGTGGGCTTAGTGCAGGTATCAACGCAGGAATGGGGGTTCCGCAGAGTGACATCGCGCCTGTGGAACCTGCGGCGGCTGGGGGTGTGCGCCGTCGCTGTACTGGGGATGCTGTCGCTGCCGGCGATGGCGCGGCCAACGCAGGCAACTCAGCCGGGCGGCAGTTGCGGCGGCGCGATATTCGAGTGGATTTTGCTTGATGCCGAGACCGGTCAGGTGCTCAGCGAGCAGAATGCCGATGTGCTGACCTATCCGGCGTCGCTGACCAAGATGATGACGCTGTACCTGACGTTCGAGGCGCTGAACCAGGGGCGCATCCGGCTCGATCAGCAGCTTCCGGTGTCGGTCGAAGCGGCGGCGCATTCGCCGAGCAAGCTCGGCCTGACGCCCGGTGATTCCGTGTCGGTGCAGGAGCTGATCCTCGGCGTCGTGACCCGCTCGGCCAATGACGCGGCCGGGGTGCTCGCCGAAGGGCTGGGCGGCAGCGAAGGCAATTTCGCGCGCATGATGACCTGGAAGGCACGCCAGCTCGGCATGCAGCACACCTGGTATCAGAACGCCTCGGGTCTGCCGAACCCGGAACAGCGCACCACCGCGCGCGACGTCGCCCGGCTGGCGCTCGCGATCTACCACCAGTTTCCGCGCGAATACCGTTATTTCTCGACCCAGGAATTCGAGTTCCGCGGGCAGGTCATTCACAGCCACAACCATCTGCTCGAATGGTATCAGGGAGCCGACGGCATCAAGACCGGCTTTGTCAATGCGTCCGGCTTCAACCTCGCCGCCTCGGCGGTGCGCGACGGCCACCGCCTCCTCGGCGTCATCATGGGCGGCCGGTCTGCCCGTTCGCGCGACCAGCAGATGGCGTCGTTGCTCGACCAGGGCTTCGCGGTGCTCAACTCCGGGCGTCCGGTGCAGTCACCCAGCGAGCCGCTGGTCGCGACGGCCCAACCGTCGGCAGCGGCCCCTCCGGTGGCCGCAGCGCCGGCACGGGTCCAGGTCGCCGCCGCCGCACCGGTGGCGCTACCGGCGGCCGTGCCGGTACAGCAGGCACGCACGCCGCCGGTCACCGCCGCGGTGGCGACAACGAGCGCGACCGCCGGCTCGGGGATGACCAGCTCGGGCGATGCCACGCAAAAGACCGGCTTTCTGACGCACGTCGCTGCAAATGCGCTGCGTCATCTGGCGCCGGTCGGCAAGGCCGAAGCCGCATCGCTGCCAGCGGCGGCGCGGGAAAACCGCGAATCCCGCGAGAGCCGTGAAGCCCCCGCCGCCAGCGACAATTGGGCGGTGCAGTTAGGTGCCTTCAAGGGCGAGGCTGCGGCCGAAGAAGCCGCGCGCCGCGCCGGCAAGCTCGCGGCCACACGCGGCAAGCCGCCGCAAGTCCTGGCCCCAGACCGCCATGACGCCAAGCGGCTCTACCGGGTGCAGTTGACCCACTTCACGCCGAAGGGCGCGCAAGCCGCCTGCGCCGAACTGCATCGCCACCGCATGGCCTGCTCGATCGTGCGGCCGGCCGGGACGAAAGTCGCCAGCAACTAACAGCAGTCTTCCGTAGGGTATTGGCGTCGGATCGCTGGCGGGCATTTTCCCGACGGGCTACCGTTGGCGGGATTTCGGATCAGCTGGCGGCGAGGACCGGGCTGTGGCCCTGGGTATTTCCGATCTGATTGACGGCGGCATCGTCGCGCCCCAGCGGCTCGACGAACTGCGCCGGGTGGCCGAAAAGTTCGCGGTGGCGCTGACCGACGATGTCGCCGCGCTGATCGATCCCGGCGACCCGGCCGACCCGATCGCGGCGCAGTTTGTGCCGGGCGCGGCCGAGCTTGAGCCCGCGGCGGACGACCTGCCCGATCCGATCGGCGATGCGCGCTGGTCGCCGCTGCCGGGGATCGTGCATCGCTATCCCGATCGGGTGTTGCTGAAGCCGGTGCTGACCTGCCCGGTCTATTGCCGGTTCTGTTTCCGGCGGGAGCAGGTGGGCAAGGGCGACGGCATGCTGTCGCCGGCAGCGCTCGACGGCGCCTTTGCGTACATCGCGGAACGGCCGGAAATCTGGGAGGTCATCGTCACCGGCGGCGACCCCTTTGTTCTGTCGCCACGACGGATTGCAGCGCTCGTGCAGCGGTTGGAGGCAATCCCGCATGTCGCGGTGATCCGGTTCCATACGCGGGTGCCGGTGGTCGAGCCGCGGCGGGTTACCGCGACGCTGGTGGCAGCGCTGCAGGCGGAGAAAGCCGTCTATGTGCTGATCCACGCCAACCACCCGCGCGAACTCACCCCCGCTGTGCGCGACGCGGTAAAGCGGCTGACGCGGGCCGGCATTCCGGTTCTGTCGCAAAGCGTGCTGCTGCGCGGCGTCAACGATGACGCGGCGGTGCTGGAAGCGCTGTTCCGGGGGCTCGTCGCGATGCGGGTCAAGCCATATTACCTGCACCATCCCGACCTGGCGCCGGGCACCGGGCATTTCCGGCTCGGCATCGACGAGGGAAGGCGGCTGGTCGGTGGCTTGCGCGGCCGCGTCTCCGGGCTGTGCCAGCCGACCTATGTGCTCGACATTCCCGGTGGCCACGGCAAGGTGCCGATCGGCGCAAGCGCCGCGACGCAGCCCGATGGCGACGGAGGCTGGCTGATCGCCAGCTCTGACGGCGGCACGCATCGCTACCCGCCGCAAGACTGAGCGCACCGCTGATGACCGAGTCCAGCGAACCCACGGTGATTCCAGCGGTTATCATCGTCGGCGGCGATGCGCTGGCGCTCAGCACGGCGCGCGAATTATGCGAACTGCATGGCCATCGCGTCGTCGTGCTGTGGCCGGCGGATGCTGAATTCGAGGCGGCGGTCGAGGCAGCCGGGGCAATCTGCGTAGCCGGGCGGCCCGAGGCGCGCGAAGCGCTCGAAGCGGCTGGAGCGATGCGGGCGATATCGGTGCTGGCCCTGTCGCGCGACGACCAATTGAACCTTCAGGTCGCGCTGCGGGCCCGCGACCTGAACCCGCGTATCCGCCTTGTGCTGCGCCAGTTCAACCGCACGCTCGCGGCGAAGATCGAGCAGAATTTGCCGGATTGCTCGGTGCTGTCCCTGGCGTGGCATTCCGCCGCGACCTATGCCGCAGTGGCGCTCGACCCCTCGTGCTTCCGCGGCCTGCAATTTCCCGAGCGCGACGGGCCGCTCACCGGGTTCGCGACGCGCAACGCCGGTCTGGCAAAGGTCGCCGGGATGACCGTGCGGGAGGCCGAGAACAGTCTCGGCGCACGCGTCATGCGCTCGACGGCGATGTCGAGATCGTTGCCGACCAGAGGTTATCGGGCGGCAGACGCTGCTGACCGTCTACGCGACCGTCGCCAGCCTGCTGCAGTCGACGCCGCGGCAGGCGGCCCCCGGCAATCGGCTGTCGCTGATCACGCGCCTGTTCCATGCCACCCGCCGCTGCCATCGTCTGCTACGCCGCGGCGACCGCGTGGTGATCGGCTTTGTCGCGATTTCGGCGGCGGTCTTCTGCGGGGCTGTCTGGCATTTTCACCGCGAATTGGGCAGCGACTGGTTGACCACCGCCTATTTCGTGATCTCGACGATGACCACGACCGGCTACGGCGACATCACGCCCGACCGCACCCAACCGGTCGATATCATCATGGCGATGGTACTGATGGTGTTTGGCACGGTCGCCACCGGCCTCTTCATCGCGATCGGGGCGGCGCGGCTGACGCGGGTGCAGTGGGTACAGATGCAGGGGTTGCGGCCGATCCACCGGCGGGGCCATATCGTCGTCTGCGGCTGTGGCAGCATCGGCACCGGTGTTATCGAATTGCTGCTGGAATTCGACAAGCACATCGTCGTGATCGAGCCGAACCCGGATGCCGCCCTGGTCGGCCGCGCCCGCGACCGCGGGTTCGATCTGCTAACTGGCGACGCGAGCCGCGACGATGCACTCGATCTGTGCAACCTCGGGGCAGCGCACAGCCTGGTCGCGCTGACCAATATCGACACGTTGAACCTCGAGATCGCGCTCGGCGCCCGCGCCCGCAACCCGAGCATGCCAATCATCCTGCGCATCGCAGAAGGGGGTTTCGCGACCTCGATCGCGCGGCATTTCGACTTCGAGACAACGTTTTCGGTCGCGGCCCTGGCCGGACCGGTCTTCGCGGGATTATCGCGGCTTGAAGGGGCGCGCGGCCGGGTCTTTATCGGCGCGCAGGAATTCGCGATTGCCGAGGCGGTCTACCACAACCGTCCCGACGATCTGCCGCCTGGCGCGATCCCGCTGGCCGCAGCGCAGGATGACGGCGTCAGGCTGGTGCGCGACCGCGGCGATCTTTCCGAGGATGCCCGCGTGCTGGTGATGTTGCCGGTCGCCCCGTTCCACGACGGACGGGTCAGTTTTCGCGAAGTTGCCGAGCGCACCCATGCCGGGTGAGGCAAAATGGTCGCGCGATAAGCCGGCGACGCCGCGCAACCGTGCGTTAAGCATCTATTTGCTGGCAAGTCGCCGCGCATTTCGGAATCGTGCGGCAATGAGCCTTCCACCGAAACTTCCCGCTGCCGCCGAGTTGCGGCGCGATTGCCGCTACGGGCTGCCGGCCCTCGAAGTCACGATCGGCGACGAGCGGTTCCGCGCCATCAACTGGTCGATGCGCGGCGCGCTGCTCTACGGCATCTGCGAAGTTGTCGGCGCGCGCGTGCGCGGCGAGATGGGCCTGCCCGGGTCGAGCGAGGCCATGCCGTTTGCCGCAACCGTGATCCGCGCCGATCTCGACAGCGGCAACTCGGCGATCTGCTTTGAAGACGTTCGCACCGAACGGATCGAATTTCACGACCACGCCGCCGCTCAGTTGCAGTAGCGCACCGTCCAACTGAAAGGGGACGGGGTTCCCCTGAAACCGCCCGCAAAGGCTGATGACTCCTGCCGCACCATGGAGGCGCCGGGCGGGAGCGTGTAAAACCCCCTCGCCGGCTTCCGTTGCTCGGCTCACTTCCGAGAGGAGCGCGCGAGGCTGTGACGTTGTGCATTGAGATAACCGGGAGACTCGACCGATGAGCCCGGCGCTGGCCGCGACCGTGTGGGTCGCCAGCGGGGGCGCGCTTGGCAGCGTCGCCCGCTACTGGACCGGCGTCGCGGTGACGCGCTTCGCCGGGGCGGCGTTCCCGTGGGGCACATTGCTGATCAATGTGCTGGGCTCGTTTGTGATCGGGTATTTCGGAATGCTGAGCCTGCCCGAAGGGCCGCGGCCGGCAAGCCCGGAAATACGCCTGTTCGTGCTGGTCGGGATTTGCGGTGGGTTTACGACGTTTTCGTCGTTCAGCATACAAACGGTCGAACTGCTGCGCGACGGCGAAATCGGCCGAGGGATGGCCTATATCGTGGCGTCGGTCGTGTTGTGCCTGCTGGCGACGGTGCTTGGCATCTACGCCGCGCAAATCGGCGTCCCGACCTCAGCGGGAGGCCGCCCATGACCCGCATTGTCGAACCCCGGCCACCTCTTGCCGCGGCGCCAGATCCCCGGGTCAAGCCGGGGATGGCGGAAATAAAGGCAGCGGTTTTGGGCGATCAGCCGCCGGTTGTTGTCGATGACTGTGTCAGGTTTTTGCGGCCACCCTCCCCTCGCCGTCACGGCCGGGCTTGACCCGGCCGTGACGGGCGCTCAAGGGGCGGGTTGCCCCGGCACGGCGCAGCGCTTAGCTTTGCGGCAGATTGGCCGGGAGAATCACGATGGGCGACAGGGTTCACATCCGCGAAGTCGGCATGCGCGACGGGCTGCAAAGCATCGCGACGGTGTTGCCGACCGAAACCAAGCTCGCCTGGCTCGATGCCGAATACGCCGCCGGGGTGCGCGACATCGAGGTGTCGTCGTTCGTGCCACCCAAGCTGCTGCCGCAACTGGCCGATGCCGAGGCGGTGGTGCGGCACGCGCTGACCCTGCCGGGGTTGGCGGTGTGTGCGCTGATCCCGAATTCGCGCGGCGCCGAGCGCGGCATCGCGTTGGGGGTACCCGAGATGAATTTCGTGTTGTCGGTCAGCGAAGGCCACAACATGTCGAACGTCCGCCGCACCACCGACGAGTTGATCGAGGATTTCCGTCGCGTCGTCGCGCTGTGCCGCGAAAAGGGCGGCGCCAACCGGCCAAAGATCAATTGCGCACTGGCAACCTCGTTCGGCTGCACGATCGAGGGCGATGTCGATGAAGACCGGGTACGCCGCATCGCCAATGAGGCGGCCGAAGCTGGCGCCGACGGTCTCATCCTGGCTGACACGGTGGGCTACGGCCAGCCGGCGGCGATCGGCCGAGTGTTCCGGCAGGTGATCGCCGATGTCGGATCGCTGCCCGTGGCAGCGCATTTTCATGATACGCGCGGCCTGGGGCTCGCCAATGTGCTGGCCGCGTTCGAAGCCGGCTGCCGCCTGTTCGACGCCTCGCTCGGCGGACTTGGCGGCTGCCCCTACGCGCCCGGCGCCTCCGGCAACATCGTGCTGGAGGACACCGCGTTCATGTTCGAGGCGATGGGCTGCGACACCGGGATCGACATCGACAAGCTCGGAGCGGTCCGCGACCTCGTCCACCGTGCCCTGCCCGACGTGGCCCTCCACGGCGCCATCGCCAAAGCCGGCCTGCCCCGCAACTTCCACCCGGTCGCGCAGGCCGCATAGCGCGGCGCGAGAGAGCAGCGGCGGATTGGCCGCCGCTATCTGCACGAGCCGCTGCTATTCCGCTGCTATTCCGCAGCTTGACCGCGGTCCCGGATCAGCTGGCCGAAGGGTGCCAGTGCGTCGGAGGGGACGATTTCAGGCCGGTGAAGTTTGTACTTTTCCCGCATGCGCGCAGCATTCTCGGCGAGCGAGCGAGCGATGATGTCCAGCATTTCCTCGGGCGTGAAGTCAGTCATCTCGCCGCATCCTCAATTTTTTCCCACCGTGCCGAATCATAGATGACAAGACCGGCTGCCGGACTCAAGCGGGCGATCGGAACGCCGGCATAATCGGAGTTATCAACGATCGACGCCATGTCCACGAACGGCAAATATAGGTGCCGCATATTTTGAATCCCTTGGTGTAACGTCGCACAATCACATCGTGCGGAATGGCATGGCCCCCTTCACTGACGCGCCGTGACACGCGCTCCACCGCCATGTCAGGGAACGGCAGCCAGAAAAACACCAGCGTCAGCCGGTAGTCGGCATCGCGGCATGCCTGAAGCATCCGCAGATGCGAACGGCCGGAGCACGTGGTTTCGAAGGCGAAATTCCGGTCGCCGCGGACCAGCGCGCGCATTCGCTCGATCATGATGCGGCCAGCCATGATCGCGCTGCCCTCCGGGTTGAAGGGCGAGAGGCCGCGGGCAATTTCGTCGGCGTTGACGAACTCGACGATGCCCAACGCCTGCGGCAGCAGCCGGGCAGCGGCCGTAGTTTTGCCGGCACCATTTGGGCCGCCGAGAATGACGACGTCTTTCATGCGTGGGCTGCCAGCCGCCGGCCGGTTTCGGCATTGAACAGGTGGATGTGTTCGGGGCGGATCGCGAGGCGCACCGTTTCGCCGAGGTTGAGGGCGAGAGTGCCGGGGGCGCGGGCGACCAGGCGGGTGCCGTCGGGGAGGCGGCCGTGCAGCATCGTGTCGGCGCCGAGGCGTTCGAGGAGTTCTGTCCTGATGCTGATCGGGCCGTCGGCGGCAAGGTCGAGATGCTCCGGGCGCAGGCCGATTGTCACCTTGCGGCCGGCGTCGCCATTCGCGGCGTTGAGCGGAAGCAGCACGTCGCCGAGCGCCACCCCACCCGGAGCGAGTTGCGCACCGAGCAGGTTCATCGCCGGCGAACCGATAAAGCCGGCAACAAAAATCGTCGCCGGGCGCTCGTAGAGGTCGAGCGGCGGGCCGATCTGGTCGGCGTTGCCGGCATTCATCACGACCAGCCGGTCGGCCAGCGTCATCGCTTCGACCTGGTCATGCGTCACGTAGAGCGAGGTCGTGCCGAGTTCCTGCTGCAACTGCTTGATCTCGACACGCATCTGCACGCGGAGCTGCGCATCGAGATTGGAGAGCGGTTCATCGAACAGGAACACCTTGGGGTCGCGCACGATGGCCCGCCCCATCGCGACGCGCTGGCGCTGGCCGCCGGAAAGCTGGCGCGGCTTGCGGTCGAGCAGCCCGTCGAGTTGCAGGATCGCGGCGGCGCGTTCGACTCGGGCCTTGATGTCCGCGCGGCTCATGCGCCGCACCTTCAGCCCGTAGGCCATGTTGTCATAGACGCTCATATGCGGGTAGAGCGCGTAATTCTGGAACACCATCGCGATGTCCCGGTCTTTCGGCTCGACGGCGTTGACGACGCGGCCGTCGATCGCGACGGTGCCTGCGCTGATGGCTTCCAGCCCCGCCACCATGCGCAGGAGGGTTGATTTCCCGCACCCCGACGGTCCAACCACGACAACCAGTTCGCCATCCGCCACCGTACAGCTGACGCCATGCACGACCTCGCGGTCGCCATAGGATTTGCGCAGATTGTCGAGGGTGACGGTGGCCATCTATGGGGCCGGGTTGCGCAGGATCGTGGCGTGGTCGCGGTAGCTGGTCATTGTTCGGTCGCGGGTCAGCAGAACGGCCTGCTCGGTTTGAGCTTGGGCGATCAGCATCCGGTCGAAGGGATCACGGTGATGCCGCGGCAGTCGCGCGAGCGCCTTGCAGTGTTCCGGCTTGATCGGGAGCAGATCGTAGCCCTGCGGCACGTCCATCAGCCCCTCGTTATTCCCGATGCGGCCCAGCCCGATCAGGATGCCGAACTCCCACAAGGAGACAGCACTGATCAGACGAGTCCTGGCCGAGACGATCGCATTCGTTTCACCCGCCGTCAGCTTTTCCGGTTCGGTCCGCGCCCATAAGAGGAGGTGTGTATCGAGGAGAAGAGCATCGCTCACGATTCTTCGCCGAAATCCTCGTACTTGCCAAAATCCTCAATCGATTTTTCAAAATCGGCGAGGATGTCCTCCGGCAATGAAAGATCGTCTGAAACCCAAAGGCCGCGCAAGTCGCCGAAGACAACTGGTTTTGGCTGGGGCAATGGGCCGAGGCAGGCGATCGGCCGGCCGTTGCGGGTCACAACGATCTGTTCGCCGGCTTCGGCCCGCGCGACCAACGCGGCAAAGCCCGCCTTTGCCTGGGCGATTGAAATCTGGGCACTCATCGGCTGCCTCTCCAATTTATGACCATCGATGGTCATATGGCGATTTGGCCGCCAGGTGGCAAGCATCAGGCGCCGCCCGGCGACCAGCGCAGCCGGGGCTCGCCGCTGCGCGTGCTGTCGCCGCGGAAGCCGAGTTTTTCGAGTTGGCGGGCAGCGCAAGCCTTGTTTTGCGGGCTGACCGCGGTGGTTACCAGGATCAGGCGCGCCAGCACCTTTCCGACGAGACCCGCGAACACGCCCTCGCGGCGACGCTCCGGGGCGACGCCGGCATAATGCAGTTCGAGCACTTCGTGCTCCGCGTAATGGCGGCCGTGCTCGACCAGTTCGACCAGAACAAACCCGACGATCCGGCCGGCCGCGTCGCACGCCACCCAGGATTCGCCGCCGCGGGTGCACAGGCGGGTCAGCGCGTAGAGCGCCTCTTCGCGTCCCAGCGTGTCGGCGAGCAGCGGAATTTCCGGCGCAAGGCGCAACAGCAGGGTGTGGATTTCGGCAGAGTTGTCGATCGCGGCCTGGCGGTAGGTGATGTCCGGCACGCTATTTCTCCGACTCCACAAGTCCACGCACAAACCAGCGCTGCATCAACAATACCACCAGCACGGGCGGCAATATCGCCAGCAATGTCGTCGCCATGACGATCGGCCATTCGGTCTGGGCGTCGCCGTTGCCGATCATCTGGCGGATGCCGATGACAATCGTCGTCATCGACGGCGAGTTGGTGACCAGCAACGGCCACAGATACTGGTTCCAGCCATAGATGAAGAGGATCACGAACAACGCCGCGATATTGGTGCGCGACAGCGGAATGACCGTATCAAACAGAAACCGCCACGGCCCGGCACCGTCGATCTTGGCGGCCTCGACCAGCTCGTCGGGGATCGTCAGGAAAAACTGGCGGAACAGCAAGGTCGCGGTGGCGGAGGCGATCAGCGGCAGGGTCAGCCCGGCCCGGCTATCGATCAGCGACAAGTCGGCGGTGATCTTGTAGGTCGGGATGATGCGGACCTCGACCGGCAGCATCAGCGTCACGAAAGTCGCCCAGAAGCACAATTTGCGCAGCGGGAACCGGAAGAACACAACCGCATAGGCCGACGGCAGCGAGATCGCGATCTTGCCGATCGCAATCGCCAGCGCCATGACGAGGCTGTTCCACAGCATCGCGCCGACCGCCTGGCCACTGGTCTTGGCGGTGCCGGCGGTCAGCGCCTCGGCAAAATTGGCAAACAGGCGGGTGCCGGGCACCAGGGTCATCGGTACGTCGAGAATGTCGGGGAGGTCGTGCGTCGAGGCGACGAAAGCGACATAGATCGGGAACAGCACCAGCAACAGGCCGGCGATCAGCACCGCATGCGGCAGCCACGCGTTACGCGCCGCGACGACCATGCCGCGTTACCGCAAAGCCCCGGCACCACGACAACCGGGGCCCGGGGGAGCCGGCACGCGGCGGGGCTTTTTCAGGAGCCCACCAGCCCGAGTTGCGGGCTCGACGGTTCGGCGAAGCTGCGCTTCGGGATGCGGCCGGCAAGGCGGGCGAGGCGGCCGGCCTCGACGCCGGCCTTCATCGCCGCGCCCATCCGGCGCGGGTCGTGCGACTTGGAGATCGCGGTGTTCGACCAGCACCGCGTCGCAGCCGAGTTCCATCGCGAACGCGGCGTCCGAGGCCGTGCCGATGCCGGCATCGAGCACCACCGGCACCGGGCTGCGGGCGCAGATCAGCTCGATCGCCGCCGGGTTGGCGATGCCCATCCCCGACCCGATCAGCGACCCCAATGGCATCACCGCGGCGCAACCGACATCGGCGAGCTTCTGGCACGCGACCGGGTCCTCGTTGCAATAGGGCAGCACCGTAAAGCCCTTGCGCACCAACTCGTCGGCGGCGCGCACCAATTGCTCGACATCGGGGTAGAGGGTCTCGCGGTCGCCGATCAGCTCGAGCTTGAGCAGGTTGGTCTCCAGCGCCTCGCGCGCCAGCTCGGCAGTGAGGATCGCGTCGCGCGCGGTCACGCAGCCCGACGTGTTGGGCAGGATGTTGAAGCGGCCGCCGAGCAGATCGATGAGGCTTTCGGCATAGCCTTCGAGGCTGATCCGGCGGATCGACACGGTGACCAGTTCGGTCCCGCTCGCCTCCAGCGACTCCAGCAGTATCTGCTGGTTCGGGTAGCCGGCGGTGCCGGTGAACAGCCGCGAATTGAGCTTCAGGCCGCCAATCAGCAACGGATCGTTCGAGGGCATCGTCCCTACTCCACCAAAAATCAGCCGCCCTGTAGCGGGCGCACGATTTCGACCTCGTCACCCGACGCCAGCGCCGCGTCGGGCCATTCGCCGCGACGCACCACCGCGCCATTGACCGCCACCGCGAGAAACCGTGCCTTCGGGTCGATGCCGCGCTCGGCGAGCAGCTCGGCGATCGTCGTCACCGCGATTTCGGTCTCGACGCCGTTGATGCGCAGCCGCGTCATGCCGTCACCGCCGCACCGACCGGCTGTCGCGCCGGTGCCTGGCCAGCCGCGGCGAACCTCTCGGGCGAAAACGGCCGTGCCGCCTCGGGCAGCACGCCCGTCAATATATAGGTACTGACGACGGCGGCGCTGACCGGTGTCAGCAGAATGCCGTTGCGGTGATGCCCGGTCGCGACCACCAGCCCATCGACGCCGCTCGGTCCCAGCATCGGCGCGTCGTCGCGCGACCCCGGCCGGAACCCGACCCAGGTCTCGACGATCGGCAGTTCCTCGATCGTCGGCAGGGCGCGCCACGCGCCTTCGATCAGCGCGAACAGCCCGCCTGCGGTCAGCCGCTCGTCAAACCCGCGTTCCTCGACCGTTCCGCCGATGATCAGCCGCCCATCGAGCCGCGGCACCAGATAGCCATGCGGCAGCCACAGCACATGCCGCAGCAGCGGCGCCGCGACATCCATCTGCACCGACAGCATCTGACCCTTGATGGGCCGCACCGGTGGCCGGTGTGCCGTCGGAATGCCGTCAATGCCGCGGGACCACGCGCCCGCCGCCAGCACGACGACATCCGCCGTATCACGCCCGCGCTCGGTCACGACGCCGCCGGCGCGCCCGCCGGCCATCGTGATTTCGCTCACCGGACAATGCTCAATCACCTCGACACCGGCTTTGCGCGCCGCGATCAGCAGGCCGCGGGTAAGCTGCCGGTTTTCCACCTGGTGATCGCGCGGGCTCCACACCCCGCCGACAATCCCCGGCTTCAGATGCGGCTCGCGTTCGCGCACCTCGGCCGCCGACAGCCAGTTCAGGTCGAGCCCGAGGCCCTTCTGGAACTCGTAGGAATGGCGCAGCTGCGCCGCGTCGTCGCGGTTCAGCGCGACCACGATCGTGCCTTCGTCGCGATATTCCGGCGACACGCCCGACGCCGCCTCCAGTTCGCGCGCGAAATCGGGCCACAAATTCTGGCTTTCGAGCGTCAGCCGCAGCAGCGGCTCCTCGCCCGGCTCGGTCTCGACAGCGGCGGCCAGCATGCCGGCGGCAGCCCAGCTTGCGCCATGCCCGGCCTCGCCGCGGTCATAGACCGTGACGGTACAACCGGCCTGCGCCAGCCGCCACGCGATGCCGAGGCCAATGACACCCGCCCCGATGACAACCGTCTTCGGGCGATGGGTGGGAACAACAATGGATGCGCTAATCGCGGACTCCCTTCACCGGGCATGCCCGGCCAGGTTCAGTGGGTCTGTTCTCAGCCGCCGGTCGCGCGTCGATGCGCCAGGCAGCACCCCAGCCTCGCCCCAATTTCAAGCCGAGGCTTCCCGCGATGCAAGGATTTTCTGCGGTTTGGGCCGCGGCGTCATCAAATCGTAACGCCGCGGCGAACAGCACCGGCGGTTATTGCACCGCGGCGCTATTGAACAGTGGAGTGCATGGTCGGCACCATGCGGGTGACGACGATCTTCTCGCGGTCTAGCAGCTCGGGGATCAGCGGCGCGAACTTGTTCTTCCAGGTGTCGCTTTCGTAGACCGCCTTGTACAGCGCGACGCGCTGCGCCTCGCTCTCGAACCGGCGCAGCCACACATACAACGACTCGTCGGCCTCGCCGCGGAAGCTGCCGCAGATGACCATGCCCTGCGACACCTGGAACGGGATGATCTCCCCTTCCATCAGCTTCAGCCATGCCGCCATCTTGCCGGGGCGGACTGTGTATTGACGGAGTTCATAAAAGGCCATCTCGCGTCTCCCGTTATGTTGTGAGACCGGTACTATACCCGGATGGCCGGCGCGGCGCGCAACCGCCGACGATTGAAGACGCTATCCGACTGAAGCCTGTTCAGATGGCGGCTGCCCGAAACTGGGTGCAGGCGATGCCAAGCCGCCGCAGATCATCGCCGACGCCCAGTTCGTTCGGCGAAATCGCATTGGGCAGGACCAGCAGCAGCCGGTTGGAACGCAACCCGAGCTGCTCGCGCGGCATGCTGAAGCTGATCTCGGACGTGGTTGTCAGCCGACAAAACTGCGCGAACAGACCGTTAAGAAAAATCCAGCATTCCTGCACGGTCACGCCCGCATAGTCGGCCAGGAACGGCGTCGCCCGAAGCGTAAAGCGTAGATCGTTGCGTGCCAGCGGTAGACGAAATAGTAACTCGGCGTTCGGCTGCTCGGTCCATGTACTCATCTCATCGGAAACTGTACTGAATCCCACTGGGCTGAATTCTTGAAGGTTTCCGTTTCTGCCAAATTCTATTCCAACATTTAAGTCCAGCAGGCGCACTGTAATAATCCTGTAAAAAACAGACAAGAAGTCTTCCGCGACGTGATCGTACCCTCCGTGCTTGTGACTGCCCAGCACAGCGATGCCGCAGGGGTCAGCGCAAATTGCATGCCAGTGCCGCTTGTATGCCGGTGCTGGTTATATGCCCGCGCCGGGCGCAGCCGGCCGGCGAGGCCTTTATTCCGCGCGCAACACGTCCCGCAGCGCGACCCAGCTTGCGAGCTTTTCGGCGAAGCCGAGCCGGGCATGCGCCGGGCTCGTCGACGGCAGGGCCAGATATGTCAGGTGCGGGCGGCGTGTCAGATGACGGTCATGCAACCGCCGCGCGCCAGTGCCGTTAAAGGCGACGCCACGGATGGCGGGGTGGCGGTCGAGCAGATCGTCGATCGCGTTTGCGGCCTCGCTGCGGATCGTCGAGTCGGCGCTCATCTCGCGCTGCCCGGCCGCGACCACATCCCACAACGCGACGCCACGCTCCAGGGCGAACGCCAGTCGCGCGTCGTAATCCGCCGGCGGCGTTTCGCCGAACAGCCCGAACAGGATCGGCCAGAACAGGTTGCGCGGGTGGGCGTAATACTGCACCCGCCGCAGCGATTCCTCGCCGGGCAGCGTGCCAAGGACCAGCACCCGCGCCCGCCCGTCGATGACCGGCGGAAAGCTGCGCTTGACGATGACCGGGACGGGCGACGACGGCGGTTTCAGTCGACGTAGCGCCCGAGACGCACCGCGGTCTGCCCGCGGATGAGGCGGCGCGACGGCATGATCAGCACGCAATTGTCATAGGGGGTCAGCACGTCACGCCCACCGTCGCGGCCGATCAGCATGCCCTTTTTCGGCAGCACTTCGAGCCCCCGGTAATCGCCCGAGAAATCGAACCGGTCGCCCGAGATGGTGATCGCCTCTGTCACCTCGATGACCCTCTGCTGCGGCGTCGCGTCGAAATCCGGGCCGCCGAGCACCGCCAAATCATCCCAAGTGACCACCCCGAGCGCGATCAGAAACCGCAGGGTTACATCGGTCGAGACCTCGGCGGCGCGCTTCGCCCAATGCTGGCCGCATTCGATCAGCAGTGCGGTTTTGGCCGAGGCCGGGTCGCCAAATGCACCATAGTCGCGCATCCGCGGCCCGGCGGCGTGACCGGCATCGCACATGATCAGTTCGGGAATGCCGACCCGCTTCGCCAGCGCTGTCGAGCGCGGCAGCAGCCCGGCCAGCATCAATGGCGCGGTCGCATACTGCATCGAATGCAGGTCGAGCAGGAAATCGGCGCTGTCGATCAGTGGTCGCAGCGTGCGGGCGCGCTGCAGTTCGGCCGAGCGGCGCGGCCCGTCCAGCGTCGCTGCATTCCACAGGCGGTTGAAATCCTCATCGACATAGCGCGAGGCGATCGGATAGCGCGGGTCGAATTCGCGATAGGCCGCGACATTGTCAAACGCCAGCGTCAGCCGACCCTGGCGCGGCCGGATTCCGGCGCGAAACAGCTTGTCGAGGGTGATCGCACCGCAAATTTCGTTGCCGTGGGTCAGCGCCGTGACCACGACGTGCGGCCCCGCCGTGCCGGAATCGAACGTCGTCACGTACTCGATTCCGGTATTGCCGGCGCGATACGGCTCGATATCCGGGGCGGTCAGTTCAACCGTGAAAGAGAAATCGGACACGGGCGATCCCTGTAGCAAAGGAGGAATTATTTTGCACCGCTTCGCCGGCCTCGTCACCAGCCGCCATCCATCCGCCGGCGATATCGACGATACGGCGCGGACCCGCTTGCGCGCGCCGCCCCGCCGGCTCACGCTATCTGCAATCGAGGCGCCAGGCGTAAATGCGGGCGCAACACAAGGGAGACGAGGACCATGCGGCTCGGCATTCATCTGCCTCACATCGGACAAAAGGCCAGTGCAGAGGCAATTCGCCGCGCCGCGGTGCAGGCCGAGGAACTCGGTTTTGCCGATGTCTGGGTCAGCGAACACATTATCGTGCCGAACGACCGCGCCTATCCGCCCTCGGCGCTGTTTTGGGACCCCGTGCTGACCCTGACCTGGGCCGCCGCCTGCACCAAACGGATCGGGCTCGGCACCAGCGTTCTGGTGCTGCCGCTGCGCCATCCGCTGCCGCTCGCCAAGGAGCTGGCGACCCTGCAGAACCTGTCGGACGGGCGGCTGATCCTTGGCGCCGGCGTCGGCTGGCTCGAAGCCGAGTTCGACGCGCTCGGCGTGCCCTTCGGGGAACGCGGCCGGCGCATGGATGAGGGCATCGCGATGATGCGCGCCGTATGGTCGAACGACCCGGTGAGTTTCGCGCCCAAATACATCCCAGCGGTCATCGACACGATGCGCTCGCTGCCGCGCCCGGAAAAGCCGATCCCGATCTGGATCGGCGGCACCTCAGAGCCGGCGCTCAAACGCGCCGCGCGGCTCGACGGCTGGCACGGCTCACGCGCCTCGCCCGAACAGGCGGTGCCGCTCGTCCAGCGCCTTCGCGAAGCGCGCCCCGAGCCCGAATTCACGATCTCGTTGCGCTATGGCTGGGACGGTCGCGACAGCGCCGCCTTGCGCACCCGCCTCGAAGCCTATGCCGCGGCCGGCGTCGACCATGTACTTGTCGAACCCCACGACCGCGAACTCTCGGACTGGCTCGCCTCGGTCGAACGCATCGCCAAGGCCGGTGAGGGGATGCTGTCGTGAGCACCGGAGACGCGCGATGAAACTCTCAACCACCCTCAAATTCTCCCCCGGCTATGCCGGCATCGAAATGGACCTCGTATGGGAGGCCGAGCGGCTCGGCTTTGACGCGGTGTGGGCCGGCGAGGCCTATGGCACCGACGCGATCAGCCCGGTCGCCTGGGTGCTGTCGCGCACCAGCCGCATCAAGGCCGGCACCAGCATCATGCAGATGCCGGCGCGCACCCCGGCCTGCGCCGCGATGACCGCGATGACCTTGCAGGCGCTGTCAGGCAATCGCTTTCTGTGCGGCATCGGCCCGTCCGGGCCGCAGGTCGTCGAAGGCTGGCACGGCGTACCCTTTGGCAAACCGCTGGCCCGCACCAGGGAATACGCCGCGATCATCCGTCAGGCGATCGAGCGCACCGGGCCGCTCGAACACCACGGCGAGCATTACGACATCCCCTATACCGGCCCTGGCTCGACCGGCCTCGCGCGCCCGTTGCGCAGCATCATCCACGGCGACCCGAGCCTCAAAATCTACACCGCCTCGATCTCGCCGGCCGGGCTGCGGACCGCCGGCGAGGTGGCCGACGGGGTGCTGCCCTATTTCATGTCGCCGGAAAAGGCCGAGGCGATCGTCATCCCGATCCAGGACGGCCGCGCCCGCGCCGGCAAGTCGCGCGATCTCGCCGATTTCGACAATGCGCCCTATGTCCGGGTCAGCATGGGCGACGATCTCGCTAAATGCCGCGACGCGCTGCGCCCCGGCCTTGCCTTCTACATCGGCGGCATGGGCGCCCGCACCGCCAATTTCTACAACGATCTGACCCGCCGCATCGGCTATGAGGACGCCGCCGCCAACATCCAGAACCTGTTTCTCGCCGGCCGGCGCGACGAAGCCGCCGCCGCAGTGCCCGACCAGATGATCGACGAAATCTCGCTGATCGGCCCGCCCGACCGCATCCGCGACCGCCTGCAGGCGTGGCAGCACCTCGCCAAGACCAACAGCGTCGGCTCCCTGGTGCTGGTCGGCGCCGATGCGGCGGCGATGCGCGTCATCGCCGAGGCGGCGCTGTAGCCTGGACCGATCTCCGTCGGGGAGCGCTGATTGCCATGCGCAACCGACATTGCGACAGTAGGCGCTCTTTGCTGTGGCTGGCCGCGGAACGTCGATGAGCTTTGTTCTTACTGAAACATCTGAGTTGGCCATCATAACACCGGTCGGTCAGCCGAAAATCTCTCGGTGGCAATCTCCCCTGCATTTGAACAAATCAAGGCCATGCCTGATTCTACAGGTCGGCGAGCGCTGGGAGATTCCATTTACCGGCGATCGGGATGTTGAGTTATTTGTATCTCTGGGCAGCAGTCTTCCTGAAATCCCGCCAGAAGGTTGCACGCTTAATCTCAAAATGCTGACCGGAGACGGGCCTGTTCATCTGTTGACCGTGCCCATCACAAATCCCGAACGACCCGAACTCCTCGATGTGCGCGTAAGCCTTGGCCACTTGGCGCGAGCTATCAACCGCCTTGAAGTTTCGGTTTCGGTTTCGGCGTCGGCGTCGGCGTCGGCCCTGCCTCTCAAAGAACCGAGCCTTGGTTGGCTGGGCAGGCTCCGGCAACTCCGGAACCGCGGGGACGACCCGCATCCCCCGGTTCATCAAAGCGGCGGAACCTGCCGGGGCGAATCCTCTAATTGCGTTTCTGCGTTAGCGATATCAGAACTGGTGATCGGGCACAGGCATCAAATTCCCCTGCTGCGCGCTCGTGCCTTCCATGAACTGCGCCTGAGCAACGAACTTGCTCATTTCGCGAGCGTGTACGACCACGATATCTTTGACGCACGCAAGCGAAAAATGACGCCCGCCGCGGCGCTACGGCCTGCCGCATCCGGCAGGCATCTTTCGCTATCACCACGACCCGATATCTCGTCCATCATGCCGGATGAGTTTGATAATGTTTACCATTTCGCCCATCGCCTGCTTTTCGCCGGGCTCCGGATCAAGCCTCCGAACTTCCATCAGTGTCTGGCAAATCTGGCGGCAAGCCGCACTCTCAGCATCATATCGTGCTGTGCCGGCACCGCGCAGGTCGAGGCAGCAATTATCCGGTCGACCGACCAGCCGGTTTCCCTCACCCTGGTCGATTTCAACCAGTCGCTACTCGATCAGGCGGCAGCAGCGATGCCGGAAAACTGTGAGGTGACGACTGCCGTTCAAGACGTCAACGCCATTGAACTGCCGCCCGAGAGCTTTGACGTCGCGATTTTTGTCTCCGGGGTCCATCACGTCGTTGAGCTGGAGTACCTTTGGCGGGAATTGCACCACGCCCTGCGACCCGGCGGGGAGCTATGGCTCATCGGCGAACAAATTGGCCCCAATGGCAATCGGCTGGATGCGGACTGTCTCGACGAGGCCAACCGCATCTTCCGCTCCCTGCCAGACCGACTGCGCCGCAACGCCCATACGGGGGAAGTCGATACCGAGATTTCCGACCGGGACTATGCCGAGGCGACTTTCGAAGGTATCCGCAGTGAGGACATCGAGTCGACCCTGGCCCGCCATTTCGTGCCGGTTGACATCTACAAGCGCAACTGCTTCCTCTGGCGCCTCGTCAACCAGACCTATTTCAACAACTACAACCTTGCAGCCGCGGAAGATGTCGAGATAATCAGATCACTGGTTGCTGCCGAAATCGATTACTTCCTTTCCGGCGGCAGGGCCACCGAGTTGCACGGCGTCTATCGCGCGATCGGCTGAGGCCAGGACGCCGCGGCCTCAGCTGATCATAAGTACCTGACCTGCCCCTGGCTCAGACAACGCTGGCACACGTCAAGCTCGACACGCCCTTGCAGGAAGGCATCGCGCATCGCAGTTATTCGAGGGCTTGATTCCCATAGCTGCCTGATCGGGATTGTCGCGGCTTCTTCTGCGCTGGCGAACGTGGTGCCGCCGCTCAAATCGGTGCAGCAGGCGCCGATTGTGCCGTTGCTATGGACCACCAGCTGGCGCCACGGCGCATTGCAGAAGCCGGCTGTCGCACGTTCCCGGGCAACCATCTTGCCGTCGACCGGATAGAGGCCGCCCGCTGTCACGCGCTGCTTCAGAAAATGGAGCACGCCGGGATGCGCCTTGCGCCGGAAATGATAGTCCTCGTCTTCGACTGAGTTTTGCTCGGAGCAGCTCTCATAGAGCCCGGCGCGTTGGCAGAATTCGACCAGGAATGCGTCCTTCCGTCGCCGATAGTCCGCCTCCGCGGTCGCATCAAGTTGCGGATAGTGAATGATCTGGAAATTCAGGTTCTGACGGGCCGAAGAACGCGACCAGGCGGCCGTATAGTCGACAATGCGCGCGATATAGGAATCGAAATCAAGTTTGTTATGTCGCTTGGCCAGCTCTTCCGGCAACGTCGACATCGAAATCAGCGGGTCCATCCAGATATCGAGAAAGCTCGGGTCGAGCCGTGAGCCGTTGGTGGCGACCCAAATCGGCAACCCATACTCGTTCGCCAGTAGTGCCATTTCACGGAAACGCGGATGGCCTGTCGGTTCACCATCAACGGCCAGCCGAATTCGGCTTGGTGGTAAACGTCGCGACCTGCTCGATGACCTGGCGGAAGGTCTCGATCGACATCTCCTTTTTTTCGCGCAGCTTCATTGGCGACACGCAATAGGTGCAGGCAAAATTGCATATCGACGTGATCTCTATCAGCACGTCCGCTTCGGCGACCCGCGCCGGCAACTCGGCAATGCCCCCGCGCTGCCGGCGGGCTTCGTCAGCGACCGCCTCCGCAGCCGCCGCCAAATCAAGCCGCCCCAGCCTGTGCAGTGCCTGGGCCCTGCCGACGCGGGCGTTTGGATGATCGGGCGACGCTGCCAACAGCGCTTCCCACCGCCAGAGCGCGGCACCCCAATCCTGCCGAACCTCCGCCAGTTCGGCGTAGTGGATCAGGTTCCACTCTTCGCCTGGAAACCGCTCGACCGCCTTGCCAAACGCGACTTCCGCCTCGTCGAGCTGCCCGAGGCCGCGATAGGCTTCGCCTATTACTGCATGGCTTATTGCATTGTCGGGAAATCTGTCGCGGAGCGCTTCCGCTCGTTGCAATGCCTCCGACCAGTTAACCATCCGCTGGGCGACGAGCACATAATTGTAGGCAATCAAAAAATCATCATTAAACCGGCTCGTTGCCTCTTCAAGGATCGCTTCGGCGCGCTTTCCCTGTCCGGTACGATAATAAGCCTCGCCGGCTTTTTGCCAGCACAACGCCTCGCCGGGGTGCTGTTCGCGCAAGGCTTCCCACAACACAATTCCACGGTGCCAGTCGCCCGCATCGCTGGCGGCATTGGCGGCTGCCAGTTTCGCCGGCAGGAAGACATCGGTCATCGGGCTGACGGTGGTCGCGGCACCGTTTTTGGTTTCCCGTTGCCGAGCGAGTAAGCGACGCCACACCGAGGTGGCCTCCATCAGCGCATCGGCTTCGCGGACGGGCGCCGGCCGCGAGGTCTCGGCAGCGGGCGCCAAATCAAGACGCCCGAGCCTGCGCAATGCCAGGGCCCTGCCTGACCGCGCATCTCGATGATCCGGTGACGCTGCCAGCAGCGCCTCCCATCGCCGCAGCGCCGTCTCCCAATCCTGCCGAAATTCCGCGAGTTCAGCGTAGTGGTAAAGCGGCCACTCATCACCTGGAAAGCGCTCGACCGCCCCGGCAAACGCGACTTCCGCCTCGTCGAGTTTGCGCAGGTTGCGAAAGGCTTCACCGATCAGGACATGGCTTATTGAAATGTCGGGAAATCGGCTGCGAAGCTCTTTCGCTCGTCCTAATGCCTTTGACCAATTACGCATCCGCTGGGCGACCAGCACATAATTATATGAAATCCAGAAATCGTCTTGAAATCGGTTTGTTGCTTCTTTGAGGATTGCTTCGGCCCGCTTTGCCCGCCCGGCCTGGTAGTAAGCCTCGCCGGCCTTGCGCCAGCACAACGCATCCCCGGGATGTTGTTCGCGCAGCGCTTCCCACAACACAATTGCGCGGTGCCAATCGCTCGCATCGCTGGCGGCATTGGCGGCCACAAGTTTCGCCGGCAGGAAAATATCGGCGGTCGGGTTGACTATGGTTATGGGATTTTTATTCGCTGAGCGGCGCCACATCCCCAAGCCCCCGTCCCCCGGCTCCGCTGCGGGGGTAGCCAAGGCTATTACATCGCCTCCTTGACAACCACTCTTTGTTGGCCGGCGGCACGGTTCATCTTAATTCCAGGTGTCGAGCCCGGGCCGGATGTAACTGGTTTTCCTGGAGCCGATCACATCTCGATCAGCACGTTGACCCCGCGGGCGGCGGCGGCGATTTCGCGCCAGGTTTCGTCGTCGATCGGGACGCCGTCGCGCAGGCGCGCGGCGCGGTTGGCGCGTTCGGGGTCGCCGGGAATCAGCACGGGTTCGTTCGCGGAGCGCGGCGGGGATGACGTGATATAGTCGGTCATCGCCGTGATCTCGTCCTTCAGCCACGCCTGGTCGGTGATGCGGGCCGGGTCGATCACGACGGTCAGCATGCCGTTGGTCGTGGTCTCAGCCGATTGCCGCTCCGGCCGCATCGTGCCGCTGCCGGTGATCGCGCCGGCCAGCATTTCGCAGATGAAGGCGAGCGCGTACCCCTTGTGCTCGCCAAACGTCAGCAGCGCACCGCGCGGCCGCTGGTACATGACCTTGGGGTCGGTTGTCGGGTCGCCGTGCTGGTCGAGCAACGTCTCGCCGGCGATCGCTTCGCCCTTGTTGCGCGCGACTCGCACCTTGCCCATCGCGATGCGGCTCGTCGCCATATCGGAAACGATCGGCCGCTCCGGCGTGGGGCCGGGGATCGCGATGCACAGCGGGTTGGTGCCAAACCGGCCGTCGCGCCCGCGCCACGGCGCGACGGCCGGGCGCTGGTCGGTCAGGTTGACAAAGTGCATCGACACCATCCCGGCAGCGGCGCACATCTCGCCATAGGTGCCGACCCGGCCGATGTGGTGCGGGTTGCGCAAGGCGACGACGGCGACGCCATCCCGCTTCGCGCGTTCGATGCCAAGCAGCGTGGCGTTGCGCGCCACGATCTGGCCATAGCCACGCTCACCGTCGTAGACGATAATCGAGCCGTTGTCGCTCGCCACCTTGCCCGGCTCGTTCGGCTTGACGGTGCCGCTGTCGCGGTTGCGCAGATAGGACGGGATCATCCCGACCCCGTGGCTGTCATGCCCCTTGAGATTGGCCTCGACGAGATCGGTGGCGACGATGACTGCCTCCTCCTCGTCGCTCCCCGCCGCGACAAACACCCGGCGCGCAATGCCGGTCAGTTCGACGGCATCGACTATTTTCATCCCCTGCCCTTCCTATCTTCAATCGGCCTTGCGACTATTCCATACAAGGAATATATCGCTTCATGTCGTGGGAGGTGGAATATACCGATGAGTTCGGTGGCTGGTGGGATGATTTGACCACAGCCCAGCAAGATCGAATCGCCGCGACGGTACGTATCCTGGCGGCTCGGGGACCGATGTTGCCGTTTCCGTTTTCCTCGGGCGTCAGCGGCTCTCGCCATGCCCATATGCGGGAATTGCGGGTGCAGGCTCGCGGCGACCCGATCCGCATCTTTTACGCGTTCGATCCCAGACGGGCGGCGATCCTCCTCATCGGCGGCGACAAAACGGGAAACGACCGCTTCTACGAGGAATACGTACCGCGAGCAGATGTGCTCTACGACACCCACCTCGACGAGCTTAAAGCAGAGGGTTTGATATGACCGGCCGTCACAAGTTTTCCGAACTCGAAGCCAAGATGACGCCCCGGCGGCGCGCCCGCATCGGCGAGTTGGCGGAAAAGCTCGACCGTGACATGGACCTCGCTCAACTGCGCACCGCGCGCCAGCTGTCGCAGGCTGCACTGGGCGAAATCCTGCATGTCGAACAGCCGGCGGTCGCGAAATTGGAAAAGCGGGCTGACATGTATGTCAGCACGCTGCGGCGGTTTATCGAGGCAATGGGCGGGGAATTGGAAATTACGGCGCGCTTTCCCGACGGCACCGTGCGCATCCGGAATTTCGCTGAGCTTGCCGACAACGGCGACGGATGACTCAGGTGGGTTCCGCCTGCCGGGCGGCAATGCGTAGGGGGTGGGCCGGGTAGACGCCGAGGATGCGGACTTCGGTCGAGAAGAACGCGAGTTCTTCGAGAGCGAGTTTCAGCGGGCGGTCGTCGGGGTGGGCCTCGACATCGGCGTAGAACTGCGTCGCGGTGAAGGTGCCGCCGACCATGTAGCTTTCCAGCTTGGTCATGTTGATGCCGTTGGTAGCAAAGCCGCCGAGCGCCTTGTACAGCGCCGCCGGCACATTGCGCACGTTGAACACATAGGTCGTCACCGTCACGCCGCCGCGCGGGGCGCGGGTCGGTTCGCGCGACATGATCATAAAGCGGGTCGTGTTGTGCTCCGCGTCCTCGATGTTCTGCTTCAATGACACGAGGCCATAGATTTCACCGGCGAGTTCCGAGGCAATCGCGGCGATGGTCGGATCACCGAGTTGCTTGACCTCGGCGGCGCTGCCGGCCGTGTCGGCGCGTACGATCGGCTGTAATCCGTGCGAACGGATGAAGTTACGACACTGGCCGAGGGCGTGGACATGGCTGCGCACCGTGCGGATCGTGTCGAGCGTCGTGCCGGGCAGCACCAGCAGATGGTGGTGCACCGGCTCGAAATGCTCACCGATGATATAGAGGCCGGAATCGGGCATCAGATGGTGAATGTCGGCGACGCGGCCGGCCACCGAATTCTCGATCGGGATCATGGCGAGTTCCGCCCTGCCCTCGCGCACCGCGGCAAACGCATCCTCGAACGCGGCGCAGGGCAGGCTTGTCATGGCCGGATAGACATGCCGGCAGGCAAGGTCGGAATAGGCTCCCGGCTCGCCCTGGAAGGCAATCAGCCGGCGTGGATCGGTGGCTTCGGTCATCAGAAAAACTCGGGCATCGGGAAAACTCGGGCTCCGCGGAATGTGGCCGGCAGTTCGGCATTGCCTACAGCCGGTCCAATCCGTCATTGGTTTGCGTGCTGGATTTGCGGTCGGCGCCAAGGAGCACGGCCGCGACGAGAGAAACCACAATAGAGGAAACCCGCATGCTGTTCACCTGCACACCGCCCGGCACCCGCATTCCCGGCTATTTTCCCGGGCCGCAGCGGGCGCGCGGCAAATGGTTCACGGTCGACATCCACTGCCACGTCCATTTCGAAAAGGCGGACGAGATGGTGAGGCCGTTCTGGAACCCGGAACGCGACGCGACGATGAAATTCGCCAATGACCGCACCCGCGAGGTGCAGCGCCTGCAGATGGAGCGCACCCACAGCCAGCTGACCTCGGTCGAAAAGCGCCTTGCTGACATGGATGTGATGGGCATCGACATGCAGGCAATCTCGCCCGCGCCGGTGCAGATGTTCTACTGGACCGAGCCCGATCTGGGCCTTGCATCGGCGCGCGCCGTCAACGACAACCTCGCCGAGATCGTGGGCCGTCACCCGGACCGGTTCACGCCGATGGGCACGATCCCGTTCCAGGCGCCGGAATTTGCCATCCAGGAACTGGAGCGGATCACGAATGCTGGGGTTCCGCGGCATCGAGATTTCGTCGAATGTCGACGGGACCGATTTCTCCGACCCGAAATTCCGCCCGATCTTTCAGCGGCTGCGAAGAACTCGGCACGGTCATTTTCATGCACCCGTCGGGGTTCACCGAAGGGCGGCGGTTTGGCGATCATTATTTCAGCAACGTGATCGGCATCCCGCTCGAATCGACGATCGCGGTGCATCACCTGATTTTTGGCGGCGTGCTCGACCGCTATCCCGGGCTCAAATTCGTCATCGCGCATGGCGGCGGCTATCTGCCGGCCTATTCCGGGCGTATCGACCACGGCGCGGCGGCGCGACCGGATTGCTGCGAGCATCTGAAGGAAGACCCGACCACCTATTTGAAGCGCCTGCATTTCGACACGATGGTGTTCACTCACCACCAGCTCGAATACCTGGTGCAGCAATACGGCACCGACCATGTGCTGATGGGCACCGACTATCCCTACGACATGGGCGAGGCCGACCCGATCGGGTTTGTCGAGGGCTCGCCCGCCCTCAGCGACGATCAGCGCCGCCTGATTTTCGGCGGAAATGCCGCGCGCCTGCTGGGCCTTACCGATACCGCACCCAGAGGTTGAGCGAATAACCGGCGCGGGGCGGAACCCCGCAATGCCGCTGCCTGTTCTTCCATCACGAGCAAAACACCTGGAAGGTTTGGCAAGATGGACAAGGAACGGATCGAAGGCGGCATCAAGAAAGCCACCGGGGCGGTCAAGGAAAAGGCCGGCGAGATGGTCGGCAACCGGCATCTCGAGGCCGAAGGCAAGGCCGAAAAGGCCGAGGGCCATGTGCGCAGCGCCATTGGCAAGGCCAAGGACGCCGTGCGTGAACTCGTCGGCAAGAAATAACGGCGGCAGATATGCGCCCCGTTCTCTTTTGGGCCCTCGGGATTCCGATCCCGATCATCATCCTGCTCTACATCTTTCACGTTGTATAAGTGGGCTGCGTGTAAGCAGGTCTGCCACTCTCCCGGAGGGCTGTCGTTGACAGCCCTCCCCGGCCCTCGCAAGCTGCCCGCAGGCAAATGCCCTGCGGGCAGTTTTCATTTTGGGAGGGTCAGGTGACCGATCAGCTTGTCGAATATTCCTGCGCGGACCGGGTCGCGACGATCACGATCAACCGGCCGGACAAGCTCAACGCGGTCAGCGACGAGGTTGTCGCCGGGCTGTCCGAGGCGCTGCGCCGCTTCGATCTCGATCCCGAAGCCGAAGTCGCGATCCTCAACGGCAAGGGCCGCGCGTTTTCCAGCGGCGCCGATGTGCGCCAGCGCCAGCTGCGCAGCCGCGACGAATTCGAAAAGCTCGGCGGGCCGCAAGGCTGGGGCACCAATTCCGCCGACCTGCTGACCCGCGCGGTCAACTGGAAGCCGGTCATCGCCGCGGTGCATGGCTATGTGCTGGGGCTGGCGCTCGGGCTGACGCTCGAATGCGACCTGATCGTCGCCGCCGAAGGAACGCGGTTTCAGCTGACCGAAACCTCGCGCGGCCTTGGCGCGTCGCGCTATTGGGCGCTGTTCCAGTACCGCAGCGCCGGCGCATTCGGCGACGAAATCGCGCTGACCGGCCGCTTCTTCACCGCCGAGGAAGGCTTGCAGGCCGGGCTGTTCAACCGCCTCGCGCCGGAAGGCAAGCACCTCGAAGTGGCGCGCGAACTGGCGTTGCAGGTGGCAAAAAACCCGCCGCTCGCGGTGCGCACGACGGTGCGGACGCGGCGCTGGTACATGCAGCGCCTGACCCGCGAGGCGCAATTCATCGCCGAACCGTTCCGCCTCTATCTGACCGAGGACTTCCAGGAAGCCGCCCGCGCCTTCACCGAAAAACGCCAACCCGCACCCGTTCAAGGGGCGGTGACGTGCCGCCGCGGAATCCCCTCTCCCGCAGTTCGGGAGAGGGTGGCGAGCGCAGCGAGCCGGGTGAGGGTGTTGCCGCGGAAAAACCCTCACCCGTCTGCGGGCTGATGCCCGCAGCCACCCTCTCCCGCAATGCGGGAGAGGGGAAATGACGCGCGCAAACCTGCCGCTGGCGGGGGTCACGGTGCTCGATTTCGGGCAGGTGTATCAGGGGCCGTACGCGACGATGCTGATGGCCAAGGCCGGCGCCGACGTCATCAAGATCGAGCCGCCGCAACGGCGAGCCGCTGCGCCGCCGCGCCCCGCCCGGCAAAAGCACGACCTTTCCGATCGCGATGCTGAACGGCAACAAGCGCGCGGTCACGCTCAACCTCAAGCACGAGCGCGGCCGCGACCTGCTGTTCCGCATGGTCAGGAAGGGCGACGTGCTGCTGGAAAACTTCGCGCCGGGCGTGATGGACCGGCTCGGCGTCGGGTACAACGTGCTGAGCGAGATCAACCCGCGGCTGGTCTACGCCTCGGGCACGGGTTACGGCCTGTCCGGGCCGGACCGCGACAACCTCGCGATGGATTTGACGATCCAGGCGGTCTCCGGGCTTGATCAGCGCCACCGGCCTGCCCGACGAGCCGCCGCTCAAATCGGGTCCGGCGGTGGTCGATTTCCTGTCCGGCATCCACCTTTACGCCGCGACGATCACGGCACTGTTCGAGCGCGAGCACACCGGGCATCGGCCGGCTCGTCGAGGTGGCGATGGAAGAGGCCGCCTATCCGACCTTGACCTCGCAGCTCGAAGCCTACTGGCGCACCGGCGAGGTGCCGCAGCGCACCGGCAACGCCAGCCACGGCCGCGTGCCGATCAACGTCTACCCGGCCAAGGACGGCTATGTCGCGATGAACCTCGCGGTCGAGGAGCATTGGTACAACCTGCTGGCCGCGATGGGCCGCGAGGAATTGCGCGACGACCCGCGCTTTGCCGACAACGCCGCCCGCGTCGCCAACCGCGAGCTGGTCGACGGTGCGATCAGCGACTGGACCCGCACCCTCGGCAAGATGGAGATTTTCGCGATCGCCAAACAGCGCCGCATTCCGCTGGCGCCGGTGCGCGAGGTTGACGAGGTCATGCACGACCGCCACATGCATGAGCGCGGTTTTCTCGAAGACATCGTGCACGACGAGATCGGCCCGATCACCGTGCCGAACTCGGCCCTGCGCTTCCACGGCGCCGACCCGGTGCACGCCCTGCCGAGCCCCAAGCTCGGCCAGCACAACGACGAAATCTACGGCGGCTGGCTCGGCCTGTCGGCGGGCGAGATCGCCGAGCTGAAGGCGAATTACGTAATTTAGCGAAGAAGATGTAGCGGAAGGAATGATCAAATGCCCAGCGTCGAGTGGAATTCAGCGATATGGGGGCGCAATTACGATTGGGGCCGAGGCGGTGAGGAATGGAGCCGAAATTGGGGGGGCAGCGAACCACAATGGTTCGGCGCGCTTTATCCCCGCTTGCACCGCTTTTTGCCAGCAGGTGCGATACTCGAAATCGCCCCAGGTTTTGGCAGGTGGACCAAGTTCTTGCTGCCCGCTTGCACCAAATATTTAGGAATTGATCTGTCACCGAAATGCGTCGAAAGTTGCCGAAGCTCTTTTGTCACTGCGAGACACGCCGTTTTTTTGTCGAATGATGGATTGTCATTAAAGGATGCACCTGATGGAATGTTCGATCTTATCTTCTCATTTGATTCACTCGTCCATGCCGAACAAGAAGTAATGGAGAGTTATATTCCTCAAATACTTCAAAAACTGACACCAACAGGCGTCTCTTTTCTACATCATTCGAATTTTGCTTCCCTAGGCGAGGGAAAGAGAAATCCTCATCTACGAGCAGAGTCAGTTTCGGGTGAAAAACTTACGGAGCTGATCACTAAGAGCGAAGGCAAGATCTTGGTACAGGAAATGATTAATTGGTGTGGGAATGAATTAAACGATTGCATGACGCTGTTTGGAAAAACTGAAACTTATGCTAATTACCGTACTGTCAATTTGATAAACCTAAATTTTATGGATGAAGCTAAAATAATTTCTGAATATCAGCGCCCCTACTCGATAATGGAATCAATTTCTTATTGAAACCTTGAAGTGCGTTGACTGCCGAGTAGAACGCACTGACAGCGTTCGAATTGGCCCTCGGAGGAAACACATGCCCTTGCTCTACGAAAAACGCGGCGCCATCGGCGTCCTGACGCTGTCGCGGCCGCACGCGCGCAACGCCTGGGGCGAGGATTACAATGCGTCGCTGAAGGAGATGCTGCCGCAGATCGAGGACGACCCCGATATCCGCGTCGTCGTGCTGACCGGCGACGAGGCGGGCGGCGCGTTCAGCGCCGGCGCCGACCTGAAAAACCCGAAAACCCATACCAGCAACTCGATCGCCGACGCGATCGAGGCCCTGCCAAAGCGGCGGCGGTTTCAGGCGATGAACCTGCTGTCGGATTTCGCCAAGCCGACCATCGCCGCGGTCAACGGCTATGCCGTCGGCATCGGCTGCATCGTGACCTATTGCTGCGACATGATCGTGGCGTCGGAAAAGGCCGAATGGCGGCTGCCACAGGTTGCGCTCGGCATCCTGCCCGCCCAGGGCGGCACGGTGCGCCTGGCGCGCTGGGTCGGGCGCGGCCACGCGATGAAGGTGGCGATGGGCTTTCCGCTCAAGGCCGAGGAAGCCTACCGGATCGGGCTCGCGCAGTGGCTGGTGCCGCACGGCGAGTTGATGGCGAAGGCGATGGAGGTCGCCGAGCATATCGCCGGCCTGCCGCCGCTCGCCGCGCGGCTCGCCAAGGAGGCCGTGGCGATCGGCATGGACAGTTCATTGCGCGAAAGCGCGAATACCGACCTCTACCGTTTCATGGCGCTCGAACTGACCGAGGACAAAAAGGAAGCGCACCAGGCCTGGAGAGAGCGCCGCAAACCGACGCTGTCCGGTCGCTAGCCCCATCCTCCTCAGCCCCGCATCCCGGGGATGAAAGCAGCGATTGCCCGCCGCGTCAGGCTGCGCCTGGTGCGGTGGCTGGCGCCGTTGCGCGAGACGTTGCGCCTGCGCGGTGACGTCGATGCGCTCTATGCGATGCTCTACCGCATCGTCCACGACCCGGATCAGGCGCCCGATCTTGCAGCGCTGCAGACACGGGAGGCGTTTTCGCATCAATGGGCCTCGCTGCCGGAAGGCGACGCGGTCCTGAGCGACCCGTGGTTCCGCGAGAACGTGGCGCGCATTCTCAGTGAAGAGGAGCTGTGCCTTGATCCGCTATGGTTCCGCGGCAAGGACGTACTGGATTGCGGCAGCGGCGGCGGGCGCTGGTCCTATGGTCTGGCAAAACTCGGGGCCAATGTTACCGCAGTGGATATCAACAACTCGGCGCTGGCGCAGACGCGTCTGGCGCTGGCAGGCCTGCCCGTCGAGCAATCGTTTATCCGCTCGCCGCTCGAAGAGGTGTCACAGCACCTGCCGCCCGGAAAGACATACGATTTGGTCTTCTGTTGGGGGGTGCTGCATCACTGCGGCAGCTTTACCCGGGCGCTCCAGGAAATCGCCGGTCTGGTGAAGCCCGAGGGGGTTCTCTACCTGTATCTCTACGGTCGTAAATCCGTATCGTTTGCCGCCGATGTCGCGCTGTTTCGCGAGCGGGTGCGGTACAACGCCCTGCCCGATTGGGCGGCGCAGCGGGCATTCCTGCTGCGAAAAACGCGCGGCGACGAGGCAAAACTGCATCAGGCGCATGACCTCTACGCGCCACTGGTCAACCGGCGCTTTACCTGGGATGAGGTCGAGGCGCGGTTGGAAGGGCTCGGGTTCGGCAGCGTGGTCCGCACGATCGACCACACTGAAATCTTTGTCCGCGCCAGTCGAACCGCGCTGGACGCGCGGTGGACGCTGCCGCCTAGGCGGCCACCTTATTGGTTTGAGCGCTATCGCGGGTGAGCAGCGGTCAGAGCGGCGCTGACGGCCCCCCGGCATGCCATGCCGGCCCATCCCAGAACTGCTCCTGCTCGAACATGAAGCGGAGTTGGGCGTAGCGGAACAGCATCGTCCTGACGAAGGGGATGGTGAACGGGCGACGCGCCGTTGTTGCCCAGACGCGCAGCCAGACGGGTTTTGCCTCGTCGGTCAGGCGGCGCCCGGTCGCCGCGGCAATCTTGCCGACATCGCGGCTGATCGAACGCTGCGGCGGAAAGCGGCGCTCCGGGGCCGGCGTAAAGGGCGCTGCCCGCCGGCCAAACGTCTCGGCAAACCGCAATACCCGCTCGCCGAACGCCTCCGGCGAGTACAGCGCGTTGCACAGCCAGCGCATTCCCTGATGCATCTCGTCGCCGCTCATCGCCAGCGGCTCGATGTTGGAGGTCCACGGCACGACTTGAACGTCGGAGTTGTCGGCGATGATCCGGCCTTCGCGCTGCATCCGCTCGTAAAGCGGCGTCGCCTCGGGCGCCATCAGCGAGCCGACGCTGAAAATCGGGACCGCGGTTGCCATTGCGAAGCGGTATTGCAAATCAAACACATCGGGCCCATCGGCATCGAAGCCAACCACCATCCCGCCAAAGACGGCGATGCCGCGGTCGATGAAGGCCTGCACTTCCTCGGCAAGGTCGATGTGCAGGTTCTGGCGCTTTTTGGCTTCTTTCAAGCTGGCTTCAATGGGTGTCTCGATCCCGATAAACACCTGCGTCACCCCGGCGGCAGCGCACAAATCGAGCAGTTCAAGGTCGCGCGCGGCATCGATCGAAACCTGAGTGATGAACGAGACGCCGCGTGTCTTGCGCCATTCGGCGATCGCCTGGAGCAGTTCGCGGCAGCGGCGGCGATGGACCGTGAAGTTGTCGTCGGCGAGGAAGATCGACGCGTACCCGTGCTGGTACAGGGTTTCGAGTTCCTCGATGACGCTGGCGATCGGCTTGTGCCGCTGCTTGCGCCCGAGATACTGGATGACATCACAGAATTCGCACTCGAAGGGGCAACCGCGCGAGGTCTGCAACGCGCCGACAATTGCGTTCCCATTGGGGTAGAGGTCCCAGCGCGGGCGCGGCGAGGTGGCGAGGTCCGGCCGGTCGCCGGCATATTCCGGCTTCGGATGCCCGGCGCGAAGGTCGGCGAACAGTTCGGCGGCAATGCCTTCGATCTCGCCACGCACCAGCACATCGCAGTGCGGGCGCATCGCCTCGGGCACGAGGCTGGCGAACGGACCGCCGATGATGACCCGTTTGCCGCGGCGCCGGAATTCCGTCGCGATGGTGATCATCCGCTGGCGCTGGCTCGACTTGCCGGTCAGCGCGATCCACTCGGCCGGATGATCGTAATCGACCGGGGCAACCGCCTCGTCGCAGATCGTGATGTCGGCATCCGCGGGAGCGAGCGCCGCCACCGTCGCGGTGGCCAGATCGGCCATTGCCGCGCCGGCCGGCATACCGGACCCGGTCAGGATTTCGGCCCCGTAATAAGTCGGGAAATCGGCCGCCGGGTTCACCAGATAAAGCGATAACGCCATGTGCTGCCCCAAGCCCCAAGCCGGCGTGCCGGACAGCCGTGTTTCAGTCAGATATTTCTGCTACCCGTTGCGGCTTTTATGGCCCCATAGTCTGTTCAACCACGGCGATGGTCCAGGCACGCGTTAGGCGCAGCCGCGTGATGCTTTAGTTACTTTCTACTTCTTTAGGCGGATGTCAGCCGGCGACCTCACGCGCGAGGTTTTCCGCTTCCGGGGCCGATCGCCGTTCCTCAAGGGCCGCGTCGATCGCGGCGACGGCATCGCGCAGGGTGGTGGCGACCTTGTCGGCGCCGATGGCGGTGATGACCTCGCCGCCGACATCAGCGGCATCGAGACAGGCGACGATGATCGTCGCGCCGCGCAGCCGCCGCCGCAACCGCCGCACCAGATAACGCACCCGCGCGGTCGATGTCGTGCTGAGCAGCGGCAGGCATATCAGCTCGACATCGTTCAGCGGCAGGCGGTCGAGGTTGAACGGCAACGCCGCGCCGGGCAACGACACGACATTGTGGTGTCCGCCGAGCCGCAGGAGATGCTGCAGCATCAGCGACGCCGCCAGATCGAGTTCGCTCTGAACCGCGAGGCAGGCGATGGCCGGCGCCGTCTCCGTATCGGGTTCCGTCACGACCGGGTCGTCCTCGGTGAGGTTATCGAGAACGACGGCAAACCCTTCGGCCAGCACGCCGCGCCCTTTTGCCGTCAGCACGCCGCGGTCGCTGTCGTGTTGTGCGATGACCAGGGCCGGCAGGGCGACTTCGTCGAAAAACGCCTCGATCGACTTGTCGCGGGCAAAGGCCTCGGCCTGTTCGGTGGCTTCCTCCGGGTCGCGTGCCAGCAGGCGCTGGTACAGCGTCTCCTCGGGCGACAACACCGGCTGGTTGCCAAGCAGGATGTCGAGAAATTGCAGATTCGGCACATGCCGCCCGAGCACGACCAGGCACACGGTCAGCGGGGTCGCCAGCAACAATCCGGCGACGCCCCATAGCCACGTCCAGAACACCGCCGCCGCGGTCACCGCAACCGCCGACAAGCCTGTGCTGCGGCCATAGGCCCAGGGCTCGACGAAATTGCCAATGATGACCTCCATCGTCGCGAACAGCAGCAATGTCCAGGCGAGATCGCCCCAACCCGGCGACACCGCGATCGCCAGCGCGATCGGAAAAACCGCGGTCAGCGCGCCGCCGAGATACGGAATGAAGCGGAAGGCAACGCCGAGAATGCCCCACAGCACCGCGTTGGGGATACCGATCACGGCCAGGCAAAGCCCGATCGGCACGCCATAGGCGATGCCGACCCCGAGCTGCGCCAATAGATAGCCGCTGACCCGCTCGGCCGCCTCGTTCATCGCGGCGGTCGTGCGGTGCAGGTCGCGCGCGCCGGCGAGGCGGAGGACGCGATTGCGCAAATCCTCCCGCTTCAACAGCATCATCACGACAAACAGAAAGACCAGCCCGCACGAGGCTATCGGCGACAAGATCGGCCCCACGACATTGCCCAGGGTCAGTAGCGAGGCCGATTCCGAACTGTGCACCTCGACCGGGATCGGGGCGCCGCCCGCTGCGGAGGCGCCGGCCAGTGACGGCGCCGCCGCGGCGACCTCGTTGCTCAGCTCCTGAAACACCCGCGTTGTGCGTGCGACGATGCCGGCGCCAGGCACGCCGCTCAGCGAGCGGATCTTGGTGGCGATGTTGTTTTCATATTGCGGCAGGTTCTGCACGAGGTTGATCGCTTCCTCGCCGATCGCCGCCGCCAGCCCGATGATCACGACAAAGGCGAACAGCACGGTCGCGAATACCGCCGGCATACGCCCCAACCGGTAATGCTGCAGCCAATGCACCGCCGGCGACAGCAGCAGGCTCAGCAAGACCGCGAGCGCCAGCGGCTCCAGGACCGGGCGGGCGAAGTACAATCCGGCGATGGCGATCGCGGCGATGACCAGCGCCGCCATCGCCGGGCCACCGGGCCGGTGATCCTGTCCGGTGTCTCCATCGTTAAAGCGGCGCCGCTCGCCCCGTCTGTCCTGCATGCTGCCTCCAAAGAGGCGAACGATTCCGAAGGCAACTTCATCCCGCCGCGATTGTGCGATAATCGGGACGCGGCGACGGAGCACATACCCGACCCATGATCCTGGCAACCGCGGGCCATATCGATCACGGCAAGACGGCGTTGGTGCGGGCGCTGACCGGCGTCGACGCCGACCGACTCCCCGAAGAAAAGCGGCGCGGCCTGACCATCGATCTCGGCTTCGCCTACACCACCCTGCCGGATGGTACTGAGCTTGGCTTTGTCGATGTGCCGGGGCATGAGCGGTTTCTCGCCAACATGCTGGCCGGCGTGCTGTCGATCGACCGGGTCCTGCTGATCGTCGCCGCGGATGACGGGCCGCGGCCGCAGACGCTCGAACATCTCGACGTGCTCGAACTGATCGGTGTCGCGCACATCACCGCGGTCATCACCAAGATCGACCGGGTGCCCGGCGAACGCCTTGCCGCGGTCGAGGCCGAGGTCGCGGCGCTGCTTGCTGATGCCGGGCATGCCGGCAGCCCGATCTACAAGGTGTCGAGCATCACCGGCGACGGCATCCCGGCGCTCACCGGGCACCTGCGCGACAGCGCCCGCGCCGTGGTAGCGGAGCGGACGGCGCGGCCAATCTCCGGCATGTTCCGAATGCCGATCGACCGGGCATTTTCACTGCCGGGGATCGGGCTGGTGGTCACCGGCACCGCCGCCTCCGGCCAGATTGCCGTTGGCGACCGGCTTTGCGTCAGCCCGCGCGGCGTCGAAGTGCGGGTGCGCGGCATCCATGCGCAAAACCGCAAGGTCGAACAGGCGGCTGCTGGCGAGCGCTGCGCGCTGAACCTCGCCGGCAATTTTCCGGACGGCGCCGAGCCCGGCCGCGGCGACTGGGTGATCGACCCGCAATTGCACCACCCGGTCAGCCGGATCGATCTGGGCATCATGGTCTCACGCACCGCGCCGGGGCCACTGCGCACCGGCCTGCCGGTACATTTCCACCTCGGCACCGAGGATGTCGTCGGCCGGCTCACGGTGCTCGGCCGCCGCTCCATCGACCCTGGCGAGAGCGATTTCGCACAAATCGAGTTGGAGCACCCGATCGCGGCGCTGTGGGGCGACCGCGTGGTCATTCGCGACCATGCGGCGCGGCACACGCTGGCCGGCGGACGGGTGCTCGATCCGGGTCCGCCGCGGCGCGGCCGGTCGCGGCCGGACCGGCTCGCGGTGCTGGCGGCATTGGCCGAGCCTGATGCGGGCGATGCGCTGGAAAGCCTGCTCGACACAGCCGGCATCGCCGCGCTGGCACCGTTGGCGCTGTCGCGCAACCTGCCGCTCGGAGAGATTGAAGCATTGGTCGAGGCCGGCGGCTTCCGCCGCTTCGGCAGCGGCGCGGAGGGCATCGCGCTGAGCCCGGCCTATCTGGAGCGACTCGGCGACAGCATTTGCACGGCGTTGCAGGAATGGCACCGGGCCCAGCCGGATTCGCTCGGGCCGGCGCGCAATGCACTGTTCGGACGGTTGCGCGGCACCGCTCCGGCCGCCGCGTTGGAGGCCGCGCTATCAGCGCTGATCGCCGATCGGCGCGCCATCCGCAGCGGCGCGCTGCTGCACCTGCCCACCCATGAACCGCGCCTCGGCCGCGAGGACGAAAAGCTGTGGCAGCGGGTGCGGCCACTGCTGGCCGACCGCACCTTGCGGCCGCCGCGGGTGCGCGAACTGGCCGGCACGCTCGGCATGGAGCCGGAGCCGCTGACCCGGTTTTTGAAGCGCGTCGAGCGCTTCGGCCGCGTCGCCCCGGTCGCCCCCAACCGCTTTTTCCTGCCGGAGACGCTGGTGCGCCTGACCGAGATTGCCGCCGCGCTCTCCGACGAAACCCCGGAACACAGTTTCACCGCCGCCGGCTTCAAGGACCGCAGCGGCATCGGCCGCAATCTGACGATCGAGGTCCTCGAATACCTCGATAGGATCGGCATCACCCGCCGGGTCGGCGACGCCCGCATGATCATCCGCAACGCTGCCGATTTTTTTGGCTGACCTTGCTGCCCTGCCGGCGCGTCCCTATGATCCGGACCTTATGCAGGAATACAATTTTAGGCACCGGCATCTGCTCGGCATCGAAGGGCTGAGCCGCGAGGACATCGACCATGTCCTCGATCTCGCCGATACTTATGTCGAGATGAACCGGCAGGCCGAAAAAAAGAATGCGCGGCTGCGCGGCCGCACGCTGATCAACTGCTTTTTCGAGAACTCGACGCGCACCCGCACCTCGTTCGAGGTCGCCGGCAAGCGGCTCGGCGCCGATGTCATCAACATGGCCGTCGCGGTCTCGTCGATGCGCAAGGGCGAGACGCTGATCGACACGGCGATGACCCTCAACGCGATGCACCCCGACGTGCTGGTGGTGCGCCATCCCGAGTCGGGGGCGGTGCAATTGCTGTCGGAAAAGGTCGATTGCGCGGTTATCAATGCCGGCGACGGCAGCCACGAGCACCCGACCCAGGCCCTGCTCGACGCGCTGACGATTCGCCGCCGCAAGGGCACGCTCAGCGGGCTGACCGTCGCGATCTGTGGCGATGTGCTGCACAGCCGGGTGGCGCGCTCGAATATCGCGCTGCTCAACATCGTCGGCGCCCATGTGCGGGTGGTGGCGCCGCGTACCTTGCTGCCGGCGGCGGTGGAAAAGCTCGGAGTCGAGGTGTTTCACGACATGGCGGGCGGGCTCAAGGATGTCGATATCGTGATGATGCTGCGGCTGCAGACCGAGCGCATGCACGGCTCGTTCATCCCCTCGACCCGCGAGTATTTCCATTTCTTTGGGCTCGATTACGACAAGCTGAAGGTCGCCAAGCCCGACGCGCTGATCATGCATCCGGGGCCGATGAACCGCGGCGTCGAGATCGGCAGCGTCGTCGCCGACGACATCGACCGCAGCCTGATCCGCCAGCAGGTCGAGATGGGCGTCGCGGTGCGCATGGCATGCCTCGAAATCCTCGCCCGCGACGGCGACAACGGGCCGCCTATTCAATGATGGCGATCCAGTGAGCGCGTCGCGCCGCCTTTACCGCAACGCGCGGCTGCTCGATCCGGCGAGCGGCCTCGACGCGCGCGGCGATCTGCTGGTCGAGGGCGATCGCATTGCCGCGGTCGGCCCGGCGGTGACGGCACGAGACATCGGGGACGCCGAGACGATCGATCTGCAAGGTCTCTGCCTCGCCCCCGGTCTGGTCGATATGCGGGTGCAGCTGCGCGAGCCCGGCGCCGAGCACATGGAGTCGATCGAGAGCGGCGGGCAGGCGGCGGCGGCCGGCGGCGTCACGACGATGGTGGCGCTGCCCAACACCGAGCCGCCGGTCGATGACGTGTCGGTCGTCGAGTTTCTCGCGCGCCGCGCCCGCGAAGTGAAGCTCGCGAAAGTCCACACCTATGCCGCCGCCACCAAGAAGCTTGCCGGCAAAGAACTCAGCGAAATCGGCCTGCTCGCCGCGAATGGCGCGGTCGGTTTTACCGACGGGGTCCATGCGGTGGCCGACGCGCTGGTGATGCGCCGGCTCTTGGCCTACGCGCGCAGCTTCGACCAGCTGGTCATCCAGCACCCGGAAGAGCCAAGTCTCGGCGGCGCGGGCGAAGTCACCGAGGGCGAAATCGCGACGCGGCTTGGTCTGCCCGCGATCACGCCGATGGCCGAATTGATCATGGTCGAGCGCGATTTGCGCCTCGTCGAGATCACCGGCGCGCGCTACCACGTCGCGCATATCTCGACCGCCGGTGCGATCGAGGCGGTGCGCCATGCCAAGACCGCCGGCCTGCCGGTGACCTGCGACACCGCCCCGCCCTATTTCGCGCTGAACGAAAGCGCGATCGGCGACTACCGCACCTTCGCCAAGCTGTCGCCGCCGCTGCGCAGCGAGGCCGACCGGTGCGCCGTCATCGAGGGACTGCGCGACGGCACGAT
Source organism: uncultured Alphaproteobacteria bacterium (assembly GCA_963737875.1). Taxonomy (GTDB): domain Bacteria; phylum Pseudomonadota; class Alphaproteobacteria; order ATCC43930; family CGMCC-115725; genus DATARH01. The sequence continues at coordinate 389,459 of CAVTUM010000009.1, read as the reverse complement.
CGACGCGATCGCCAGCGATCATGCGCCGTGGGACCAGGATTCGAAGCGCCTGCCGTTCAGTTCGGCGAGCTACGGCATCGTCGGGCTCGAAACCCTGCTGCCTTTGTCGCTGGAGCTGTACCACAACCGGCATTTGTCGCTGATCGAGGTGTTGCGGCGGCTGACGATCAACCCGGCGCAAGTGCTGCGGCTCGATGTCGGAAGGCTCAGTCCCGGCGCGCCGGCCGATCTCGTGGTGTTCGACCCCGACGCGGAATGGTGCATCCGCACCGACGAATTTCGCTCGAAATCAAAGAATGCGCCATTCGACAGCCGCGTCGTCAAAGGCCGCGTCGAACGCACGATCGTCGATGGCCGCACGATTTTCGCGCGGGTGTAGGGATGACCGCAATCCTGATCGCCGCCATCATCGGCTACCTGCTTGGGTCGATCCCGTTCGGGCTGGTGCTGACACAGCTTGCCGGGCTTGGCGATATCCGCCGCATCGGCTCCGGCAGTATCGGCGCGACCAACGTGCTGCGCACCGGCAACAAGGCGCTGGCCGCGCTGACCCTGGTGCTCGATCTCGCCAAGGGGCTGGCGGCGGCGCTGATCGGGGCGCTATGGGGGCCGGAACCGGCGCTGGCGGCGGCCGGGGCGGTGGTGCTCGGGCATATGTTTCCGGTGTGGCTCGGGTTTCGCGGCGGCAAGGGCGTCGCGACCGCGCTCGGCGTGCTGCTCGCGATCGCCTGGCCGCTGGCGCTCGCCGCTGTGGCGCTGTGGCTCGCGACAGCGGTGATCTTTCGTTATTCGTCGCTCGCCGCGCTGGTCACGGCGGTGGCGAGCGCGGTGCTTGCGCCGTTCTGGGTCGAGCCGGCCTCGGCGGGGTTGATCGCTGTCATCGCCGTGCTGATCGTGCTGCGACACCGCGAAAACATCCACCGCCTGCTGGCCGGCACCGAGAGCCGCATCTCGTTCGGGAAAGGCTGACCCGGCCCTGGCCGCGCGCGACCTCGAACCGCAGGAACGCCTCGACTGGCTGCGCCTCTGCCGCAGCGAAAGCGTCGGTCCGGTAACCTTTTACGCCTTGTTGCGCCGCTTCGGTTCGGCCGCCGCAGCGCTCGACGCGCTGCCCCGTCTGTCGCGACCCGTGACGCCGGTCGCCCCGCCGCGACGCCGAGCGCGAACTGAAGGCCATCGAGCGGCATCGGCGGCCGTCTCGTCTGCTGGGGCGAACCGCTCTACCCGCCGGCTCTCGCGCGGTCGAGGACGCGCCGCCGGTACTGACCGTGCTCGGCCGCCCCGAAATGCTGCTGGCGCCGATGGTCGCGATGGTCGGCGCCCGCAACGCCTCGGCCAACGGCCGGCGTCTCGCGCGCGATCTCGCGGCCGAGCTCGGCGAGGAAGGCATCGTCGTCGTCTCCGGCCTGGCACGCGGCATCGACGCGGCGGCGCATCTCGGCGCGCTCGACGACCGGGTCGGTGGCGGTCGTCGCCGGCGGCGCCGACATCGTCTACCCGGAAGAAAACCGCGGTCTTTACGATGCGCTGGCGCGCGACGGCGCGGTCGTCGCCGAATTGCCGCTCGGCACCGAGCCGCAGGCGCGGCACTTTCCGCGCCGCAACCGCATCATCTCGGGCATGGCGCTCGGCGTCGTCGTGGTCGAGGCGGCGGCGAAATCGGGCTCGCTGATCACCGCGCGCTCGCGCTCGAACAGGGACGCGAGGTGTTCGCGGTGCCGGGGTCGCCGCTCGACCCGCGCAGCCGCGGCGCCAACGATCTGCTGCGCAACGGCGCGACGCTGACCGAGACCGCCGCCGACATTCTGGCAGCAGCTCGGGCCGCTGCTGCACCGGGCCACCGCTGGCGCGATACGTCGTATCGCGACAGCAGCGCTCTGCCGCTGTCCCGCGGCCGGCTCGGCCGCACCCGCCCTGCCGCGCCATCCGGCTCAGCGAGCGACCGACGAGCGCTCGACCTGATCGTCGAAAAGCTGAGCCCGACCCCGGTCGCGGTTGACGAACTGGTGCGCCAATGCCAATTGTCAGCCGCTTCCGTCGCCACGCTGCTGCTCGAGTTGGAACTTGCGGGCCGCGTCGAGCGTCATCCCGGCAACCTGGTTTCGCTGCGCTAACCTCTCGTTAGCGCTGCGCTTTTTTGAATGACTTGCATGAACGTCGTCATCGTTGAATCGCCCGCGAAGGCGAAGACCATCAACAAGTATCTCGGGCGCGACTACAAGGTCATCGCCAGCTACGGCCATGTCCGCGACCTGCCGGCCAAGGACGGCTCGGTGCTCCCCGACTACGATTTCGCGATGTCGTGGGAGGTCGACGGCAAGTCCGAAAAGCACATGAAGGAGATCGCCGAGGCGGTGCGCGGCGCCGACAAACTGTTTCTCGCGACCGACCCTGACCGCGAGGGCGAGGCGATCTCCTGGCATCTGCGCGAGGTGCTGAAGGCGCGCCGCGTGCTGAAGGATGTCGACGTCAAGCGCGTCGTCTTCAACGAGGTCACCCGCAACGCGGTGCTCGACGCGTTCCAGCAACCCGCGCGAGATCGATGGCGAGCTGGTCGACGCCTATCTCGCCCGCCGCGCCCTCGACTATCTCGTCGGGTTTACGCTGTCGCCGGTGCTGTGGCGCAAACTGCCGGGCAGCCGCTCGGCCGGCCGCGTGCAATCGGTGGCGCTGCGCCTCATCTGCGAGCGCGAAGCCGAGATCGAGGCGCTTCAAGGCCCGCGAATACTGGACGATCGAGGTCGAGTTCAAAACCGAGGCCGGCGACCGCTTTACCGCCCGGCTGTCGCATCTCGACGGCAAAAAGCTCGACCGCTTCGACCTCGACACCGAGGCGAAGGCGCGCGCCGCCGCCGAGGCGATCCTGGCCGGCGACGGCTTTACCGTCGCCTCGGTCGAGCACCGCGAGGTGCGCCGCAACCCGTTCCCGCCCTTCACCACCTCGACCTTGCAGCAGGAGGCCTCGCGCAAGCTCGGCTTTGGCGCCAGCCGTACGATGCAGATGGCGCAGCGGCTCTACGAAGGCATCGACCTCGACGGCGAGACGGTCGGCCTGATCACCTATATGCGCACCGACGGCGTCGCGATCGCCGCCGAGGCGATCGCCGCGGCGCGCGCAACTGATCGGCAGCGAATTCGGCGCCCGCTATGTGCCGGCGCGAGCCGCGCGTCTATCGCAGCCCGGCCAAGAACGCGCAGGAAGCGCACGAGGCGATCCGCCCGACCGACCTGGCCCGCCGCCCGGCCGATGTCGCCCGCCATCTCGACAACGACCAGCGCCGCCTCTACGAGCTGATCTGGAAGCGCACCGTGGCGAGCCAGATGGCCTCGGCCCTGCTCGACCAGGTCAGCGTCGACATCGCCGAGCATACCGGGCCGGGTTCAGCTGCATGCGACCGGCTCGGTCGTCGTGTTCGACGGGTTTCTGAAGCTCTATCAGGAAGACCGCGACGACGTCGGCCGGGACGAAGAAGGCGACGGCCGCCGCCTGCCGGCGATGCGCGAGCGGCGAAAAGCTGGCGCGTGGCGCGGTCACCCCGAACCAGCATTTCACCCAGCCGCCGCCGCGCTACAGCGAGGCGAGCCTCGTCAAAAAGCTCGAGGAACTCGGCATCGGCCGGCCCTCGACCTACGCCTCGATCATCCAGGTGCTTGCAGGACCGCGAGCTATGTGCGGATCGACAAGCGCCGCTTTATTCCCGGAGGACCGCGGCCGGCTGGTCACCGCGTTCCTCAGCAGCTTTTTCGAGCGCTACGTCGAATACAATTTCACCGCCGACCTCGAAAACCAGCTCGATGAAGTCTCGGACGGAAAGGTCGACTGGAAGGAGTTGCTGCGCAATTTCTGGCGCGATTTTTCCTCCGCGATCGACGGCACCAAGGATCTGACGATCAAGGCGGTGCTGGAAGCGCTCGACGCCGAACTCGGCCGGCATTTCTTTCCCGATGACCGGCGACAGGCAGTCGACCCGCGCGCTCTGCCCGGTCTGCGGCGAAGGCCGGCTGAGCCTCAAGCTCGGCAAGTTCGGCGCCTTTATCGGCTGCTCGAACTACCCCGAATGCCGCTATCACCCGCGCCTTCGGGGTCGAGGCTGATGGCGAGGCCGACCGGCGCCCGACACGACGCTCGGCACCGACCCGGTCAGCGGCCACGGCGTCATGCTGAAGAAAGGCCCTTACGGCCATTACCTCCAGCTTGGCGAAGCGCCGAGAACGGCAGCAAGCCGAAGCCGCGTCGCGTTGCCGCGCGGGCTGAAGCCGGCCGATGTCGATCTCGACACCGCGTTGCGCCTGCTGGCGCTGCCGCGCGACATCGGCCGTCATCCCGAAACCGGCGACCCGATCATCGCCGGCATCGGCCGGTTCGGCGCCTATCTGAAGCACGGCACGTCCTTCGCCTCGCTTGGCGCCGACGACGATGTGCTGACGATCGGCCTCAACCGCGCGGTGACGGTGCTCGCAGAGGCCAAGACCGGGCAGCGGCGCGGCCCGCAATTGCTGCGCGAAGTCGGCGCCCATCCCGAAGGCGGCACGATCGGCCTCTATCAAGGGCCGCTACGGCCCCTATGTCAGCCATGACGGGTTGATCGCCTCGCTGCCGAGGGGCGCCGACCCAGACACCTATCCGGTCGAGGACGCCGTCGCGGCTGCTCGCGGTGCAGCGCGCCAAGGGCAAACCGCGCCGCCCGGTTCGCAAAGCTGCTGCTGCCGCAGCCACACCCGCTGCGGCCGATACGAAAAAGCCGGCCCGCGAGCCCCCGCAAAACGTGCCGCCGCTGGGATGAAGGCCAAGGCAAAAGCCAAACCAAAGGCGAAAGCCAAGCCAGCGGCGAAGACAGGCGCAAAGCCGGCAACGCGTCGGCCCGCCTAGAGCTGCATTCGATCAAGTGAAGTCACACCCCATCAAAAATTGTCGTCCCTGCGAAAGCAGGGACCCACCGGGCAGCTTGGAAGTTGCTGAAAAATGGGTCCCTGCTTTGCGCAGGGACGACAACGGATCGTGATAGAACTTGATCGGATGCCGCCCTAATCGGTTTTTCCCTTTGCCCGCTGATTGAGCATCGGCGAGGGATCGCGCGGCAGTGCGGTCACTCCCATGTTAAGTCTTCATTTTGAAGCGAGCGCAGAGTGGCCCGACGTTCAATCACCGCAACGCGCGGTCCGCGCCCAGGCAATCGCAAATCGCGTCGGGCGGCGTACCCTGATGTCCTGCCGGTCGAGCGATCGGGCAGCGATGCGGACGGGACGCCGCTGGTGCGGCCGGTCGCGACGCTGGAAGATGACGAGGAACTGACGTTTCGGCTGGTCGGCGCGGCGGGCGACGAACTGGCGCTCGGCGAGCGGGCACTGGTACGGCTGGCGGCGCTCGAAAACGGTGACATCGAGGCCACGATCGTCCGGCGCATCGAGCACGTCGCGAACCGTATTGTCGGCGTCTTTCGCCGCACGCATGACGGCGGCGAGATCATCTCCGCCGATCGGCGCGACCGCACCGAATACCGGGTGCTCGGCCACGACGCCGTCGGGATCGACGATAACGAACTGGTCGTCGCGGTCGAGGCGCCGGCGCGCGTTTGGCGGCAAGCGGGCGCGGATCGTCGAGCGGCTCGGTTCGGCCTCGTCCCCCGATGCGATCAGCCGGTTGGTTATCGCCGCCTACGAAATCCCGACCGAATTCCCGGCCGAGGCGATCTCCGAGGCAGAGGCCGCCCGGCCGATCGGCGTGGCCGGGCGGGTCGATCTGCGCGACCTGGCGCTGGTCACGATCGACGGCAGCGACGCGCGCGATTTCGACGATGCGGTCTGGGCCGAGCCGGACCCCGACCCGGCCAATCCCGGCGGCTGGCACATCGTCGTCGCGATCGCCGATGTCGGCGCCTATGTGACGCCGGGCAGCGCGCTCGACCGCGAGGCGGCGAAGCGCGGCAACTCGGTGTATTTCCCCGACCGCGTTGTGCCGATGCTGCCCGAGGCGCTGTCGAACGATCTGTGTTCGCTGATGCCGCAACAAGACCGTGCCTGCCTGGCGGCGCATCTGTGGATCGACGCCAGCGGCCGCAAGCGGCGGCACCGTTTCGAGCGCGGCCTGATGCGTTCGGCGGCGCGCCTGACCTACGAGGCGGTGCAGGCGGCGCGTGACGGCACCGCCGAGCCCGTGCCGCTCCCGGCCGAGCGTCTCGCGGCGCTCTACGGCGCATTCGCGGCACTCGACCGGGCGCGCATTGCGCGCGGCGCGCTGGCGCTCGACCTGCCGGAGCACCGCGTCTGCTCGACGCCGAGCGGCGGCCGATCGCGATTGCGACGCGCGAACGCCTCGACAGCCACAAGCTGATCGAGGAGTTCATGATCCTCGCCAATGTCGCCGCGGCCGAGGAACTGGAATCGCGCCAGCATCGCCTGCATGTACCGGGTGCACGACTCGCCCGACCCGGAAAAACTCGCGGCGCTGCGCGATTTCCTCGAAGAGATCGGCATAGCCGGCCTGACGCTCGCCAAGGGACAGGTGGTGCGGCCGGAATTGTTCAACCGCATCCTGGCGCGCGCGGCGCAAGACCCCGGAAGCTGAGATTGTCAACGAGCTGGTGCTGCGCACCCAGGCGCAGGCGGTATACAGCCCGCAACAATATCGGGCATTTCGGCCTGGCCCTGCCGCGCTATGCCCATTTCACCTCGCCGATCCGGCGCTATGCCGATCTGCTCGTGCATCGCGCCCTGGCCGGCGACGCGCGGCCGGCGCGCGAGGCTGGCGAGGCGCTGGGCGGTATCGGCGAGCACATTTCGGCGACCGAGCGGCGGGCCGCGGCGGCCGAGCGGGCGCGCTCGACCGCTACCGCGCGACCCTGCTCGGCGGCGATATCGGCACGGTGTTCGAGGCGCGGATCACCGGCGTCACCCGCTTCGGCCTGTTCGTCACGCTGCCCGATAGCGGCGCCGACGGGCTGATCCCGATCTCGCGCCTCCCCTCCGACTATTACGACCACGACGCGGCGCGCGCACCGGCTGGTCGGTCGGCGGACCGGCCGGGTCTTCGCATTGGGCGACGCGGTGACCGTGACCTTGACCGAAGCCGACCCGATCGGCGGGCGTCTGCTGTTCCGTCTCGACGACGACGTGCTGGCGCGCCCCCGGCCCGCCGGCCTGCACCCGCGCCGCACGTTGCGGGGCCGCCGACGCGGTTGATCCGGCCAACGCCGCCCTCTAAGCTGAACATCGTTCGAGTTACGCGGTCGCTGCGACAAGGTGCGCAGGGCCTGGACGCGCTCCATCGAACGGGCGCGCCGGCGGTGAGCAGGAGGCAGGGGTGCTTGATTGCAGGCTACGTCCGGGGCCCGTCGGAACCGTTGGCTCGACCGGTGCCGTAGCCCTGTTGCTGCTCGCGCTTGCGGCCTGTGTCGGCCAGGAGCCGGGCGCCGCAACCGGGCAGGCCGGTGGCGCGCAGCTTTACGCCCGCGGCCTCGACGAGATCAACGACCTCTACCTTGAACCAGTCTCAACCCGGCGCGTTGCGATGTCGGGCGCGGCCCGCCTGAGCCGGCTCGACAGCAAGCTCGCGGTCAGCGATACGCTGGGCGCCGGCATCGGCAGTGCGATTTCGGTCAGCTATGAAGGCCGCGACGTCGCGTTCGAGGCGGTACCGTCCGACAACAGCAGCCGAGGCTGGGGCGCCGCGCTGACCAATGTCGTCGCGACCGCAAAGCAGGTATCGCCGCAGCTTGCGGCGCTGCCGCAGGAAAAGATTGACAAGGCCGTATTCGACGGCATGACCGCGGCGCTCGATCCCTTCTCGCGCTATTCCGACCCCGAGGTTGCGCGCGATCAGCGGGCGGCGCGCAACGGCTATGGCGGCGTCGGTGTCACCTTCGACGACACCAACAACTGCCGGGTCACCGCGGTGACCCCGCAAAGCCCGGCGGAGCACGCCGGCATCAAGGTCGACGACCATATTACGGCGGTCAATGGAAACCCGACCGCCGGGCGTCCGCACGACGAGGTTGCACATCTGCTGCGTGGCCCGATCGGCAGCGCCATCTCGCTGAGCATGCAGCGCCCGGGGGCCGGAACCCGCGAACTGCACCTGCAGCGGGCACTCGTTGCGGTGCCGAGCGTCACGCTGCGGGTCGATGGCAACATCGCGGTATTCCGCATCACCAGCTTCAACCGTAGCACGACCGCGCGCGTCGCCGAGGCGCTGGCGCAAGCCCAGCGCGACACCGGAAACAAGCTGGCCGGCATCGTACTCGACGTGCGCGACAATCCGGGCGGGCTGCTGGACCAGGCGGTCAGTCTTGCCGAATTGTTCATCCCGGACGGACCCATCGTCTCGACCACCGGACGCAACCCGGCGAGCTACCAGGCCTTTGCCGGATCGGGCAAGGCCCTCGCGCCGCAGACGCCGATCGCGGTTCTGATCAACGGCAGTTCCGCCTCGGCCTCGGAAATCCTCGCGGCGGCGGTCCAGGATCGCGGCCGCGGCGTGGTGATCGGCACCGCCTCCTATGGCAAGGGCACGGTGCAGACGGTGTCGCGGCTGCCCAATGACGGCGACCTGATCGTGACCTGGGCGCGGCTGATCACTCCATCGGGCTACCTCCTGCAATATCACGGGGTCGTGCCGACCGTGTGTACCGCCGGGCTGGCCGAGAATGGCGGCACTGTCGAGGGGGAAATGCTGCGCGCCAGAATGGCTGCGCCGGCGCGTACCGGGCTCGACGAGCATGGCTGGTCGGAGTTGCGCCACACCTGCCCGGCCAGCCGCACCAGCCCCCCGATCGACCTTAAGCTGGCGGAACGTGTGCTCGCCGATCCGAAACTCTACGCCGAGGCGGTGCACGCACTTTCCGCAGGCACCCGGATCGCCCAGGGCTCGCCGCCCGACGCGCCGGCGGCCCCTGGGTTGACAGGCGCCGATCACGCGTTATCTTCCGACCCACATTAACACTTTCACGCAGCGGGGCTGCCTATGGCCAAGACCAACACCGTTCTGATCAAGCTGGTCAGCAGCGCTGATACCGGGTTTTTCTACGTGACAAAGAAAAATCCACGCACCAAGACTAACAAACTCGAATTGAAGAAATTCGACCCGGTTGCCCGCAAGCACGTCCTCTTCAAAGAAGCGAAGATCAAGTAGCCAAGGCTCAGGGTGGATTCCGATCAGGTTTGATCGCCGATCCCCTGCAAAAGCAGGACCCACCGGGCAGGCTGTGAGTTTATCGAGAATGGGTCCCTCCTTCCGCAGGGCATGACCCGCGGAAGGGGTGATCTGAGGGGCGATCGAGCTTGATTAGATTCCGGCCAGGCGTTGCCCCCGGCGTCAGCCGAGCACTTCCCTGTTGATCACGTTGTCCTTGATCGGCTTGCCGTCGATGACGCTGATGATGTTCTGGACCGCGACGATCGCCATGCGATCGACCGCCTCTTTGGTGACGCCGGCGACATGCGGCGCGGCGATGAAGTTGGGGAGGGTCAGCAGCGGGTTGTCCTTTGGGGTCGGCTCCTCGACAAACACGTCGAGCGCGGCGCCGGCGATCTTGTTGGCCTTCAGCGCATCGTAGAGCGCCTTTTCGTCGACGATGCCGCCGCGCGCCGTGTTTACCAGAAAGGCGGTCGGCTTCATCTTCCCGATGCGGGCGGCGTTGAACAGGCCGACCGTCTCCGGCGTCTTCGGGCAATGGATCGTGATGAAATCGGCGCGCGCCACCGCGCCGTCGAGGTCATCGACCGGTTCGTAGCCGCTGCCGCGGATCGTCTCGGAATACATGTACGGGTCATAGACCAGCACGTTGGTTTCCATCGCCGCGAAACGACGGGCCGAGCGGGTGCCGATCTTGCCGAAACCGACGATCAGCACGGTCTTGGCGTAGAGATCGACCGGCATGTCCTTGTAGCGGTCGGCCCAGCGGCCTTCCTTGACCAAGGCATCCATCGAGGCGCCCTTGCGCGCCAGCGACATGGCGAGGAACACACCAGCCTCGGCGACGCTGACCGAGTTGGCGGTGCCGCCGATCATCAAGGGCACCTTGCGCCGGGTCAGCGCCGGCACATCGACCGCGTCGTAACCGACGCCAATGCGGGAAACGACCTGGATCTGCGGCGCGGCGTCGAGTTCGGGGTCGCTAAACGGGGTTATCCCGAGGCAAATGCCGCTGACATCGTCGAGCAGCTTGTGAAATTCGGCGGTCGGCAGGTTTGGCGTGAACTCGACGCCTTCGAGGTCGTCGCGCGCCTCGATCAAGGCCCAGCCGGCTTTCGACATGGTTGTCGGCGCCATGATCTTCTTGCGGTTGGGTTGTGCGCTTTGGGCCATCGTGTGTCTCCCCGTTGTTAAAAAACGCTGTCATTGCGAGGAGCCGAAGGCGACGTGGCAATCCCGGGCGAAGGAGCCTCCATCGGCACGGGATTGCCGCGTCGCTGCGCTCCTCGCAATGACAGGAATAGTTGCTACAGGCTCGACAGCCTCTCGATCGCGGCGACATAGGCGCGGTTCCAGGTCGGGCCGAGCATCACCTCGTTCATCACGAGGCGCTTTGGCAGGCCGCAGACATAGAGGATCAGATCGGCGCAATCCTCGGGCTGCACCATGCGGGCCTTTTCTTCGGCGCTGACCGGGTTCGGGCGCTTGTCGAGGATCGCGGTCGCGACCTCGCCGGGCAGGAAGACGCACGAGCGGATACCATTGATGCATTCCTGCATGTTGAGCGAATGGCTCATCGCGACGACGCCATGCTTCGCCGCCGTGTAGAGCGGGCCGGGGAAGCCGCCGATAAACCGGCCGGCGATCGAGGCCGTGTGGATGATCAGCCCGTCCTGTTGCGGCCGCATCAGCGGCAGCGCGACGGTGACGCATTGCGCTGCCGCGGCGAGATTGCCGTTGATCATCAGATGCGCCGCTTCCGGCGTCAGCTTGTCCCAATGCCGGTCATTGATATTGAGCCCCGCATTGTTGAGGAGGATGTCGAGGCGGCCGAACTTCGCGGCGATATTGTCGCCGATGCGCCGTACCGCGGCCGGGTCGATCAGATCACCGGCCTCGACATGCGCGCTTCCCTGGAATTCGCGGATACGTCCGGCGACCGCTTCGAGCGGCTCCTTGCGGCGCCCGGTCAGGATCAGCGTCGCGCCCTCGCGCGCCAGCGCCAGCGCCGCGGCCTCGCCGATACCGCTGCCGCCGCCGGTCACCCAGACGATCTTGCCTTCGAACCGCCCCACCGGTCCCTCCCCTTGCCCGCTCGGTCCAGGCTATCGCCTTGGCTGTCGCGGCACGAGAGGTTTTGCGTCTAAAGTCCGTCGTATCTCTTTAGGAGGAACGCGATGCCGACGACCCTGCTGATATTGCCGCCGCAAGGCAACAAGACCCGCGAATGGGCCAATCGGATCGCCGCCGCGCACCCGGACCTTGAGGTGATCGCGCCGGAAACTATGGAAGGCGCCGAGCAGGCGATTGCGATGGCCGATGGTGCCTATGGCACGATCCCGCCGGCCTTGCTGGCCCGCGCCGAGAAACTGCGCTGGCTGCAGGCGCCACAGGCGGCACCGCCGGCCGGGTTCTACTATCCCGAGTTGATCGCGCACCCGGTCACGATCACCAATTTCCGCGAAATCTATAACGACCATATCGGCGCACACATTCTGGCGTTTGTGCTGGCGTTTGCGCGCGGCTTTCAGATCTACCTGCCGCAGCAGATGCGCCGCGAGTGGAAGCAGGCGCCGCGCGAAAGCGGCGAGGTCATTCATCTGCACGAGGCGACGGCGCTGATCGTCGGGGTCGGCGGCATCGGCAGCGAGGCGGCGCGGCTGCTCGCGGCGTGCGGCGTCACCGTGATCGGGCTCGACGAGCGTCGCCCCGACAAGCCGCCGGGCGTCGCTGAACTGCACCGCGCCTCGGCGCTCGACGAGCAGTTGCCGCGGGCCGATTTCGTGATCCTGACGGTGCCGCACACGCCGGAAACCGAAGGCTTTATGAACCGCGCCCGGTTCCAACGGATGAAGAAGACCGCGTTTTTTATCAATATCGGCCGTGGCATGACCACGAAACTCGATGACTTGGTCGCGGCGTTGCAGGCCGGCGAGATCGCCGGCGCCGGTCTCGACGTGTTCGAGAAGGAGCCGTTGCCGGCCGACCATCCGCTATGGACCCAGCCGGGCGTCCTGATCACGCCGCACACCGCCGGCCACGGCCCCTATCTCGACGAGCGCCGCTATCAGGTGTTCAGCGACAATTGCCGCCGCTTCCTGGCCGGCGAACCGCTGCGCAATATCGTCGAGAAGTCGCGCTGGTTCTGACCCCGGCAATCACAAATCAAGTGCGGTCGCACCCGTCGTAGGATGGGTTGAGCGCAGCGAAACCCATCGCTTCACTTGGATCGGCAGGATGGTGGGCTTCGCTGCGCTCAGCCCACCCTACGCGGGGATGACGCACAAGCGCTGATCACACCATTAGGCGATATGCAACACCGCCTTGCCGGTAAATTCACGGTCGATCAGGCGGCGCGCGACAGTGCCAATTTCGCTCCAATCCGCCTCGACCGCGATCTGCGGCCGCAGCTTGCCGGCGGCGATCAGGTCGGCCAGCAGGGTCAGGCCGATACCGCCGCGCTCCACGCTCATCAATTCGTGGAACAGCGTCAGCCCGTAGAGGCGGGCACCGCCGGTGCCGAAGAAATTGCGGCTCTCGAAGGTCGTGCTGGCCGCATCGGAAATGCCGAGGGTGACGCAGATGCCGTTCGGCTGCAGCATGCCGAGCGCTGCGCTCAGGGCCGGCCCGCCCAGCGAGTTGACGATCAACCAGAACGGCCCGAAGCTGGCCGCCGCTGCGAGGTCGCGCCCCAGGACGACCCGGCCATCGCACCACTCCGCTACCGCATCGCGGTATTCCGGCCGCCGCGCATGCCCCCACACCAAGGCGCCGGCCGCCGCGGCCAGCTGGCACGCCAGATGCCCGACCCCGCCGGATGCACCATCGACCAACACCTTGCGCCCGAGCAGCAGCCCGCCCTGACGCAGCGCATGCAGCGCGGTGAGGCCGGCCACCGGCAGCGTCGCCGCCTGTGCGTCGCTGACGCTGTCGGGCAGCACGCCAACGGCATGCGAGCGGCAGTTGACCCGCTCGGCCCACGCCCCTGATGGCAGGATGCCAACCACCCGCGTCCCCGCCTTTGGCCCGCTGTGGTCCGCCGCGGCAGTTTCAACCACACCGGCAAAGTCCCACCCCGGCCGCCACCCCGGATCGGCCTGGGTGAGGGCCCGCCGGGTTTCGCCGCGGTTCAGCGAAATCGCCGTGACCCGCACCACGACCTCGTCGCGGTCGGGGTCACGCAAGGCGACCGGCTTGATCGCGAGTTTCCCCGGCGCCGACGGATCGACGACGATGGCGCGGATTTGCTCTGGCATGTGGCGTCCCCGTTAGTTGCGGTTAGCGGGTGCCTGCGGTCAGCGGGCTTCCGTCCAGCTCTCGGAAAAGGCGAGGGCGGAGGTGCTGAAGGGGCGGCCTTCGCGCTGCAGGGGCCAGGATTTTCCCGAGGCTTCCAGGCCATTATGCAGCAGACGGGTTCCGAGCGCCGGGATCAATAGCGTGCAGACGCCGTATTTGCGGCCTTCGCCGGGGTTCGTATGAATCAGCAGCGGTTCGCCGATATCGTACCAGGTCAGGCTGATCTCCTCCTCGCGGGTGATCAGCGTTTCGGTCCAGAAATAGCGGGGATCGCCCGATTTGCTGAACTCGGCGTCAATGACCGGAATGCCGGTATCGGCGGTCTCGGCGTTGAGCATTCCCTGGACCGTGGTCTGCAGCCAGCGCGCCATCGCGATGTTGTCGGAATAGATCCGCCAGCGATCGTCGGTCACCTCGCTTTTCAGATACAGCACGTGCCCCGGCCCGGCCGGGCAGGTGATGATGCGCCAGAAGCTGGCATTGGTCGATTGCGGCCCGCCATCGGTCGCACTGAGGCGGATGAATGGGTTTTCGCCGGTCAGGATCACATTGTTCGGGTCGGCGGCCATGATGTGCCTCTCTATGAGCGAATCAGCTTGGGCGATGCTAGGGCGCGGCGCGGCGGGCGGCAATTGCATCTTGCGAGGGCAGACTAACGCGGTAATGCTGCGGCCCAACATTGCCACCCACTCAGGAGCCCTCCGTGAGCATCGAATTGTGGACCTGGAACACGCCGAACGGCCGCAAGATCAGCGTCGCACTCGAGGAAATGGGCCTCCCCTACACCGTCAAGCCGATCAATATTTCCAAAGGCGAGCAGTTCAAGCCCGAGTTTCTGAAGATCAGCCCGAACAACCGCATCCCGGCGATCATTGACACTGACGGTCCGGGTGGCGCGCCGATCAGCGTCTTCGAATCCGGCGCGATCCTCCTCTATCTCGGCGAAAAGACCGGCAGGTTCTGGCCGAAGGGCGATCTGCGCCGGCAGGTGCCGGTGCTGGAATGGCTGATGTGGCAGATGGGCGGGTTTGGCCCGATGCCCGGTCAGGTCCACCATTTCCTCGGCGTCGAGAAGGAAGAAGACCGGCGCTATGGGCTGGAGCGGTATTCAAAGGAAACCCGCAGGCTCTACGGCGTCTTCGACAAGCGCCTCGGCGATGTCGCCTTTGCCGGCGGGAACGACGTGTCGATCGCCGATTTCGCGATCCTCGGCTGGGCATGGCGCCACGAGCGGCACCTCGTCAACCTCGCCGACTTCCCGAATGTCAAACGCTGGTACGACACGCTGATGGCCCGCCCCGCCACGACGAAGGGCTTTGAGGTTGCGCTGAGCTAGCTGGCTACCCTCCTCTGCTGTCATTGCCAAGGCAGCGGAGCAATCTCGCGCCGGCGACACCCGGCCTTCGCGACATCGAGATTGCTTCGTCGCTGGCGCTCCTCGCAATGACAGACAAAAGAATAAAGGGCAGCAATGTTTCCGCATATCAGCCTTTCCACCGGACCGCGTTCCGTTGACACCCCTGGGAGCGCGCTCTAAGTCAATCACTTGAACGCCGCACGGTGCTGGACCAAACCATGACATCCGAGCAGCGGCCGTTATCGCCGCATCTGCAAATCTACCGCTGGCAACTGACGTCGGTGCTGTCGATCCTGCACCGGTTCAGCGGCATCGCCCTTGCGGCCGGCACGCTGTTATTGGTGTGGTGGCTGGTGGCAGCCGCGCAGGGCCCTGATTCCTACGCCACGGTACAGGGCTTTCTCGGCTCGTGGTTCGGCCGGCTGGTGCTGTTCGGCTGGACCGTCGCGCTGTTCTACCATCTGTGCAACGGGTTGCGGCATCTGTGGTGGGATACCGGCCACGGGTTTGACCTGCCGACCGTCTACAAGACCGGCTGGGCGGTTGTCGCCGGCACCGGGGTGCTGACGGTGATCGTGTGGATCGCCGGCATCTCGATGTGGAAGCACTAAAATGGCAACGCGGATGCGTTCGCCGCTCGGGCAGGCGATCGGGCTGGGGTCTGCCAAAGGTGGTGTCGGGCATTGGTGGGCGCAGCGGATCACCGCGATCGCGCTGGTGCCGCTGACGATCTGGTTTGTCATCTCGGTCATCGCGCTGGCCGGCGCCGACCGCTCGGTGTTTGTCGAGTGGGTGCACCACCCGCTGCCGGCCGTCCTCCTGGTGCTGCTGTTAATCGCGACCTTCTACCATGCCGCCCTCGGGCTGCAGGTCGTCATCGAGGATTACATCGAGAACGAGATCGAGCGTCTCGCGCTGCTGATCGTCATGCGGTTGGGCGCGGTCCTGCTCGCCGGTCTCGGCATCTATGCCGTCCTGAAACTCTCGTTTGGCGCCTGACTGGCATGAAAACTGACTGGCATGAAAACTGACTGGCATGAAAACTGACCAGCGCGAAAACCGCGGAGCCGCGTAATGCGTGACGCCTATAAGGTTACCGAGCATGTTTACGATGTCGTCGTCGTCGGGGCTGGCGGCGCCGGATTGCGCGCGACGCTCGGCGCGACCCATGCCGGGCTGAAAACCGCCTGCATCACCAAGGTGTTCCCGACCCGCAGCCACACCGTGGCGGCGCAGGGCGGCATCGCCGCCGCGCTCGGTAATATGAGCAACGACGACTGGCGCTGGCATATGTACGACACCGTCAAGGGGTCGGACTGGCTCGGCGACCAGGACGCGATCGAGTTCATGTGCCGGCAGGCGATCCCTGCGGTCATCGAACTCGAACATTACGGCGTGCCGTTCTCGCGCACCGAACTGGGCCAGATCTATCAGCGGCCGTTCGGTGGCCACATGAAGGAATTTGGCGACGGCGCCCCGGCTAACCGCGCCTGCGCTGCCGCCGACCGCACCGGCCATGCGATCATCCACACGCTGTATCAGCAGTCGCTGCGCCACAACGCCGAGTTCTTTGTCGAGTATTTCGCGCTCGACCTGATCATGGACGACGAGGGCGTATGCCGCGGCGTCATGGCGTGGAACCTCGAAGACGGCACGATCCACCGCTTCCGCGCCCACATGGTGATCCTGGCGACGGGCGGGTATGGCCGCACCTATTTCACCTGCACTTCCGCGCATACCTGCACCGGTGACGGCAACGCGATGGTGCTGCGCGCCGGGCTGCCGTTGCAGGACATGGAGTTCATCCAGTTCCACCCGACCGGCATCTACGGCGCGGGCTGCCTGATTACCGAGGGTGCGCGCGGCGAAGGCGGCTATCTGACCAACAGCGAAGGCGAGCGCTTCATGGAGCGCTATGCGCCGCACGCCAAGGATCTGGCGTCGCGCGATGTGGTCAGCCGGGCGATGACGATCGAGGTCTATGAGGGGCGCGGCTGTGGCCCCGAACGCGACCACATTCTCTTACACCTCGAACATCTCGACCCGAAAATCCTGCACGAGCGGCTGCCTGGCATTTCCGAGACGGCGAAGATTTTCTCCGGCGTCGATGTCACCCGCGAACCGATCCCGGTGTCGCCGACCGTGCATTACGACATGGGCGGCATCCCGACCAACTACCGCGGCGAGGTGCTGCGACCGACCGATAACGACCCCGATGCGGTGGTGCCGGGCCTGATGGCGATCGGCGAGGCGGCCAGCGTGTCGGTGCACGGCGCCAACCGGCTCGGCTGCAACTCATTGCTCGACATCGTCGTGTTCGGTCGCGCCGCGGCGCAGCGCGCCGGCGAGTTGATCCGCCCCGGCATGGGGCACGCGCCGCTGTCGGACAGTGCCGGCGAAGAGTCGGTCGCCCGGCTCGACGCGGTGCGTCATGCCGCCGGGACCCGCAAGACCGGCGAAATCCGCACCGCTATGCAACGGATCATGCAGGTCAATTGCGCGGTGTTCCGCACCGCCGAGGTGCTCGAAGAAGGTGTCAACAAGATCGACGCCGTCGCCAAGAGCTTTGGCGAACTCGGCCTCGCCGACCGCTCGATGATCTGGAACAGCGATCTGGTCGAGGCCCTGGAATTGCAGAACCTGCTCGAACAGTCGGTGGTGACGCTGCACTCGGCGCGCAACCGCACCGAAAGCCGCGGCGCGCATGCCCGCGAAGACCACCCCGACCGCGACGACGAAAACTGGATGAAGCACACGCTGTCGTGGCTCGACGGTGAGGGCAAAGTGACCCTCGGCTACCGACCGGTGCATATGTACACATTGTCGAACGAGGTGCAGGTGTTCCCGCCCAAGGCTCGGACGTACTGAGATGGCCGAATTTCGCCTGCCCGCCAATTCGAGGATCGGCACCGGCATCACCCATGCACCGCCGATGCACGCGCAGCGGCTGCGACGCTTTCACGTCTATCGCTGGAACCCCGACGACGGCGGCAACCCGGTGATGGACACCTATTCGATCGATCTCGATGATTGCGGGCCGATGGTTCTCGACGCGCTGATCAAGATCAAAAACGAGATCGATACGACGCTGACCTTCCGTCGCTCATGCCGCGAAGGCATTTGTGGCTCCTGTGCGATGAACATCGACGGTGTCAACACGCTGGCCTGCCTGCAGGCGATCGAGGACATCAAGGGCGACGTCAAGATCCACCCGCTGCCGCACATGCCGGTGATCAAGGACCTGGTGCCCGACCTGACGCATGTCTACGCGCAGTATCAATCGATCCAGCCCTGGCTGCAGACCGAAAGCCCGCCGCCGCCCGACCGCGAACGCCTGCAATCGGTCGAGGAGCGGGCGCAGCTTGACGGGTTGTGGGAATGCATTCTGTGCTTTTGCTGCACGACCGCGTGCCCGTCATACTGGTGGAGTGGCGAGCGCTATCTCGGCCCGGCGGTCCTGTTGCAGGCTTATCGCTGGATCGCCGACAGCCGTGATGAAAAGACCGGCGAGAGGCTCGATGCGCTGGAGGACCCGTTCCGCCTCTATCGCTGCCACACGATCATGAACTGCACCCGCACCTGCCCGAAAAACCTCAACCCGGCCAAAGCTATCGCCGAGATCAAAAAGCTGATGGTGATGCGGCGGTAGCGGCTGCGTTCAAGACGTGGGCGGGCCGGCCAGAAGCAGTTGGGGCTATAGGGCGGCGTCCGATCACCACAACCGATTGTCGTCCCTGCGAAAGCAGGGACCCACTTTTCAGCAACTCCCGGACTGCACGGTGGGTCCCTGCTTTCGCAGGGACGACAATTTTTACTATTGGGAGGACAACTTTTTGACAGGGCAGCGCAACTCACTCGATCGAATGCCGCTTTAGCTAGTCGCTGTCGCCGGGGCGGGTGGCGCCGAGGCTGCGGCCGATGACGGCGTAGAGCGGCTGGCCGCCGCCCGGGGGCGTGCGATCGAGACAGCGGATGTCGGCCCAGTTGCCGGCCTCGGCGAAATGCTGCGCCAGCAGGCATAAATGCCCGGCTTCGTCGAGCAGACACCAGCAGGCGATCGCCTTGCTCGCGACACAGCGGTTCGAAAAGGACACGACCAGCGGCGCCCCGGGTTTCAGCACGCGGGCGAGTTCGCGAATCACCTCACCGGGCCGCGCCAGATACTGGATCGCGCCGCAGATCGTCGCGCCGTCAAATTCGGCGTTCGGAAACGGCAAGGTCGGGTTGCCGTTGAGGTCTTGTTCGCGCCACTCGTCGAGAAACGGATTTTCCGCCAGGGCGTCGCGGTCGACGCCGATCCCGACAACCCGACTGTAGGGCGCCTCCGGCGGCAGATGCGGCAGCCAGCCCGACATGACATCAAGAATCGCACCGCCTGACGGGAGCACTTCGCGGTAGAGATCGGTGACGGCCGCCACCGCGGCGCTGTCGATCTGGTCAAACGCCAATTCCGGGGTGGATAACGGTTCGAAAGACGGCCGGTCCACCGCGTATGCGGTGGATTGAAGCGGCATCAGGAACCGGTCATCACCCATGACGGGTCAAATGGTAGGGGACGTCAACACCCTCAAGTCCGGCACGCGCCAAAGATTGATTAAGTGTCATCAAAATAAAGCCGCGGCCCTAATCAGTGATAGCCCGGTCGGCGATAGCCCGGTCGACCGCCGTCAGCGACATTCCCATATCGCGCGCAACCGCCGGGTGGGTCAAGCGTCCTCGACAAACGTTGAGGCCGTTGCGCAGATGCGGGTCATCGGTCAGCGCCTGTCGCCAGCCGCGCTCCGCCAGCGCCAGCACAAACGGCAGGGTTGCGTTGTTGAGTGCCACCGTCGAGGTGCGCGCCACCGCGCCCGGCATGTTGGTGACGCAGTAGTGGACGACGCCCTCGTCGATATAGGTCGGGTTGGCATGGGTTGTCGGCCGGCTGGTGGCGATGCAGCCGCCCTGGTCGATCGCAATGTCGACGATCACCGAACCCGGCTTCATCGCCCGAACCAGTTCGCGGCTGACCAGCTTTGGCGCGGCGGCTCCCGGCACCAGCACCGCCCCGATCACCAGATCGGCCTTCACGACCTCCTGCTCGATATTCTCGACGGTCGAGAACAGGGTGTGCAGTTGCGAGCCGAACTGCATGTCGAGTTCGTAGAGCCGCGGCAGCGAGCGGTCGATGACGGTGACATAAGCCTCCATACCCATCGCGACACGGGCCGCGTTGGTGCCCGAAACGCCGCCGCCGAGGATCACCACCTTGGCCGCCGCCACACCCGGCACGCCGCCGAGCAGCACCCCCATCCCGCCCTGCTCCTTTTCGAGGCAATGGGCGCCGACCTGGATCGACATGCGCCCCGCCACCTCGCTCATCGGCGCCAGCAGCGGCAACCCGCCATTGCGGTCGGTCACGGTCTCATAAGCGATGCCGACGCAGCCGGATTGCAACAGCCCTTCGGTCAGGGCGCGGTCGGCCGCGAGATGCAGATAGGTGAACAGCACCTGCCCCGGGTGCAACTGCGGGATTTCCTGCGGCTGCGGTTCCTTGACCTTGACGATCAGCTCGGCGGCGCTGAACACCTCGGCCGGGCTCTGGCAGATCGAGGCGCCGGCCTTGCGGTAGGTGTCGTCATCAAAGCCGATCCCGGCCCCGGCGCCGGTTTCGACGACGACCTGCTGCCCCTGATGCACCAGTTCGCGCACGCTGCCGGGCACCAGCCCAACGCGATACTCGTGCGTCTTCACTTCCTTCGGCACACCGATCAGCATTTTCCTGGCCCCGCTGCAGTCCTGCCTGTCATCCTGGTCGCTTTGCCGCGCGCGTTCCGCGTCATGGAGCCGCACCGATCCGGCCTTCCCCCGACGATCCCTGTCCTTCGCGATTTGCCGCGCGAAAGAGTGAATTGCGGGACGCGCGTAAACAAAGTACCCAATATTTGGTTCCTATCGAAAGGCAAACCAATGGAAATTCTGTTAACCGGGGTTCTCGCGTATTTTGCTATTGGTTCAGCCTTTTTCGCTCATCCGGCGAGCCCGGCGACGCCGAACGATTTTCATTGGCGCAACCAGATCGACGTATTCCGCACGACGCTGCCCGATGTCCTCGTCTGGCCGTTGACTTTGTGGCGTTTCAGCCGCGAATGCCTCGGGCGGGATTAGCTCGCAAGCATCCGCACCACTTCATCGGCCAGCGGCAATGACGCGGTCAGCCCCGGCAACTCGATGCCGTAGAGGTTGACGAGGCCGGGGATGCCGTGTTCCGCCGGCCCCTGCACGACAAAATCCGCGGCGGCCTCGTTGGGGCCGCTGATTTTCGGCCGGATGCCGGCATAGCCCGGCTGCAACGCGCCGTCGCGCAGCCTCGGCCAATAGGTCCGCACCGCCGCATAAAAGGCGTCGCCGCGGCGGGGATCGACCGCGTAATCGACATCCGAAATCCACTCGACATCGGGGCCGAACCGCGCCTGTCCCGCAAGGTCGAGCGTGATGTGGACACCAAGCCCGCCCGGCACCGGCACCGGATAAATCAGGCGGCGGAAGGGCGTCTTGCCGGCCAGCGTAAAATACACGCCGCGGCAGAAATAGGCCGGCGGGATGCTGTCGAGCGGGACGCCCTCGATCGCGTGCGCCAGCGCCGGCGCGTAGAGGCCGGCGGCGTTGACCAGGATGCGGCAACGGATTGTCGTCGGCTCGTGCCCACCAACCGATAGCTCGAACCCGTCGCTCAACACCCGCCCCGACAAAACCGGCGAGCGGAACACGACAAAGGCGCCGGCATCCTCCGCATCGCCCTGATAGGCCAGCATCAGCGCGTGGCTGTCGATGATCCCGGTCGAGGGCGACATCAGCGCGGCGACACAGTTCAGTTCCGGCTCCATCGCCTGCGCCTGCGCCGCAGTCATCCATTCGAGATTATCGACCCCGTTGGCCTTGGCCGCGTCCTCGATCTTCTGGACGCCGGGGATTTCCGCCTCGCTGGTCGCGACGATCAGCTTGCCAAGTTGCGCATGCGGCACGCCGTGCTCGCGGCAATAGGTGTAGAGCCGCTGGCGGCCCTCGACGCAGGCCACCGCCTTGCGGCTGCCCTTTGGGTAATAGAGGCCGCCGTGAATCACCTCGCTGTTGCGCGACGAAGTCTCGAACCCGATCGTGTACGCCTTTTCGAGGACGATTACCTCGTGCCCGGCCAGCGCCAATGCCCGCGCCGCCGCCAGCCCAACCACCCCGGCGCCAATGACCACCGCTTCAACTTCGTCCACCGGACTCCCCGTTTCGATTGCGGGCCTATGTTGGTCAGAGGCGGTTCGAGCCGCAAGCCCGAGCGTCACCCGCGCCCCTCCCCCGTTCGTGGCCGGGCTTGGCCCGGCCATCCACGAGACTGCGCGAGTTGTCGAGGCCCGACGGCAGGCGCACAGGTAGCCGGCTCATAAGGGGCGTGTCCAGCCCAGCCAATTCGCGGCCGCCGGGTGAACCGTCTCCTGGATGGCCGGGCCAAGCCCGGCCACGAACGAGGGGGTGGAGCGCCGGCCGCGATCACCGTCAGCCGGCAGCACCGTCAGCCGGCTGTGAAAAAGCCGTGCAGCGCCGCGTAGGCCTCATCGGGTTTTTCTTCCGGGATGAAATGGCCGCTGTTGATCGGGTGGCCGGACACGGTTTCCGCGTGGTCGCGCCACACCGACAGCAGATCATAGCCGCTGCCCTGGCCGCTGCGTTCACCCCACAGCAGAAAGAGCGGCATCGTCAGCTTGCGGCCACGGTCGGCGCGGTCGTGATCGAGGTCGATCGAGGCGCCGGCGCGGTATTCGTCGCAGGTGGCACGGATCGTCTCGGGGTTGCTGAAGCAGCGGAAATATTCGGCATAGGCTTCCGGCTCGTGGGCGCCGGGCGTGCCGGAGAGGCCGAGCATCTTGCGCAGGAACAGGTCGCATTCAGCGGCGATCAGCCGCTCGGGAAATGGCGCCGGCTGGATCAGGAAGAACCAGTGAAAGCTGCCGGTCGCGGATTTCTGGTCGATCGTCTCGAAGCGGTAGAGGGTCGGCACGATGTCGAGCAGCGCGGCCCTCTCGATATGAGCGGAATGGTCGCGCAACAGCCGGTGCGTGACCCGCGCGCCGCGGTCATGGCCGGCGACGCGGAATTTGTCAAACCCAAGCGCCGCCATCGTCTCGACCTGATCCTGGGCCAGGGCCCGTTTCGAATAGGCCGCGTGGTCCGGCGTCGAGGGCGGTTTCGAGCTGTCGCCATAGCCGCGCAGATCGGGGATCACGAGCGTGAAATCCTGCGCCAGACGAGGCGCGATCTTGCGCCACATCACATGCGTCTGCGGATAGCCGTGCAACAGCAGCAGCGGCGGGCCCTTGCCGCCGGTGACGAGATTGATCGTGGCGCCGGAGGTCTTGACCTGCCGCCGCTCGAAACCGGGAAAGAAATCGACCATCAGGCGGCCGTCTCGGGCGGTCCCTTAAGCTCGACAGTGTTGCCATCGGGATCGGTCAGGTACACCGACGAGCCGTACCCCTCGGCACCGTAGCGGCGGCGTACCTCGCCGATATCGATGCCCTGGTCCGCCAGATGCGCGGTCAATGCCGGCACATCGAGGGTTTCGATGCGCACCGCGAAATGATCCATGTTGCGCCCGCCGGTGTCGTCGGTGGTCTTTGGCACGAGGTCGATCATCGCGGTGCCGGCGCGCAACTGCACGAGGTTGATCGCCGCGAGGCGCCGCTCGACATGGCAGCCGAGCACCCGGCTGTAGAAATCGATCGCGCGGTCGAGGTCGGCGACGCGCAGCACGACATGATCGAGGGCGGCGACCTGCAGGGCCACCTGGGCGGGTTTGGTCTGTGGCGGTGCGAACGGGACATCATCGGGCATGGGTCGCTCCTCCTTTGGCTATTGCGGTGCGGCGGTGCTGCGCTGCGCGCGTTTCTCGGCGCGCTGGTCGCGGGCGGCGCGACGTTCGTCGGCGGTCAGCATGCCATCATGGTTGGTGTCCAGCTTGTCGAAACGTTTTTCAGCATTGTGCTTGGCCCGCTCGACCGCGCGCTCGATGTAGTCGGCGCGGCTGATATCGGGAGCCGAGCGGCTGTGCCCGCTTTTGGGGAAGGGCGCGGCAGGTGCCGCGGCATCGGTCGGCTGCGGCACGGCTGGCGGCGCAGGTGTTTCTGCCGAGGCCAAGGCGGCACAGAGGCACACGAACACGCTGGCGACAAGGACCGAACGCATGTGCAGCTTTCCCCGGCCGATTGAAGGGCCCTCAACCCTATCGGAGCGGCAATCGCCGGGCAATGCCAACCCGCTAGGAATCCGCGGCATCGCGGCGCTACAGTCGGCACGACAGGTATCGGATTTAAGCCAGCGAGGACAGATGCCGCCCATCCGCATCGGCAATTTCGAAATCAACCGCATCGCCGATTTCGAAGGACCGGCCTTCGAGCCCGCGGAGTTCTTCCCTGATTTCGACATCGAGGTGGTCAAGGCCAACGCCGACCTGCTCGGGCCGCGGCTGATCGACCCCGCCAGCGGCAAATTGATGTTCAGTTTCCACAGTTTCGTCGTCAAAACCGGCCGCCACAACATCCTGATCGATGCCTGCATCGGAAACGACAAGGAGCGCCCGGCGCGGCCGCAATGGCACCGCATGAAGACCTCCTATATCGAGGATCTGGCGCGGCTCGGGGTTGGGGTTGGCGACATCGATTTCGTCATGTGCACGCATTTGCACTGGGACCATGTCGGCTGGAACACGCGGCTCGACAACGGCAGGTGGGTGCCGACCTTCCCAAAAGCCCGCTACATCATGGCGCGGCGCGAATACGACCATTGGAAGAACGTGCATGACAGCGGCGCCGACACGCCGCATGCGACCGCGTTCGGCGACAGCGTGCTGCCGGTCGTGGCGACCGGGCAGGCCGAACTGGTCGGCGACGATTACGCGATGGAAGACGGGTTGTGGTTCGAGCCGTATCCGGGGCACACGCCGGGCAATGTCGTGATCCACGCCCGCTCCGGCGACGATCGCGGTCTGTTTGTCGGCGACGTATTGCATCATCCGGTGCAATGCCTGAAGCCGGAATGGTCGACCGGCGCCTGTTATGATCCTGACGGATCGCGAGTCAGCCGCACCCGGCTGCTCGCCGAGCACGCCGACAGCAACACGCTGATCCTGCCGGCGCATTTTCCCGACCCGACGGTCGGTCATATCCGCAGGCACGGACCGGCCTATCGCTTCGATTTCCGCGGATAGGTGATGCGGCAAGCAGCGGCAACAACCTCTTTCTCTTTGTCGTCCGTGCGAAAGCAGGGATCCACGGGTCAGGCATTTCTACGGCGGCGGGGTGGGTCCCTGCTTTCGCAGGGACGACGACGTTATCGTATTGGAAAAGCAGGATTTTTTTCGGACCACCCTCGGAGGATCGAGGGTCGGTGATGCGACCAGCGGTGCCGATCGCGCAGGACCTCGTGCTGGTCGGCGGCGGCCACGCCCATGTCGCGGTGCTGAGGCGGTTTGGCATGCGGCCGGTGCCCGGCGTGCGGGTGAGCTTGATTGCCCGCGATATCGAAACGCCGTATTCCGGCATGCTCCCTGGTTATGTCGCGGGGTTCTACAAATTCGACGAATGCCATATCGACCTGATGCGGCTGGCGCGTTTTGCCGGAGCGCGGCTGATCCATGACGAGGCGATCGGCCTCGACCGCGCCGCGCAGCAGGTGCTGACGCGCGGCCATCCCTCGATCCGCTACGATATCGTGTCGCTCGATATCGGCTCGACACCGCGCCTTGACGATGTGCCGGGCGCGGCGGAACACACCGTCTCGGTGAAGCCGATCGACCGCTTTGCGGAGCGCTGGGAAGCGCTGCTCGCCCGCGCGCAGCGGATGGGTCGGGTGCGGCTGGCGATCGTCGGCGGAGGCGCCGGCGGCGTCGAACTGGCGTTGGCGGCACAACACCGGCTGGCCGCATTGTTGCCGGCCCCGCCGGAGGTGACGCTGGTCACCCGCGACGACCTGCTGCCATCGCACAATGCGCGGGTGCGCCGCCGCTTTGCCGGCCTTCTTGCCGAGCGCGGTATCCGCGCTGTCACGCACAACCCCGTCATGCGGGTCGAGCCCGGCGCGCTGGTCGCCGCCGACGGCAGCACCATCACATTCGACGAAGCGCTGTGGGTCACCGAGGCGGCCGGCGCGCCGTGGCTCGGCGATACCGGGTTGCCGCTCGACACCAACGGCTTTGTCGTGATTGACGAGACGCTGCGCTCGCCGGCAGACCCCGCGGTGTTCGCTGCCGGCGACATCGCAACGATGCCGAACCACCCTCGCCCGAAGGCCGGCGTCTACGCCGTGCGCGCCGGCAAGCCGCTGGCCGAAAACCTGCGGCGGGCGCTCGCCGGGCGGCCTTTGCGCCGTGCGATCCCGCAGAAACGAGCGCTGGCGCTGATCGGCTCGGGCGACCGCCGCGCCGCGGCTTCACGCGGCACGCTGGCGGCTTACGGCGCGGGTCTGTGGCGATTGAAGGACTGGATCGACCGGACCTGGATGCGGAAATACATCGAATTGCCGCGGATGGCCGCCGATGACGACGACGGCGAAATGCGCTGCGGCGGCTGTGCCGCCAAGGTGCCGGCCGAGGTGCTGTCGCGGGCGATGGCCCGCCTGTCGCCAGCCACCGGCGACAGCGTGACGATCGGCCTTAACAGCCCCGACGACGCCGCGCTGGTGACGTTTCCCGGCGCGCCGCCGCTATTGCAGACCGTCGATTTTTTCCGCGCGATGGTCGAGGACCCGTATCTGTTCGGCCGCATCGCCGCAAACCATGCGCTCGGCGATATCTATGCGATGGGCGGCGTACCGGAAACCGCACTGGCGATCGCCACCTTGCCGCCAGCGCGCCCCGCGATTGTCGAGCACGATCTGTTTCACATGCTGAAAGGCGGCACCGAGGTGCTTGAAGCCGCCGGCGCGACGCTGATTGGCGGCCACAGCGCCGAGGGCGCCGAACTGGCGCTCGGCTTCGCCGTGACCGGCCGCACCCGCCCCGGCCGGCTGATGCGCAAAGGCGGGCTGCGTCCGGGCGACCGGCTGCTGCTGAGCAAGCCGCTCGGCACCGGCGTCATCCTCGCGGGCGAGATGCGCGGCCTCGCCGGCGCGCGTGTCGTCAGCGGCGCGATTGCCGCGATGCAGCAATCCGCCGCCGCTGCCTCCGGCTGCCTCGCCGGGTTCGGCGCGACAGCCTGCACCGACGTGACCGGTTTCGGGCTGCTTGGGCATCTGACCGAGATGCTGGCCGCTTCGGGCATGGATGCGCGGCTTGATCCCGACGCGATCCCGGCGCTGGATGGTGCTCTGGCACTGCTTGCCGGCGGGCTGACCAGTTCGCTGCACAGCGCCAACGTCGCGGCGCTGGCGACTCTGACCGATGCCGAGCCGGATCGCGCGTTGTCGGCGTTGCTGATCGACCCGCAGACCGCCGGCGGACTGCTCGCCGGCGTGCCGGCTGAGAATGCCGACGCGTGCCTCGACGAGTTGTGCCGCCTCGGCTATCGCGCGGCGATGATCGGCGAGGTGATTGCGCGCACCACCGCCCGGCCGCAGGTGTGGCTCGAACCCGGCTGCGCGCGGCGCGGCGTGGTGCCCGTCGCGGTGGCGGCCGGCGGATGAGCGACGTCACGCGCGACACTCGCGCCGCTCTCCCCTCGGTAGACCGGGTCTTGCACACCGCGGATGCCGCTGGGCTGATCGAGCGTCATGGGCGCAACCTCGTGCTCGACGCGGTGCGCGACGCCATCGCCCGGCACCGTGAGGCCGGCACCATCGCGACGGCCGAAACCGTCGCCGGCGAGAGCGGCGTGGCGCTGGCGCGGCTGATGCAGCCGTCGCAGCGGCGTGTCTTCAACCTGACCGGCACGGTGCTGCACACCAATCTCGGCCGCGCGCCCTTGCCGGAGGAAGCGGTCGCCGCCGCCACCGAGGCGATGCGGTCGCCGACCACGCTCGAATACGACATCGAGAGCGGCCGGCGCGGCGAGCGCGACGACCACATCGCCGGCTGGCTGACCCGGCTGACCGGCGCCGAGGCGGCGCTCGCGGTCAACAACAATGCCGGCGCGTTGCTGCTGGCGTTGAACGCGCTGGCCGACGGGCGCGAGGCGATCGTGTCGCGCGGCGAGTTGATCGAGATCGGCGGCGCCTTCCGCCTGCCCGACATCATGCAGCGCGCCGGCACGACATTGCGCGAAGTCGGCACCACGAACCGGACGCATCTGCGCGATTTCGCCGGCGCGATCGGACCCCAGACCGGTTTGTTGCTCAAGGTCCACACGAGCAATTACGAAATCCAGGGCTTCACGGCTGCGGTGCCGGCCGCGCAACTCGCGACATTGGCGCACGAGCACGGCCTGCCGCTGGTGGAAGACCTCGGCAGCGGCACGCTGGTCGATCTCGACCGCTGGGGCCTGCCGCACGAGCCGACCGTCGCCGAATCGCTGAAAGCCGGCGCCGACCTCGTCACCTTCAGCGGCGACAAGCTGCTCGGCGGCCCGCAGGCGGGGCTCGTCGTCGGCCGCGCCGATTTGATCGCGACGCTGGCGAAAAACCCGCTGAAACGCGCCCTGCGCCTCGACAAGATTCGCCTCGCCGCGCTCGAAGCGGTGTTACGCCTCTATGCCGATCCCGACAGTCTCGCCGACCGGCTGCCGGCCCTGCGCCTGCTCGCCCGCCCCCGCGACGAGATCACCGCGCTGGCCCAACGCTTGCTGCCCGCCGTGGCGCAATCCCTCGCTGGCATCGCCTCGGTCGCGATTGTCGAAACCAAAAGCCAGATCGGCAGCGGCGCCCTGCCCGTCTCCCTCTTGCCGAGCGCCGGCCTGGCGCTCGCCCCAACGCGTGGTTCCGGCAGCGCCCTCGACGCCCTGGCGCGCCGCCTGCGCGCCCTGCCGATCCCGGTGATCGGCCACATCGAAAGCGGCCGCATCATCCTCGACCTGCGCTGCCTCGAAGACGAAGCCGGCTTCATCGGCCAGCTCGACCGGCTTTAGCGGACCGTCACCTCGACGCGGCGGTTGCGCTGCTCGGGAACGTTGAGGGGTGTCGGGACGGCGAGGTCGTGTTCGCCGCGGCCGCCGGTGGTCATGGTGCGGGGATCGACGCCCTCGCGCATCAAGGCCTGCCGGATTGCCGCCGCGCGCTCCAGCGACAGGTTTTGGTTCGCAGCCTCGGCCGCGAGCGTGTCGGTGTAGCCGATCACCTCGACTTCGGAGACCGGGCGCTGCCTGATGTCGGCCACGATTTCGCGCATGACGGCGGTGGAATCCGGCAACGGGCGGCTGCCGCCGATCGGGAAATACAGGCGATAGCGACGCGGCAGGATCGGACGTGCGCCGACCGCCCTGGCGAACACCGACTCCAGTTCCCTGGGGGGGATTTCGACCGCCGCCGGCTTGCCGTCGCGCGATTGCGCCGCGGCATAGGGCTGGTCCAGCAGGGTGCTGGTGCCGCCGCTGTTGACGTTGATGGCGCCCGAGCCGGCACTGCCGTCCGCGTTCGGAAACACGACGTAGAGTTCCTTCGCCGGGCAGGTGGCGAGAGCATCCCTGGTCAGCGGCAGGAAGGCAAAGAGCGCACTGCCGCAATCCGCCCGGCACTGCGCGATGCCGGCAACGCAAGGGAGTTTGCGCGAATTGTGGTCGGCAAGGCATTGGCACAACCCGATGCTGCGCGCGCCCGGCTCCCACGGCTTGCTGACCGGCGACTGCGCGTGGCTCGCTGGCGCCAGCGCGACAAGCAGCATCAGGATGCGAGAGCCAAGGCACCGGCGCATCGGAGCGTCCGTCAATGGACCTCGATCGCGAAGGTCGTCCCGCGCACGCCGAGCACCGCCGTCGGTGTCATGATCTTCATGGCATCCGGTCCGGCATGCGGAATCTCGCCGGACACAATGGTCAGCGTGCCTTTGCGCAGGTTTGCCAGCATCTTGTTTTGCACATCGTCGGGCTGGAAGTGGAAATCCTGGAACACCACCTGGCTGCCCGGCCCGGTCGAGAACACCGAGTTATCGACAAAGGTGACCCCGATCGAGCCGTTGGCGCCGGTTTCGACGACGTCGTTCTGAAACACCGGGTCGCCGATTTTTGCCGGATGCCTGTCCGTGCCGCGGACCAGCAGAGCCTCGCCAGAGACCGTCTTTACCTGCCCGATCTGGACCTGCCCGATCTGGCGGCTGTCGGCATGGGCCGCCGCGACGGCACCAGCGCAGAGCAGGAACCCGGCTGCCCAAATGGCTGCGATATGGCGCATCGACGTTTCCCAACTTAACCGTGCAGGAAGGCATGGTGGGTTGTAGAGAAAAGCTAGGGGCAACTGGGCATAAAGGAAAGTGGCTTGGTTGCGCCGCAGCGCCTCGGTCTATGATGATGCCGCGGAACGCGACAGCAATTTAAGTCACCAGGGGATGCGGCTTTTTCGCTGGGGTAACAAGCCCGGTGCGCTGGCGGCCCTGGCCGTGCTGGGGCTCGCTCTGCTCGGCTTTGCGAGCAACCCATTCCCACTGCACGAAATCCGGCTGCGCGGCTTCGACATGATGCAGCGGCTATGGCCGAATTTGACGGCCAGCCCCAAGGTGCAGATTGTTGCGATCGACGAAGACAGCCTGAAAAAACTGGGCCAGTGGCCCTGGCCCCGATCGCTGGTCGCCGAACTGGTCGGCCGCATCGCCGTCGGCCGGCCCGCCGCGCTCGGCATCGACATCCTGTTTGCCGAGCCGGACCGGTTCTCCCCGCCCCTGCTCGCGCAGACCGTGCCGCATCTGCCGCCCGCCGCGGTCGAGGCGCTGGCGCAGTTCCCGGCAAGTGACGCCCAGCTTGCCGACGCGATCGCGCTGGCTCCGACCGTGCTCGGCGCCGGCCCCAGCGACGACAGTTCGGTACCGCTCACCGCGCCGCGCCACCTCACGCTGGTGCGTCAGATCGGCGGCGACCCGCGACCTTTCCTGCGCAACTACAAGGCGATGGTGCGCTCGTTGCCGCAGATCGAACGCGCCGCCAGCGGCGAAGGCGCCATTTCCGCCGATCTCGACGATGACGGGCTCACCCGCGCAGTGCCGCTGCTGACCTCGGCGGGTGGCCAGTTGATCCCGGCCTTTGCGGTCGAGGCGCTGCGCGTCGCGCTCGGGGCACCGGCACTGACCGCAACCACCGGCCCCTCCGGCATCGAAAGCCTCAAGATCAGTTCGCTCGTCGTCGGCACCGATCCGCAAAGCCGTATCTACCCACACTTCGAGCCACCGAGCGCGCGCTATATCTCCGCCGCCGAGGTACTCGACCCGTCATTCGACACGCGAGAATTCACCGACCACATCGTGCTGCTCGGCGTTACCGCGCTCGGCATTCTCGACCAGAAGACGACCCCATTGGGACTGACCCAGGGCATCGAAATCCACGCCCAGTTGATCGAGGCGATGCTGTCAGGTTCGCTGCTGCGCTTCCCGCCCTATGGCTGGGCGATCGAGGCGCTGACGATCGGGCTCGCCGGGTGCATCGTCATCCTGCTGGTGCGCTACGACAACCCGGCGCTGGCAGCCGTCGTCGCGTTGAGCCTCGCTCTGGCCCTGCTGGGCGGCGAAATGCTGCTGTTCCGCCTTGGCCGCTGGATGATCGACGGGGTTTATCCCGCCTTTGTGACGATGGTGGTGTTCGCGACGATGCTCGGCGGGCACTTGCGGGCGGCGCAGATAGCGCGGCGGCGGCTGTCCCGCGAACTGGAGCGCGAACGCGAGCGCGCGGCGCGGATGGAGGGCGAACTGGCGGCGGCGCGGGTCATCCAGATGGGGCTGCTGCCGCGTCATTTCCCGGCATTCCCCGAACGCACGGATCTCGACCTCTATGCCATGGTCGAGCCGGCGCGCGTGGTCGGCGGCGACCTGTTCGATTTTCTGCTGATCGACGCGACCCACCTGTTCTTCATCATCGCCGACGTCGCCGGCAAGGGCATCCCAGCCGCCCTGTTCATGGCGATGACCAAGGAAATCGTGCGGGGCGCGGTGCAGCGGCACGGTTACGCGCTGGACGAGGTGCTGGCCGATGCCAATTCCAAGACTGTCGCGGCCAGCGTCGAAATGGACATGATGTTTGTCACTGCGTTCACCGGCATTCTCGACCTGACCACCGGGGACCTGACTTATGCGAGTGCCGGGCACGACCGGCCGTTTGTCATCGAGCGCGGCCGCAAGCCGCGCCAGCTTGAAACGATCGGCGGCCCGCCGCTGGGTGTCGTCGACGATTTTCCGTTCCCGATCGAATACGACCGGCTCGAGCAGGAGGCTGTTCTGGTGCTGTACACCGACGGCGTCACCGAGGCGCAGGACGGCAACGGCCAGCTTTATTCGCTGACCCGGCTGACCGCCGCGCTGGGCGGCGCACGCTGGCCGGGCGATGCACAAGCCGCCGTCGAGACCTGTTTGACGGCGGTGCGCACCTTCGTCGGCGGCGCCGAACAGGCCGACGACATCACGATGCTAGCAATCCGCCGCATCGCGGCAGGCTGATAACTTGAGCCCTCTCCCGCACCGCGGGAGAGGGTGGCTCGTCGCGATAGCGGCGAGGCGGGTGAGGGTGTTGCAGCTTCGCGACCCTCACCCGTCCGCGTGCTGCCGCCCGCGGCCACCCTCTCCCGCGGTGCGGGAGAGGGAAATCGTCAAGCGTTTATATCCACCAGTTCGCGGGTGCTCAGGCCGTGGCGGACTCGTTCGGTTAGATCGTCGGGATCGAAATCGATGCCGACCGGGTTCTTGTCGGTCGCGGAGCGGTTCCGCATGTAATTCTGCCCCTCGATTGCCGTATCGAAATTGTCGATCAGCAACTCGACCTGGTTGCGGTCGGGGTCGTAGTAATACATCGAGGTCGTCATGCCGTGGTTCACGCAGCGATGCGGCCGGATGCCGAGCGCCTTCAGCCGCAGGAAATTCTGCGTCAGGTCGTCGAGATCGGCATAGGTAAAGGCCATGTGGTGCAGCCCGACCTCGCCGCCGGCGCGCGCCGTCTTGCCTTCGCTTGGCGCCTTATCGGCCAGCGGGCCGGGATCGATAAAGGCGACGCGGTGATGCTCGTCGTCATAGCTGATAAAGCAGATGAACTTGTTTTCGTGCAGCACCTCGGCGCCCAGTACGGTGCAGTACCAGTCGCGCATTTCAGCGCGGCGGTTGGTCTGCAAAACGAGATGCGACAGCTTGCGCGGCGACCCCATGATCTCCTCCCCGGAAAGCCACGGCTCTTCAGCCGCCGGATCGGTGCGCCCGAACCCGCGTCAAGTCAACCGGAATGCCGATAGCTTTAGGAGCGGCAGCGATCGAGGCGGGCTCGGACGTCGCGAAGCCGCTCTTCAAGCCGACCCCGCTGATAGGGGTCGTACTCGCGGTCGAGGCGGTGGCGCAATTCGGCCGCTTCATCACGCCAGCCGCGGCAGCGCTCGGCCCAGTCGCCCTGAGGCGGTGGTGGCGGCGGCGCGCCGTAAGACGGGGCGCCGCCATAGGGCGGAGCACCACCGTAGGGCGGAGCACCACCGTAGGGCGGAGCACCACCGTAGGGTGGCGAGCCCCCATAGGGCGGGCCTCCACCATAAGGCGGCGCGCCCCCATAAGGGGGCCGTTGCGGTCCCGGTTCGGCGATGACCCGGCCGTTTAGCTGCCCGCCGGGCGTACTGCATTGCAGAACGCCGTTATTGTTGCCGATATCGCCGACGCAACGGCTGTATCCCGACAGGGCCGAGCGCACCTGGCGCCCATCGCCGCGGCGGCAGGTCGCGACCAGCGTTTCAGCGCCGGCGTCGATATTGGTGCAGCTTTGTCGATACGACGCCTGCGCGAGGGCCGGCGACGCGGACCCGGCAATGCCGCCCAGTACGGTAACGGCAAGCAATGCCGTGATGATTTTCATATGCCGCAGCCTCGCAACTTTCGCAGGCAGGGACAACGCCGCCAGCGGACAAATAATCCCTACCAACGCACAGCTTTACGGCGGCGTCGATGCCCCATCGCGTGGACGCCGGGCGCAGCGCACCCTATGTTGAGAGCGTCGCCGCGCCAAACCGCGACGAACAGCCCGGAATGACATTGGCAGCATAAGGTTGGCGTGACGATGGCGGACGATCGGTTGCTCGAAGTGGCTCTGCGTGCCGCGATTGCCGGCGGTGAAGCGGCAATGCAGGTCTATGCGGGCGGGTTCGAGGTCCAGCAGAAATCCGACTCGACACCGGTTACCGAGGCCGATCTGGCCTCCGAGCGCATCATCGTCAAGATGCTGACCGCCGCCTTCCCCAACATCCCGGTGGTGTCGGAAGAAACCGTGCCCGAGGCCGGATTTTCATCGCCCGCCGCGCGGTTCTGGCTGGTCGATCCGCTCGACGGCACGCGGGAGTTTGTCGCCCGCAACGGCGAATTCGCGGTGCTGATCGGGCTTGTCGAAGACGGCAGGCCGGTGCTCGGAATCGTACATGGCCCGGCGATTGGCGTGACCTATACCGCGCACGGCCCCGGCACCGCGATGCGCAGCCGCGGTTGGGGCGCGTTCGAACCGATCCATGCCCGTGAGCCCTCGCCCGCCGGGATTGCCGTGGTGCACAGCCGCAGTCACGAAAACAGCCGCCGCCTCGCCGAATATTTCGAGGGCCGGGTGATCCTCGAACGGCAGAAATGCGGCAGCGCCCTCAAATTCGGGGTGATCGCGGCCGGCGACGCCGATTTCTACCCGCGCTTCGGCACGACGATGGAATGGGATACCGCCGCCGGCCAGGCGGTTCTCGAAGCCGCCGGCGGCCACGTCCTGAGCCTCACCGGCGGCCCGCTCGAATACGGCAAGCCCGGCCTCAAAAACGACGGTTTTCTGGCCTGGGGTGCCAAACCAGCTTGGTGATCCTCGGCCGCAGGAGAGCGCGCAGCACTCGACGAAACGGACCTCGGGATGGCGTTCGAGATCGTCCTGATGCCCGAAGCTGTAGAAGACATCCGCCGCCTGAAGGCGAATGAACGCGCGACGGTTAAGGCGGGTATCGAACTCTATCTCAGGCACGAGCCGTCAAAGACCAGTCGAAGCCGGATCCAGCGACTTCGCGGCCTCGACCACCCGCAATACCGGCTTCGCATCGACGAGGTTCGGGTATTCTACGGTATTATGTATCAGATGCCACCAAACAAGATTTAGTAGGTCCGCCGGCAGTCCCCACCTATATAACCCATATTAATTGCGTACCGTAGGTTGAAAAAATTCGGTAATATCCCCCCAAAACAGAAGGGGAGAAATTGCCGTGCAACTCGAACTCATGCGGTTTGTTATGCAGCCGCGCCCCCAGTCGGACATAGAGGAGCGCCGGCACCCGAGTGGCCGCGCCCTCACTCGCGAAGAATGGCTTCGCGAGATGTTCTCTGGCTCAATATCATTCCAGCATCGCGGCATCGAATTTCACTTTGTTCCCATCAAGAGCGACCGCCCGGAAATCATTGTTGGCCGCGTCGGGCGCCAAGTTGTTGCAAGGGAGAATGATTCCCCGGCGACTGGATTTCTCGAAACACAACACGAGGCATGGCGAGCAGCGTTGGTGCTGATTGACCCTCGCCACCATGACGACGGCCAAACGGCAGCAGTAGAAGTACTTCGCGAGGTCGGGCGGCCATTAGCGATCCTGGACAGCGTAGCTCAATCCATAAACTCTCGGCCAGTTCCAGAAACATATTTTCTAGAAGTAAACGCAATTGCGGACCCACAAACTTTTTGGGATTTTGAGAAAGAAAACAGAGGACAAATTGTCGATGTTGTGTTTGAATTGCAAGTACCAAATATGTTTGGGATCAGGGATGATCTTGATGGCGAGCTAAAGGATCTGCGTGATCATGAGAAAGCGAGGCGGGTAAAAATTGGGATTCAAAACGAAGACGGATTAAATCTCGAAACCGAACGGGTTGCCAATACAGTGAACCATACACTCGATGGCGGTGGTTCGCTCACGGCGAGGACAGCAGCAGGCCGCCGTTTTAATTCGAGAGGAAAAGCGAAGCATGTCCGGGTCGATGTCGAATTGCCAGGTGACACAAGTCCGCCGTCTCTCGGTGAGCGAGTGCGACGGGCTGTTCTGGGAGTTTTTGGGATATGAGCAGGTCCATTGGATACTGCGCCTTGATGATAGCGGCAGCGCTAGTTTTGATGTGCGCGATCGCAGCACAGAACGTATTGAGCGATTTGAATGAGTTTCTGCGCCACTTCGTAAATCAGGAACTATTATCGATTCTGGCGGTCATCCTGAGCATTACTCTAGCATCAACCGCGCAGATTCACTTGGAATTCAACAAGATAGAGGAGAGATATCAAAAGCGTAATGCGCTAGTGAAGACGAGACGCGGTGTTAAGACGGCAGCGTTTTGCTTGATATTTCTTTTTCTGATGGCCGTTCTCGTGGTCGTGCTAAAGCCACTCTTAGCGAATGCGGCATGGAGTCAAACCATATTTAACGGAACCGCCTTGATCATCTTGCTTTGGGATATTCTGATCCTCGCAGAGTTGACTATGACCGTATTTGGAATTACGCCGATCATCAAAGATGATGGTTAAATATCACCGAGATTAACTGACTCACAGCCGATTGCCATCATTGTGGCCAGAAAGAATGTTGCCGCAAACGTTCCTCGATTGAGCTTTGATGTGATCGAAGCCTCGGTTTCTTCTAACCCATGGTCGGCAAGCCGCTGCGCCAGCTTGGCATAGCTGATCTCGACGCCCTTCAGTTCCGCCTTGACGTACCGCCTTGCGCGATCCGCTCATTCCTTTTCACGCGAGACGAGGCTCATTGCGCCCTCTTAAAACGCATGTTATCTTGCGAAGATGCAAGATTTCCTCTTGAACTGCAATCTAGCCTATCCTACCGTATTCGCAATATGGCTTGGCTATACGATAAGCACCCCGACATTTCCTTTGACAAAGCAAATGTTGTCATGCGGCATATTGCCGTTGGCGCACCTTATCTTGTGGGTGGCGCTTGATACATAATACCGGTATTCTATGACGTACGCGGACAGATGGTCGATATCCTGGCGATTGTCCAAAAGTCTGAGGCTGAGACATGGCTAGAGCAGTTCGGAGAGTTGCAATAAGGCAGGTTCCTCTTTCGGAAATCGAAGGTGACCTGCCGCGGTTTTTGCGCGAGGCCGAAACGCAGGACATCGTTATCACCGATAACGGAAAGCCGGCCGGGGTGCTGGTCGGCTTCAAGTCGGATGATGACTGGTTTGATTATCAGCTCGAAAACGACGCTCGATTTCTTCGCCGGATTGGCGAGGCGCGCAAAAGCGCGCGGGCTGGGCGCGGTGTGAAACTGGAAGACATAGGATAGGCCATGGCGACGGTGATCGACGGGCGGGAATCCGGGTACAAGACCAATCCCGATTATAGGATCATGTTCGAGAAATCGCCGCGGCGGGTGCGGGTGCGGTTTGGCGGCGACACGATTGCCGACAGCACCAACGCACACCTGCTGTTCGAGACGCGGCACACGCCGGTCTATTATTTCCCGCGCGCCGATGTGCGGATGGATTTGATGGCACCGACCAACCACCACACCTTCTGTCCTTACAAGGGCACGGCGTCGTACTGGTCGATCAGGGTGGGGGACCGCCTCGCCGAAAACGCCGTGTGGAGTTACCCCAGCGCCTACAACGAAGTCGCGGCGATCGAGGATTTTGTCGCGTTCTATTGGGACCGGGTCGATGCGTGGTTCGAGGAGGACGAAGAATCTTCGTCCATCCGCGCGACCCGTACAAACGCGTCGATGTCGTCGGCTCGTCGCGGCATGTGCAGGTGGTCCTCGGCGGCCAGACCATCGCGGACACGAGGCACGCCCGCTTCCTGTTCGAGACGCGGCTGCCGACCCGCTATTACATCCCGGCCGGCGATGTCCGCATGGACCTTCTGGTGCCGAGCGACAAGATCACCGCCTGCCCCTACAAGGGCCAGGCGCATTATCATTCGGCCAAGATCGGCGACGAGGTGTTCCCGGACATCGTGTGGCATTACCCCGAGCCGATCGCCGAATGCCCGAAAATCACGGGCTATCTGTGCTTTTTCAATGAGATGGTCGATGACATCCTGATCGACGAGGTGTCGCAGCCGCGGCCGGTGACGCCGTGGTCGAAGGACTGGAAGGAAAAGGCCGCCAGCGTGCCCGATCCGCGCGGCCCCCTGCCCCGGCCCTGACGATGGCGCCCCACGACGGCATCGGTGCCACGCCCAGGCGGCGCGAGGATGTGCGATTTCTGACCGGGCACGGCTGCTATCTCGACGACCTCGCGTTTGACGGCGTGACGCATGCGGTGGTGCTGCGCTCGTCGCATGCGCATGCCGGCATCGACCGCATCGACACGCAGGCCGCGCGGGCGCTGCCGGGCGTGCTGGCGGTTCTGACCGCGGCGGAGGCGGAAGCCGACGAACTGAAACCGCTGCTGCCCTATGTCGATGCCAATACGGTTACCGGCGAGCCGTTTTTATTCACGCCGCAGCCGCTTCTGGCTGACGGAACGGTCCGCTATGTCGGGGAGCCGGTCGTGCTGGTGGTGGCGGAAAGCCGCGCCGCTGCACTCGACGCCGCCGACCGGATCGACATCGCGTACACGGCCCTGCCGGCGGTCGCGACCGTTGCCGAGGCCGCGCGGGCCGGCGCGCCCGAAATCTTCGCCGAGGTGCCTCGCAACCAATGCCTCGAATGGCATACCGGCGACAGCGAAGCGGTCGCGGCGGCGTTTGCCGGGGCGGCGCATGTCGCGACGCTGGACCTCGAAAACCACCGGGTCGTCACCAACCCGATGGAGCCGCGCGGCGGGGTCGGGCTCTACGACCCGGCGAACGGCCGCTACACGCTCTACGTTTCCGGCCAGAGCCTCCATGCGACGCGCGACCACGCGGCCCGCGCCCTCGGTGTACCGCCGGCGCAGTTGCGCTTTGTCGCGCCCGATGTCGGCGGCGGGTTTGGCGCCAAAAATTTCATCTATCCCGAGCATGTGCTGCTGCCGTGGGCCGCGAAGCGGGTCGGGCGGCCGGTCAAATGGATCGCCAGCCGCAGCGAGGTCTTTCTCGCCGACCATCAGGGGCGCGGCCACCACGCGGAGGCGGCGCTGGCGCTCGATGCCGATGGCCGGTTTCTGGCATTGCGTATCACCAGCACCGCCGATCTCGGCGCCTATCTGGCGGGCAGCGCCGGCGGGGTCCAGACGTTTCAGTACGCGTTCCTGCCCGGCACGGTGTACCGCTTCCCGGTGATCGAACTGAACATTGCGGCGGTGTTCACCAACACCGCGCCGATCGGTGTGCTGCGCGGCCCCGGCTATGGCGAGATGGTCAACGTCATCGAACGGCTGATCGACGCTGCCGCAGCGCAGACCGGCATCAGCCGCGACGCGCTGCGCCGCCGCAACCTCGTGCCGGCCGCCGCGATGCCGACAACCAATGTGTTTGGCAACATCATCGACAGCGGCGCCTTTCCGGAGACGTTTGACCGCGCCCTCGCCGCCGCCGATGTCGCCGGCTTTGCGGGACGGCGCCGGAGCAGCGAGGCACAGGGCCGGCTGCGCGGGCTCGGCTACGCCTATCATATCAAAGGCACTGGCGGCGCACCGTCGGAGAATGTCGATATCCGGTTCGAGGCGAACGGTACGGTGTCACTGATCACTGGCACCCAGCATATCGGCCAGGGCCACGAGACGACCTTCCCGCAAATCCTGGCCGACCGGCTCGGCATCCCGAACGAGTTGATCCATCTGGTGCAAGGTGACACCGACGCGATCCCGATGGGTGGCGGCCACGGGAGTTCGCGCGCGACCTATATGGGCGGCACCGCGATCTGGCGCGCCTCCGACCAGATCATCGAAAAGGGCATCCATGTCGCCGCCGAGGCGCTGGAGGCGGCCGAGGCCGATATCAGCTTTATTGACGGCGATTTCGTCGTCGCCGGCACCGACCGGCGGGTATCGCTGCTCAAGATCGCCGAGATCGCACGCGACGCCGGCACGCCGCTCGACACGTATTACGCCTGGACCCGCGAGTGGATGACGTTTCCCAACGGCACCCACGTTGTCGAGATCGAGATCGACCGCGAGACCGGCGCCATCCGCCTTGATCGCTACAGCGCGGTCGACGATTACGGGGTCATGGTCAACCCGATGGTCGTCGCCGGCCAGGCACATGGCGGCATCGCGCAAGGGATCGGCCAGGCCTTGCTGGAGCATGCGGTTTACGATCCGGAATCGGGCCAGCTGCTCGCCGGCTCGTTCATGGATTACGCAATGCCGCGGGCCGCTGATCTGCCGTCGTTCAGCCTCGGCTTCAACCCGACGCGCTGCACGACCAACCCGCTCGGCGTCAAAGGCTGTGGCGAGGCCGGCGCGGTCGCCGCCTTTCCCGCCATCAACAACGCGATCCGCGACGCCTTGGCGCCACTCGGCGCCGCCGATTTCTCCGGCCCCGCGACGCCGGCGCGCGTGTGGAAAGCGATGGCCGGCGTGCCTTAGGCCGCGCTCGCTACGACACCGGCTTCATCGGCGGCAACACATCGGCCGGATCGATGCCGAGTTCGTAGAGGCCCATGTTCCATAAGCAGAAATCGCTGGGCGGAGGCTGGATTTCCGCGAGTGCGCCATCGCGAAACAATTGTTCGAGGCGGGAGCCTTTGAAGATGCCGTGGGCGCCGCCGAGGGTTAGGGCGGTGCGGGTGATATGGCTCGCCGCCACGCCGACCATGTATTTCGCGCGGTAGAGCGCCGCGAGGGTTTCCGGCGTCGGGCCTTCGGTGTCGCTGAGCCAGGCCGAGCGATAGGTGATGAGGCGCGCGGCTTCGAGATCGGCGCTCATCATCGCGACGTGGCGGCGGACATCCGGGTGATAGGCGAGCGGCTGAGCGTATCCCGCGGGCTGGCGCGCCTGGACGACGCGGCGCAGTTCGTCATACGCCGCCGCCGCGACGCCGAGATATACGGCCGTGTACGAGCCCCAGAACCAGTTGAGGTAGGCCAGCCGGAACGGCCGGATGTCGTCGGAATGGAACATCACCGCGCTGTCCGGCAGTTCGCATTCTTCGAGGATCAGTGAGTCGCTGCGCGTCGCGCGCATGCCGAGCACGTCCCAATTGGCATCGACCCGGCGGCCGACCGCATCAGGCGGCAACAGCAGGATGATGCCGGCAGTCGGGCTGGTCGCGCCATCGGGATAGGCCATCACCATCGTGTAATCCGCCGCCTCCAGCATCGAGGCAAACATCTTGCGGCCGGTGATCCGGTAGCCGCCGGCGACCCGCCGGGCGCGCGCGCCGAGCGGCCGGGCGCCGATCAGCGAGGTCGTTTCCGGCTCGGAGAAATTGCCCGAAATCAGCTTGTGCTGCCGTACCACGAGATCGGCGACATAACGCTTGGTCGCCTCGGGAACCTGTGGGCTTTCGATGACCGGCATCACGACCGAGGCGTGCATGTTGAAGGCGAGCGCGGTCGACGGGCAGCCCTGCCCCAATGCCTCGAACGCGATCGTATGACCGAGCAGGCCGACCCCGGCGCCGCCGCGCGATTTCGGAATGTTCAGCTCAAGAAAGCCCTCATCGCGCAGCCGCTGGTAATTTTCGACCGGGTGGCTGGCTTCGCGATCATGCGCCGCGGCACGGGTCGCGAAATCGCCCGCCAGTTCGAGGCAACGCTCCCGCAACCTCCGGTGCTCCTCGGACATCGCAAAATCCACGAACCGGCCTCCCGCCTAACGCTGCGGCAGCGTAGCGCAATTCGCCTGCCAGGCATCGTCCCACCGTCGCGAGGCTGGGCGCGTGAGTGAAGGGCGGCGGATCAAACGGCTCCGCTCTCTCTCCACCCCCTGGCGGGCGGAGAGAGTAAAGGTCTACGTCGTCGCCAGCGCCGGGATGGCGGTGGCGTTGTCGCGGCGGCGGGTCGGGCCGCCGGCGACGATCTGGACGACCCCGGCGATAAAACCGACCGCGACGCCGGTCTTCCAGGCGGGTCCATAAGAGCCGGTCAGGTCGAAGATCAGCCCGCCGCCCCAGGCGCCGAGCGACGACCCCAGCTGGTGCATGACAAACGAAATGCCGAGCAGGGTCGCCATATAGCGGGTGCCGAACATTTCGGCGACGAGGCCGCTGACGAGCGGCGCGACGCTGAGCCACAGCATTCCCATCGCGGCGGCGAACAGCAGCGTGCTGGCCGGGGTCGGCGGCATGATGAAATACGCCGTGAACACACCGGCGCGCAGGATGTAAAGCAGCCCGAGCAGAATGTGCTTCGGGTATTTCGCCCCGAGCCAGCCGGCGGACAGCGAGCCGATGCAGTTCATGCCGCCGATCACCGCAATCGCTTCGGCGCTCAGCATCGGGTCCTGGCCGCAGATCGCGAGATAGGTCGGCAGATGCGTCGTCAGGAAGATGAGGTTCAGGCCGCACACGAAATAAGCGCCCGACATGACCAGAAAGCCGCGGTGCCGCGCCGCCTGCCCGATCATCTCGCGCATTGTCGTGCGCGTGTCGCCGCGCCGCGGTATCAGATCGGCACCACCGGCGAAAAACGCTGCCGGCAGCATCGCCACCGCCAGCGCGCCAAAAAACAGCACGCCGATCTGCCAGGGGTGGCTCGCCAGCAGGGTTTGCGTCGTCAGCGGTATGGCCAGCGTCCCAAGCGACCCGGCCGCCGAGACGATGCCCAGCGTCTTGCTGCGGCTGGCCTCCGACACCGTGCGCGCCACAGCGGTCAAGGCCAGCGATGAGGCGGTACACGATAGCGCGACGCCGATCAGCGCACCCGACACGAGCAGCGCCGTCGCGCCGCCGGCCATGGCCATCACGCCCAGCCCGGCGACGTAGATCGCAGCACCCGCCATCATCGTGAGGCGCAGCCCGAAGCGGTCGGCGAGCGCCCCGACCAGCGCCTGCGACAGCCCCCAGACGATGTTCTGCACGGCGAGGGCCAGGGTAAAGCTGGATGCGGTCAGGG
Organism: uncultured Alphaproteobacteria bacterium; assembly: GCA_963737875.1. Classification (GTDB taxonomy): domain Bacteria; phylum Pseudomonadota; class Alphaproteobacteria; order ATCC43930; family CGMCC-115725; genus DATARH01. Next base: position 346,688 of record CAVTUM010000009.1, on the reverse strand, counting down.
CCAGGTCGCGGGTGACCGGCGTCAGAAACAGGCCGAGGCTCTGGCGCAGCCCCATCCCGAGGCTCAGCAGGACTGCCGCCCCGATCAGAATGAGGCGCGTGTTCGCGTTGGTACTTGCGGGGGTACTTGCAGGCATGGCGACTGGAGAATCCGGAAAGGCGGCGGGCTCGGGGTCCAGTCTGCCCGAGCCTGCCTGCCTATCGAACAGCCATTTGCACAGCGTTTACCTGCGGAATTAGCATGGAAGCCGGCAGCGCCGGTCGGCTGTTGTCTGTCGGCCTATCAGTAATAGCCGCGCCAACCCCAGCGATACGGCCGGTAATAGCCCCATGGCGGCGGGTAGGCATAGGGCGGCGGGGCGTAAACCGGCGGCGGATAGGGCGGCGCATAGGCGACCGGCGGGTACGCATAGCCCGGCGGCAGGCCATAGCCCGGCGGCGGGGCGGCACCGAGGCGGCCCAGTTCCCGACCATTCAGCATGTTGGCGCTGTGATCGCCGGCCGCGGCATAGGTGCCGCGCGTCGGGTGGCGCACCGGACGGTGCGACGCGGTCGTCCCCGGCCTCGCCGCTGTGCTCGACGTGGACGGCGCCGGCGTTGAGGGCGGCTGGGCAGCCGCCGGCGCCGACAGCGGCGTCGAGGGGGACAGCGGCGTCTGCGCCATCGCCGGGACCGGCACTGCCATCGCCAGCACCGCTCCGACCGCAACACCGCTCAACGGATACTTCATGTCAAACCTCCGATTCGGGAACCCACGCTCGATAACGCCTGGCAACGCAATCCGCGCGACACCCCACGCAATATCGCATTTTCCGCGGGCCCCCGTCGCGCCATCCCCACCTCACCCTGCCATTGCTCCGCAATGCAGTGCGGAGAGGGAAAATTACGCCATCGCGGCTTCGGCGAGGCTGTTATCGACGCATTCGGCGAACGGAACCTCGCGGGAGAGGAAGCCGCAGCCGAGAAGGGCACGGCGCAGGCGGGCGAAACCCTCTTCCGGGAGGATCGGGTCGGTGCCCCATACCCCCTGCGCCTTGTAACGGGTCAGCGAGCGGATCAGCACGCCGCGGTCGAGGGTCGGGAAATAGCCGGCGACCGTGGCGGCCAGGGTTTTGGGTGACTCGGCGGCGACCCATTTCTGGGTGCGGTACATTGCGCGCGCCATGCGGCGGAACGGTTCGGGGTCGCGGGCGAGGCGGTCGCGGCGGGTCACGAACACGGTGTAGCTGGTGCGGCCGCGTGCGCTGGCCGGCATCCAGACCGGGTGGCCGGCCGCGACTGCCTCCTCGACAAACGGCTCGAACATCTGCGCCACGTCGAGGCTGCCATTATCGAGCGCCGCGACGTTCTCCGCCATGCCGCGGCCGATCACCCGGTCGAGCCGCGCCGGGTCGATGCCGGCGTCACGCAGATCGCCTTCGAGGCACAGCCATGGGGTCGGGACCTCGCTGGTGCTGGCAAAGCGCAGGCCGGCGAGGTCGGCGAGGCGGAAATCCGGGTTTGGCCGCGCCCCGACCAGCGAGAACGGGTCGCGGCATACCACTTCGGTAAACGCGACAAGCTGAGAGGCCGGGTTTTCGTCATGGTGCTTCATCAGGCGGATCGGACCCATCCATCCGACCTCTATCTCGCCCGCCGCCAGCGCCGCCTCGGCCCGCCCCGGCCCGGGCGAGGGCAGCAGCTCGACCTCCAGCCCTTCATCGGCGTAGGCGCCGATCTCATGCGCCGCGTAAAACGGCGCGTACAGCACAAAGCGGAAATTCTCGAACAGGCGGAGGCGAAGCGGGTCGGCCATCGATGCGTCCCTCATTGAAAAAAGGCATCCTACCGTAAACGACGCGCCGGATGCGCCGCGGACACCGATGCATCGAACCGCCTCTGCATCCTCCACGCATCCTTGGCGTCCGCAGCGTTAAAGCGCTACGTTTTGCCAAGCACAATCGGGAGGAAGACATGACCGACAGCGCCGCCGCACCAAATTGCCTCGCGGGGGTGAGGGTGCTCGATCTGTCACAATTCGAGGCCGGGCCGACCTGCACCGAGGTGCTGGCACAGCTGGGCGCCGAGGTCGTCAAGGTCGAGAACCCGAAAGGCGGCGAACCCGGCCGTATCCTCGGCACTGGTCCGAAGCCGGGGGCCGACGCCTATTACTTCATGATCTACAACGCCAACAAGAAATCGGTAACGGTAAACCTGAAGTCGCCGCGCGGCGTTGCGTTGGTAAAAGACATGGCAAAGCATGCCGATGTTTTTATCGAGAACATGGCGCCGGGCACGATCGAAAAACTGGGGCTCGGCTGGGACGAATTGCACAAGCTGAACCCGCGGCTGATCTATGCCCAGGTCAAGGGCTTTGGCGAAGGCAGCCCCTACGAACACAACCTTGCCTTCGACATGATCGCGCAGGCCTGCGGCGGCGGCATGGCGATTACCGGGCCGGCCGATGGACCACCCTGCAAGCCCGGCCCGACGCTCGGCGATACCGGCACCGGCATGCTGATGGCGATCTCGGTCGTCAGCGCGCTGTTTCAGCGGCACACCACCGGCACCGGCCGCCGGCTGCAGGTCGCGATGCAGGACGCGCAGCTCAACTACATTCGCGGCTCGTTCATGATGCACGCCCGCACCGGCAAACCGCCGATGCGCAATGGCTCAAAGAGCGCCTTTGGCGGTCCGCCGCCGGCCGATATCTACCCGTGCAGCCCCGGCGGCCCGAACGACTGGGTGTACGTCTTCAACAGCCACAACAACCCTGAGCATTGGCGGCGGCTGTGCAGCGTCGTCGGCCGCGAGGACCTCGCCAACGACCCCGAGTATCTCGATCGCGACAAGCGCGTGGCGCATGCCGACGAAGTCAACGCGATGGTCACTGCCTGGACCACACAGCAGACCAAGCAGGAGGCGATGCGCATCCTCGGCGCCGCCGGCATTCCGGCCGGCGCGGTGCTTGACACTGGCGACCTGCTGGCCGAGCCGACCTTCGAGAGCCGCGGCATCATCCAGACGATGGACCACCCGAGCGGTACGCTGCGGATGCCGACCTTCCCGGTGCGTTTCGACGGCAAGCCGCCGACGATCACCCCCTCGCCGCTGCTCGGCGAGCATACCCAGGAGGTGTTCGGCAGCTGGCTCGGGCATGAACGAGGGTGACGTGAAAGGGTTGAAGGACGACGGGATCATCTAGCGGACACGATCGCAATGGATCGCCGCCGCCTGTTGACGCTGGCTGCCGCCGCACCGCTGGCGGCGGCACTCCCGTCGATCGCGCGCGCCGCAGCCACGACAGGGCAGCGGGTGCGGCCCGGCGATCCGGAATGGCCGGATACGGCTGCCTGGGACAAGCTGCGCGAAACGGTGGGCGGGCGGCTCGTCAAGGTCGAGACGCCGCTCGCCGCCTGTGCCGGCGGGCCGGACAGCGAAGCCTGTCGCAACATGCTCGCAGCATTGCGCAACCCGTATTACATCGGTGATCAGCCCGGCGCGACGCAAAGCACCGGCTGGGTCGATGCCTGGCAATCGGCGCCGAGCGTTTACGCGGTCGCGGCCAAAACCACCGCCGATGTCGTCGCCGCGGTCAATTTCGCCCGCGAGCACAATCTTCGCCTTGTCGTGAAAGGCGGCGGGCACAGTTATCAGGGCACCTCGAACGCGCCGGATTCATTCCTCGTCTGGACGCGGGCGATGAGCGACATCACGCCGCACGACGCGTTTGTGCCGCAAGGCTGCGCCGGCACCGTGTCGCCGCAGGCGGCTGTGTCGCTCGGCGCCGGCGCGATCTGGATGCACGTCTATGACGCGGTGACGACACAGGGCCGGCGCTATGTCCAGGGCGGCGGCTGTGCCACGGTCGGCGTCGCCGGGCTCATTCAAAGCGGTGGGTTCGGCAGCTTCTCGAAACATTACGGTACGGCCGCGTCATGGCTGCTCGAAGCCGAAATCGTCACCGCCGACGGCCAGCTCCGTGTGGTCAACGCCTGCTCCGAGCCGGAGTTATTCTGGGGGCTGAAGGGCGGCGGGGGCGGCTGTTTCGGCGTCGTCACGCGGATAACGCTGAAGACGCACGATTTGGCCGACTGGGCCGGCGGCGCGTTTTTGACGGTGAAGGCGACATCCGACCAGGCCTTTCGCGACCTGATAGCCGGGTTCATCCGGTTTTATGCCGAGCATCTGTTCAACCCGCATTGGGGTGAGAGCGTCGCGTTTCGCCGCGACAACTCGCTGTCCGTCTCGATGGTGTCGCGTGGCCTCGACAAACCGCAGGCGGCGGCGGTTTGGCAGCCGTTCCTCGATTGGATCGCAGCCTCGCGCAAGGATTTCCGGTTGGACGACAACCCTGTGATCATCAGCATGCCGGCGCGCCAGTGGTGGAACGCCGTTTACCGGACGGAGCACACGCCGAAGGCCGTCAAGCACGACGACCGTCCCGGCGCGCCGGAAAGCAATGTATGGTGGGCCGGCGACAGCGATCAGGTCGGCAAGTTCTGGTACGGCTATGAATTGGCCTGGCTGCCCGCGGCATTGCTTGAAAAGGAACGGCAGGGGCAGCTGGTCGACGCCTTGTTCGCGGCGAGCCAGCAATGGACGACAGCGCTGCATTTCAACAAGGGCCTTGCCGGCGCACCCGAGGCCGCGATCACCGCGGCTAAAGAGACCGCGACGAACCCGGCGGTGCAGAGCGCCTTCGCGTTGGCAATCATCGCCGGCGGCGGACCGCCGGCCTATCCGGGCCTCTCCGGGCACGAACCCGACCTGAGTGTCGCGCGGCCCGATGCCCGCGCCATCGCACGGGCGATGCAGGAATTGCGCAAGGCGGCCCCCTACCCCGGCTCGTACTATTCGGAAAGCAGCTATTTCGAGGAAGAGTGGCAAAAGGCGCATTGGGGCGCCAATTACCCGCGCCTCCAGGCGGTCAAAGCCAAATACGACCCCGACGGATTGTTTTTCGTCCATCACGGCGTCGGCAGCGAAATGTGGAGCGAAGACGGCTTCACCCGGCTCGCTGCCCGCTAACCAGCGAGAACCCCATGCCGAGCGACACGCAGACAACCGCCGATTTGTTCGAGGTTATCCGCACCACGCGGTCGATGCGGCGGTTGAAGCTGGATCCGGTGCCCAATGACCTGATCCGGCAAATCCTCGAAGCCGGTTCGTGCGCCCCGAGCGGCGGCAATATGCAGCGCTGGCGTTTTCTGGTGGTGCGCGACGCTGGCGTGAAGCAGACGGTCGGCGCGCTCTACAAACGCGCCTGGGACGAGGTGGTCGGGCCGCGTTATCGCGCCAGCCCGCCGGCGCCCGGCATGAGCCACACGCAGTTTCAGCGAAACATGGATGCCGCGGAACACCTCGCGGCGAATATCCATGTGGCGCCGGTGTGGATCGTGCCGTGCCTGCAAGGCGACGCGCCGACGCGCACCGCCGGTTCCTCGATCTACCCAGCCGTGCAGAACATGCTGCTCGCCGCCCGCGCGCTGGGCCTCGGCGCGACGCTGACGACGCTGTACCTGAACTTCGAGAAGGAGGCCGAAGCCGCCTTCGGCCTCCCGCCGGACTGGCACACTTACGCGATCCTGCCGATCGGCTACCCGATCGGCCATTTCGGCCCCGTCCATCGCACCACGCTCGCCGACGTGGTCTACGAAGACCGCTGGGGCCAGCCCGCCAGCGGGTTGTGAGGAAACCCCACCCCGCACCGCGGCAGAGGGAATTATATCGCAACGTTACACATGACGTAGCAAGTGCTACGGCTAAAATCGCGGCCAAGGAGACAGGCCACCAATGAAATCACTGCTTAACGCCGCTCACTACTGCAATGAAGAAGCCGCGCGCGTGTACGGCGAAGCGTGGCTGTGGCCCGAAGGCCCGGTCTGCCCGCGTTGTGGCACCGCTGGCGAAGCCACCCTTATGAAGGGGGAAAACGACCCGGCCCGATCTCTGGAATTGTCGCGCCTGCCAAACCGTTCACTGTGCGGATGCGGACGGTATTTCCCACGTCCACAAGGCGGTGAGATTATGCAATAAGGCCTCGACCAATCTGGATGGAAGAGGCGCGCGATGGCCCAGGCGGGAATTACCAAATTTGATGCGGAGCAGCTTCGTGCGTTGGTGATCGGGTTGACCAATTGCGTCGGGCGAATTTTCGCCAAAGCCGATCCGGCGTTCCGCGGGGAAGTCCTGGCGAGCATCGATGTGATGTACCAGGAACTCCAGGCCTCCGGACGAGTCCCCGACGAAGCCCTCGAAGCGATTGCCCGTTATCGGTCGCTGCTCGTGTGAAGAGTTCGTCGCCCCGGATTAACCGTAAGCGCTCGGTGAAGACGCCAGCTCAAGCAGCGGCGCGGAGCGTGTCAGCCGGTTTTCCAGTTGCACGGGAGCAGATCGGCGATTTGCCGGGATTTGGGTGAAGTGCCTGATCCTCGCGATGTAACCAAGCCTGGCTACAACCCATTCGACCCATTGCCCGCGATATGGGCGCGCTATCTGGGAAGAGTAAGTATCTCGTGAGCGCCATGACCGGTAGGCCTTTACCGTAGCAACCCGACGCGCCGTTTTACGCACAGGTACGTGCTTTGGCGAACAAACTCGAGCGGCTGAATTGCCACGAGAAGCAGACCAAGCTTTCTTGGCCGAAACAACGCTCCGGGCGGGTGTGGCGGACGAAGTAGATGATGCTGGCTGAACCGTTGCGGCAATTGCCGACAACCTGGCATGTCTCTACCGGGAAACCCGTCCTAGAATGGGCGAATTGGCCTGCTCGGGGAGATTGCGGATGGATCTTAGACTGATCGGCAAGGTTGTGCTGATTACCGGCTCGAGCCGCGGTATCGGCCTGGCGACCGCCAAAGCATTCGCCGCCGAAGGCTGCCGGATCATGATATCGGCTCGCTCGGCCGAGCAACTGCGCGATGCGGAACTGGCGCTGAAAGACACCGGCGCCGTCGTGGCGGCACAGGCTGCGGATGTTGCCGATCCAGCCGATGCCGCCCGGCTGATCGATTCCACGGTCGCCGTCTATGGCGGCATCGACGTGCTGGTCAACAATGTCGGCGGGGGCGGAGGCGGCGCCCGCATTGCCGATAGCAGCGATGACGACTGGCGCGGCGCGCTAGAACGCAATCTGGTGCAGACGGTGCGCATGATGCGGCTGGCTTTGCCGCACATGAAAGCCCGGCCGGGAGCCGCGGTGATCAACATCGCTTCGATTTCCGGCTGGACGCCGCAACTCGCGATGTCCGGGCAATATGGCGCGGCCAAGGCAGCGCTGATTTTCGATACCGAGCGCTGGGCGCTGGAGTTCGTGCCATACGGCATTCGCGTCAACACGGTGTCGCCGGGCTCGATACTGGTCGATGGCAACGGCTGGGACCGCTATCGCCTCACCAACCCGGAGTATTTCGAAGACTACGTCCGGCACGGCTTTCCTATGGGCCGGCTCGGCACTGCCGAGGAGGTCGCGGACGTGATCGTCTTCGCCGCGTCCCCGCGCGCGCACTGGATCAACGGCCGCAACATTCCGGTCGATGGACTGGAGCAGCCGCATGCGCCGATAGACCGCCGTCCGTATTAGGCGGTGCTCGAAGCGACGCTGCCGCGCGCGCCATACCCATAGAGGAATGAGACGATGACCGATGATCCGGCCTCAGCTCTCGCTCACCACGTCTGCCGCACAGGCTATGCGGATCTGCCGGCGAGCACTGTTGATTCCGCCCGCCGCGACATTCTCGACACATTCGGCTGTATGCTCGGCGGCAGTGGCTCGCCGGGCATCAGCGAACTCTTCGCGGTGGTTTCTCGCTGGGGCGGATTGGCGGAGAGCCGCGTGCTGCTGCGTGGCATCAGCCTGCCAGGTCCGCAGGCTGCGCTGCTCAATGCGAGCATGGGGCATGCCCTGGATTTCGATGACACGCTCGACACCGGCGGCTCGATTCATCCCGGCGTCTCGGTGCTGGGCGCGGTGCTGGCGGTCAGCGACAGCCTCGGCAACGTCACCGGCGAGGAAATGCTGCTTGCCGTGGCGCTGGGGCTGGACATCTCTTGCCGCATCGCCCTCGCCAGCACCGTGGACCGCGGTTGGCATCGCACGGCAGCGATGGGTGTCTTTGGCGCCGCTGCGGCTGCAGGCAAACTGTTGCGTCTGACTCCCGAGCAGATGCTGGCCGCGTTCGGTATCGCCTACAGCCAGGCGGCCGGAAACCGCCAATGCATCCTGGACGGCGCGCTCAGCAAGCGGATGCAGGCCGGCCAGGCCGCCAGTGCCGGCGTGTTCTCAGCGGTTTTGGCGCAAACCGGGTTTACCGGTGCGCACAACGTCTTTAACGGCCGCTTCGGGTTCTTCGAGCTGTACCAGCCCAATGGAGCCGATCCCTCGGTGCTGCTTCGCGACCTGGGAACGGCGTTTCGCGGCGAGGCGCTGAGCTTCAAGCCCTACCCGTGCGGCCGACCGCTGCACGCGGCGATCGACGCCGCGCTGGCGGCGCGCGCCCAGCTCCAGATCACGGGGATCGACGACATCGCCGCCGTGACGATCGAGGCTGACCCTGCAGGTCACGCCGATCAGTTCGAGCGCGGACCCACCAAGCGGCGGCCCACCCAAATTGTCGAGGCGCAGTTTGCCCAGCCGTTCCTCATGGCCACCGCTTTGGTTCACGGCAGGGTCGGCATAGCGGAAGTGGATGGGCTTGGAGACCCGTCGGTGCTGGCCCTGTCAGACCGGATCGCAGCGACACCGAGCGAGGGTCGTAAGAAAGGGTCGCTGAGCGTTACGGTGACCAGAACTGACGGACGATCCGCCACCATCGAAGCGACCGATCCGATCGGCTCGCCGCAACAGCCGCTCACCGATGCTCAATTGGAGGCGAAATTTCGTGACTGCGCGCGCAACGCTGTTCGGCCGCTGTCCGACACCAGCGTCGATGCGGCACTGGCAGTAATTGGTCGGCTGGAAACGCTGGCCGACGCCAGGGAGCTGATGGCGATTTTGCCGGAGAGCATGTCTTCGTAAGCCGCCCAACTCCTGTTTCTGTTCATCTCCTGGCTATTCGGCTGCTACCAACGCCAGCAGATCGGTGCATTCTGCGCAGGCCCCTGCGATCACGCAGCGGGTTTTAGGCTACGGTATTTCGCGGCACGTCCTTGAACGGCCTGTCCGTGTCACCGGTCCGCTCGCGCGGCATCTTCAGCACGCGTTCGCTGATGATGTTGCGCTGAATTTCGTCGGTGCCGCCGGCGATCGAGGTTGCCGGGACCGACACCAATATCTCTGCCAGTATGCCGTTCATCGGGCTGTCGTCGCCGGTCAGCAACGCATCCGCCCCCAGCAGCGATGTGTGCACCCGAGCCGCCGCCCGCGCGATGACGCTGGACGCCAACTTGCCGAGAGAGCCCTCCGGCCCCTGCGGCAACCCCATCTCCTGCGCCGTACGGGCGCGCCGCGCGGTCCATTCGGCCGCTTTCGACATCGCCAGCACCTTGGCAATTTCCTGTCGCAGCTAAGCCCGACCCTCAAGCGTTATTCGCGGCTGCGTCAACGGATGGTTGGGACGGCTGAAGCCAGCCACTCGCATCAAGCTCACCCGTCCGCGGCAATCGACGGTTCAGTCACGGTATCGAGCAGCGCCAATGCCGTATTCGCCATTTGCTTACCTCGCGGGACGGGGCTTGAGCTACCCTTGTCGGTGACGTTGAAGCGATATCTTGCCCCAGGCGATGGAATCGTTTGTCGGCCCGCCGCGAATTTTGGCTTTAAGTCGCAACGAAGGAGCATGTCATGCCGGACACACACGCCTTGGCGGAACGCCCAAGCCAGGGTCAGGTTGTGGTCTACGACGCGATCGTCATCGGCGCCGGGATTTCCGGCATGTATATGCTCTATCGCCTGCGCGAATTGGGCATGACCGTACGGGTCTTCGAGGCTGGCACGAACGTCGGCGGCACCTGGTATTGGAACCGTTATCCCGGCGCTCGTTTTGATTCCGAAAGCTGGACTTATGGCTACTCCTTTTCCAAGGAGCTGATGCGGGAATGGGACTGGAAAGAGCATTTCTCTCCCCAGCCTGACACGCTGGAATACCTGAATTACGTCGCCGACAAGTTCGACCTACGCCGGGATATCGAGTTCCGCAGCACGGTCGCGGCTGCGCATTGGGATGAGGCTGCGAACCAATGGAACGTGACCCTGGAAAGCGGCCAGCGGGCAACGTCGCGGTTCCTGTTCACCGCCATTGGCATCCTCTCGGCCTATACGCTGCCGGCCATCCCGGGCCGTGACAGTTTCGAGGGCGATGCCTATCACCCCGCGCGGTGGCCGCACACCCCGGTGGACTTCACCGGCAAGCGCGTCGGCATCATCGGCACCGGCGCCACTGCCATCCAGGCGATCCCGGAGATCGCCAAACAGGCGGCGCACCTTACCGTTTTCCAACGTCGCCCCAACTGGGCGGCGCCCTTGCATAATTCCAAAATAAGCAAGGAGGAGATGGAGGAAATCAAATCCCGCTACGAGGAAATTTACGCGCACTGCGCGACGACGCCGGGCTGGTTCGTTCATCAGGCCGACCCGCGCAAAACCCTGGACGTGCCGCCGGAAGAACGCGAAGCCTTCTGGGAGAAGAAGTACGGCGAGCCCGGGTTTGGCATCTGGATGGGCAACTTCCGCGATATCTTGACCAGCGAGGAAGCCAACGCCGCCATAACCGCCTTCATCGCGAAAAAGATCCGCCAGCGCGTACAGGATCCGAACGTGGCGAACAAACTGATCCCCAAGGATCACGGCTTCGGTACACGCCGGGTGCCGCTGGAAAGCGGTTATTTTGAAACCTACAACCGGGATAACGTGACGCTCGTCGATACCATCGTGGACGAGCCGATCGAGTGCATCACCCCCAATGGCATAAAGACCAAAAAGCAGGAGCACGAATTCGACATCCTGGTATACGCAACGGGGTTTGACGGCGTCACCGGTGCCTTTGACCGTATCGATATCCGCGGCGAGAATGGCCTCCGGCTCAAGGACGCCTGGGCCGATACCCCGCGCACCTATCTCGGCATGCTCGCGGAAGGGTTCCCTAACATGCTGATGGTGCTCGGGCCGCACACCGCGCGGGGCAATATTCCTCAGGCTATCTCACACAGCGTCGAATTCCAGGCGGGCCTACTGCGTTTCATGCAGCGGCACGACTACGAGCGCGTCGAAACCCGGCCGGAACAGGTCGACGAGTGGACCCAGATCGTGATCAAGGCGGGCGAAGCGTTGCTGTCCTTCAAGGTCGACTCCTGGCAGAACGGCGTTAATCGCAACGTCGACGGCCGGACCGTACGCCGCGTTCTGGGCTATAACGGCAACGCCGGGCATTTCCGGCGGACGACCGACGAGGTCGCCAAAGGCGGTTACCGGGAATTCGCCTTCCGATAGTGTCCGCGGCAGGTCTGTGCCGTTGGATGCCCTGACGGATTAGCGACCGCTTCCAGCGGCGCATTATTTCGTGACGGGCGTAACCATCGATGTAACCGGAGGAAATTGACCATGGCGACATACGTATTGGTGCACGGCTCCAATCAGGGCGGCTGGATCTGGCAGCCGGTCGCGAACCTGCTGCGCGCCGCGGGGCATCAGGTCCACGCCCCAAGCCTCGACGGTTGCGGCGAGCGCAAAGGCCAGATGCGTCCGGGTATCACAGCCGAAACGCAGGCCGACGAAGTGGCGCAGCTGATGTTCTACGAGGATTTGAAGGATGTCGTGCTGGTCGGCACCAGCTATGGCGGCATGGTGGCGTGCCGGACCGCCGAATTGATGCGTGAGCGGATAAGCCGCCTCGTTTTTGTCGATGCGCTGACCCTGTTCGACGGCGAAAAGGTCGCCGACATCCTGCCCCACTCGGCCGCGGTGGCGGACGGGGTCACGCTCCGGCCGAGCCCCGAGGATGTCGCGAACCGCCTGTTCGCCGACCTCGACCCCAAAACGCGCGCCTGGGCACTCTGGGATTGACCCGGATTGGTGGACACCCTGAAGCTTTCGCCAGAGGTGCTACCGATGCCCAAAACACACCCGCCGTATTCGCCTGAGTTTCGCCGTCAGATGGTGGATCTCGTTCGTGCCGGACGTGACCCTGACGATCTGGCGCGCGAGTTTGAGCCGACCGGCCATTCCATTCGCGCCTGGGTCGCGCAGGCTGAGCGGAACGAGGGGCGACGAGTTGAATTGAGCCCCGGTTTGGCCGCGGCGGAGCGTGACGAGTTGATCCGGCTGCGACGTGAGAACAAGCAGCTGAGGCTGGAGCGCGATATTTTATCAAAAGCCGCGGCCTGGTTTGCTCGGGAGACCGGCACGCTGCCGTCCGGCTCTTCCGGTTCATGAGCGCAAACCAGGCCGGCTTCCCGATTGCCGCGATGGCACGCATGCTCGGCGTGTCGAAGGCGGGTTATTATGCGTGGCTGCAACGCCCCGCGTCGGCCCACGCTACGGCCGACGCGGCTTTGTTGAAGCGCGTCAGGACCATCCATGCCAGTTCACGCCAGACTTACGGGGCGCCTCGCGTCCATGCCGATCTGCGTCACCGTGGCGAGAGGCACAGCCGGAAACGGATCGCCCGCCTGATGCGCGAAGCCGGGCTGGTCGGCGCCAGCCATCGGCGCGGGGGCCCGATCACAACGCGGCGGGACAAGGACGCCCGGCCTGCGCCCGACCTGGTCGACCGTAACTTCAGCGCAGCCGGACCAAACCAGCTGTGGGTCGCCGACATTACTTACGTGCCGACGGCAGCGGGGTTTCTCTATCTGGCCGTTGTGCTCGACGCCTGGAGCCGCAAGATCGTCGGCTGGTCGATGGCGAAACACTTGCGCAGCGAGCTGGTGCTGGACGCGATGGCGATGGCGGTTGGCCAGCGTCGGCCAAAGGACGTCATCCACCACAGCGACCAGGGCAGCCAATATACGTCACTGGCATTCGGCAAGCGGTGCGGTGAAGCTGGCGTTCGGCCCTCAATGGGATCGGTCGGTGATGCCTATGATAACGCCATGGCTGAAAGTTTCTTCTCCACCCTTGAGGCCGAGCTGCTCAGCCGCCGCCGGTTCGCATCCCAGGCCGAAGCCAGGATGGCCTGCTTCACCTATATCGAGGGTTGGTACAATCCGGCCAGGTTGCATTCCGGTCCGGGATACAGGTCGCCGATAACCTACGAAGCCGACATGCAGGCCCCCATGACCGACAACTAACTTGTTAGCCGAAAAACCGTCCACCAAAACGGGGCAACCTCACTCGAACGCTGGACGCCGCATCCGATTGCGTTCCGCTTCCAACCGGTCAAGCTCAATTCGTTCTGGTCGCAGCAATGGAAGGCGAGTGTGATCTGGTGCCGCCGGGCTCCGAACCCGGGCGAGGCGCACCAGCGACGCGCCGCCGAGCGGCTCGGCGCCAAATGGGCCGAGCTCGACACAGGCCACTACCCGATGCTGAGCACGCCGACCGAACTGACCGCGCTATTGACGGCGGGATGAGGCGGGCGCCGCACGATAAACCCGTTCTGATCGGCCGGCAGATTGCGCGTCTCCGAACAGGATGCCGGCCGCGCCGCGCTTGCTCGCCGGCCCGCCTAGGGGCGGAACGCGCCAGCACCGCCCAGGGTGCGCGTAATGGCGACTGGCGGCTCTGGTCGGCTGAACAGTCAGGGCACAGAGTCGAGGTTAACAGGGTTTGGGGTTGAGGAGTGAGGCGAGGTATTTGGGGTCCCAGCCGGCGAGTTTTCGGCGGGTTTTGATGCTTCGTCTGTCCTGCGCGCGTCTGACGATATTGATGGCGAAGTGGCGGACCACGGCCATGTTTTTGGCGCCGTGACCGGCACGCAGACGGGACTGATCCTCCTTGAAGGTAACGTCGAGGACCCAATGGAGGCAGTTCTCGATGCCCCAATGCAGGCGCACTGCTTGAGCAAGGCGCAGGGCGGTGAGGGGTGCCGAACTGATGTAATAGCGCCGTGCTGGTTTGTCCTTTGCTTTCGACGGTGGCTTCGACCATGGCGATGGCGGTCAGCCTGGCGAAGCGGGGTTCATCGGGGTAGCGGCGGTCACCGGACAGCCAATCGATGGTGTGGCTGACGACATGACGCCGGGTCTCGATCCGGCCATGGCCTTTTTCGGTCTCGCTGGCGATGTCGATCTGTGCCGCCGGTGCGTCGACGAAGTAGCGCTCGATCTCGCGCTGCAGCGTGGGCTGATTGCCCTTGACCGCCAGCAGATAATCGCCGCCGGCCTCGGTGATGGCGCGTGCGATGGTGGGATTGCAGGCGATCGCGTCGATGGTGACAAGGGCGCCGTTCAGCGCCAGCCGCGCCAGCAGCGTGGGAATGGTCTCGCTCTCGCAGGATTTGTCCGCCACCGCCTCCTGACCGAGCACGAGATTGTGCGTCGTGGCGAAAGCCGAGACGAGGTGGAGCGCCGCTTTGCCGCGCGAACGGTCATGGCTGCGGCGCGAGGTCTTGCCCCCGGCCTGCGCCGGGGCAGGCTTGATCGCGATGAGGTCGGCTGCGTCCGGCCGCAGTTCGCCCGCCCAGGCCATAAAGCAGGTCGAGAACAAATCCGGATCCATCCGGTTCATCAGCACCCGCAGCCAGTCGGTGCACGGAATGCCGTGGTGATAGGGGCTGAAGCGGCGCAGAAAATCGAGATGTGCCTCGCCCCACGCGACGATGTCGTCATAATCGTCACAGCTGGCGATTGTCGCGGATACCACCAGCAGCAGAATCTCGGGCAGCGGATAGGCTACTTTCCATTGCGGACGCGCGTCCGTGATCGCCGCAAAATGCTCAAGCAGGCTGCGCGTGCGCGCCTTAACCAACACCTCGTCCATCGCCGGCTCCTCATCAATCGAAGCCTCAGCAAATCACGCTTTCGCCTTTCGGGGAATCCCCATGCGCCGGCAAGCTCAAATCGACATTAACCTGACTTCGGTGCCGTGGCTGAACAGTGGGTCGGCTTGCCGACGCAAACCGGTTGTTCATGATAGAGTGTTCGGCCGGTCGTTCTCAGACTGGAGCCGGGAGGGTGTGGTCGGTTCGGAGGAGGCGATCATGCACGAAACAAACCGGCCGTCGACAGCGCAGCGCGATCCTTGGAATAAGGGACGCCTCATCGGTCAGAAGCGACCGCTGAAGCCGAAGGATGTGTGGTCCATCCGCGTCCGGCTTCAGCTGGAGCACCGAGCCAGCGGCCTTGCGATGTTCAACCTGGCTATCGAAAGCACCGTGCGTTACCTGGCATTGAGGTGGATGACGCGCTCGCCACTTCCGAGCAGGTCGAGCTGTAAACCGCTGATGGCTGCGACCCTCGTCCCTGTCGGCGAGGGTCGCAGCCCTTTGCCGGACCATGCAGTCTGGGGCAGCTAAGCGCCGATAGCGGTCACTTGCAGTACCACACGGAACCGTCCAGTACGATCGCAAGCGGCCGTCGCATTTTTGGTCGCTAACGACGACATGCTCCAGCAAGGGGCCAAAATGGGATTCTCGGCTGCTTAACTGGTTGATTGGCATCTTCGGCGGGCGAGGTGCTTCTGCCAAAAACAACCGTTCGGGGCGGCCACTGCAACCCTTCGACAGTTTCTGGTCGCGGTTGCTTCTATGCGAAGGTCCGGCATCTAGCGTTCCGCACGCAGACCTCACAGCGCGAGCACAGCCGATCACGTCCCCCTCAAAAGTGACCATCCCGCCCCGCTTTTCTGTTTTGGTCGCCGTCTTCAACGAGGTGGACAATGTCGCCGCGGTAACCGAGGACATCATGCGGGAAGCTTCCCCCCTCGGACTGTTCGAACTCATCTACCTCGATGACGGCAGCGACGACGGCACGGCCGAACGCCTGCGCGCGCTGCGGGAGGGGAACCCTTCGATCCGCGTGCTGCGCCATGACAGGCGGTGCGGCAAGACCGCAGCGCTGATCACCGGAGTCACCGCGGCGCGCGCGCCCTGGATCGTGACGATGGACGGAGACGGCCAGGACAGCGCGGCCGATGTCCCTCGATTGCTGGAACTGGCGTGGGCCGGCGCCGAGCCGTTCCCGCTGATCGCCGGCATCCGGACGCGCCGCCGCAATTCGTGGTCGCGGCGGCTTGCCACGAAATTCGCGAATGGATTGCGGCAATCGCTGCTGCATGACAATTGCCCGGATACCGCGTGCGGTCTGAAGGCGTTTCGCCGCGACGACTTCCTTCGCCTCCCCGCTTTCGAAGGCATGCATCGCTTTTTGCCGGCGCTCTTTCAAACCTATGGGCATCCCCTCATCTGCTGCGCGGTAACCCATCGCCCGCGGCTGGCGGGGCGCTCGAAGTACACCAATTTTGGCCGGGCGGTGGTCGGCCTTTCGGACATGCTCGGTGTGATCTGGCTGCAGCGGCGAACGCGGCTGCCGCGGCGGGTGGTTGAGGAATGAGGCCGTGATGCTCCGGTCACGCGCCTCGCCATATCTGTTGCTGGTGCTGCTGTCGCTGGTGTTGTTCGTGCCCGGTCAGGCGAGCCTGCCTCCGCTTGACCGCGACAAATCGCGGTACATGCAGGCAACGACGCAGATGTTTGAGACCGGAAATTTCGTCGATATCCGCTTCCAGGATCAGCCGCGTTACCTGCAACCTGCCGGCATCTATTGGCTGCAGGCGATAGCCGTAAAGCTGTTGAGCACGCCGGCCGAGCGCGAGGCCTGGGTGTATCGGCTGCCTTCGCTGATCGGAGCGACCGTCGCCGTGCTCCTGACGGCGGCGATCGGAAACCTGCTGTTCGGCGCCCCCGCCGGGTTCCTCGCCGCTGTCTTGATGGCCGTGTCGCTGCTGCTCGGTGTCGAGGCCCGGATGGCGAAAATCGATGCCGCCCTGCTCGCCGCCGTGCTGGCGGCCCAGTACGCCCTGGCCAGGATCTATCTCGCATCCGCTACCGACCGAAAGGCGCCGCCGGGGTGGGCAGCCGTCTATTGGTTAGCGCTCGGCGCCGGGGTTCTCCTAAAGGGACCAATCATCCTGCTGGTCGTCTTCGGCACCCTCCTCCTGCTGACGATTTCTGAGCGTCGCTTCGATTGGCTGAGCCAATTGCGGCCGGCCTGGGGGCTGGTGTTGATGTTGGTCGTCGTGCTGCCGTGGTTCGTTGCCATCGCCGTTGCCAGCAAAGGGGAATTCTTTGCGACGGCCGTCGGTCACAATTTGCTCGGCAAGGTCGCTGTCGGTCAGCAGTCGCATGGCGCGCCGCCGGGCTATTACCTGGCGGCCTTCCCGCTGAGCTTCTGGCCAGGATCGCTGTTCGCCGCGTTTGCGATCCCATTCGTCTGGACGAGGCGACGCGAACCGGCCGTGCGCTTTTGTTTATGTTGGATCGCGCCGACCTGGATTGTCTTTGAAATCATCGTCACAAAGCTGCCCCATTACGTGCTGCCGACCTACCCGGCGATCGCCTGCCTCGCCGCAGCCGGCCTGCTGATGCCGCATCCCGCGGCCGGCCGCTGGGGCAGGTATCTGAGGCGCGCCTTTGCCGGCGTTTGGCTGGTGCTCGGGATCGGGCTCGCCGCATTCCTCCCGGTCGCGACCTGGGTCCTCGAAGGGCGTTTTGATCCGATTGGCGTCTTGGTCGCGCTCGTGGTTGCTGCGCTACTCGCCGTGACCCTCGCGCTGATGCGCCAGGACAGATCGGTCAGCGCGGTTGCCTGCGCTGGCGGAGCGGCGCTGCTGATTTATGCCTCCGGGTACGCTTATCAGCTGCCACGGCTGGAAACGATCTGGATGAGCCCTCGGATTGCCGAGGCAGTGGCTCGCGACAAGCCATGCGCAGCCACGACGCTGGCGAGCGCGCCCTATGCCGAGCCGAGCCTGATCTTCCTGCTCGGCACCGCGACCAAGCTCACCGATATTCCCGGAGTCGTCGAGCACCTGGTGCGAAACCCGGCATGCGGCGTCGCCCTGGTCGGTGCCCAGGAGCTGCCCGCCTTTCGCTCGCTGATGGCCGCCGCCCGGCTCGAACCGCGCGAGGTAGACCGCATCCGGGGCATAGACTACTCGAACGGCAGACGCTACGAGCTGATCCTGTTTGCCGCGTCGCCCGCCGGTTAGGTTCGCCTGCAACCCGGAGGCGTGACAGGCGGCCGCCGGGCGCGGCGGAGTTCTTCTTGATGATCGACGTACGGAGCTTGCTCGACGCCGCGTTCGCGTATGTACACGCGCTCAGCCCACATGAACTGGCGTGGATCACGGTCGGATTTGTCGGCCAATTTCTTTTCATGATGCGGTTTCTCTGGCAGTGGATCCAGAGTGAGCGGCAACGGCGCAGCGTCATCCCGATCGCGTTCTGGTATTTCAGCCTGGCGGGCGGCATCACCCTTTTTGCCTACGCCGTCCACCGGCGCGATCCGGTCTTTATCACCGGGCAGATGCTGGGCCTGACCGTCTACACCCGCAATCTGTTGCTGATCCGCCGCGAACGCCGCAATCCGACTGCTTGATATAGATCATCCTGCAGGCCGCGAACGACTACTAATGGGATTGACCGGCTGCTTTCCAACTGGCGAGGCCGCGATGCCTGATCGGTCATCACAACATCAGGGCCAACAGGCGCTGGTCACCATCATCCTGATCGGCGTTGCCGTCGTCATCGTTTTGATCCTGGCCTTCACGCTACCAGGCATCATCAATGAGGACGAGACCTGCGAGCAGGCAGCGAACACGGTCACGATGCGGGGGCGAAGCACCGCGAAGGCCGAGGCCGACTGTCGGGCGTTTATGCGCGACCGGCGATAACTGCGCGCGCGCATTCGGCATCGGCGGGCAGCTTTTGCCTACGCCTAAGCTACTGCCGTCGCAGACCCAATAATCGGTCAGTTCGATTTCGGAACTTAATCGGCCGCTTGACAGCCGGAACGGCGAGACCTTCGAAGACCCAGATGGATATCGCGCTGTGCTTCAGCGAGTAGCCCGGGCAAATATAGGATGGCTCTCCACCCGGTCTTCAAAGCCTGAAGCCGAGCGCGGTCAGCGCATCCCTCGTGCCTCGAGTACGGCACGAAAGCGCTGGACCGCCGATCCGGGCTGCTTACAAACCGTGTTGAGCGGTCGCGGTTGCTCTGATTTTCCCCAAGGCTTGCCATGTGCCTGAATAAGCGTGGAATGAGGCAGACACTTGCTTTTCGAATGCTAGGAAATCTGCCATTCACGGTCGTCCATGCTGCTCGGAAACTTTGATTTCATCCCCCTTTCACGGCGGTAACAGGGGTTCGAATCCCCTTGGGGACGCCAAGCGCACGGCACACCAAATAAATCAGTTTGGCACCCAGGCTGCGGCTCTGATTTCGCCGAATTCTCGCGCGATCTTGCGCCAGGACGCACCGGCATCCTCGGTGGCATACACCTCACCGAACAGGCTGAACGCAACAATGCGGTCGGCGTTGGCGGGATGCGTGGCAAGGCCCCACATCGTGGCGTTGGGCTGGGTGGGCAGCCGGAGCGTCTCCCAGGTCTCGCCGAAATCGGTGGTGCGCAGAACGTGCCCTTTCTCACCCGTCGTACCCTCGCCGCACCCGGCGAACAGCACGCCGGGATCGTCGGCCTTGACCGCGATCCCGCGGGCATAGGGCAGCGGCCATTTCTCCCTGATCTCCAAGGCCTCCCAGGTGTCGCCGAGGTTGCTGCTGGTGAATACTTCGCGCGCCGTGCTGGCATAAAGGCGCTTCGGCTGCGTTGCCGCAATCGTTACCGCGTGAATGTCCGGGTCGTACAGACCCGTCTTGAGATGGGTCCAGGTGTCGCCGCCGTCCATGCTGCGGAAAACGCCGTCGATTTCCACCCCGGCCCAGACGATACGATGATCGTCAGAATCGACCACAAGGCCGGTCACGAAGGGGATGCCGATCGAACATTCCGGGGCGATGTCTACGGTCAGCTTCTCCCACCGCAATCCCCCGTCGCGCGAGCGGTAGACACCGGCCGGGCGCGTGCCGGCAAAGAGAATATCGGGATCGACCGGGTCGATGGCCAGAGACCAGATCGTCGGCAAGGCCCCATCGGCGCCGATGCGCTCCCACTTTGCCCCGCCATCGTGGCTGACGAACAAGCCGGTATCGCCGCCAGCGTAAACCGTATGCGCCTGCGTCGGATGAGCAGCCAGCGCCTGGATGCGGCTATTAAGCGGAAACGGTTTGCGATGTCGCGTCCACGACTGCCCGGAATCCGGACTGTGCCATACACCCCAACCTGCCGTTCCGAGACAGAGGTTATAGTTCGCTGTCATAGGTCGTCTCCCTGCGTCGCGGTCTCTGCGTCATCTGTGGGCGGGAACAGTATCCGGCGTCACCCTTTCTTGGGCGACCAGCCATACGCCTTGGCGGTGGCGCCACCCATCAGCATGGCCCGCTCGGTGTCGCTCAGGCGGTCGGTCTTGAGGAAAGGTTCGACGGCCTGCTCGTAGTTGACGACGGCGGAGGCGCGGGTCCAGTCCGTGCCCCACAGACAGCGATCAAAACCCCAGGCCTCGAACACGCGGGCCAGCGGGTCCCAGATGTCCGGGAAGGGGTAGGGTTCCTTGGACAGTGTGCAGGCGCCGGTGACCTTGATCACCGCGTTCTTGCGCTTGGCGAGTTCCAGCACCTTCGGAAGTTCGGCCCAGGGCTGCGCCGGCGCCGGCGGCACGCTCGGCTGCTGGATGCCCAGATGGTCGATGATAAAGCGCGCATCGGGGTGGCGATCGATCAGTGCCGTGCCCGCATCCACATTGCCCCAGAACAGGACGTTGACCGGAAAGTCGTTTTTGACTGCGGCGCGCAGGATACGATCGAAGCCCGGATCGTCCGGCGCGCGCTTCGACTCCTTGGTCATGATGATGCGGATGCCGACCGTGCCCGGGGTCTTCTTCCAGTCGGTAATGACATCGGCCACCGCCGGATCGTCCGGGTTGACCGGCTTGACCAGCGCGAACTTGTCGGGGTGCGCGTGCTGCACCTCAACCGCATAGCTGCCGTCATATTGGTACATCGAGAAGGGCGAGATGTAGATCGCCCCATCGACGCCGACCTTATCCATCGCCGCCACCATCTCGTCGCCGGTGACGTGAGGAGGCCAGTTCGGCACGCTATGCCAGGGCCGCTTCGGCGTATTCGCGTCATACGCATGGACCTGGGCATCGATGATCATCTTCGGGCGGGTTCCCGCGGGTTTCGGCTGCGCCTCGGCATGCGTTCCGCGCAGCAGCGCCGGTCCGGCCGCGGCCAGCGCCGCTCCGGCCCGCAGCACGCGACGCCGGTCGATAAGCCTGTCTTCGGCGGCTGATGGGTTGGTCATTTCCCCCTCCATTGGCGTTTCGGGATCGGCACGCCCCAGTTCATTGAAGATTGCAGGCTTCCTGCCGCCCCGGTCAAGGAAACCGGCCGTTCGTACGCTGGCAGGCGAAGCCTCATGAAAGATGGAGAGCGCGATCCCACGCGGGAAGCGCATCAAGAGGTGGCGCCGGGCCTGGAAGCTTGCTCTGATAGAGCAAGGTAACCCGCGGTGGCGCGACCTCTCCAATGAGCTGGCGCCATGGCGTCGGCCCTCGGTCCCCGCTTTCGCGAGGATGACGACAATTATAGGGAAAGGACGTTCCAATGCCCGACAACACACCCGCGCCGCCGCCGGGACCGCCGCATCCGTTGCTGACGCCGCAGCCGCGCGTCGCGCCGTCGACGCCACCCTTGTGTGTCGTCGATCTGATGACCACCGAGGGGTCGGCGCTGATGGCGGCAGCGTGGACGGTACGCGAGGCGAAGATCGTCGAGCGGCCGCCATTGCCGGATGCGATGCCGGAATACAAATCGACCTACGACGTCAATCCGCATGCTGAAGGCACCGACTATAACGACGCCGACTGGCAGAAGGTGCCGGCGACCGAACTCGGCGCCAAGCGTGGCGGCGGGCATGTATCGTTTCTGTGGTTCCGCGCGCGGCTGACGATCCCCGCGAAGATCGGCGATTTCGACCCGACCGGGGCCGGCGCCGTGCTGCACGCCAATGTCGATGACTACGCCGAGATATGGGTCAACGGCGAGATGCCACGCACCGCCGGCCGGCCGAGCCCGGCGACGATCCAGGGCTTCAACATGCCGAACCGGGTGGTGCTCGCGCCGTCGGTCAAGCCGGGTGACACCTTCCAGCTTGCCGTTTTCGGCATCAACGGCCCGATCTCGGCCTCGCCCGCCAACACAGTGTGGTTCCGCGAAGCAAAGGTGCAGTTCTACCGCTGACCACGCCCAGGCCTCGTAGGATGGGCTGAGCGTCAGCGAAGCCCATCATCCGTCGGGGGCATTTGGTGGGCTTCGCTGACGCTCAGCCCACCCTACGAGGCCGCGGATCAATGCTGGTCGCGGCGTTCCGGCATCGTCAGAAAGGCGTGGACGACATGCCACAAATGATGCCGGTTGTAGCCGAACACCAGCGCGTGCGCCGCGCCCGGCAGGACGACGAACTGACGGTCCGGGTTGGGCAACAGCCGGTAGAAATCGAGCAGGTCTTCCTCGCTGGCGATACCATCATGCTCGCCGCGCACGATCATCACCGGCGCCAGAACCTTGAGCGGATCGACGACCGGCAGGTTGGCGGTCATGTCGAGATAGGTGCCGGTCGGCACCTGGTCGCCGTGTACCAGTTCGGCGTCGGCCAGGGCCGCGGCGACCGCCGGGTCGCTGGTGCCGGGGTGGTCGCGGGTAAAGATGCTGCTGATCATCGCGCGGTCGCGCAGCCGCCGGTTGTGGGTGCGGAAGTAATCGACCTGCTCGGCCCGTTTCGCGAGGGTCGGCGAGTTGCGCCCGGTATAGGTGAAAGCATTGAGTACGAGGCGCCCGACCCGCTCCGGCCTGGCCATCGCAAACGCCGCCGCCCGCAACGCACCGGACGATTCGCCCATGAAATGCAGCCGCTGCCGGCCGCTCTCGCGGATCACCAGTTCAGTCGCGGCAATCAGGTCGCCGACGCCGCTGGCGATATCGGAATTGCCCTCGGTGCGTGACGAGCGCCCGTAATTTTCGTGGTCCATCGTCCACACGTCAAAACCGAGCCGGGCGAACACGTCCATCGTCGAATACTCGCCGGCGCCCGGCACCGTCAGGTCGAACGACGACAGCCCGGAATTCGACGACCCGTGCACCAGGAACAGCACCGGTTTTGCCGCGGCGCCCGGCAACGTCTTGCGGTAGACCGCGAGCGACACATCGCCTTTCTTGACGGTGAAGTCGGTGCGGACCGGGGTCGCGTCGTTCGGATCGGTCATCGGATTGCCTGCCTCATCATGTTCGGGTCCGCCCGCACCTTGTCATCGCAGGCGTGATGGGACAACAGCGAGCGCTGCCGCTAAGCTGCGCCACCTTCAGCGACGGGGCGTGACGGCACGATGATCGATTACCGCAGCGACAATACCGGGCGCGCCGCGCCGGAAATCATCCAGGCGCTGATCGAGGCGAATAGCGGCACGGCGCTCGGCTATGGCGGCGACGAGTGGACGGCGCGGCTGCAGGACAAATACAGCGAGCTGTTCGAGACACGGGTGCGGGTGTTTCCGGTGGCGACCGGCACCGCCGCCAATGCGTTGTCGCTGGCCGCGGTCAGCCCGTCCTGGGGCAACGTCTATTGCAGCGAGATCGCGCACATCAACACGTCGGAAACCAACGCGGCCGGGTTCTTCGGCGGCGGGCTCAAGATGGTGCCGGTCGCCGGCAGCTATGGCCGGATCGATGCCGGCGCGCTGGCGCAAATGCTCGCCGCGTCGCCGCCGGGGCAATTGCATCGCGGGCAGCCGGCGGCGGTCAACCTGACGCAGGCGAGCGATCTCGGTGCGGTGTACCGGGTCGATGATATCCGCGCGATCACCGACATCGCCAAGGCGCGCGGGCTCAAGGTGCACATGGATGGGGCGCGGTTCGCCAACGCGCTGGCGCGGCTGCAATGCAGCCCGGCCGCGATGAGCTGGCAGGCCGGCGTCGATATTCTGTCGTTCGGCGCGACCAAGAATGGCGGCGCGCTGTGCGACGCGATCGTCGTGTTCAACCCGGAGATCGCGGACGGGCTGGCGGTGCAGTTGCGCCGTGCCGGGCAGACCTGGTCGAAGATGCGGTTCGCCTCGGCACAGCTGATGGCCTATATCGAAAACGGGTTGTGGCTGCGCATGGCGCAGGCCTCGAACGCCGCCGCCGCCCGCATTGCCGCGGGGATCGGCGGCCTCCCGGGGATGCGGCTGATGGCGCCGGTCGAGGCCAACGAGTTGTTTGTCGAAACCGCGCCGGAGACGCTGGATACGCTCGAACGCGACGGTTTCCTGTTCTATCGCCGCAGCCCGGTACTCGGCCGGTTTGTGTGCCGTTTCGACATTACTGACGCCGAAACCGATGCGCTGGTCGCCGCGCTGAAACGGCAGCCGGTGACGGCCAGGGCGGCGGAATAACTCAGACCGGCAGCATCAGGGCCGCCGCGACTCGGCGGTCCTCGGCCAGCAGCAAATTATAGGTGCGGCACGCGGCGCCGGTATCCATCGGTTCGATCGCGATGCCGTGCGATTTCAGCGCAAGGCGGAGTGCGGCCGGCACCGGCAGCATGCGTCGGCCGAGCCCAAGCAGCAACAATTCGACCTCCCCCTGTGCGGTGACCGGCGCCAGCGCCTCCTCGCTTAGCGCGGCGGTTTCCCACTCGATCGTGTGGTCGGGAAACACCAGTATCGGCGCGCGAAAAATGATGCCGCTGACCCGAAACCCGCTCGCCGCGTAGCGCTCGATGACCTGGCGGCCCGGCTGGATGAGCGGCGTCAGCTCCATCGCCGGGTCAGCGGGTGGAGCGGCCCGTGCCTCCGGCCGGCGCATCAGCCTTCGCGGCGGCGTTCCGGTTCGGCTGCACGTAGTAGAGGAGCGGCGCGGCGATAAACAACGATGAGTAGGTGCCGATCACGATGCCCCACAGCATCGCGATGCTGAACCCCTTGAGCACCTCGCCGCCAAAGATCAGCAATGACAGCACCGCCAGCGCGACCGTGGTGACCGTCAGAATCGTGCGCGACAGGGTTTCGTTCAGCGCGAGGTTGATCAGCTCGCGGAACCCCATCGTGCGATGCTTGCGCATCGACTCGCGCATCCGGTCATAGATCACGACGGTGTCGTTGATCGAATACCCGGCGATGGTCAGGATCGCCGCCAGTGTCGTCAGGTTGAATTCGAGCTGGAAAATCGCGAACAGCCCGACCGTGGTGACCACGTCATGCAGGGTCGCGATTGTCGCGCCGACCCCGAACTGCCACTCGAAGCGAAACCAGATGTAGATCAGGATCGCGCCGAGTGCGAGCACGGTCGCCAGCACGCCGGCACGGATCAATTCGCTGCCGACGCTGGGCCCGACCACCTCGACGCGGCGGTATTCGACATTGGGGCCGAGCACGGCGCGGGCGGCTTCGATCGCCTTCTGCTGCTCGGCATCGCCGCCGGGCTGCTGCGGCAGGCGGATCAGCACGTCGTCGGGACTGCCGAATTGCTGCAGCGAGGCTTCGCCGAGATGCAGCGAGTCGAGCTTGCTCGCGCATCGCGGCGAGATCGGCGGGTCCGGTCGTGTTGCGCGCCTCGATCAGCGTACCGCCGACAAAATCGATGCCGTAATTGAGCCCCTTCGTCGCAAAGATGCCGATCGTCAGCACGGTCAGCGCCAGCGAAAAGGCAAACGCGTAAATGTGCCAGCGCATGAAATCGATCTGCGGCACATGCCGGATGACGATCAGTGGTCTCATCAGCCCGGGCACCCGTCGATGTTGCCCTCTCCGCCCTTCAGGGGGCAGAGAGAGATGCTTAGTCGCCCCATCACAGCGGGATCACCTTTGGCTTGAAGCGGCGCACCCAGGTCACGATCTGCAGCCGGGTCACCAGGATCGCCGAGAACAGCGAGGTCAGCACGCCGATGCTGAGCGTCACGGCAAAGCCCTTGATCGGCCCCGACCCAGCCAATACAGCAGCAGGCCGGCCATCAGCGTCGTCACATGGCTGTCGAGGATCGTGCCGAAGGCGCGGGTGAACCCGGCTTCGAGCGACGACAGCATCGAGCGGCCGCCGCGCACTTCCTCGCGGATGCGCTCGTAGATCAGCACGTTGGCGTCGACCGCCATGCCCATCGTCAGCGCGATGCCGGCGATGCCCGGCAGCGTCAGGGTCGCGCCGAGCAACGACAGCGCGGCCAGCATCAGGCACAGGTTAAAGAACAGCGCGATGTCGGCGAAAATGCCGAACAGCCCGTAGAACAGCACCATGAACACCACGACCAGCGCGACCCCGACGATGCTGGCGACGGTGCCGGCATGGATCGAATCGGCGCCGAGTTCGGCGCCGACGGTACGCTCTTCGAGGATCGTGATCGGCGCCGGCAAGCGCGCCGGCGCGCAGCAGCAAGCGCCAGATCGCTGGCCGACTGCACCGTGAAGCTGCCGGAGATGATGCCGCTGCCGCCGAGGATCGGCTCGCGGATGACCGGCGCGCTGATGACCTTGCCGTCGAGCACGATCGCGAACGGTTTGCCGACATTCTCGCGGGTCGCGTCGCCAAACCGGCGTGCCCCCGCTGCGTCGAACTTGAAGCTGACGACCGGCTGGTTGTTCTGGAACGTCGCCTGCGCGTCGGTCAGCGTGTCGCCGCCGACCATCACCCGCTTGCGCACGACATAGGCGGTCGGGCCGCCGCGGCTATTGCGCCCCTCCTCGCGCCGGCAGTGATCTCGTCGCCGGGCGGCAGCGCCTGCGCGGCGTCGTCGACGCGCCGGTATCGACCAGCTGGAAGGTCAGCTTGGCGGTGCGGCCGAGCAGCGCCTTGACGTGCTCCGGATTATCGACGCCGGGCAGTTCGACCAGGATCCGGTTGCTGCCCTGGCGCTGGATCGTGGGTTCCTTGGTGCCGGTCTCGTCGATGCGGCGGCGGATGATCTCGATCGACTGCTCGACCGCCTGGCGCCGGCGGTTTTCGGTCGCCAGCTGGCCGAACCGCATCGTGCCGGTGCCGTCGGCGG
This sequence comes from uncultured Alphaproteobacteria bacterium, assembly GCA_963737875.1. Taxonomy (GTDB): domain Bacteria; phylum Pseudomonadota; class Alphaproteobacteria; order ATCC43930; family CGMCC-115725; genus DATARH01. The sequence goes on along the minus strand of CAVTUM010000009.1, from coordinate 319,697 downwards.
CGATATCCACGGTCAGGTCGGAGTCGAGTCTTGGCCAGCGCCTGTTTCGCGTCGGCGATCCGGTCGGCATCGCGGATGGTGAAGACGATCGCATCGCCTTCGACGTTGAGGCCGGTATAGCCGATCTTGGCATCGCGCAGCGTGTTGCGCACGGTTTCGACGATCGAGTTCAGCTGCTCGTGTTGCGCCCCGGCGACATCGACCTCCAGCAGCAGATACGACCCGCCGCGCAGATCGAGGCCCAGCGCCACCTGCTGGTGCGGCATCCAGTGCGGCAGATAAGCCAGCTGCGCCGGGGTGAACAGGTTCGGCAGGCTGAGCAGCACCCCGAGCAGGCAGACGCCGCAGATCAACAGCCACTTTCCAATTGGCGAAGTACAGCATCCGCTGACTACCGGCTCAGGCAGCGGCGGAGATGGCCAGGTCAAGCCCGGCCGTGACGGATGGGCGCGGCGAGACGCTGCGCGGTAATCGCATCAAGCCTTGTCAGCTTCCTTGCGGGCGGACTTCCTTGGCCGCGGCCGGGGTCGGCTTGGCGAGGACGTTGTGACGCGTGCCGCGCACCACCCGAACCCGCACCCCCGACGCGATCTCGACCTCGATCTCGTCGTTGTCGACCGACCTTGGACACGGTGCCGATGATACCGCCGCCGGTGACGACCCGGTCGCCGCGCCGCACCGCGTCGAGCATCGAGCGATGCTGCTTCTGCTTCTGCTGCTGCGGCCGGATCAGCAGGAAGTAGAACACGACGAAAATCAGCACCAGCGGCAGAAACTGGACCAGCGCGCTCTGGTCGAACAGGCCAGCCCCGGGGGCTTGGGCATAGGCCGTCGAAATCACATCGGCATCGACCTCGAAATTGATGCGCCGCACCGGTGGCGGCAAGCGTGCGGCGTGCCGCGTGGCGGGCGGCAGGGCGGCGCGGGCGCATTGGTACGCGATGCCCCGGAAAAGGGCAATGCCTCGGACACTTCGCGCGTTTTCCGCGCGCGGCGATACGGTGTGTTAGCGTCCGCTCCCCTTTTCCAGCCGCGCCCATGGACCCGATGACCGACGCCGACCTTCTTCCGCTTGCTGCGCCGGGTTGCCGACGCGCTCGAACGCCTCGCGCCGACCGCGACGGCCGACAACGATTTCGGCGCCGCCGACGCCTTTGTCTGGCATGCCGAACGCGAATGGCTCGAACCGGTGCCGACGGTCAACCGGGTCCGCTCGGCCTGCTGCGCGGCATCGACCGGGTGCGCGACATCTTGCTCGAAAACACCGAGCGCTTCGCCGCCGGGCTGCCGGCCAACAACGTCCTGCTGTGGGGCGCGCGCGGCACCGGCAAGAGCGCGCTGGTCAAGGCGGCGCACGCGACGGTCAACGAGGCGAAGCCGCGGCGCGCTGGCGCTGATCGAGATCCACCGCGAGGACATCCCGACCCTGCCGCGCCTGCTTGACGCTGGTGCGCGCCAGCGGCCGGCGCTGCCTGCTGTTCTGCGACGATCTGTCGTTCGACCAGAACGACGCCAGCTACAAATCGCTGAAGGCGGTGCTCGAAGGCGGCATCGAGGGGCGGCCCGGACAACGTCGTGCTATACGCGACCTCGAACCGGCGCCACCTGATGCCGCGCGACATGATCGAGAACGAGCGCTCGACCGCGATCAACCCGGCCGAGGCGGTCGAGGAAAAAGTGTCGCTCTCCGACCGGTTCGGCCTGTGGCTCGGCTTTCACAATGTCGACCAGGACACCTATCAGTCGATCGTGCACGGCTACGCCGAACATTACGGGCTCGACCTGCCGATCGACGCAGCTCGATGCCGAGGCCAACGAATGGTCGATCACCCGCGGCTCCCGCTCCGGCCGCGTCGCCTGGCAATTCATCCAGGACCTCGCCGGCCGGCTGGGTAAGCCGCTGGGTTGACGCCCAGAATCCCCTCTCCCGCAATGCGGGAGAGGGGATATTAGAACAGGCGCTCGCTGGCGATTTTCGCGCCGTCAGCCATCGCCTGGAATTTGGCCCATACCACGTCTTCCGGCACGCGGCCCATGCCGGCGGAGGTGTCAAAGCCGCAATCGGTGGCGGCCATGACCCGCCTGGGGTCGCCGACCGCCTGCGCAACGCGTTCGAGCCGATCGGCGACGACTTCGGGGTGCTCCACGAAATTGGTCAAATCGTCGATGACGCCGGCGGCGATGATCTGGTCGTCGGCCAGCGGATATTTCGCCAGCACCTTGTACTCGTGCTGGTGGCGCGGGTTGGCAAAGGGTAGGACAAACCCGCCGACATTGGCCTTCTGCAGGATCGGGAAAATATCATCGAGCGCAACGTCGCGGTCGTGCGGGCCTTCGTAATTGCCCCAGCAGACATGCAGCCTGACCCGGTCGCGCGGCACGTCGGCGATCGCGACATTGATCGCTGCGATGACCCGCTCGACAAAGCCGAGAAACTCGGACAGCGGCCGATCATTGTAGGTTAAATGCCGTTCGAGCGCGAGATCGGGGCAGTCGAGCTGCAACAGAAACCCGTTCCGGATGATCGCGTCATATTCGATCTTCAGCGCCGCGCCGACCGCGGCGAGATAGTTTTCCTCGGTATCGTAATATTCGTTCTTCATCGCGCCGACGATGATGCCGGGTGACGGCGCCGTCATAAACGGCTCGACAAAGGCGCCAGGCTTGGCGTTCAGCGCGGTGCGGAAATCACTGCATTCGTCCTCGACCGCCTGCGGGTCGAGATAGCGGATGTCGCCGATCGTCTTTGGCGGCCGATAGTTGCCAACCGCTTCGCGCGCCGCCAGCATCTCGGTCATCTGCGCTTTCAACAGCGGATAGCGCTCGACATCGCCGCGCGGCCAGCGTGTCCAGCTGTCGCCGAACCCGCTCATGCGCCGCTGCACATAGAGGAAAAACGCCTCGCGCTGCTGCTCGCCGTTATTGCCGATATCGACGCCCGAGCCGGCCTGCTTGTCGATGATCTGCGTCAGCGCCGCCTTGCCGAGCCGGTCGAGTTCGGCCGGGTCGATCGCCTCGCCGCGGGTGCGGCGGACATAGAGACGGGTCAATTCCGGCGGGCGTGGCAGGCTGCCGGTATGGGTGGTCAGGATGCGCTCGTTGCTCCACTGCACCGCTTCATTCCTCCCGTCGCGTCTTAGCAAGGCATTGGTTGACAAGACCCCGGCCCCGCCCGCAAAGCAAGTGGGTTGGCCGAGGAGAACCTTATGCACGCGAATTTCCGTTGGGTGGGCCGGCTGCTCTCGGCCGGAATCATGCTGGCCGGATTGACGATCGCTCCCCATGACAGCGCGGCCGCGCCCGACACAAGGCAGCGCGGCGCCTACCTCGTCACGACGATCGGCGGCTGCGGCAACTGCCATACGCCAAAGGACAAAAGCGGGCATGCGATTGCCGGCCAGGAACTTTCCGGCGGAGTCGAGTTTGGTGACGCCGGGCTCGGCCATATTGTCGGGCCCAACATCACGCCGGACGCCGAAACCGGCATCGGCAAATGGACCGAGGCCGACATCGTCACCGCGCTACGCGAGGGAAAGCGGCCCGACGGTACGATCATCGCCCCGCCGATGCCGATCCGTTTCTACCACCAGCTATCCGACGAGGATGCCGCGGCGATCGCAGCCTATGTCCACAACGTGCCGGCGATCACGCATGCCGTCGCGCGTTCGCAGTACAAGATTCCGCTGCCGCCCTCCTATGGTCCGCCGGCCGGGCACGTCGAGGCACCGCCGGCCACCGAGGCGGTTGCTTATGGCGGCTACCTTGCCGGGCCGGTCGGGCACTGCATGGAGTGCCACACGCCGTTCGCCGGACCGGGCAAACTCGACATGGATAAGCTCGGCGCCGGTGGCCGCGACTTCCCCGTGTTCACCGAGCCGGGCGCACAAACCGTCAGCCGCAACATCACACCTGACGAGGAGAACGGCATCGGCAAATGGAGCGACGCCGACATCAAGCGCGCGATCACGCAAGGCATCCGCCCCGACGGCACCAAACTGGTCCGCACGATGGCGTTCGACTGGTACGCGAAGATGTCCCCCGCCGACCTCGACGCGATCGTCGCCTACCTACGCTCGCTGAAACCGGTCAAGTGAACCGCCTCGTAGGATGGGCTGAGCAAAGCGAAGCCCATCATTTGCGGCGGCCGGGAGGGCGATGGGCTTCGCTACGCTCAGCCCATCCTACGATTTCCCGGCGTCCTTTATAGCGAATTGACTGCTGGAGCAGTGGTTCGGCTGGTTATTCAGCCGCTTCTTTCGCCGGCACCAGCTCGTAGCGCTGCATGCCGAGTTCGACGGCTTCGTCCCAACCTTTCTCGCGGACATCGAATTGTACCGCGTCGGGGCCGAGGTATTTCAGATTGGCGGCACCTTCGCTGACCGCCACCATCGGGGTCGGGTCGCTCGGGTCGCCCTTTTCGCGCGGCACAAAGGAAACGCCCGCCTCTTCAAGGCCCGCGGCGGTCGCTTGCTGATCGTCCACCTGAAAGCCGATATGGTGGATACCGCGCAGGTCTGAACTCTGGCCTGGGCCGAGCTTTGGCGCTTCACCGTCGCCGTATTTCAGGATCGCGAAATAGATATAGCCGTCGCTGAGCCAGACGCCGCGTTCGCCCGTCGCACTGGGGCGGCGATAGAGTTCGGTCAGGCCGAAATGCTGTTTGTAGAACTCGGCGGTCTTGACGGGATCGTCGGTGACCAGAGCGATATGCTTGATGCGTGCCATGGTTTTTCTCCCTTCGGTGTAGAGGTCAACGTTAACGCAAAGGACGCAGAGGGACCCCGACGTTAAATGTTCTTATGCCTCGCGGGCGCTCACCGTCCCTTCGGCGGATGCGCCCGGACGAATTCCTCGTTGACGTCGGCGCCCCAGCCGGGACCGGTCGGCAACAGGAAATCACCGTTTTCGATGACCGGCGGCACGGTCACGATGTCGTCTTTCCACTTCACGTCGTCGATATCGATCTCCATGACCTTGAAGTTCGGGATCACCGCCGAGAAATGTGCGCTGATCAGGCTGCCGAGATGGCCGTTGAAATTATGCGGCGCGCAGTTGACCTCGAAGCTGTCGGCCATCGAGGCGATCTTCAGTGATTCCAGGATGCCGTTCCACGCCACGTCGATGATCGCGTAATCGACCGATTGCTGCTCGAAATACGGCCGGAACTGGCGGCGGCCATAAATCGACTCGAGCGAGGCGATCGGCGTACGTGCCGAATTGCGGATGCGCGCGAGGCCCGCCGGGTCGTAGATGTCGATCTCGAGCCACACCAGGTCGAGCGGCTCCAAGGCGCGTGCAAGCCGAATATAGCCGTCGATTTTGTAATTGAAGTTGGTGTCGAGGTGCAGCCCGACCCCCTTGCCGGCGCCCTCGCGGAACGCCGAGAGCTGATCGACCGCGGCGGCGGCAATGTCACTGTCGGTGTTCAGCTCGGGAAAGCCCGGCTGGTTGCCGGTGCCCGGGCCGTACATATAATGCCGGCCCGGCTCGAAGCGGATCAGGTTGGTCTTGAGGCCCTTGAACCCCTTTTCGCGGACCTCTCGGCCGAGCGCGACGATGTCGTCCAAGGTGCGCACCGGCTCGACCCCCGCCAATTCCTTGATGCGGTCGGCGTGGCGCGCCCGATAGGTGCCGCAATGCGACCAGTAGACCTGCAGCCGGTCGCGGATCGGCCCGCCGAGCATTTCATACACCGGAATGCCGAGCGCCTTGGCCTTGATATCGACCAGCGCGTTTTCGATCGCCGCGATCGCCTGGGCGTTGAGCCCGCCCGCCGCCTGCCGGGTTGCGGCGTAGAGATAGGCCGAATGGCGCTCGACCGGCCGCGGGTCCTGCCCGATCAGCCGCGCGCCGAGCTTTTCGATGATGACGCCAAGCCCCTGCGCGCCATACCCCTCCATAAACTCCGACCAGCCGGTAATTCCCTCGTCGGTCGATATCTTGACGAATGAATTGACCCGCCACCCGGCATCGCAATGCATCGTTTCGAGCTTGGTAATTTTCATGGCCTCAACTCCCTTTGATCATCCACGGCTGTCATTGCGAGGAGCCGAAGGCGACGCGGCAATCTCGGGCGAAGGAGCCTCCGTGGGCACGAGATTGCTTCGCGGAGCCTGTCCTCGGGCCGGCCGGAGGCCGGACCCGGGGGCTCGCAATGACACCTACTTGTTGGCGATCTCCGCCAGCACCGGCCCCAGATACGACAGAAACAGCACCGGGTCTTCGCTCATCGGGAAATGGCCGAGACGCTGCATGATCGTGGCCTTGGCACCCGGCACCGCGCGTGCAACCGCCAGCGTGTCCTCCGGCGTGCAGGAATAATCGTACTCTCCAGTCAGCAGATAGAGCGGGCAGGTCGCGGTGTCGATGCGGTGGAGTTCAGGGCGGATGTCGCCGTCGATGCCGTAGAAATAGAGGTCGCCTTTGAACACACCGGGACCGCTCTGCATGTAGTGCCACAGCGTCTCCCAGCGATCGGCCGCCGGCGCCTGCGGCGCGATGAGGCCGGAGACCGCGCCGGCCGCGACCTCGCCGCCATGCACGTCGGCGCGATGCAGCCAATTCGTGTCGTAATACGGATCGACATGCGCCGAGCTTTCGAGGCCGATCAGGGCGCGGAAGGCGCGCGGGTGGCGCACCGCCAGATGCAGCACGACCCGCCCGCCGATCGAGCAGCCCATCACCACCGGCCGCTGGAGGCCGAGCGCCTCGATCACCGCCATGATGATGCCGGTATAGGAAGCCGCGGTCAGCCGATATTCCTCGTTCTCATACCCGGCCGGCGGCGAGGATTTGCCGTGCCACGGCAGGTCGAAGGCGATGACCTGAAACCGCTCGGTCACCGAGGCCGCGTTCATCAGCCCGCGATATTGCCTCCCGTCGGCGCCGGCGGTGTGCAGGCAGACCAGCGGAATGCCCCCCTCTTGCACTGAGAGGCCCGCCATCTCGAAATAAATCCGGTAATGCCGCCCGGCATAGTCGAGATGCAGATAGCGGCCGACAACCGGCTCGATCATAGCGGCCATCACGCGGCCTCCCGCAGATGCGCGAGGAGCGCCTTGAAGTACAGCAGATGCGACATCAGCGGGTGCAGATCCCCGGTGAGCCGCAGTTCCTTGCGTTTGACGAACGCCAGCAAATCATGGTCGCCGGGCGGCGGCTCGGCCGCCAGCAGGCGCCGCCACACCGCGGGGTCCCCCGAGATCGCGAAATCCGCCGACGGCGTGACCAGCGCGCCCTGCCGGGCATCGGCGATTTTGCCGTCGATGATGCGCAGCAGACAGGTCACCTCGCCGATACCGAGCTGACAGGTCGTGTTCAAAAACCGGCCGCGCCGCAGGAGCACCGGATCGCCATTCACCGCCGCCGCGAGCCCCGCGAGGCGGTCCTCGATCCCCTGCCGGCTCTCTAAAATCGTCCCCGCCACCAGGCCCTCCCGCGATTTCCGGCATCATGCGCCGCCCGGCGGGTGCGCTCAACCATGCGATCCCGGTTGCCGCGCGATGGTGTGGAGACTAAATCGTCCAGGTGAATTGATCCGAGGAAGCGCCTGCCATGACCCGCGAGGTACAAGCCTCCGACGCCGAGACTGACCTGGCCACCTTGCTTGACGAGGTCGAGCGTGGCGAAACCATTGTCGTAACCCGGCAGGGGCGCCGTATCGCGCGTATCGTCCCGGAGCCGCAGCGTAGGCCGCAGGAGGAAATCGACGAGGCGATCGCCAACATCGAGGCGCTGCAAAAGGAAACCGGCAAGGTCACACTCGAAGAACTGCTCTCATGGCGACATGAAGGCCATAAATATTAATGGCCTTCGTGGTCGACGCGTCTGTCATTGTCGCCTGGGCATTCCAAGAGCCGTTCTCGAATGCAACTGCCATTCTTTCCCGTGCGGGTCCGAAGACACGATTGTCCCCTGGATTTGGTGGTTCGAACTCCGCAACGTGCTGATCCAGGGCGAACGCCGAGGACGCATCACCGAGAGGCAGACCGCTCTTTTTCTGCGCGACGTGGCCCATCTGCGGATTACGATAGATCAACACCCGCATGAGCAGCGCTTACTCCGTCTCGCGCGGCATCACTCGCTGACCGTCTGTGACGCCGCCTATCTCGAACTGGCACAGCGGGAGGCGCTGCCTCTCGCGACCCTCGACGAGCCGCTCGCGAGGGCGGCGCGGGCCGAGGGTGTACCGTTGATCGGCGCCGGGCCGTGAGACGCGGCTTGCCAAATCGACCGGCGCGCCCTACCTACTGCGGCTCGTAACCCTCACGCAGGGCTGCGGCGTCCGTCTATGGACGACCGCTCCGGTGTTGGCTCCTCTAGCGGGCCGATTATTTCCTGCGGCGGCATAACCGGAAAGGACACAGATATGGCGTTGCCTGAATACACGATGCGCGGGCTTCTCGAAGCCGGCGTGCATTTCGGCCATCACACACGGCGCTGGAACCCGAAGATGGCGCCCTACATCTTCGGCGTCCGCAACAACATCCACATTGTCGATCTTGAACAGACCGTGCCCTTGCTGCGGCAGGGGCTCGAGGCGATCCGCGAGGTCGTTGCCGGCGGCGGCCGGGTATTGCTGGTCGGCACCAAGCGGCAGGCGCAGGATACGGTCGCCGAATCGGCCAAGCGCTGTGGCCAGTATTACGTGAATTACCGCTGGCTCGGCGGCATGCTGACCAACTTCAAGACGATTTCGCAATCGATCAAGCGGCTGCGCGAACTCGACGAACGCATCACGACCGAGCAGAGCGGCCTGACCAAGCGCGAATTGCTCGAACTGACCCGCGACCGCGACAAGCTCGAACGCGCCCTCGGCGGCATCAAGGAAATGGGCGGGCTGCCCGACATCCTGTTCGTGATCGACACGAACAAGGAGGCGATCGCCGTCGCCGAGGCCAACAAGCTGCGTATCCCGGTCGTCGCGATCCTCGACTCCAACTCGTCGCCCGACGGGATCGCCTATCCGATCCCCGGTAACGATGATGCCATGCGCGCGATCCATATGTATTGCGAGCTGGTGTCAGGGTCGGTGCTCGACGGGCTGCAGGCCGAACTGGCCGCCTCGGGCATCGATATCGGCGCGCGCGCCGAAGTGCCGGCCGCGGTGGTGCTGGAAGACGAGGCCGGCGACGAGACCGCCGCCGCGCCCGCCGCGACGGCTGAAGCCGAGGCCGAGGCCGCACCGGCTGAATAGCGATTTAGACGAGAGGAATTACCGATGGCGGAAATCACCGCAACGCTGGTCAAGGAATTGCGCGACAAGACCGGCGCGGGAATGATGGATTGCAAGCGCGCACTCGGCGACGCCGCCGGTGACATGGAAGCGGCCGTCGACTGGCTGCGCAAAAAGGGTCTCGCGGCCGCCGCGAAAAAATCCGGGCGGATTGCCGCCGAGGGTCTGGTCGGCGTCGCGACGCGCGGCCAGGCCGGCGCCGTGGTCGAGGTGAATTCCGAGACCGATTTCGTCGCCCGCAACGAATTGTTCCAGGCGCTGGTCCGCACTATCGCGGGGCTCGCCGTGTCAGGCGACGGCAACGTCGAGACGCTGAAGAACACCCCCTACCCCGGCACCGGCCGCACCGTTGCCGAGGAAGTGGCGGAGTTGGTCGGCCGCATCGGTGAAAACCTGGTGCTGCGCCGGGTCGAGCGTCTGGCGGTCAGCAAGGGCGTTGTCGCGTCCTACATGCACAACTCGCTGGCGCCCGGGCTCGGCAAGATCGGCGTGCTGGTCGCACTCGAATCCGAGGGGTCGGCCGAAGCGCTGGCAGCGCTCGGGCGCCAGCTCGCGATGCATGTCGCGGCGGCCAACCCGCAATATCTCGATATCGCCTCGGTGTCGGCCTCGGCGCTCGACCGCGAGCGGGCGATCCTGCACGAGCAGGCACAAGTCAGCGGCAAGAGCGAGGACATCGTCGCCCGCATGGTCGAAGGCCGGCTGCGCAAGTATTACGAGGAATCGGTGCTGCTCGAGCAGGTCTACGTGATCGACGGCGAAACCCGGGTCAGCAAGGTTGTCGAAGCCGCCGCCAAGACCGCCGGCGCGCCAATCAAGGTCACCGGCTTTGTCCGCATGCAGCTGGGCGAAGGGATCGACAAGCCAACGACCGACCTCGCCGCCGAAGTCGCCGCGACGCTGAAGAACTAGAGCGAGGTCCGATCAAGTTCGATCGTCGATCCAAACTTCCCTTCCCGCGGGCTTGACCCGCGGGTCCACGTCTCCGTCGCGCTGCGCCGCCTGACCACCGACGCTTCGGCAGGCTCCGAAGCGTTGGCCGGCCGCTCCTGCTAGGGTCACGGTCTCACACACAGCGGAGGCTGATCCGATGCTTACCACCTCTGCCCTCGCCGAGACCGCGGCGCTGGTCGGCGATCCAGCCCGCGCCAGCATGCTGATGGCGCTGATGGACGGGCGGGCCCTGACCGCCAGCGAGTTGGCACGCGTCGCCGGCATCACGCCGCAGACCGCGAGCGGACATCTTGGGCGGCTCGGCGCAGCCGGGCTGCTGACGGTGCATTGCCAGGGCCGGCATCACTACCACCGGCTGGCCTCGGCCGCGGTGGCGCGGATGCTCGAAAGCATCATGGAGGTGACGCAGAGCGCCGCCGCCACACCGCGCCATGCCGTCGTCACCGGCCCGCGCGACCGGGCGATGCGGGCAGCCCGCACCTGCTACGACCATCTCGCCGGACAGCTGGGCGTGCGGCTCGCCGACAGTCTGGTCGGGCACGGCCATATCGAATTGTCGTCGGAGGGCGGCGCGATAACCGAAGGCGGCCTCGCCTTCTTCGACAAATTCGGGCTCGACCTCGACAATGCGCCGCGCGGCGGCAAGCGGGTGTTCTGCCGCCCCTGCCTCGACTGGAGCGAGCGCCGGCTGCATGTCGGGGGCACGCTCGGCGCGGCCCTGGCGTCGCGCTGCTTCGACCTCAACTGGATTCGCCACGCCGAAGGCTCGCGCACCATCATCGTCACCCCGGCCGGCGAGCAGGGATTTCGCGAAACCTTCGGCCCCTGATGCCGATCGGGAACCCTCGCTCGGCGCAAACGGTTTAGGATGGGCTCGCGACCCGCCCTCCTGATTTGCGGTGCCGGTTATGGACAGAGCAGACCCCGCCTCCCCGCCTGTGCCGCGCCTGACGCTGCACATTCCGCCGCATCACGCCGGCCCCGGCGAACGGCCGGATTACACCGATGTGCCGCGCTTTGAGGCTGGCGCCGTGGCGCGGCCGGCGATCGACGTGCCGTCGCGCGAGACGCACCCGCTGGCCTATCAGCTGATCCGCGTGCTCGACGATGACGGGCACGCGGTCGGCGAGTGGAACCCAAAGCTCGATTCCGACACGCTGCGCCGCGGGTTGCGTGCGATGATGCTGACCCGCGCCTATGATGACCGGATGTTCCGCCAGCAGCGCCAGGGCAAGATCTCCTTCTACATGAAATGCACCGGCGAGGAGGCGATCGGCGTCGGGCAGGCGCTCGCCCTGGCACCGGACGACATGCTGTTTCCGACCTACCGCCAGCAGGGCCTCCTGATCGCACGCAACTGGCCGATTTTCGACATGATGTGCCAGTGCTATTCCAACCCGCAGGACCGGCTGAAAGGGCGACAATTGCCGGTGCTGTATTCGTCGAAGGAAGCTGCGTTCTTTTCGATTTCCGGCAATCTCGGCACACAATTTCCGCAGGCAGTCGGATGGGCGATGGCCTCGGCCTACAAGGGTGACCGGCGCATCGCCGCGAGCTGGACCGGCGAGGGATCGACCGCCGAGCCGGATTTCCACCACGCACTGACCTTTGCCTCGGTCTATCGCGTGCCGGTGATTCTGAACGTCGTCAACAACCAGTGGGCGATCTCCTCGCACCAGGAAATTGCCGGCGGCGAGGAGGCGACCTTCGCGGCGCGGGCGATCGGGTTTGGGCTCGCCTGCCTGCGGGTCGATGGCAACGACCTGCTCGCGGTGTACGCCGCGACGCAATGGGCGGCGGAACGGGCGCGCGCCAATCACGGCGCGACGCTGATCGAATTGTTCACCTACCGTGCCGCGCCGCACTCGACCAGCGACGACCCGAACCGCTATCGCCCCGAGAACGAGGGCCGGGAACTGGCCGCTCGGCGACCCGATCGAGCGGCTGTCAAAGCACCTGATCGCGCTCGGCGAATGGTCGGCCGAGCGCCAGACGCAGCTCGACAGCGAACTGGTCGACGAGGTGCGTGAAACCGGCCGTCGAGCCGAAAGCTATGGCACCCAGGAAAACGGCCCGCATTGGAGCGCCAAGACGATGTTCGAGGACGTCTTCAAAGAAATGCCCGAGCACCTGCGCCGCCAGCGCCAGGAACTGGGGGTCTGAACCATGCCCAATCGAGATTGCTTCGTCGCTTCGCTCCTCGCAATGACACCTTCTTTGTTAATTCGCTGTCATTGCGACCCGCGGGCTCCGACCCGCGGGGAAGCAATCTCGACGATCATGGGGACACCATCATGCCGGCGATGACGATGGTGCAGGCGCTGAATTCGGCGATGGACGTCATGCTGGCGCGCGACCCGAATGTCCTGATCTTCGGCGAGGATGTCGGGTTTTACGGCGGCGTCTTCCGGGTCACTGACGGCTTGCAGAAAAAGCATGGCGAACAGCGCGTGTTCGACGCGCCGATCGCGGAGGGCGGCATGCTGGCGGTGGCGGTCGGCATGGGCGCTTACGGTCTGCGACCGATCGTCGAGATCCAGTTCGCCGATTACATCTATCCCGGCGACCGACCAGCTGGTCTCGGAGGCGGCGCGGCTGCGCTATCGCTCGGGCGGCGAGTTTTCGGCGCCGATCACGGTGCGCGCGCCCTGCGGCGGCGGCATCTTCGGCGGCCAGACCCACAGCCAGAGCGTCGAGGCGATTTTCACGCATGTCTGCGGGCTGAAGACGGTGATCCCGTCCAACCCCTACGACGCCAAGGGCCTCTTGATCAGCGCCATCGAGGACGACGATCCGGTCGTGTTCTTCGAGCCAAAGCGCCTCTACAACGGCCCGTTCGACGGCCACCCCGACCGGCCGTCGGTGCCTTGGACGCAGCATCCGCAAAGCGAGGTGCCCGAGGGCTATTACATCGTGCCGCTCGGCCAGGCCGCGATCGTGCGGCCGGGCGCGGCGGTAACGATGCTGACCTACGGCACGATGGTGCACGTCGCACTGGCCGCCGCCGACCGAAAGCGGTATCGACGCCGAGGTGATCGACCTGCGCACCCTGCTGCCGCTCGACCTCGACACGATCGTCGGCTCGGTGAAGAAGACCGGCCGCTGCGTCATCGCGCACGAGGCGACCCGCACCTGCGGCTTTGGCGCCGAACTCGCGGCCCTGGTACAGGAGCATTGCTTCTACCACCTGGAAGCCCCGATCGTGCGCGTCACCGGCTGGGACACCCCCTACCCGCATGACCTCGAATGGGCCTATTTCCCCGGTCCCGAACGCGTCGCCGACGGCCTGCGCCGGGTCATGGAGCGGTGATGGTGCGCGCGATCCACGAGATGACGCGCGCTGACATGGCCCGTTACGTCGTCAAGGTGCCCGATATCGGCGAGGGCACGACCGAGGCCGAGATCGTCGCGTGGCATGTGTCGCCGGGACAGGTGATCCGCGAGGAAGACACGCTGGTCGACGTGATGACCGACAAGGCGACGGTCGAATTGCCGGCGCCAGTCGCGGGCACCGTCGTCGTCGATCAGCGGCAAGGTCGGGGAGCGCCGCCGGTCGGGTCGGAACTGGTGGTGCTCGATGTATTCGGCGAGGGCAATGCGGTTGAGGACGTTCGGGCTGCCCCTCGCCCACCGGCCGCTACGCGCGAAAATTCCCCTCGCCCGCATTGCGGGAGAGGGTGGCGACGGGCGCAGCCCGGCGACGGGTGAGGGTCTCGCCAAACCGCACCCTCCGCGCCAAGGGTGCCAAACCGCTGGCGTCCCCGGCGGTGCGCCGCGCGCGCCTGGGATCTCGGCATCGAACTGCAATTCGTGCCCGGCACCGGCCCCGCCGGCCGCATCACCCACGCCGACCTCGATGCCTATACGCGTCTCCGGTGCCGTCGTCGGGCGCGGTCGTCGATCCGCGACGGCGTCGACGAAGTGCCGGTCGTCGGCGTGCGCCGCGCGATCGCCGAGCATTTGCAGCAATCGAAGCGCCGCATCCCGCATTTTACCTATGTCGAGGAAATCGACGTCACCGCGCTCGAAGACCTCCGCGCCGAACTCAACACCACCTACCCGGAGCGCGAGCGCCTGACCTTGCTGCCGTTCCTGATGCGCGCCACCGTCCAGGCAGTCGCGGCGCACCCGCAGGTCAACGCCCGCTACGACGACGAGGCCGGGATGCTGCACCGCCATCACGGCGTGCATATCGGCCTCGCGACCCAGACCGACAACGGCCTGCTGGTCCCGGTCGCACATCACGCCGAAGCGCTCGATCTGTGGCAGAGCGCCGCCGAACTGCGCCGGCTGGCCGAGGCGGCGCGGGCCGGCAAAGCGTCGCGCGGGGAACTGACCGGCTCGACGATCACGATCACCAGCCTCGGCCGGCTCGGCGGCATCGCCGCGACGCCGGTCATCAACTACCCGGAGGTCACGATTATCGGCGTCAACCGGATCGTCGAACGGCCGGTGGTGCGCGGGCGGACAGGTCGTGATCCGCAAGATGATGAATTTGTCGTCGTCGTTCGATCACCGCATCGTCGATGGCTGGGAGGCCGCGTCGTTCATCCAGCACATCAAGCGGCTGCTGGAGCACCCGGCGATGCTGTTCATTGCATGAGCGCCACCGATGGAGCCTCCCCCGCCCGGGATTGCCACGTCGCCTTCGGCTCCTCGCAATGACACCATTTCCATTCACTGTCATTGCGAACCCCCGGGTCCGGCCTCCGGCCGGCCCGAGGACAGGCTCCGCGAAGCAATCTCGATGACCGGAAGGCACCCCTAGCGTCATGCCGGATACCCTGCGCCCGCATGTATTGGTGGTTGGCGGCGGACCGGGCGGGTATGTCGCCGCGATCCGCGCCGGACAGCTGGGCCTCGACACCGTACTGGTCGATCGCGAACGGGTCGGCGGCACCTGCCTGTTGCGCGGCTGCATTCCGTCGAAAGCACTGATCCACGCGGCCGGCCAGTTCGCCGACATCGCCGGCGCGGTCGGCGGCAACACGCTCGGCATCGCGCTCGACACGCCGCCGCGGCTCGATCTGGCGAAAACCATCGCGTGGAAAGACGGCATCGTCGATCGTCTGAGCGGCGGGGTTGCCGGGCTGCTGGCGCGCGCCAAGGTGCGCGTGGTCGAGGGCTGGGCGCGGTTCAGCGACGCCAAAACCTGTACCGTCGAGACCGCCTCCGGACCGATCGCAATCACCGCCGAACACGTCATCCTCGCCACCGGCTCCGAGCCCGTAGCACTGACGAGCCTGCCGTTCGGCGGCAATATCATCTCCTCGACCGAGGCCCTGTCGCTGTCCCGCCTGCCCGAGCGGCTGGTGGTGGTCGGCGCCGGGTATATCGGGCTCGAACTCGGCATTGCCTTCCGCAAGCTCGGCGCCGCGGTAACCATCGTCGAGGCGGCCGACCGCATCCTGCCGCGCTATGACGAGGCGCTAACCCGCCCGGTGCGCCGCTGGCTGACCCGTTCCGGCATCGAACTGCATCTCGGCGCCCGCGTCGGCGGGCTCGACGCGGAAGGCCGTCTCAATGTCGAAACCGCCACCGGCCCGCTCGCCCTGCCGGCCGACAACATCCTGATGACAGTCGGCCGCCGCCCCTTGACCGAAGGCTGGGGCCTCGAAGACATGGCGCTCGACCGCGCCGACCCGTTCGTCAAGGTGGACGACCAGTGCCACACCGCGATGCGCAACGTCTGGGCGATCGGCGACCTCGTCGGCGAGCCGATGCTGGCGCACAAGGCGATGGCGCAGGGCGCGATGGTCGCCGAAATCATCGCCGGCCACCGCCGCCATTTCGACCCCGCCTCGGTCGCCGCCATTGTCTTCACCGAACCCGAGATCGTCGTCGCCGGCCTGCTGCCCGACGAGGCCAAGGCCGCCGGCATCGACGCCGCGACATTGGTATTTCCCTTCGCGGCAAGCGGCCGGGCCCTGACGCTCGAAGCAGCCGAGGGCGGCGGCTTTGTCCGCATCGTCTCGCGCCGCGACGACCAGCGCATCCTGGGCATCCAGGCGGTCGGCAAACAGGTCGCTGAACTGGCCGGCGAGTTCGCCCACGCCCTGGCGATGGGCGCCCTGCTCGACGATATCGCGCACACCATCCACGTCCACCCGACGCTCGGTGAAGCGGTCGGCGAAGCGGCCCTGCTCGGCCTCGGGCACGCGCTGCACCCTTGAACCCGGACGTTTGTGCTGGCGATCACCGCAAGGCCCGTTACACTACCCGATCACCACGACGGGCGCTGGCCCCGGTCGAGGCACTCGCTCTGAAGAGCTGGCGTTGTCATCTTGGTCAAAAGCCCCGGTTCGCCACGCATCCTGCCGCGAGACCTGATCGGAAAGACGGCAGAACAAATTAATCAGGTCGCGAGAGGCATGGGCTTGATCGCAAAAGGGCCTGCTCCGATGGTCGGTCAGGGAAGCTATGTCGATCCGCTCACCGGACTACAGCGTATATTGATCCACTCGGAGGAAGGCCACTTTCACGTCAACTCTCCGGAAGGAGATCGATTGGACCTTGAGGGGCGGCCTGTCGCTCCCGAAGTTGACGCAGCGCATCTACCGTTACGCGCGACGGCAAAGGAGCCATAGCATGCACGATTGGACGCTCCGCACTGTACTCTTTCAATGGGACATCGCCAGGGTGACCCTTACTTTCCGAACTTCCACATCGATTGCAGCTTCGATTGTCGCCGATGGCGTCGTGCACCTGGACGTACCCAGGCATGGCGAATGGGGCCCCAGTGCCAGTGTCAACAAGGTGCGGGGACCGATTGACACCGGCAGTGGCGCATTCCGCTTACAAATCGAAATGCAGTCCGGCGATACCCTTACCGTCTCAGCGGCGTCGTTTACATTACCGAAATCTCTGGATCACAAGCCGGCCGTTCTCGAAACGTTGGTTGATGGAAAATAGCATGATCAGTGTCGATCTCACGGGGAAAACCGCGCTGGTGACCGGGGGTGCGTCGGGTATCGGGCTCGCGACGGTGGAAATGTTTGCACGCAACGGCGCCACCGTGGCGCTGAACCATCTGCCAGACGACACGCGCGGCATGCAGCAGGTCGAGCGGCTGAAGGGGCTTGGCTACAAGGTCATCAGCGCGCCGGGCAATGTCGCAAAGCCGATCGAGGCCGAGACGATGACCGGCAAGGCGATCGAGGCGCTGGGCCGGCTCGATTTCCTGGTCAACAATGCCGGCACGCCAGCAACGCCCGAGCCGATCCCGTTTTCCGAACTCGACCGGCTGACCGAGTTGTTCTGGCAGACCATCCTCAACACCAACCTGATCGGGCCATTCCGCTGCACTCATGCGGCGGCGCCGGCGTTGCGGCTGGCGCGCGGCGCGATCTGCAACACCGCCTCGATTGCCGGCGTGCAGGGAAGCGGCAGCAGCATTCCTTACGCAACGAGCAAGGCCGGCGTGATCAACCTGACGCGCAGTCTCGCCCGCACGCTGGCCCCGGAAGTCCGCGTCAACGCGGTGGCCCCAGGCTTTGTCGACAGCCCGTGGAACAAGGACTGGCCCTCCGACCGCAAGGCGCAGTCGGTGGAGAAAACCCCGCTGAAACGCGCCTGCACCCCGCAGGACATCGCCGACACGATCTTTTTCCTGTGCGCCGGATCGTCGATGATCACCGGCCAGACGATCATCGTCGATGGCGGCCTGACGCTGTAGCTTCGCGGCGCTTTCCGGCATTTATTGCTTTTTGAACAAAATTGCGGTATTGAACACCCATCGGCACCGCGCCGGAATCGGGTGCTGCCTGCAAATCCCCTGCAGAAGCAGCCAAACTTCCCCCAACGCGGTTCGTTATGGGATAAGCGCGGCGACGGACCGAATAGAGGAGGAAGGGTTGGCGGATTACGGCTGGACCGGTGGGGCGCTGCCGACCTTTGTCACGCATCTCGAATGCAGCATGACTGGCGAGCATTACCCGGCCGATCAGCTGCACGGCCTGTCGCGGGCCGGCCGCCCGCTGCTGGTCCGCTATGACCTCGACGGCGTCAGGCGGGCCCTGCCGCGCGCGGCGCTCGCCGAACGGCCGCAGACGCTATGGCGCTATCGCGAATTGCTGCCGGTGCGGCGGCCCGAGAATGTCGTGTCGCTCGGCGAAATCGTAACGCCGCTCATTGCGCTGCCGCGTCTCGGCCAAACCGGCGAATTGCTGGTCAAGGACGAAGGCCGCCTGCCGACCGGCTCATTCAAGGCGCGCGGTTTGGTGATGGCGGTGTCGATGGCGAAAGAACTCGGCGTCACCAGCATGGCGATGCCGACCAACGGCAATGCCGGCGCCGCGATGGCGGCATACTGCGCGCGCGCCGGCATGGCCGCGACGGTGTTCTGTCCCGACGACACGCCGGCGGTGAATGTCCGCGAGATCGCGATGCAGGGCGCCGAGGTCTACCTCGTCGATGGGCTGATCGACGATTGCGGCAAGCTCGTCGCCGAGGGCGAGAAGGCGCTCGGCTGGTTCAATTGCTCGACCCTGCGCGAGCCCTACCGCATCGAGGGCAAGAAGACGATGGGCATCGAGCTGGCGGAGCAGCTCGGCTGGGAAATGCCCGACGTGATCTTCTACCCGACCGGCGGCGGCACCGGCATCATCGGCATGTGGAAGGCGTTTGACGAACTCGAGGCGATCGGCTGGATCGGCTCGAAGCGGCCACGCATGGTGGTGGTCCAGGCGGCCGGCTGCGCTCCGATGGTCAAGGCCTGGGAAGACGGCGTCGAGCATGCGCCGCGCTGGCAGGACGCGCACACCTTTGCCGCCGGCATCCGGGTGCCGCAGGCGGTCGGCGATTTCCTGATTCTGCGCGCGGTACGCGACAGCGGCGGTTTCGCGATCGCGGTCGATGAGGACGCGATCGCCGCGGCGTGGCGCGAGGTCGCAGCCGAAGAGGGGTTTTTACTGTGCCCGGAAGGGGCCGCGACCTACGCGGCATATAGTCAGGCGGTCGCCGACGGCCGGGTGCGCCCCGGCGAACGCGCGGTGCTGTTCAACTGCGCGACCGGGCTGAAATACCCGATGCCCGAGGCCGGCACGCCGCTCAAACTCGGCGCCCCGGTCGATTGGAGCCGGATGCGCGCCGGCCGCGGATGAAGGCGGCGACGTCCCGTCCTTCTTGCGTTCTGCCCAGGCTCTTGCGACAACGCGGCCCTCGCCCGCATTTCGCATTTCCTCGCACCCAGGGTTGTGCGAAAACGGGGCAAATCAATGATCTGCGACCCCCAGCGGCGATCACCAGCACTGGCCAACTGTGAACTGGTATCGCCAAAACAACATGTTATGGTGCGGTCGAAGTCGCGGCAGCGGAGAGACATATGCCTGAAGCGGTTTGGAATGGGTTCCTGCGGTTGTCGCTGGTGTCGTGCCCGGTCCGTCTCGCGCTGGCCACGAACGACCACGTCATCCGGCTTGACCAGGTCAATTCCCGCACCGGGAATCTGGTCACGCAGCAATTTGTTGATTCCCGCACAGGCGACGTTGTCAGCGCCGACACGGTGGTTCGCGGTTATCGCAGCGGCACCAGCATCACCTCGCTGAGCGACGGCGAGGTCGAGGCGCTGGCCAGCGCGCCGCCAAATATCGTCGAACTCACGCACTTCAACCGGCACGACCAGGTCGACCGGGCGCGCCTTGACCTCAGCTATTACATCTACCCAGACGGACAGCTGGCGGCCGATACCCTCGATGCGCTGCGCCTCGCGATGCTGCGCAGCAACCGTGACGCAATCGCCTATGTCCGCCTGGGCGACCGCGAGCGCATGGTGCTGATCCAGGTGCACGGCCCGGGCCTGATGCTGTCGACATTGCGGCCGCCGCGCGTGCTGGAGCCTGCCGCCTTTGTCGAGCGGCCGGAAAGTTCGGTGCCGGGCGAAATGGTCGAGATCGCAGAGGGCATCATTGCCCGTCGTCTTCTCGACGACGATGCCAACGCGATGTACGACCGTTATGAGCCGCGTCTGCGTTCGCTGATCGACAGCAAGGGCGGCAGCGCGCCGGAAGTACCATCCGCCGCCCCGCCGCCCGCACCTCCCCCGGCCGCGCCGGAACCGGTATCGATCACCGCGCCGCCACCGGTCGAGGCTGCGCCCCCTCCTCCGCCACCGGAACCCGAGCCGGTCGTCGTCGCTCCGCCTCCGCCTCCACCACCACCGCCGGAACCCGAGCCCGAGCCGGTCGTCGTGGCCGCACCGCCAGAACCGGAGCCCGAGCCGGAACCAGAACCGGTGGTCGTGGCTGCACCGCCGCCGGAACCAGAACCGGAGCCCGAACCCGAGCCTGTCCCGGAGCCGGTGATTGCTGCGCCGCCTCCACCGCCCCCGCCGGAACCTGATCCGGAGCCGGTGGTTGCTGCCGCGCCTCCACCTTCGCCGGAACCCGAACCGGAGCCGGAGCCGAAGCCTGTCGTCGCGGCTGCCCCGCCGCCGCCTGAGCCGGAACCCATCCAAACCGCCGAAACCGAACGCACAACGACCGATCACAGCGGCTTCTCGGGTGGTCGGGCATCTGATAACGGTGCGACCGAAAAAGAGCTGCCGACCGAGATCTTGCTGCACATCATGGGTCTCGGCGACCGGCGCTTTGTCGAGCCCGGCTGGGCCGGCCATCCCGGCAGCCACCGTCAGATCGAGGCGATGAGCATCCGCCCGCGCGAAGACCTCGAACCGAGCGCAGTCGAGTTTCGCGTGTTCGCGCAGGAAGGCCGCGCCACCGCCTGGGTCAGCAACGGCAACTACGCTGGCACCCGCGGCCGGCAGCTGCCGCTGACCGGCTTCGCGGTGCGGCCCGCCCCCGAACTGCGCGACCGCTTCGACATCGTCTACGAAGGCTGTTTCTTCGACGGCGGCGTCGTGGGTCCGAAAAAGAACGGCGAAATCTGCACGTCGCCGATCTCCAACGACCCGCTCGAAGCCGTCCGCGTCAGCATCGTCCAGAAACAGATCGGCCCCGCCCCGCTGTAAGCCTCCGTCGTTCCCGTAGGATGGGCTGAGCGCAGCGAAGCCCATCGTCTTGCGGCCGAACGGAATTGATGGGCTTCGCTTTGCTCAGCCCATCCTACAAGTCACAGCCGGAGCTGGCGTTCGAGCAGGTCCGGCAGATCGTTTTCGATCAGCACGACATCACCGCCGGCGAGGTTGCGGTCGAGCCAGAGGCGGGCATCCGCAAAGGTCGGGCACGACACGACCTCGCGCTGCGGTGCCGCCTCGGCAAAAGCCGCCATCAGCGGCGCCACGCGATGCGGCGCCACCGCGAGCAGGACATCGACATGCTCCCCGGCCAGCCGGCCGATCCTCGCATGCTCGGCGTCATGCTCGGTGCCGAGTTCAGCCATCCCCGGCGTCACCAGAATACGGCGCCCGCCCGGCTGCCGCAGCGTGTCGAGCAGTTCGAGCGCCGAAGCGAAACCGACTGGGTTGGAATTATACGCATCGTCGATCAGCACCGACCCGTCGCCCTGCCGTCTGACCTCGAGCCGGTGCGCGATCTGCGGCGTGCTCCGCAGGCTCGCGACAACATCCTCCGGCGGCAATCCGAGGCTGCACGCCGCGCCAAACGCCAGCGCGACATTGCGCGCCTGGTGCAACCCAAACAGCGGCGCCCGCAATTCGTAGCGCCCGCCGCGCCACGCCACTGTCGCGACAATGCCGTCAGCCTCCTGGCGCAATGCCTCGACCGTGACCCCAGCCTCACCCTCGCCACCGACCGTCACGACCATCCCGCGATGCGCCTCGACAAACTCGCGAGGCCAGGCAAACTCCAGCACATCGGCCGCCACGATCAGCGTGCCACCATTGTCGCGCACCGCCTCGGCCAGCTCGAACTTGGCGCGGGCCACTGCGTCGAGCGACTTGAACCGCTCGTAATGCGCCTTGCCGATCGCGGTAATGATGCCAAGCTTTGGCGGCGTCAGTTCGCACAGCCGCCGGATCGAGCCGATGCCATAGGCGCCCATCTCGACAACGAAATAGCGGTGATGCGGCGCCAGCCGCTCGCGGATGATCCGCGCAATCCCCATCGCCGTGTTGACGCTGCCCGGCGTGATCAGCGTCGGGCCGGCCGTTTCCAGCACATGCCCGAGGATGTGCTTCACCGAGGTTTTGCCATAGGAGCCGGTGATCGCCACGACGATCGGATCGATACGCTGCAACGCGGTGCGCGCCTCCTGCCAATAGCGCGCCTGCACCCGCGCCTCGAACGGCGCCAGCGTCAGATTGGCCGCCACCAGCATCAATGGCACCAGCTGCACCGGCACAATCCACGCCACCACGAAATCGCCGACAAACCCGGCGGCGACGCCACAAGCCACCGACAGGCCGAGCGCAATCGCAAAGATACGCTTGGCCCGCGTCGTCATCACCAGGATTTTCTTCGCGGTCTTGCGCGGGTCACTCTCGAATGCGGCGGCTGCCAACCCCATCACGGCCGCCAGCGCGATGAAGACCACCGCCGGCACGGCGCCGCCAGTCACGAGTTGCACAACGAATAGCGCCACGAGGCCGAACGACAGGCGCCGATCGATCGCGCGGCTCTCCACGAGCCAGGCAAGAAAGCGCCGGTTGTCGTATTCCTCCTGCTGGAACAGATGCAGGTAGGTCAGCAGCCTGCGCGCCGCGAACGGGATAAAGCCGATCAGCACGAGATGCGCGATCACGCAAATTGCTCCAGAAATTCGGTCAGGCGTTGCGCGAGCTGATGCCGCCCGTCGGTCAGCACCGTCAAATGGTCAAAGCCGCGCAGCAGCACCAGCCGCGATTGCGGGATCAGCTGGTTGAGCCGCCGGCCGATTTCCGGCGGCGTCTCGGTGTCCCGGTCGCCATAGGCCAGCACGACCGGACAGCGCACCGCCCGCGCCACTTCGGTCAGATCCTCGACGACCGATTTGACGAGGATCGGCCGCAAGGCGCCGGCCTGCTGGTAATCGGCGCTGCCGAAGCGAGCACGCAGGCGGTCGCGCGCCGGCCCTTCCGGCGTGAACAGTCGCGCCACCCGAAAGGCGCGGTGCCGCGCCGCGAGCCTCGCACTCCCCCACAGGGAGCGCTGCCGCTGCAACCCCGCCGCCGCGATCAGAAACAGCCCGTCGAGCAATTCCGGGTGCCGCGCCGCGAGTTGCAGCCCGACCCGGCAACCAAACGAATGCCCGATCCAGACGCGCCGTCCGGCGCCGATCCCGCCAAGCCATTCGGCGACGGCATCGGCGTAATCCTCGGTGCCCCACGGACCGGGCGGCGCGGGCGATCTGCCAAACCCCGGCAGGTCGACCAGATAGGACACGGCCGAGCGCGGCATCGTCCCGGCCAGCGGCACCAGGTTCAGATGCGAGTGCCCCCAGCCATGCGCAAAAATCAGCGTCAGAGGCGCCTCGGCCGAATCGCCATCGCGGCGGAACAAGGCGAAGTCAGCCCCGCCGCCGCGAACATTCCGTGGTGTCATGCCGGCAAGGTCCGCCGATTGTGCCGTCCGGCATGCCGATTGTAGCTTGCGATCGGGTCCATCAAATCATGCGGCAACCGGGTTGCGGGATTGGGGTACAGGATGGCGAGCAAGAATGAAACCCGCGTCGCGGTGTTCCTCGGCGGGCGTTCCCCCGAGCACGATGTCAGTGTGATTACCGGGTTGCAGGCTCTCGCGGCAATCGATCAGGAGCGTTTTGTGCCGTTCCCTGTCTATGTCAGCCCGCGCGGCGCCTGGTATGTCGGCGACGCTCTCGCAGAACGGCGCAACTACCTGCCGGATGCGCGAATCCTGGCCGAGTTAACCGAGGTGACGCTGTCGCTCGGCGAACCCGGCCGCGGCTCATTGGTGCCGAAACGCAGCGGGTTGTTCGGGCGGCGCACGACGACTGATTTCGATGTCGCGCTGCTCGCGTTTCACGGTCTCGGCGGCGAGGACGGACAGATGCAGGGCCTGTTCGAGACCGCCAACCTGCCCTACACCGGCATGCGGACACTGGCCTCCGCGGTGTTCATGGACAAGGTCGCGACAAAGCGGCTGCTCGCCGGCCTCGACATTCCGATGCTGCCCTATGCGGTCGTGAGGCGCAGCACCGGCGGCCTGCCCTCCGCCGAGGCGCTGAAAGCGCTGCTTGCGGGCATAGGCTTTCCGTGCATCGTCAAACCGGTGCATCTCGGCAGCAGTATTGGGGTTGGCAAGGCCGACGATATCGACGAGGTGCGCGCGCTATTGCCAACCATCTTCCGGCTCGACACGCAGGCGCTGATCGAACCCTTCATTCCGAACCTCGTCGAATACAATCTGGCGGTGGCGCGGATCGGCGGGGCGGTGCGGACCTCGGCGATCGAACGTCCGAAGCGCGCCGAGGCATTACTCGATTTCCGCCAGAAATACATGTCGGGGGGCGGCGACAAGGGCGGCACCAAAGGGAGCGGCGGCAGCGCCAGCCAGGGCATGCTGTCGCTGACCCGCGATATCAATCCCGCGCTGCCGGACGGAATGGAGGCCAATCTGCGACGCTGGGCCACCGCCGCCTATGAAGCCGTGGACGGGCTCGGCGCGCCGCGCATCGACTTCTACTGCAACGGGGCGACCGGCGAAGCGTGGCTCAACGAGATCAACCCGATCCCTGGCTCGTTCGCGTATTTCCTGTGGGAGGCCGCGGACCCGCCGATCGGTTTCACCGCGTTGCTGTCGCACCAGATCGACGAAGCCCTCGCCCGCCACCGCGATACACAACTCCCCGATGATCCGGTCCCGCCGGACGCCCGCCTGCTGCGACGGCCTTGAGCAGGCCGGCCTTGAGCAGGATTGCCGCGCAAAAACTGCGTTTGACACCAGCGCTCCCGGCCGCGAGCCTCCACCTCAGACTTTACGAGGGCTTGCCGTGATCCTGACCGCCGACGCGGATATCGTCCGCCAAACCAACCGCCGCCAGACCCCGAACGGCTGGAATACTTCGTTCATCGGTACCAATCGCTACACGATCAAGCCGGGTGACGCGCCGCCGGCCGAGGACGCGCTGCACCCGGTGGCGTTTCTCGTCGAGAAGGGTCCGGGTGGCATCACCAAGCCGCATTTCCACCGTGCCGACCAGTATCAGGTGGTCGTCGGCGGCTATGGCAAGCTCGGGCTGCACGACACCGGGAGCATCGCGGTCCACTATACCGACGCCTATTCGGCCTATGGCCCGATCGTCGCGGCCGGCGAGGGCATCGCCTGGTTCACCCTGCGCAACACCTGGGACCCCGGTGCCAAATACATGCCGGACAATCGCGTCGAATTGCGGGCATCGCGCGACAAGCACACGCATTGGGAAGCCACCACCGACCCGGTGCCGCCGGTTTCCGAGGCAGTGCTGACCGCGGCGAGCGGGATTACCGACACACAGGTGATCGAGGGCGAGCACGGATTGGCGTCATGGCGCTACCAATTGCCGCCCGGCGCCACGCTGGCTGGACCCGACCCGAGCACCGGCGGCGGCCAGTTCTGGCTGGTGCTGTCCGGCACGCTGGCTGCGTCGGGTTCAGGCCTGCTCGGTGTCAATTCCTGCATCTTTGTCGGGCCGACCGACGGCCCCCTCGCCGCCAGTGCCGGCCCCTCCGGGGCAGAAGCCCTCTGCATGCAGTTCCGCGTGCCCTACGCCGTGCGGCACTGACCGCAGCAAACACACTCGCGGTCGCCAGTTCCGGTATTGCTCCAGTTCTGGAAGTGCTAGCGGCGCTGGCGACGCAGGAAATCGATAAAGATCGAGGCCAGCAGGCCTTCCCTGGCCTCCCAATCCTCGAATGCGACATCGGCATCGAGCCGGTCCTCGGTGAGGACCTCGTGATATTCCGCGTTCGGCATCAGCCGATGCGCGACCTGCCCCGGGTGGCGCGGATGCACCCGGTCGTTGCCGGGAATGACACAAGCCGGGACCGTGATCGACCGCAGGTCGGCGGGGCTCAGCCCGATCACCTCGTGCTCCGCGCCGGCATCGAAATTGTGCTGCCAGCGCTCCATGCGGGCGATGAAATCCCTAGGGTCCATCGCCATCAGCCGGTCGCGGTTCTTCGGGTTGTTACCGATGATTTCGCTCCAGTGCTCCATGGCGCAGACCGCTGCCATCCCACCGTTCCGCGCCGCCTCGATATGCGAGGTATAATACTGGCTCGACAGATGGCGGGCGGCGTGGGCGCCCCCGGTCACCCGCCACAACAACAGGCCGCGTACCGCCGCGGGATGCCGCAGGGCCAGGATCATCGCCAGCCGGCATCCCGAAGAACTGCCGCCGATATAGGCCGGCGACGCATCGATCTGCTTTAGCAGCGCATGCAGATCGTCAGCCCAGACATCGTTTTCGCTGTCGCCCTCGATCGCGACATCGGAAGCGCCGGTATTGCGGCGGTCATAAACGACGACCCGATATCCGGCCTCGGCGATCTTTTGGCCGAGCGAACGCACCGCCGCGCCAGCGCGGCGGCCACCGGGCTGCAACGCTATAAACGGCCCCCGGTCGCCGAGAACCTCGTAGTGAAGATCGACGCCGTTAATTCGAGCGATCTGCATGCGCATCCTCCCTGTCAGAGCGATGCTATGTTAGCGACGCTGCGAGCCAAGCCAAGCAGGTTATGCCGTCACTCCGCCGGTTCGCGCGCTTCCGACGGCGGCGGCGCGGCGACCGAGCTGACCGAATCAAACAACCGCGTGACGCTCGCCAGCATTCCGGCGGCGGCGAACCCGGCAGCAAGCAGGATCGCGGTCGCCGAGCCTTGCCCGCTCCCGCTGAGGCCGAACACCAGCGCCACCAGCGCCGCGCCGATCGATTGTCCGAGCAGGCGCGCGGTGCCCTGGATGGCACCGGCGCCGCCGCTGCGCTCGAGCGGCGCGCTAGCGACGATCGAGCGATTGTTGGGCGACTGGAATATGCCAAATCCGAGGCCGCACAGCGCTACGCGAAGGAGCACCTCGGTGGTCGACGGGTGCGTTGGGATCATCGCCAGCGACACGAAGCCGGCGGCCAGCACGGTCAGCCCGATGCCGCCCAGAATGCCCGCGGGATAGCGATCGGCGAGCCGCCCGGCGATGGGTGCCATGATCGCGGTCATTACCGCCCACGGCGTCATCAACAGCCCGGTCGTCACCGCCGACGCACCGAGAGCGTCGTGGAAATAGAATGGCAGCGCGACAAAGGCGATACCCTGGGCGACAAAGCTGCACACCGAGGTGGTGACCGACAGGGCAAAGATCGGCCGGCGGAACAGATCGATGGGCAGGAGCGGCATCGCCTGGGTGAATTGGCGCCGTACCAACAGATAGCCGGTCAATCCCGACGCGGCGAATTCCGCGACAACCCCCACCACGGCCTGGCCATGCCCGATACCGTTGATGCCGCAAATCAGCGCCCCGAACATCACCGCGCACAGGCCGGCGCTCACCATATCGAAGCGATGCTCGCTACGCGGGGTGCTCGGCAACAGCCGCATCGACAGAACAAAGGTGAGGATGCCGATCGGCACATTGACCGCAAACAGCCACGGCCACGATGCGACGGCGAGGATCGCCGCGGCCACGCTCGGCCCGGCGGCCGACGACGTGGCCACCACCAGAGAGGTCATTGCGATGCCGCGCCCGAGCTGGCGCGCCGGGTAGGTATGGCGTACCAGGGCGGTGTTGACGCTCATCAGCCCGGCGGCGCCCAGTCCTTGCAGCAGCCGCCCAAGCACCAGCATTTCCAGCGACCCGGCGGTCGCGCTGATAAACGCCGCGGCCGTGTAAAGCACGATGCCAAAGCGATAGACCCGGCGATACCCGAAGATGTCACCGATCGAGGCAAACGACAGCAGCGACACCATCACCGCGAGCTGATAGGCGTTGATGGCCCAGATCGCATCGGACGGATCGACCTTGAGGTCGCGCGCGATGGTTGGCAACGCGACGTTGAGGATCGCGGTATCGAGGCACGACATCGCCAAGCCGACCATCAGGGTCAGGATGGCCCAGTACCGCTGGGGGATCGGAAGGCCGTCTTCCGTGGAGTTCATGATGTCAGGAATGGCGGCTGCGTCGCGACGTGGAGGCGCAAATTTGGGGTGCTGCGGCGCCCGGCGCTACCCGCTGCAACCGCAACGCTCCCATACGAGGCGCGCGCTCTCAGCGGCCCCTCTCAGTCAGCGGCCCCTCTCAGCGGACCGCCGGCGCCAGCCCCAGCAGGCGGCGCGCCAGCACCAGATGCGGCTTGTCGATCATCTTGCCGTCGAGCGCCAGCGTGCCGGCATCCGGCCGCGCGGCAAACGCGGCAACAACCTGTTCGGCCCATTCGCGCTGGCTCGCGCTGACCGAGAACGCCTCGTTGATCGCCGGCAGCAGCGCCGGGTGAATGGCCATTTTGCCGGCGAAACCGGAGCGCCGAGCCGCCTCGCATTCCGTCTTGTGGCCGTCGAGATCGCGAAAATCGGTATAGATCGTGTCGATCGCCATCACTTCCGCCGCCGCTGCCGCCAGCAGGCATAGCGAGCGCGCCAGCTGGTACGGCCCGTCATAAGCGCCGTCGATCGCGCGGTTGTTGCCGCCGACACAAGCCGCCAAATCCTCGGCGCCCCACGTAATCGCCTCAAGCCGCGGCGAGTTGCCGGCGTAGCCGCCCAGCGCGAACACCGCCGCCGGTGTTTCGGTGGCGATCGCGACGATGCGGATTACGCCAACCGGATGGCCGGCCGCCGCCTCAAACGCCGACAGGTAGTGGTCCAGCGTGCGGACATCCTCGGGCACGCATTTCGGCAGCAGCACGCCGTCGGGCCGCCCCGCCACCGTCGCCGCCAGATCGTCGAGCGCGAGGCCGCTCGCCAGCGGGTTGATTCGAACATAGCGCCGCACCCGCCCCGACCCGTGCGCGTCAAGAAACTCGCGCGCCTGCTTGCGTGCGATCGGCCGGTTTGCCGCCGCCACCGAATCCTCCAAGTCGAGGATCAGCGCATCCGCACCAAACTCAAGCCCGCGCACCAGCTTCCGCTCGCTGTCGGCGGGAACGAAGAGCATCGAACGCATCGCAGGGGCCTTTCGGGTAAGATGGCGATCGGCGGTGAGGGTCGCTCGTGGCGTACTACGTCTATCTGCTCGCAAGTCGCAAGCACGGCACTTTATACGTCGGCGTGACCAACGACCTTGTGCGGCGTGTCTACGAGCACCGCAACAAGCTGGTGCCCGGTTTCACGGCGCGGTATGGCGTCGATCGTCTGGTCTGGTTTGAGACGCATGATGACCTTGAAGCGGCGATCCCGCGGGAGAAGAAGATCAAGAAGTGGCGGCGAGATTGGAAGATCGCGATGATCGAGGCTGAGAATCCCGATTGGCTCGACCTCTGGGACGCCATTAACCAGTAAAGTCATTTGTCATTCCGGGGCGCCGCGCAGCGGTGAACCCGGAACCCATGAACACGGACCGTCACGTCTGAAGCGATCGATCTGCCGCTTCGTACCAGACGACCGAATGCCGTGCTCTTAGGTTCCGGGTTCGCACTTTCGTGCGCCCCGGAATGACAAAAGAGTTATTCGACATGCGCTACACCGGCCGGGTCTTCATCAGGCCGGCGCGGCGGCAGATGGCGACGGTGTCGCCATGCTGGTTGAGGCCGACATGTTCGAACTCGACGATGCCTGCATCGCTGCGCGAACGGCTGAGCCGCTTGCTGACGATCGTCGTGCGCACATGGATCGTGTCGCCGTGGAATACCGGCTTCGGGAAGCGCACATCGGTCATGCCGAGGTTCGCCACCGTGGTGCCGAGAGTCGTGTCGGCGACGCTGATGCCGATGACCAGCCCCAGCGTAAAAATGCTGTTGACCAGGGGCCGGCCGAATTCGGTGGTCTTGGCGAATTCGGCGTCGAGGTGCAGCGGCTGCGGGTTCATCGTCATCGTCGTAAACAGCACGTTGTCGGTCTCGGTGACCGTGCGGGTCATCGGGTGCTCGAAGACCTGCCCCTCGGAAAATTCCTCGAAATGAAGCCCCGCCACCCCTCTACCTCCCCTTGAACACCGGGCGACGCTTTTCGACAAACGCGGCAACTGCTTCCTTGTGGTCTTCGGTAAAGGCACAGCGCGCCTGATGCGCGGCTTCGAGTTCGAGGACGGTCTGGAACGGCTCGGTCTCGGCGGCGAGCAGGTTGCGCTTCATATAGCCGAGCGCCACCTGCGGCCCGTCGGCGATGCGGCGCGCCAGGGCCATCGTCTCGGCCTTCAATTCATCGTCCGCGACGACCTTGTTGACGATGCCGAGTTCGCCCGCCTTGTCAGCATCGATGACATCGGCGAGGAAGTACATTTCGCGCGCCTTGGCGGTGCCAACGAGGCGCGTCAGGCTCCACGAGCCGCCGTAATCGCCGGAATAGCCGATCCGCGCAAAGGCGGTGCCGAAACGCGCGGATTTGCCGGCGACCCGCAGATCGCAGGCAAGCGCGAGGCCGAGCCCGGCGCCCGCGACCGGGCCGTTGATCATCGCGATCAGCACCTTCGGCATCGTGCGCATCAGGAGCGGCAGTTGGTGCGCCCGCCGCAGGCCCTCGGCGCGATCCTCGAAGGTCTGGTCGCGGCCGCGGCTTTCCATCGTTTTGACGTCGCCGCCGGCGCACCAGCCGCGCCCGGCGCCGGTGATCACGATGGCGCCGACGCTGTGATCGGCCGACAGGCGCTCCAGCGTCTCTTTCAACGCCCCGGTCATCGCCGGCGACAGCGCGTTGAGCCGCTCCGGCCGGTTGAGGGTCAGCGTCGTGATGCCGTTTTCAGTGCTTTCGAGCAGGTCGGTCGTCATATCCGTATCTCCAAGGCAGGCATGGCCGCAGCATACCCGAGCCGGCGGTGATTGTTACGGGCGGATTTCAAACTCGAAGCCGCCTTGCGTGCGACGCGTGTCGGGGGAAACTGCGTACCAACGGACCCGGTAGCGGCCGGGCGGCAGCGGGGGAAGTGGCAGGATCAGCTGGTTGGGGTTCCGCGGATCGATCAAGGCCGGAACCGTCGCGATGCTCTTGCCGCCGGCGGTCGACAGCGTTGCGCCCGAAAACATGGGCTCGATCGCTTCGCTGAAGACCAGCCTGACATCTTCCGGGGCCGCTGGCACCGCGCTTCCGGCCGGCGGCTGCGTCTGCTGCAACTCGGCGCGCGCCCAGGCCGGCGTCGCGGCGAAAGCCATCACCGCGGTCAACACCAGAGCGATCAGCCTTCGCATTGCCGCACGGTCGCTGCCATTGTACGGCGGATGCTGGCGATATTCGGGGTAACGTGCCAGCGCAAACCGAGATCGTTGCTCCCTCCCTTGGTGCAACCCAGCCTCAGAATTTGACCTTCAGCGAGGCGACGTAGGTCCGCTGCGGGAACGGGTGGAACTCGAAGTATTTTTGGTTGAACAAGTTATCGATGCCCAGATCGGCGGTGACGACGTTGTTCACGGCGTAATGCACATGCGCGTCAACCACCAGGAACGGGTCGAACGCGCCGTAGACGTGCTGCACCTTGTCGGTGTTGTCGAGCGTCGAAAAAATCCGACTCTGGTAACGGGCGGCAATCGAATAGGCGAGCTGCCCGGTCGGCCGATAGGTCACCTGCACCGTGTCACGCCATTGCGGCACGTAGGGCACCCGCTTGCCGGTCGCCGTCGTGCCGGTAGCACTCTGGAAGGTCGGGTCCGACAAATCCGCGAGTCGACAAAGGTCAGGCTGTTCGAAAACTCCAGACCGGGAATGAAGACATTGCGCTGCTCGGCGACGAACTCGATGCCGCGGTTGCGGATCGCGTCGACATTCTGAAAGGTCGTGACGAAATTGTTGTTGATCTGGTTGGTCTGCGAGATCAGCGCATTGTCGGTATTTTCCTGAAAAAAGGACAGGCGCAGGCGGCTGTCTCCGGTGTTCCGCTCGACCGCAAATTCGCCGGAATAGACGTTCTCCGGCGTCAGGTTCGGGTTCGGAACCGCAAAGGTCGGCCCGGTCGCGACGATCTGGTAAAGCTCCGCGACGGTTGGATAACGATAGGCCTCGCCGAATGACAGCTTAGTGCTCCAGGCCGGGTCGATCTGCCAGCCGAGCGTCGCCTTCGGCGAGAAATTGGTCGAGCGCTCGGTGGGTTGGTGCGCCGCGATGCCACCGGCCAGGTTGAACCCATCATAGGCCTGCCACCATTCGAGGCGCCCGCCGAGCGTCAGCTTCCAACTGCGCGCAAACTTCCAGGCGTCCTGGACCCATAGCGCATTGGTCTCGGTGTTTCCCTTGCCTTCGGTAGACAAGGTGCCGTTCCCATTGTCCGGCGACGTAGTCCAGTTGTCGGAGTTGTAGGTCGGGTTGTTCAGCGTGTAGCGGTCGCGGTGCCCGCCAAAGCTCAGCTCATGGTCGCCCTCGGTACCGCTCGGGCGCCAAATGCCCTTGACGTCCTGGGTGTCCCACCCGGTGCCGTCGAGCCGGGTGACAAAGCCTTTCGCCGTAAAGGTGGTGCCGGCGGCGACCCCGGCGGGGCTGCGCTGCAGGTCGGTCAGATAGTCATAGCGCGTTGCGATCGCCTCCCAATCCCAATTGCCCTTGGTGTCGGTCTTCAGCGACAGCGCGTTCGCGAGGTGGTCTTCGGTCAGCGTGAAATTGTTGCTGGCAAACCCGTTGACCCCGCCAAAGGTCGGCAGGCCGGTCGCGCCGGTCAGATAGGTCTGTACCCGCGAGCGCGTGTCGTTGTCCCAGAACCCGACCGACCAGGTGGCACGCAGCCAATCGGTCAGGTCGAGGGCGAACCTGCCGCTCGCATTGTCCATGACGGTATGGAGCAGCCCACCGGCCCCGACGACATCGGCGACCCCGCCGGTCTTGTTGAGCGCGAGGATGGTCCCGGTCGTGCCGGCCGGTACGCTGCCGTTGGTCACGAAGCCCAGCGGCTGGCTGTTGTTTTCCTCGCGATTGACGCTGAGAAACCAGGACAGCCGGCCGCTCCGGTCGCCAATCGTCGCGGCGCTGTTCGACGTACCGTAGGTGCCGCGCGTGTTGTAATAGTTGAAATTCTGCACCGCGCCGGTCTGTTTGCCGGTTACTTCGAGGCTGTCGGGCATGCGGGTCGTGAACAGCACCACGCCGCCCATCGAGTTGCCGGGGTACTCCGCGGCAAATGGGCCGTAGAGCATGTCGACCCCGCTGATCTGCTCGGGTGCGACGAGACCCCAGCGCGGTGCGCCGGTCGTATTGTTGTTCGAGATCAGCGCCGAGATCGGCACATCGTCGACGTAAACGAGATTGCGGGCGCTCGAATTGATACCCCAGGTGCGCGTCGCCAGGGTTGGCTGCGTATCGCCATAATTGCGTTTCCGCACCAGCAGGCTCGGCAGGTATTTCAGGGCGTCCTCGGCATCGACGATATTGGTCGTCGCTTCGATTTGTTGCTGGTCAATGCTTTCAATCGTTTGCGGCAGGGCGAATTTCCCGATTCCCGGCGAGATGCCGGTGGGATTGACCAGCCCGGTCGGCGGCGCCGTCACGACGATCGGCGGCAACGCGATTGCACCGCCGGTCGCGAGGGTCGAGGCGTCCTGCGCCGCGGCGGAAGCCGCCGTCACGACAAGGGCAAGGGCAACAGTCGTGCCGCCCAGAAGGCGGAACTGAGGCATGGGGGTATCTCCCCTACGGGCCGGCTTTGGATCGGCCGGGAAAGCGGGCGTGGGAAAGGGCGCGGCCGTCGCGCAAGGCGCGACGTCAGTTGCGGCCCGACCTGCCGAGGCAGGCGGACGCGGAGCGCCGTATCAGGCTTTCAGGGCGGGAGGAGCGCGCGCCTGGCCAGAGCCGGTGCTGTATCGCGCCGGCGGGGTCTGGGCCACGACCGAAGGAACCAAGGCGCGAGGCTGGTAAACCACCCGCACCAGCGCTGCGACCGGCGGCAATACAAAGCCGGCGGTGGCGTGCCACTGGCAGCAGCCGAGACCGTCATGGTCGGCATGATCGCCCGGTTGCGGCGCGTCGGCCGGCTGGCCGTTGGCCTCTGCCGCCGCCGCGAGGCACAGCGCATGCTCACCGAGCGTGGCGGCCAGATCGGCGTTGGGCGAGGTCGGAACGGGTGCCGGCCACGCCAGCCGCAGGCACAGCGCCACCAGCGCCAGCGCGACCCCCCAAGGGGCTGGGCTTCCGCGCCGTCGCCGGATCGTCAGTCGTGACAGGATCGGCAATACCACACCCAAACCGGCCCCTTGACCGCCCGCGCCAGAAGAGATTAGCGAGCAGCAACACACGCGGCCAAGTCAAATTGCCATCAGTGAGCGTCGCTGGTTTAATCGCCGTCGAATATCGCCTCGGGCAGCAGGGCGGAGACGACGAAATTTGGCGCATCGACGACGTTCGAGATGCGCAGATCGACCGCCACCGAGCAGATCACGTAAGCCTGCTCGCGGCTGAAGCCGCGTTCCCTCAGCAATTCGATCATGTTGAGGATTGCATTGCGGCAGGCCAGCGTCAGGTTTTCCGATTCGATCTCGCCGTCCGGCGTGATCGGCATGCCCATGACGCCGAGAAAGCGCTCCGGCGCGGCGAAGCGCGGGTCGGTAAAATAGGTTTCGTGGGAGAACACCGGCGAGGAGAATTTGCGCCGCTCCGCCAGCCCCTTATGCACCTTGAAGCGGACGACGGCGGTGGCGCCCATCTCGACCGCCGTGACACACACCTCACCGTCGCCCTGCGCGAAATGCCCGTCGCCGGTCGAGAACAGCGCGCCTTCCGTGAACACCGGCACAAACAGTTTCGACCCCTTGGTCAATTGCTTGACGTCGAAATTGCCGCCGTTTTCGCGCGGCGGCAACGTGCGCAACCCGGTGAGGCCGCACGGCCCGGTCGGCACGGCGCCGGTCGCATCGGGCGGAAAGGCGAAGCCGCCGCGGTCGATGACACGCTGCTCGCGCGCCGTCCATTCCGCCAGCTTCTCGGCCGAAGGGGCGACACCCGATACGCCCATGAACGGCGCACCGGGAATGCGCACGCCGGGGATCTGCTCCGAGGTGGCCCAGCCATCGGCGATCTTCCAATGCGCCAGGAACGGATCGTGGAACAGGTCGCGCAAAAAGCCGAGGCCGGGAACGATCATGCTGAACGCGGTCGGCTGCGCGATGATGTCGGTGAACTCGATTTCGAGCATGTCGCCGGGCTGCGCGCCTTTGACGAAGACCGGACCGGTCAGCGGATGCACCGCACCCGCCTCGATATTCGGCGAGGTCGGCGGCCGGCATGCCGAACCTGATCTGGCCGTCGAGCGCGTCGCGCGTCTCCAGCGCGATCTCCTCGCCTTCGCCGATTTCAAAAACCGGCGGCAGATCAGGGTGAAAGCGGTTGTGGCCGACATGCGGCTCATCGGCGAGCGGTTTGTCGCGGTGGATGTGGATCGTGTGCATGTGGCGCTCCTTTCCGGCAAAGGGCCTTGCGACACCGGTTCCTGCAAACACCGCGCCTATTGCAGCGGCGAACCCTGGATCGTGACGCGATGCAGCAGGCGGCGCTCGCCATGATAGTCGTTGACGGCGAAATGCCAGGTCGAGCGGTTGTCCCACAACGCCAGCGAGCCGCAGCGCCAATGAAAGCGGCAGGTGAATTCCGGCCGCACCGCATGGTGGTACAGGTAATCGAGCAGCGGCTTTGATTCCTCCACCGTCCAGCCGTCGAACCGCAACGTAAAGCCGGGGTTGACATAGAGCGCCTTGCGGCCGGTTTCCGGGTGGCGGATCACCACCGGATGCACCGCGTCCTGCGTCGCCAGTTCGGGGTTGCCGATGCGGCCGTTAAGGTCGCCGCGCCGCGCCATTGCCTCGGCGCCGAAGACGTGCCGATTGGAATGACAGGCGCGCAGCCCTTCAAGGGTCGCCTTCAGCCCGTCGGACAGCGCGTCATAGGCGGCGTACATGCTGGCGAACAGCGTGTCGCCGCCGGTCTCCGGCACCTCGCGCGCATACAGCATCGAGCCGAGCGCCGGCATCTCGTCATAGCTGTGGTCGGTGTGCCAGCCGCCGCCGATATTTCGCTCTTGCTCCGGCTCCTTGCGGACCTCGGCGATCATCGGAAAGCCGGACACCGCGGCGAAAAACCGATTGATGTCGATCTGCCCGAAACGCTCGGCAAACCCGACATGCTGCTCGGGCGTCAGATGCTGGTCGCGAAAAAAGATCACCCCGTAATCGCCGAACACCCGGCGGATTTCGCCAAAGGCCTCGGCCGGCACCGCGGCGGTCAGATCGACCCCGGCGATTTCAGCGCCAAGATTGTTTGATAGCGGCTCTACCCGGATGTGGCGGTAGCTCATGTCATTCTCCCGCGCCGGTGGCGTCCGACGAACGCCGACAAAATCGCGCGCCGCGACACTCGCGTCCAGTGCGTTCAGGCCCCCGCAGGCGCCTGATCGCGCCCCTGTGTATCGCGCCCCTGTGTATTGAGCGCCTCGCGTACCAGGGCATAGCGAACCTGGGTCAGGCTGGCATCGCGAAAATAGTTGACCAGATCACCCCAAGGGTCGGTGATCCGGCCGATTCCGGAAATGAAGGCGACGACGCCGCCGATCTCCAGCCGACCAGCATAAACTGCCCAGCCGCCGACCAGCAACGCACCGATGAGCTGCAATTGGGTGCTCAGGTTCATCAGGAAGTTCATCGCGAATTTCAGGCGGAAGAACCCCATGTTGAGCTCGAATACGCGCTGGATGCGCGCATCGTCGTTGTGGTCGCGCGCCGCTTCATGGTCCTGCCCTTCAACGACGCTGATGCTGAGCCGCCGGACGATCGTGACCTTCGTCCGCACCCGCCG
Organism: uncultured Alphaproteobacteria bacterium; assembly: GCA_963737875.1. Classification (GTDB taxonomy): domain Bacteria; phylum Pseudomonadota; class Alphaproteobacteria; order ATCC43930; family CGMCC-115725; genus DATARH01. The sequence continues at coordinate 282,774 of CAVTUM010000009.1, read as the reverse complement.
GTTCATCGCGCCCTGCATCAGCGGCACAAAAAGCAGCTGCGGGACGAATAGCAGAAACGCGGTCAGCGCCATCCAGAAGTCGACATGGATCATGTAGGCGAGGACCGAGCACAGGATGCCGCCCTGCAGCAACGGTTCGGAAATGGCGCCGCCGACAAAGCCGCCGATCAACTCGACCTCCGACACGATCATCGAGGCCTGGACCCCCTCCGCCTCGACGGTCGACGATGCGGCTGTGGTCGAACTAACCAGCACATGCACCCGCCGGCGCAGATCGCGGGTCGCGCGTTCCGCGACCCAGCTGCGGTAGACGTTGAGGACGAGTTTGGTGCCGCCTTGCACCAGAACCGTGCCGGCATACACACCGCACAGCACGATGATGAACCGATACGGCCGGTTCTTCGTCAGGTCGTTGACGACCCGGCGCTGCAGTTCGAGCGGCACGATCTCGAGCAGAAACACGACGATCGTCATGGCCACCAGCGCCAGCTGATGCCAGGCGGTCGTTGTCAGCACATAGCGCAGGATATTGGCGGGGAACCTGATCGCAGCGCGCGCGGCGGCGTGGCGCCCGTCCCGCATCAGCCGTCGGGCGCCAATCGCCGGGCGTCAATCAAAGGTCAGCACCGTGCGCGCGACCTCGCCGGCTTTCATCGCGCGGAAGGCTTCGTTGATGTCGCCGAGATGGCCGCGCTTCGTGACCATGCTGTCGAGGTCGAGGCGGCCCTGACGGTAGAGGTCGAGATAGATCGGGATGTCCATGCGAAAGCGGTTCGACCCCATCCGCGATGTCTGGATTTTGCATTCCGGGCGGATCGCCATCCACGGGAACTCGATCGTCGCATCGGGCGGCAATACGCCGACGATCGTCGCGGTGCCGCGGATCGCGAGGCTCTCGATCGCCTGTCGGCACAATTTGGCGAGGCCGACCGCCTCGAAGGCATGATCGACGCCGAGCCCGCCGGTCAGCGCGCGCACCGCCTTGACCGGGTCGTCTTCGCTCGAATTGACGAAATGCGTCGCGCCGGCGCGTTTCGCCATTTCTTCCTTCTGCGGGAACATGTCCACCGCGATGATCTGGCGCGCCCCGCCGATGCGGGCGCCCTGGATGATCGACAGCCCGACGCCGCCGCAGCCATACACCGCAACAGTCTGCCCGGCTTCCAGCCCCGAGCTGCGCAGGGCGGCGCCGACCCCGGTCAGCACGCCGCAGCCGACCAGCGCGGCGCGATCGAGCGGCAATTCCGAGTCGATCCGCACGACCGAGTTTTCGTGTAGCAGCATCTTCTCGGCATAGCTCGAAATATTGATGAACTGGCGCACCGGTCCGCCGTTCAGCGACAGGCGCGGCGTCTCGCCCTCCTTGCGGCCGACAATACCGCCGGTGCACAGATTTGGATGGCCGGCGAGGCATTGCGGGCAGTTGCCACAAAACCCCGACAGACAGGCGACAACGTGGTCGCCAGCCCGCACCGTGGTCACGTCATTGCCGACCGCCTCAACCACGCCCGGCGCCCTCATGCCCCAGCACGATCGGACGGTCGAGCGGAAACCGCCCGACCCCATCCACCACATGCAGATCGCTGTGGCAGACGCCGGTGGCGACGGTCCGCACCAGCACTTCGCGGCCCCACGGCTTGTCGATATCGACGGTTTCGACGGTCAGCGGCTCGTTGACCTTGCGAAAGATTGCGGCCTGTATTTCCACGCTGTGCTCCTCAAACTGCGATTGAACTGGTGCGGCCCCCGCGTCCGCCAAGCCATCGGCGACATTGTGGGTTCGGCCGGCACCGTGCAGCGCCGACGTAGCTAGCCCGATCGGCGGCGCAGGAACAAGACGGGATTTGCGACGCCTCGCACGGCACGGCGGCCGCGACGACGCGAATTGCGCCTTCCGGCATCTCCGGTAGTTGGGCTATTCCCTCGGCATGGTCCGAAGGAGGGATTACCGCAGATGACCCAAACCGTCGCCCGCCTGTTGGCGGAAAGCCTCGAAGCGCACGATGTCGACCAGATCTATTGCGTGCCCGGCGAAAGCTATATCGGGCTGACCAGCGCGCTGATCGAACGCAACTCGATCCGCGTCATCGTCTGCCGGCATGAGGGCGGCGCCGGCTATATGGCGGTCGCCGACGGGCGGCTGCGCGGCCGCGCCGGCGTCGCGATGGTGTCGCGCGGTCCCGGCCTGTCGAACGCGATGGTGGCGTTGCACTCGGCCTATCACGACGCGACGCCGATGGTGATGCTGGTCGGCCAGGTCGAGCGCAAGGATTTCGGCCGGCTGGCATTGCAGGAGCAGAACTACTCGCGCCTGCTCGCCGACGTGACCAAGCAGGTTATCGAGGTCAACGAGCCGGAGCAGGCGTCGGAAGCGATCGCCCGCGCCTTCCACATCGCCGAAAGCGGCACGCAGGGGCCGGTCGCGGTGATCCTGCCGGAAGACATTTTTGACGAGGAGACCGACGCCGAGCTCGATCCGGCGCGGCCGCGCGTCGTCGCCGGGCCGCGCGCCGAGCCGATCTCGACCAGCTCGCCGACATGCTGGCGAAATGCCGAGCGGCCGCTGATGCTGGTCGGCGGCGCGCTGTTGGCCGATGCGGTGCACGACAACGACGCCTATTCGCCGACCTGAACCGGCTGGCCGAGGAATGGGTGTTGCCGATCAGCCCGACGCATCGCCGGCCGCAATGCTTCGACGCGCCGCATCCGAATTACGGCGGCTATATGGGCATCCGGGTGCCGCCGCCGCTGATCGCGCGAGATGAAAAAGGCCGATCTGATGGTCGCGCTCGGCGAGCGCATGACCGACTCGGTCAGCCAGTCCTACACCTTCCCGGCGGCGCCGCAGCCGCAACTGCCGTTTGTCCATGTCTGGCCCGACCCGAACGAGGTCGGCCGCGTGTGGCGGCCGACCCTCGGCATGCCATGCAGCCCGCACGAGGTGATCAAGGCGCTGCTGAAGCGCGGCGCGCCGGCCGATGCCGGCGAAGCGCAAGGGCTGGGTCGACGGGCTGCACGCGATCCACCGCAAACTGCTGGCGAAGGAATGGGAGCCGACCACCGACGGCATCAATTTCGCCGCGATCGTCTGCGAGGTCGACAAGCACCTCGCCCCCGACGCGACGGTCACCACCGATGCCGGCAATTTCGGCAGCTTCGTGCATCGCTATATCGGCTTCCGCCAGACCCAGATCTTCCTGTCGGCGGTGGTCGGGTCGATGGGCTCGGGCATGCCGATGGCGGTGGCCGCGGCGTTGCGCCGGCCGAACACGCAAGTTGTCGCTTTATCGGCGATGGCGGCACCCTGATGGCGGCCAACGAGATCGCCACCGCGCGGCAATACGGCGCCAACCCGATCATGATCATCTCCGACAACTCGATGTACGGCACGATCGGCATGCATTCCTACGTCCGCTATCCCGGAGCGGCCGTTCATGGAAGGCACGCGGCTGACCAACCCCGATTTCGCCGCCTGGGCCCGCTCGTTCGGCGCCGAGGGCATCACGATCCGCACCGACGCCGAGATCGCTGACGGCATCGCCCGCGCCTTCGCGGTCAAGACCCGGCCGGTCGTCGTGCATTGCCTGACCTCGGCGATGCAGATGAGCGCCTGGCGCCGCTATACGGGCTCGGGCACTCTGCCGTAGCGGCGGGCGTCGGAGGGTTATGAACAGCCCTCCAGAATCCGCCGCAGAACAGCAAATGCAGGCCCGGAATGAGCGCGGGAAGCCTTGCGGTTTTACTTGGCACCACCGCAAGGAGATTGCGTCATATGAATTAACCAAGACATTTCAGCATGATAGCAAAACGTCGCTCATTTCGTAGGCAAAGTCTGCGGGGGCCACGAAAACAGCCAGTCTCAGCCCGCCGGAGAGGCGTTTTCCACACCTTTATCCACCAGCTCGGTGGAAAGCCGTGACCCCGCCAAACCTCAAGCGTTCCCGCCGGTCAGCACCGCCATCAGCGCTGCGACATCGGGTAAGACCGTCACCAAACCCGGGGTCAGAGGGCGCGCAAAGCCTTGCGCCACTAGGTGATCGAGCAGCTTGACCAGGGGTTCCCAGTAACCGGCGATGTCGACGACAAAGATCGGCTTGTCGTGCAGCCCCAGATGCTTCCAGGTGACGATCTCGAACATTTCGTCGAGCGTGCCGATGCCGCCGGGCATCACCGCAAAGGCGTCTGCCCGATCCGCCATCAGTTGCTTGCGCTCGTGCATGCTGCTGACGATGATCAATTCGGTAAGGCCCTGATGCGCCACTTCGGCAGCGCGTAAGGCACCAGGGATGACGCCGGTTACCTGGCCGCCGCCGGCCATCACCGCATCGGCGACGACGCCCATCAACCCGATACGGCCACCACCGAAAACCAGCCCAATGCCGCCCTCGGCCAGCGCGCTGCCGAGGGCGCTCGCCGCTTCTCGGTAGGCCGGGTCGCCACCCGGCGCCGAGCCGCAATAGACGCAAAAACTCCTGATCGGCGGCATCGCCCCTCGCAAACCGGCATTTGCCTGTTCTCTTCGCCTTGTTGCCCGGCGATTGCAAGGCCGCCGGCCACGACATAGAGTTGCCCCCGAGCAGGGGACCGGCATTGGTGCAACGCGTTGTCTGGTATGGCGCAGCGGCTGCGGTGGCATTGATTGCCGGCGCCGCTATCGGGCTGCGCGGACCTGTGCCACAGCCGAGGGCGCCGCAGCCCGTCGCCGTGCCACCAGCACCGGAAGCCGCGCCTGCGCCGCCCCCGGTTGCGGCGCCGGCGCCCAAGCCTGCAGTAAGGGCGGCGCCCAGCTTCGATGTCGTGACGGTCGATCCGCAGGGACAGCCGGTGATCGCCGGCCGGGCGGCGCCGGGTGATCGGGTGCGGGTGCTGTCCGACGGCAAGGTCATCGGTGAAGTAACTGCCGACGGACGCGGCGAGTGGGTGCTGCTTCCGGGGAAGCCGCTGCCGCCCGGCAACGCCCAGCTCAGCCTTGAGGCGACCGCGCCCGATGGCAGCGCGCCGCGCCGCTCGAACGATGTCGTCGCGCTGACGGTGGCTCCCCCCAATGGCAAAGACAACAGCGGCAAAGGCAACACCGCGGTGCTGTTGCCGGGCGACGCCAAGGCCGCGCCGCAAATCCTGCAGCAGCCCGGCACCGCCAGGCAGGCTCTGTCGCTCGACAGCACCGAGCACGGCGGCGGCAACGAACTGACGTTGAGCGGCCACGCCAGCCCCGGCGCCCGCCTCAACGTCTATGCCGGCAATCAATTGCTCGGGAGTGCCACCGCCGACGCTGCGGGGAAATGGTCACTCGTTTCAAAGCTGCCGACTGCTGCCGGCAACATCGAACTGCGTCTCGACGAACTCGGTGCCGACGGAAAGGTGGCGCACCGCGTCGCCGCCCCGTTCGCGCCCGCCGCGCCAAAACCCAGCGTCGCCGGCGGGACGTACATCGTCCGCGCCGGCAACAGCCTGTGGACGATCGCCCGCCAGACCTACGGCGAAGGCACCCGCTATACGACGATCTATTTCGCCAACCGCGGCCAAATCCGCGACCCCGACAAAATCTACCCTGGCCAGCGCATCAAGATGCCAAAGCCGTAACACGGCGCCGTCGCGTCAGTACTCGGCGTCACCAGCGGAGAGCCGCCCGGGGCCTCTTCCGATGCGCTTTAGGAGTGCACTGCGCCAGGGGCCGTGCGAGGGTCTCGCGCAGAAAAGTCAGCGGGATCAGGGGATGGACGCCGAAACCTTTTGCGTTGTACTCGGCGCCAGCCTTGGTGGGTTTGTACAGGGACTTTCGGGCTTTGCTTTCGGACTGATCTGTATCCCGATCTGGGCCACGGTCGTCGTGCCGCAGTTGGTGGGGCCGATGGCAGTGTTCGGTTCGCTGATCGGTGGGCTCCTGTCGATCGACGCGGCGCGGCGCGGCTTTGACTGGAGCCGGACGTGGCCGTTGATTCTCGGTGGTGTCGCCGGCGTGCCGATCGGCGTGCGTGTGCTCGCCTATCTCGACCCGGTCGTGTTCAAGGCGGCGGTCGGATGTCTGCTGCTGGTCTACTGTCCGTTTCTGTTGCTGGTCCGACAGTTGCCCCGGATCAGCATCGGAGGCCGGCCGGCGGATGTGGCGATCGGGTTTGTCGGTGGAGTGATGGGCGGGATCGCCGGGCTGACCGGCCCGGTGCCGATCCTGTGGTGCATGCTGCGGCCGTGGAACCCGCTGACGCAGCGCGCCGTGTTCCAGACGTTCAACATCGCGATGCAGGCGCTGGCGCTCACGATCTACGGCGCCAGCGGCATGCTGACGCTCGATGTCGGCCGCAAATTCGCGCTGATCCTGCCCGCAATGCTAATTCCGGCCCTGATCGGCTCGCGCCTTTATCGCCGCGTTGACCCAATCGCCTTCCGCAAACTCGTGCTGATCCTGCTGACGATCTCCGGGGTTGTCTTGCTGGCCGCTTCGGCGCGCCAATTGTTGCGGTAGCACGCTCCGGGATCTTTGCCCACCGGCCTCGCGAGGCGCATCCACGAAGCTCATCATCCAGCCTAATCAGGTGGAGCCCCGATTGCGTCCAAGCGACGGATGACGCCCAGCACTTCGTTGTACCAATTCAGCATCTGGTTCTCAACGGTTAGCAGATCGGACTTCAGTTCGCGCACATCCGAGCGAAGGATCATCACCTCGTTGTAAATTTTTGGCACTAATTCCCGATCGCGAACCTGACGCTCAAGGAGCGCCGCCATTTCGCGGCGGATACCCTGCAACTGCAGCAGCACCAGGTTTTCAGGTTCGTCAGCCATTAACGAAGTCTGCCATTCACCGCCAATCGATGGAGATTACTCGATATCGAGCCCCAGATCGAGGATCGGGGCGCTGTGGGTGATCCAGCCGGAGGAGATCAGGTCGACGCCGGCGGCGGCGATGGCCGGGCGCGGTTTCGCGGGTGATGCGGCCGGAGGCTTCGGTGATCGGCGCGGCCGGCCACCATCTGCGACGGCGCGGCGCAAAGTGTCCGGGTCCATGTTGTCGAGCAGGACCGCGTCGACGCCGTGCTCGAGCGCCTCGGCGAGTTGGTCCAGCGTATCGACCTCGAGCTCGATCTTGACGAGGTGGCCGGCATGGGCGCGCGCCCGCTGCGAGCGCCTCGCCGACCCCGCCGGCCATCGCGACATGGTTGTCCTTGATCAGCATCGCGTCGTCGAGGCCGAAGCGGTGGTTGGCGCCGCCGCCCAGCCGCACGGCCTCCTTTTCGAGAATGCGCAGGCCCGGGCGTGGTCTTGCGGGTGCAGACGATCTTCGCCTTGTGGCCGCCGACCGCGTCGGCCAGCGAGCGGGTCGCGGTGGCGACGCCGGACATGCGGCAGACGAGGTTCAGCGCGGTGCGCTCGGCCGCCAGCACCGGCCGCGCCCGGCCGGTGATGCGCGCCACGGCTGTCGCCGCGTTCGACACGGCTGCCGTCGGGGCGCAGCACGCTCGATCTGCAAGGTCGGGTCGAGCAGTTCGAAGGCGAGCAGCGCCGGCCTCGAGCCCGGCGACGACGCCGGGCTGGCGCGCCGCCATGACCGCCTCGACCCGCGCATCGGCGGGCACGACCGCGTCGGTGGTGATGTCGCCGGCGCGGCCGAGATCTTCGAGCAGCGCGGCGCGGACGATCGGCTCGATCAGAATCGCGTATCATCCGTCTTCATCCCGCCATGCGTCAGGACGGGCTTGTCCCGGCCATCCACGTGGATCCCCGGGGCAAGCCCGGGGATGACGACGGAAAGGGTTCAGCCGATCGCCAGCATGCGCTCGACCGACGCGGCGCGCCCTGTCGGCGATCTCCGGCGCGACCGTCACCTCGTGCGTCATCGTTTCGAGCGCGTGGCGGATGTTCTTCAGCGTGATCCGCTTCATGTGCGGGCACAGATTGCACGGCCGCACGAATTCGAGATCGGGGTATTGCAGCGCGACATTGTCGCTCATCGAGCATTCGGTCAGCAGCACGACCCGCGCCGGCCGCTTCTGCCCGACATAATCGGCCATCGCCGCGGTCGAGCCGGTGAAGTCGCATTCGGCGACGACCTCGGGCGGGCATTCCGGATGCGCCAGCACGGTGACGCCGGGATAGCTCGCGCGCATGTCGCGGATGTCCTCCGGCGGTGAAGCGCTCGTGCACCTCGCAATGGCCCTTCCAGGCGATGATCTCGACCTTGGTCTGGGCCGCGATATTGCGCGCCAGATATTCGTCCGGGATCATGATGACCTTCGGCACGCCGAGCGCCCTCGACGATCTTCTTGGCGTTGCCCGAGGTGCAGCAGATGTCGCTCTCGGCCTTCACCGCCGCCGAGGTGTTGACGTAGGTCACGATCGGCACGCCGGGATGGCGCTCGCGCATCAGCCGCACATCGGCGGCGGTGATCGACTCGGCGAGCGAGCAGCCGGCCCTGGTGTCCGGGATCAGCACGGTCTTCTCCGGATTCAGCAGCTTCGCGGTCTCGGCCATGAAATGCACGCCGGCCAGCACGATCACGATCGGCATCGGTGCGCGCCGCCTCGCGCGCCAGCGCCAGGCTGTCGCCGACGATGTCGCCGACCGTGTGGAAGATGTCCGGCGTCTGGTAGTTGTGCGCCAGGATGACCGCGTTCCGCTCGCGCTTCAGCTTGAGGATCGCGGCGATGTCCTCGGCCAGCGACCGGCCATTCGAACGCGCGGCACATGGCGCTCGACCCGGCTGTAGAGCTCCGGCAGCGGCAAGCGGGCAGTGGCTGCGGGGGTGAGGGTCTCAAGCACGTGCGGCTCCTCCAATTATACTCTATATTGAGTATTTCTAGGGTCCGGAAAAGCCGGACGGGAACGTGCCGCCCGGCGGTGGGTTATGCTGAATATGAGAATAAGGGGTCGGCGCGCCGCGTCAAGGGCTGACCGCAGAATGACATTTCGATTGACAGCATGGCAGCCCGCCGCGATCGGCCCCGCAGGACGCCTGGCGGCCCCGCGCTGCGACGGGCCGCGCGCAGGCGCAAGCCCGGCGCCGGCCGTTCCAGCAGGACTTCGCGGCGGAAACGGACGAGCCGAGCCGGCCGGCCGCCGGTTGCGGCGCTCATCGCGCCGGTTTCCTCGACCAGCCCCTGCTGTTCGACGAGGCGGCGGAAATTCTGCTTGTGCAGACGGACGCCGGCCAGCGCCTCGACGGTGCGCTGCAGTTGCAGCAGCGTGAAGGCCGGCGGCATCAGTTCGAACACCACCGGGCGGTACTTGATCTTGCCGCGCAGCCGGCCGATCGCGGTCGCCAGGATGCGGCGATGGTCGACGCCATCGCGCGCGCCGGTGTCGCCAGCCGTCCAGCGGCGCTCGCGGCCGAGATCGCGCGCCGCCTCGGCGACGAGCCCGGCTTCGTAAAGCAGCTCGTAGCGTTCGAGCACCAGCTCCTCGTTCCACGATGCGCCGTGGCAGGCCGAAGGCGAGCCCGAGCCGCTCCTCGCGCAGCCGCCGCTCGGCATCCCCGGCCGCCTCGTCGGCCCAGCGCCCCAGCGCTGCCTCGATCGGCTCGAGCAGCGCCGGCTTGCCGTCGCGCCAATCCTCCCACGGGAAAATAGCGATACCAGCTGCTGCCACTCGGCGTCGGCCGCGCCGGCCGGGTCGGCCTCGCGCGACCAGCGCCAGATAGGCGACCACCAGGGCCGGCAGGGCCAGCGCCGTCATCGCTGACCACACGGTCGCGGTCGCCGAAGGTGTAAAGCTGCTCGACATAGCCGAGGCGCTGGCTGGTCTGCCGCTCGACCCAGGTGCGCAGCCCGATTTCCAGCGTGCGGTGCTCGGCCTCGAGCGGGCCCGATGGCAGGGCATCGACCCCGCCGCCCGGCGGCGCGGATCGTCAGCACGCGCGGTTCCTGATCGTGGCGGCGACGATCACGGCGCTGAGCCCGATCGACAGCGAGCGCCGCCGACACTCGCCGCCGCGTCGTTGGGGTCCCGCCGCAGCCTGGCCGCGGCTGCGGTGGTGCGTGGCATCTAGCCCGCGGTGATGTGGCTGCGGAAGGTCAGCGGGTCGCCGATATAGGGGATCGGCTCAAAGCTGCCGCCGGTGCCGCGCACGACGACCGTGCCGTAGCTGAGGATGCGGCCGAGGATCGACTGGTTGACGCCGACGGTTTCAACCTTGGAGCGGTTCATCTCCATAGTGTGGCGCCGGAACACGCCGGTCTTGAAGATGACGCGCCGGTCGGTCACCGCGAGTTCGGTGGTCGCCCGCCGGATCACCGCCCCAAGACCGGAGAAGATCGCCAGCAGCAGCAGAAAACCGGCGATCAAGCGCAGCGCCGTGCCGAGAGTGGCGTCGCTGACCGACCCGGCGCCGATAAACACCACCAGCGCCAGGATCGCGATAACGACGGCCCGCGCATATATCAGCCAATGCAGGCTGGTCGCATAGACAACCGTCTCGCCCGGCTGCAATACCCGATCGACGTATTTCATGGCGGGCGCTTATTCCGCCGCCTGGCGCGCCGGCTCGTCCGGTCGCGGATAAAAGCTGTCGTACAGTTCGGGGCGCTGCCATTGCTCGGACAGCAGGCCTTGCTTGGTGCCCGCGGAGGCGCCATGCCCGTCGCGCGCGGCGCGCAACTCGCGCACCCGGTCGAGGCTGATCTCGACGATACCCATGCCGGCGACCGTGCTCTCGTAGAGGACCGATTCCGGCGCGGCGATGATCGCCAGCCCGCGATTGGCCGACGACAGCAGGTTCTGCGTCGACACCACGACCGACAGGTTCTCGATGGCTCGCGCCCACAGAAGAGTGCGCCAAGTCTGCCATAGCGTGCCCTTGTCGAGCCCGGCCGGCATGAAGATCAGTTCGGCGCCGCGCAACGCCAGGGCGCGCGCCACCTCCGGCATGTAGACCTCGCTGCACATTGCCAGCCCGACGATACCGAGCGGCGTCTCAAAGACCGGGTAATCGTTGCCGGCGACGTACTGAAATTCCCAGTGCTTGCCGCCGGTATAGATCCACGGGCCGTTCGGGTGGGTGCGGCGATAGCGGGCCGGGGCGCGGCCATCGGCAAAGGCCATGCAGGTCAGGTTATAGGCGGTTGCCTTCGCGACATCGATCGGCTCGATCGTGCTGTAGACGGCATGGATGTTGTGCTTCGCGGCGGCCTCGGCGATCTGCCGGGGTCGGGTCGAAACTGGCCGGCATCCGCCACGGCCCGGGATAGTTCTCGGGGAAGCAGACGAAATCGGCGCCCTGCGCCGCCGCCGACTTGATCCACCCGATAGCGGCCGCGACATTCACCTCGTCATCCGGCGGCGGCGACGTGATCGGCTGGACCAACGCAATCCGGAAACTCCCCATGGGGCCACTCCCTCATTAATTGATCTGACATTTTGCTGTAGCGCGCCGCGCGGGTCACGCATTCTTCCCGCCTTTATCAGGCGTTACGCCGCTCGAAATCGATGCGCGGGTCGATCAGCATGTAGGTCAGGTCGCTGATCAGCTTCAGCACCAGCCCGATCAGCGTGAAGACGTAGAGCGTCGCGAACATGATCGGGTAGTCGCGGTTGATCGCCGCCTCGTAAGCCGAGGAGACCCAGCCCGTCGAGCGAGAAGATCACCTCGATCAGCAGCGACCCGGTGAACAGGATGCCGACAAACGCCGCCGGAAACCCGGCAACGACCAGCAGCATCGCGTTGCGGAAGATGTGGCCATAGAGCACGCGCCGCTCGGTCAGCCCCTTGGCGCGGGCGGTCAGCACGTACTGCTTGTTGATCTCGTCGAGAAAGCAGTTCTTGGTCAGCATCGTCAGTGTCGCGAACCCGCCGATCACCAGCGCGGTGATCGGCAGCACGAGGTGCCAGAAATAGTCGAGGATGCGGTGCGGCCAGTCGAGCGATGCCCAGTTGTCGCTGACCAGGCCGCGCAGCGGGAAAATCGACCAGATAGCTGCCGCCGGCGAACAGCACGATCAGCAGCACCGCGAACAGAAAGCTCGGGATCGCGTAGCCGATGATGATGACGCCGCTGGTCCATATGTCGAAGCGGCTGCCGTCGCGCACCGCCTTGCGGATGCCGAGCGGGATCGACACGAGATAGGTGATCAGCGTCGTCCACAACCCGATCGAGATCGACACCGGCAGCTTGTCGCGGATCAGGCCGACGACGCTGCGGTCCTGGAAAAAGCTGTTGCCGAAATCGAAGGTCAGATAACTCCTGCATCATCAGCAGCGAAGCGCTGCAGCGGCGGCTTGTCGAAGCCGTATTGCTTCTCCAGTTCCTTGATGAAGGCCGGGTCGAGGCCGCGCGCGCCGCGATAGCGGCTCGTCCTCTGCCGCTCGACGATTTAATCTCGCTGGCGCCGCCCGTGAGCCGCTCGGTCGCGGCGACCTCGTTGCCCTTGAACTTCGCGATCATCTGCTGCACCGGCCCGCCGGGCGCCGCCTGCACGATCAAGAAATTCACCACCATGATCGCGAACAGCGTCGGCACGATGAACGCGATGCGGCGGATCGCGTAGCCCAGCATGGCTATTTCGCCGCGGCGTCACGGGAGCGTCGGGCTTTGGCATCTCGCTCTTTTTTGCGTCGATGCTCTTTTCGGCCTGCGGGTCGACCCACCAGGTGTCGAGACCGAGGCCGTATTTCGGCGACACGGCGGGCCGCCGGATATTTGTCCCAATAGGCGACCCAGGAAGCGCCCAGATACCATTGCGGGATCACATAGTAGCCGTATTGCAGAACGCGATCGAGCGCATGCGTGTGGGTGACGAGGCTGGCACGATCGGGCGACTGGATCAGTTGCTCGACCAGCGTGTCGATGACCGGGTTCTTGATGCCGAGTTCAGTTGCGGCTGCCCTGGCTCGTCGGCGGCCTGCGAACCCCAATATTCGCGCTGCTCGTTGCCCGGCGACAGTGACTCGCCAAACGACACGACCGCCATGTCGTAGTCGAACTGCTCCATCCGCTTTTCGTATTCAGCACTGCTGACGGTGCGGATGCGGGCGGTGATCCCCATCCGTTCGAGATTTTTCGCGAAGGGCAGCATGATCCGCTCGAATTCCGGCTGGACCAGCAAGATTTCGAACTCGAAGGGCTGACCGGTCTTGTCATTGACCAGCTTTTCGTTCTTGAACGACCAACCGGCCTCCTTCAGCAGTTTCAGCGCGTCGCGCAGCCCATCGCGGATATTGCCGCTGCCGTCATATTTCGGCGGATTGTATTCCTGGGCGAACACTTCGTCCGGGACCTTGCCGCGAAACGGTTCGAGGATTTTCAACTCGTCGCCCTGCGGCACTCCGGTCGCCGCCAGCTCGGAATTGTCGAAATAGCTGCGCGTGCGTTTGTAGAAACCGTAGAACAGGTTCTTGTTCGACCACTCGAAGTCGAACCCATAGGCCAGTGCCTGCCGCACCTTCGGGTCCTGGAATATCGGGCGGCGCAAATTGTAGCCAAAGCCCTGCATGCCGCTCGGCAGTTCGTTGGGGATCGTCTCCTTCTTGAACAGCCCGTCGCGCAAGGCCGGGCTGTCGTAACCAGTCGCCCACGCCTTCGAGACGTTTTCGCGCCGCACATCGTATTGCCCCGCCTTGAACGCCTCCAACGCGATCGAAGCGTCGCGGTAATAATCGTAGCGGATCGTATCAACGTTGTAGCGGCCCTTATTTACCGGCAGGTTGGCTCCCCAGTAATCGGCGACGCGGTGATAGCTGATCGACCGGCCGGGATCGACCGCATCGACCTTGTACGGGCCGCTGCCGAGCGGTGCTTCAAGCGTTGTCTTGGTAAAATCCTTATCGCCCCAGTATCTCTTCGACAGCACCGGCATCTCGCCGATGATCTGCGGCAATTCGCGGTTTTCCGCCGATTTGAACTGAAAGCGGACACCGCGCTCGCCTTCGGCCACGACCTTGGTCACGTCGCCGTAATACGAGCGGTAGTTCGGCGCACCCTTGGTACGCAGCGTATTAAACGTCCACACGACATCGTCTGACGTCATCGGCGACCCGTCGTGAAAGCGCGCTTCCTTGCGCAACGTAAACAGCACCGACAGCTTGTCGGGCGCGACCTCGACATTTTCGGCGACAAGGCCGTATTCGCTGCCGGGCTCATCCTGCGACTGGGCCATCAGCGTGTCGAAAATCTGCCCGATACCGATCGCCGGCGTCCCTTTGATCACAAACGGGTTCAGCGTGTCGAAGCTCCCAATTGACGACAGCCGCATACCGCCGCCTTTCGGCGCGTCCGGATTGACGTAGCCGAAATTCTTGAAGTCGGCCGGGTATTTCAGCTCGCCAAACAACGACAACCCATAATTCCCGCCCGCCGCGACAGCGGCGGGCGCTGTCGCGATTACCAACATGCCCGCAACAAAAGCACCCGACAGCCTGCGCATCATGCCTCCCGGCGGCCCCGTTTCACTGGGGCTAGAAATCGGTTTGGTTTGACCGGATGGCAACGGATGTTCTCTCATTGCTGTTCTGGTACGCGCCGGCACAGCAGTTTTTTCAGGTGAGAGACCCGCGCTCAACCGGCATGCTAACGGCCAGCACCGACGGTGATGCCGACCTGGCTCAATCGATCCGGCTCCAACCTCTACCGATCAGCCATGCAGCGGGTGGGCATGGTTGAGAGGGCCGTGGCCGTGCCCGATGCCGGGGGCGGTGGCGATGGCGCGCTGCACGTAGTCGCGTGCCCGCGACACGGCCGCGTCGATCGCCAGGCCCTGCGCCAGCCCCGTGGCGATCGCCGAGGCGAGGGTGCAGCCGGTGCCGTGGGTGTGCCGGCTGTCGATTCGCGGGCTGTGCCAGACGCGCCGCCCAGCCGATGTCACGAGGACATCGTAGACGATCGGCCCGTCGAGATGGCCGCCCTTCAACAGTACCCCGCCGCAGCCCAGCGCCAGCAGGCTCTCGGCCGCCCTGTACATCGCCGCAATGCTGTCGATCTCGTACCCCGAGAGGATTTCCGCTTCCGGCAAATTCGGCGTCAGCACCGTCGCGCGCGCCGCGAGCAACGATTTCAGCGCCTCGATCGCGCCGGTTTCGATCAGCGGCGCACCGCCTTTCGCCACCATGACCGGATCGACGACCAGCGGCACGCCAGCCGCGCGTTCGTCCAGCACCGCAGCCACGGTCTCGATGACCGCGGTGTCGTGCAGCATGCCGGTCTTGATCGCGTCGGCGCCGATATCATCGAGCACGACCTCGATCTGCTGACGGATGAAATCAGGCGGGATCGGCAGGACACCGAATACGCCGTTGGTGTTCTGAGCCGTCAGGGCGGTCACCGCGGTCGCGGCGAAGCCGTCGAGCATCGTCACGGTCTTGATATCGGCCTGGATGCCGGCGCCGCCACCGGAATCGGAACCGGCGATGATCAGGACGCGACCCTGCATCACGTCACCTGTTTTATTCGGCCGCCTGCGCCGGCGCCTCGACCGCCTGGACACCGCGGGCGACCGCCAGGATTGCGTCGCAGATATCGCCGACGACGCTTCGCAACATTGCGTCGTCCTCTCCCTGGGCCATCACCCGGATGACGGGCTCGGTGCCGGAATTGCGGATGACCAGCCGCCCGGCCGTGCCGAGCCGTGCCTCACCGTCGGCGATCGTCCGCTGAACCTGGCTCGATTCGAGCGGCTTGCCGTCTCCGAAACGGACATTGCGCAACAGTTGCGGCACTGGCTCGAACACCCGGCCGACCTCGCTGGTGCGCTTGCCGGTCTCGACGATGGCCGCCAGGACCTGCAACGCCGCGATCAAGCCCGTCGCCGGTCGTCGCATAGTCGCTAAGGATGATGTGGCCGGACTGCTCGCCGCCGAGATTGCAGCCGGTGCTGCGCATCTTCTCGACGACATAGCGATCGCCGACCGCGGTGCGGTGCATCGCGATCCCCTGCCCCGCCAGATGGCGTTCGAGGCCCAGATTCGACATGACGGTCGCGACCAGCGCGCCGCCATTCAGCCGCGAACTGCGCGCCAGCGTCATCGCGATCAGCCCCATCAGCTGGTCGCCGTCGAGGATAACGCCACGCTCATCGACGACGATCAGCCGGTCGGCGTCGCCGTCGAGCGCGATACCGATATCGGCGCGGCGTGCCAGCACTTCGCGGCGCATCTGCTCGGGAAACAGCGCGCCGCATTCGCGGTTGATGTTGAGGCCGTCGGGCGCGACGGCGATCGGGAACACCTCGGCGCCGAGTTCCCAGAACACGGTCGGCGCCACCTTGTAGGCGGCGCCGTGCGCGCAATCGACGACGACGCGGAGCCCGTCGAGCCGCAACCCGCGCGGAAAGCTCTGCTTGACGAACTCGATATATCGCCCGCCGGCATCGTCGAGCCGCTTGGCGCGGCCGAGTTCGGCCGGCCCGGCCCGGCGGATCGGGCCGTTTTCCAGAACGTGCTCGATGTTGGCTTCGAAGTCGTCGGACAACTTGTAGCCGTCGCGGCCGAACAGCTTGATGCCATTATCGGCAAACGGGTTGTGCGAGGCCGACAGCACGACGCCGATATCGGCGCGCAGGCTGCGGGTCAGCATTGCGATCGCCGGGGTCGGCAACGGCCCGACCAATACGACGTCCATCCCCATTGTGATAAAGCCGGCGGTCAGCGCCGGTTCGAGCATATAGCCCGACAACCGCGTGTCCTTGCCGATCACGACGAGGTGCTTGTGAGTGCCGCTATGAAAGCACTGGCCTACCGCCATCGCCACCTTCAGCGCCGTCTCCGGCGTCATCGGTTCGATATTGGCGGTCCCCCGGATTCCGTCCGTGCCAAAAAATTTGCGCGCCATCGTCCCCAGGCGTTCCGTTACCATCACCGCCCGATCCTATCAGATATCGCCGCCCCTGGGGTAATCCCCTCTCCCGCACCGCGCTGCGGGAGAGGGGATTTTTATTCATGCTTGGCGGTCTTCAGGCGCAGGCCAAGCAGCGGGGCGATGGCTTCGGGGGGCATTTTCGAGAATCCCGGCGGCGGCTCGAACAGGCTCGCCGGCTGCGGTCCGATTTTGACATGGCTCAATTCCCATCGCACGGTCGCGACCTTGCCATTTGGCTTGGTGAAACTGCCGGCGAGCTTCATCGGGATGCCGTCGCTACTGACCCACAGCGCGCCGACCGCGTGACCCTCCGGCACGGTTTGGTCGATCGCGTATCGGGTCGTGGCGATTCCGTTGATCGTTTCCTGGCCGTCCGGGTGCTTTTTAAGTTCGCGGCTGCCGAACAGGCGCAGTTCCGGCGGCATCGGGAACTGCACGATCGTCTTGAGTTGCGGCACCACGATCTCGCCGATCGGATTATCGGCAAAGAGCAGGAAAACTGGCCGGAAACCGGAGATCGCCTGCTCATGGCGCTCCCTGCCGGGCATGGTCCAAATCTTGCCTGAGTAGCTGCGGCCGTCGATGACCAGCAGACGGTCGGCGCTGAACCCGATCTGCGCCTCGCCAAGCGTCGCGGCCCGGGGCGGCGCGCCAAACTGTGGCGAGGCGCAGATGACGAGCAGCGCGAGGGCGAGCCAAAGCTTCGGCATGGCAAGGAGTGCTAGCGGGCGAATACGGCGGTTTCGCGACATGCTGGGCGGCCTACTGGACAGCGCGGGTGGACAGCCTATCCTTTGAGCATCGCGACAGGGTGCGGAGAAAACAGGCGATGACCGGAAAAATCGAAGCGCGGCTCAAGGAACTCGGCCTCGAATTGCCGGCGCCGGCCGCGCCGGTCGCCAACTATGTGCCATTCACGACCGCCGGCGACATCGTCTACATCTCCGGCCAGATCTGCCAGTGGAACGGCGAATTGCGCTTTATCGGCAAGCTCGGGGCCGGTGTCAGCATCACCGACGGACAGCAGGCGGCGCGGCTCTGCGCCCTCAACCTGATCGCGCACCTGCAGGTCGCCTGCGGCGGCGAACTCGACCGCGTCAAGCGCATCCTGCGCCTCGGCGGATTTGTCAACTGCACCCCGGAGTTCATCAACATGCCGCAAATCGTCAACGGCGCCTCCGATCTGATGGTCGAGGTCTTTGGCGATGCCGGGCGGCACGCCCGCGCCGCGGTCGGGGTCAGTTCGCTGCCCGGCGGCGTCGCGGTCGAGGTCGAAGCCACCGTCGAGATCGGCTGAGCGGGCGCCGGCGCGATGAGCAAGACCACCGGGACTAATGCTAGCGGAACCAACGCCAGCGAAACCATTACTCTCAATTTGCACGGCGCGATCAGTGATATCGCCCCGGCCGCCTGGGACGCCTGCGCCGGTGACATCAACCCGACCGTCTCGCACGTCTTCCTCAACGCGATGGAGGAAAGCGGCTCGGCTCGGGCACGCGCCGGCTGGGCGCCGCAGCATCTGACCTTTACCGACGGCAACGGCAAACTGGTGGGCGCCGCGCCGATGTATCTGAAAAGCCATTCCTATGGCGAATACGTGTTCGACTGGGGTTGGGCCGACGCCTATGAGCGCAGCGGCGGCAGCTACTTTCCGAAGCTGCTGTGCGGCGTGCCGTTTACCCCGGTGCCGGGCCCACGCCTGCTGGTTGCGCCGGATGCGCCGGCCGAAACCCGCGGCCACCTGATAGCCGGCATGGTCGAGTTGGTGCGCCAGCGGAAATTATCATCGCTGCACATCAACTTTCCAGACCCCGGAGATTTCGACGTGTTTGGCGAGGCGGGATTTCTGAAGCGGGTCGGCCAGCAATTCCACTGGACCAATAACGGCTACCACGACTTCGACGATTATCTCGCCGCCTTGAACTCGCGCAAGCGCAAGGCGGTCAAGAAAGAGCGGCGCGAGGCGCTGGAAGGCGGTATCGAGATCGACCTGCTCACCGGGTCCGACCTGACCGAAAAGGTGTGGGATGCCTTCTATCCGCTTTATCTCGGGACCTCCGACCGCAAATGGGGATCCGCCTATCTGACGCGCCGCTTCTTCTCGATGATCGGCGAGCGGATGCCCGACAAGATCGTGTTGTTCATGGCCCGGCACGGCCGTGACTACTTTGCCGGCGCTTTCAACATCCTCGGCAAGGACACGATCTACGGCCGCAACTGGGGCGCGCGTCGGGAACACCGGATGCTGCATTTCGAGTGCTGCTATTATCAGGCGATCGAATTCGCCATCAACCACGGGCTGAAGCGCGTCGAAGCCGGCGCGCAGGGCCCGCACAAACTGCAGCGCGGCTACCTGCCGACCGAGACCTACAGCGCTCACTGGATCCCCGACCCCGGCTTCCGCCGCGCCGTGGCCGCTTTCCTCGACCGCGAGCGCGAGATGATCGCCGAAAAGATCGAACACCTCGCCGAGTACTCCCCCTTCCGCCACGAAGACGCTCCGCGGGAACCAGAGCCCTAACCCCTCTTCCGCACCGCACCCGCGGGAGGGCGGATCGACGTATCAGCGGCGAGACGGGTGAGGGTGGTTGGGCGAGTACCGAACCCGTGGCCGCCCCCTCACCCCAGCCCTCTTCCCCGATGGGGCCCCGATGGGGGCGAGGGAGCTGTTTTCCGATCTCCCGCTAATTCACGGGAAGGTGAGTGCGCGGCGGCGGCGGCGGGGCTAGCATGCGCGCCCTTTCCAATCGCACTGTGTTGCAATGTCTGACGAGTTGTCGCGCCCGTTTGCTTCCCGCCGTTTGTTCCCCCTGGCCCTTTTGATCCTCGCCGGCGTGTTGTTTGTGGCGTTCGGCGGCAGCCGCTACCTGACCTTCTCGGCGCTGGCGGACAACCACGAGTGGCTGTGCAAGGTGGTCAGCAACGCCGGCGTCAAGGCGGTGCTGGCCTTTATCGTGTCATATGCCGGGCTGGTGGCGCTGTCGGTGCCGGGCGCGGCCTTGTGCACGATCGCGGCCGGGTTTCTGTTTGGCCCTTGGCTCGGCACCGGCTACGCGCTGGTCGGCGCGACGCTCGGCGCGACGATCGTGTTTCTCGCCGCTCGCGCCGGATTGGCCGGGCTCGCTGACCAAGGCCGGTCCGTGGGTGCGCCGCTTCGAGACCGGGTTCCGCGACGACGCGCTGAGCTATCTGCTGGTGTTGCGACTGTTACCGGTGTTTCCGTTCTGGCTGGTCAATCTGGTGGCCGGGGTGATCGGCGTACCGCTGCGGACCTATCTGCTGGCGACGCTGATCGGCATGATCCCGGGCACGTTCGTCTATGCCAGCCTCGGCAACGGGCTCGGCACACTGATCCAGGAGGGCCGTCAGCCGGGTCTGTCGGCGCTGCTCAACCCGGCCGTGTTCCTGCCGATCCTCGGGCTGGCGGCGCTGGCATTGCTGCCGGTCGTGTTCAAGCGGTGGCGCGCCCGCAACGGGCCGGAAGCGGCGTGACCGCCCTCACCCCCGATCTCTGCGTCATCGGCGGCGGCGCGGCCGGAGCTCGCGGTCGCGGCCGGCGCGGTGCAGATGGGGGCGAGCGTCGTGCTCGTCGAGCGCGGCGCGATGGGCGGCGACTGCCTCAATTATGGCTGCGTGCCGTCGAAATCGCTGCTCGCCGCCGCAAAGCTGGCGAGCGGCTGGCGGCGCGGCGCCGCGATGGGGGTGCGCTTTGCGGCCGCCGGAGGTCGATTTCGCCGCGGTCGCCGACAGCGTCGCAGCAGGTCATCGCCGAACTGGCGCCGCACGATTCCGTCGAGCGCTTCGAGCAGCTTGGCGTCCAGGTAGTGCAGGCCGAGGCGCGGTTTGTCGATGCCCGCACCGCGCGCGCGGACGACACCGACATCCGCCCGCGGCGTTTTGTGATCGCGACGGGATCGTCGCCGGCGGTGCCGCCGATCCCCGGCCTCGACGGCGTGCCGTTCCTGACCAATGAGACGGTGTTCGCCAACCGCGACCCTGCCCGAGCATCTGATCGTGATCGGCGGCGGCCCGATCGGCATCGAACTGGCGCAGGCGCATCGCGGCCTCGGCGCCGCGGTCACAGTGATCGACGCCGGACCGATCCTGCCGCGCGACGATCCCGAACTCGTCGGACAGTTGACCGGGCACCTAACCGCCGAGGGGATTGCCCTTAAGCCAGATAACGCCGTGGCGAGCGTCGAACAAACAGGCGCGCAGATTATCGTCACCGCTGGCAAACGGCGAGCGCATCGCGGGATCGCATCTGCTGGTCGCGGCCGGGCGCCGCCCCGACCTCGCGGCGCTCAACCTGCCGGCCGCCGGCATCGACAGTACCACCACCGGCATCGTCGTCGATGCGCCGGCTGCGCACGACCAACCGCCGCGCCTACGCGATCGGCGACGCGGCTGGCGGCCCGCAATTCACCCATGTCGCGCTCTATCACGCCGGCATCGTCATCCGCAACGCGCTGTTCCGCCTGCCGGCCAGGGTCGATTACCGCGCCCTGCCCTGGGTCACCTACACCGACCCCGAACTGGCGCAGGTCGGCCTGACCGAAGCAGGCGGCCCGAGCCATGGGCAAAGTCCGCATCCTGCGCTGGTCCTTCGCCGAAAACGATCGCGCCCACACCGAGCGCGACACGATCGGCGAGATCAAAATCGTCACCAGCCCGAGCGGCCACATCCTTGGCGCGACGATCCTCGGCGCCTCGGCCGGCGATCTGATCCTGCCCTGGGCCCTGGCGACTCGCGCAAAAGCTCAAGATCGGCGCGATGGCAAACCTGATCGTGCCCTACCCGACCCGCGGCGAGGCCGGCAAGCGCGCCGCCGGCAGCTTCTATGCGCCGCTCCTGTTCGCGCCGCGCACGCGTCGGCTCGTGCGCCTGCTGGCACGCTTCGGCTAAAGTCGCGCCAATGCTGATCCGCAGCCTGTCCGCCCGCCTCCTCGTGCTGACGATATTCTTCGTCATGCTCAGCGAGGTGCTGATCTTCGTGCCGTCGGTCGCGCGCTTTCGCATGACCTATTTCGACAACCACATCGCCGCCGGCTATCTCGCGACGCTGGCCCTGGCGGCCAGCCCCACCGGCACGATCGAGCAGCCGATGATCAACCTGTTGCTGCAGCAATGTCGGGGCGCACGGGATCATCTTGCATCGCGCCGAACGGCATGGTGTTCATGCTCGACAGCCCGGAATCGCCAGAGGCCGACGTCACCTTCGACCTGACCAAGGGCAACGTCCCGATCTGGATCCAGCGTTCGATCGAAACTTTGTCGCGCGACGACAACCGCATCATGCGGGTGCTCGGCCCGGCACCGCACGAGCCCGGCGCGACCGTCGAAATTCTGCTCGACGAAAAACCGCTGCGCCGCGAAATGTGGGCCTTCGGGGAGCGCGTCATCAAATTGTCGATTTTCATCTCGCTGATCACCGCGGCACTGGTTTACTTGAGCCTGCAATGGTTGCTGGTGCGGCCGATGCGGCGCATCACCGCGAATATGATCTCGTTCCGCGAAGACCCGGAGGACGCCTCGCGCCGGATCGCGCCGAGCCGCCGGCGCGACGAGATCGGCGGTGCCGAGACCGAACTGGCGATGCTGCAGGAAACCGTGCGGCAGGCTCTGGGACAGCGCGCCCGCCTCGCCGCGCTCGGCACCGCGGTGACCAAGATCAACCACGATCTGCGCTCGATCCTGGCGACCGCGCGCCTCGTCAGCGACGGGCTTGCCGACAGCGCCGCGCCGGAAGTGCGTCGCGTCGCGCCGCGCCTGTTCGAGGCGATCGACCGTGCCGTCGCGCTGTGCACCCGCACCCTCGATTTCTCCCGCGAGGGCGCGCCGCCAGTGACGCCGAGCCGTTTCCCGCTGGCGCCGCTGATCAGCGAGATCGAGGCTGCCATCGCGCCGCCGGGCGAGGCCTTCAGCGTCGAGATCGCGGTGCCGAACGGCTGCGTCGTGCGCGCCGACCGCGACCAGCTTTACCGCGTGCTGCTGAACCTGGCGCAAAACGCAGTCGAGGCCGGCGCGCAAACATTGCGCTTTACGGCGAGCACCGGCGAGGGCGGGCTGGCGATCGAGATCGCCGATGACGGCCACGGCCTGCCGCCGCGCGCCCAGGAAAACCTGTTCCGGCCGTTTTTCGGCTCGGCGCGACCCGGCGGCACTGGCCTCGGCCTCGCGATCGCCCGCGAATTGATGCGGGCCCAGGGCGGCGATTTGATGCTGGTCGAGACCACCGGCAACGGCACCACCTTCCGCCTGATCCTGCCGATCGAAGCGGCAGCCGCCGGCGCGCTCAATCGAGCATCAGCGTAAGCGCCTTCAGATACTCGGTCTCCGGTAGGGCCGGATGCACCGGGTGGTCGGCGCTGGCCCCGGCGCTGCGCAAAATGCGCCCGCCGCGCCCGGCATCGGCGAGGCCATGCCGCACCGCCTCGGTAAATTCCGCCGCGCCGACATTGTGCGAGCACGAGGCGATAAACAGAAACCCGGTCGGCGCGGTCAACTGCGCCGCGAACCGCGCCAGTTTGCGATAGCCCCGCAATGCCGCGCCGACATCGCGCTTCGAGCGCGCGAAGGGCGGCGGGTCGGCGATCACGACATCAAAGCGCTCACCGGCGCTGCCCAGCGTCGCCGCTTCGGCAAAGACCTCGGCGCGGCGGAACTCGCAAAGCCCGGCCACGTCGTTGCGCCGGGCGCTTTCGATGGCGAGCGCCAGCGCCGCCTCGGAGCGGTCGATGCCAAGCACCGAAGCCGCACCCCGACAGGCCGCGGCAACCGCAAAGCCACCACTGTAACAGTAGAGGTCGAGCACCTTCGCGCCGCTCGCCAGCCCGGCGATGAAGCCGCGGTTGTCGCGCTGGTCGAAAAACCAGCCGGTCTTCTGCCCCTCCAGCACATCGGCTTGAAACAACGCTCCGTCCTCCTCGACCGGCACCGGACCGTCGATCGCGCCGAGCGCGACGCGGGTCTCCAGTGGCAGGCCTTCGAGGGTGCGGGCCGGGCTGTCGTTGCGCAGCACGACCGCCTCCGGCGACAGCAGGTCCCGCAATGCGTCGACGATCATCGGAGTCAGGCGATCCATCCCGGCGGCGTTGGTCTGCACCGAGAGCACCGGGCCGAACCGATCGATGACCAGACCCGGCAGCCCGTCCGCCTCGGCATGCACCAGCCGATAAAACGGCGCGTCGTAGAGCCGCTCGCGCAATTTGAGGGCGCGTTCGAGCCGGCGCGCGAAAAACCGCTTGTTGATCGCCCGCGCCGGCATCGCGGTCGAGCACCCGCGCCGCCATCAGCGTGTGCGGGTTGAACATCGCCGCCCCGAACGGCCGCTCGTCAGCCCGTCGCAACGTCACCAGCATGCCCGCCGGCACCGCCTTTGCCGCGGCGTCCATGACGATCTCATTCGAATAGACCCATGGATGCCCCGCCTCGGCCCGCCGATGCCCGCCGGCCTGCAGGGTGACGACCGGCCGCGCCCCTGGATCGTCGGCGAGATCAAGAGGCCGTTCTTCCAACGCAATATCAGACATCAATCTCATCCAACTGATGACGGGTTTCGCTACGCTCAGCCCATCCTGCGATTTCAAATATGCATAGTTGTCATTGCGAGGAGCCGAAGGCGACGTGGCAATCTCGACCCGTCGGAGTCTCTGCGGCGCGAGATTGCGTCGCTTTGCTCGCAATGACAGTAGGATTAACTACCATAGGACGGGCTGAGTGTAGCGAAACCCATCATTGCCCGTTCTTGCCAGGGCACCGAGTCGAGGTTAACAGGGTTTGGGGTTGAGGAGTGAGGCGAGGTATTCGGGGTCCCAGCCGGCGAGTTTTCGGCGGGTTTTGATGCTTCGTCTGTCCTGCGCGCGTCTGACGATATTGATGGCGAAGTGGCGGACCACGGCCATGTTTTTGGCGCCGTGACCGGCACGCAGACGGGACTGATCCTCCTTGAAGGTGACGTCGAGGACCCAATGGAGGCAGTTCTCGATGCCCCAATGCAGGCGCACTGCTTGAGCAAGGCGCAGGGCGGTGAGGGGTGCCGAACTGATGTAATAGCGCCGTGCTGGTTTGTCCTTTGCTTTCGACGGTGGCTTCGACCATGGCGATGGCGGTCAGCCTGGCGAAGCGGGGTTCATCGGGGTAGCGGCGGTCACCGGACAGCCAATCGATGGTGTGGCTGACGACATGACGCCGGGTCTCGATCCGGCCATGGCCTTTTTCGGTCTCGCTGGCGATGTCGATCTGTGCCGCCGGTGCGTCGACGAAGTAGCGCTCGATCTCGCGCTGCAGCGTGGGCTGATTGCCCTTGACCGCCAGCAGATAATCGCCGCCGGCCTCGGTGATGGCGCGTGCGATGGTGGGATTGCAGGCGATCGCGTCGATGGTGACAAGGGCGCCGTTCAGCGCCAGCCGCGCCAGCAGCGTGGGAATGGTCTCGCTCTCGCAGGATTTGTCCGCCACCGCCTCCTGACCGAGCACGAGATTGTGCGTCGTGGCGAAAGCCGAGACGAGGTGGAGCGCCGCTTTGCCGCGCGAACGGTCATGGCTGCGGCGCGAGGTCTTGCCCCCGGCCTGCGCCGGGGCAGGCTTGATCGCGATGAGGTCGGCTGCGTCCGGCCGCAGTTCGCCCGCCCAGGCCATAAAGCAGGTCGAGAACAAATCCGGATCCATCCGGTTCATCAGCACCCGCAGCCAGTCGGTGCACGGAATGCCGTGGTGATAGGGGCTGAAGCGGCGCAGAAAATCGAGATGTGCCTCGCCCCACGCGACGATGTCGTCATAATCGTCACAGCTGGCGATTGTCGCGGATACCACCAGCAGCAGAATCTCGGGCAGCGGATAGGCTACTTTCCATTGCGGACGCGCGTCCGTGATCGCCGCAAAATGCTCAAGCAGGCTGCGCGTGCGCGCCTTAACCAACACCTCGTCCATCGCCGGCTCCTCATCAATCGAAGCCTCAGCGAATCACGCTTTCGCCTTTCGGGGAATCCCCATGCGCCGGCAAGCTCAAATCGACATTAACCTGACTTCGGTGCCGTGCCGTTCTTGCCGCGCTGATTGACACTCCCTGCCCCCCGGCGTAGCGTCCGTGCGCTTCAGGAATGGAAGCGAGTGTGACGCCTCTCCATATTGGGAGGCTGGCTGGTCCGCGAGTTTTCGCGCGCCGGCCTGTTATGCATTGCAGGTCCAGGCGAGAGTTACCGGGATGTTCGACAGCCTCAGCAACCGCCTCAACGATGTCTTCGACCGGCTGCGCCGCCGCGGCGCGCTGAGCGACGATGATGTCGGCGTCGGCGCTGCGCGAAATCCGCGTCGCCTTGCTTGAAGCCGATGTCGCGCTGCCGGTGGTGCGCGACTTTGTCGCCGCGGTGCGCGAAAAGGCGGTCGGCCAGGAGGTGGTGCGCTCGGTCACGCCGGGCCAGATGGTCGTCAAGATCGTCCACGACCATCTCGTCGAGGTGCTCGGCGGCAATGAGCCGCGCCGCACCGGCTCCGACGGCATCGGCGGCCTCGATCTCAACGCGACGCCGCCGGTCGCGATCATGCTGGTCGGGCTGCAAGGCTCGGGCAAGACCACGACCTGCGCCAAGATCGCGCTGCGCCTGAAAAACCGCGAGCGCAAGAAGGTGCTGATGGCCTCGCTCGACGTGCAGCGCCCGGCCGCGCAGGAGCAATTGGCGCAGCTCGGCCGCCAGACCGGCGTCACGACCCTGCCGATCGTCCAGGGCGAAGCGCCCGGTCGCGATCACCCGGCGCGCGCTCCAGGTCGGCCGCACCGAAGGCTACGACGTGGTGCTGCTCGACACCGCCGGCCGGCTGCACGTCAACGAGGAGCTGATGCTGGAGGTCGCGGCGGTGCGCGAGGCCGCCACCCCGCACCAGACGCTGCTGGTCGCCGATGCGATGACCGGCCAGGACGCGGTCAACGTCGCCAAGGCGTTCGGCGAGCGCGCCGGCGTCACCGGCATCGTGCTGACCCGCGTCGATGGCGACGCCCGCGGCGGCGCGGCGCTGTCGATGCGCGCGATCACCGGCAAGCCGATCGTGCTGCTCGGCACCGGCGAAAAGATCGACGCGCTCGAAACCTTCCACCCGGAGCGCATCGCCGGCCGCATCCTCGGCATGGGCGACGTCGTCAGCCTCGTCGAGAAAGCCGCCGAAACCGCCGACCAGGACGAGGCCGAGAAGCTCGCCCGCAAGATGCAGAAGGGCGAGTTCGACCTCGACGACCTCGCCGGGCAATTGCGCCAGATCCGCCGCATGGGCGGGATGAGCGGCATGCTCGGCATGCTGCCGGGCATCGGCAAGATCAAGAAGCAGATCGGCCGAGGCCAATATCGACGAGAGCATCATCAAGCGCCAGGAAGCGATCATCGGCTCGATGACCAAGTCCGAGCGCAAGCAACCCGAAACTGCTGAACGGCTCGCGCCGGCGCCGCATCGCCGCCGGCTCCGGCACCTCGGTGCAGGACGTCAACCGGCTGCTGAAGCAGTATCAGGACATGTCCGGCATGATGAAAAAGATGAAAAAGCTCGGCCAGAAGGGCCTGATGCGCCACGGCCTCTCGGCCCTGATGCCCGGCGGCTTCCGGTAATGGTCATGGTCAAACGCGTAGGATGGGCTGAGCGCAGCGAAGCCCACCGAGTTTTCCGCCGAGGTTGATGGGCTTCGCTGCGCTCAGCCGCATTCTACAAAGGATTACTGATGTCTCTGAAAATCCGGCTCGCCCGCGGCGGCGCCAAAAAGCGGCCGTTCTACAGCATCGTCGTTGCCGACGCGCGCAGCCCGCGCGACGGCCGCTTTATCGAAAAGCTCGGCACCTACAACCCGATGCTGGAGCGCGGCCATGCCGACCGCATCACCCTGAAGGAAGAGCGCATCAAGCATTGGCTCGGCGTCGGCGCGCAGCCGACCGAGCGGGTCGCGCGGTTCCTCGGCGATGCCGGGCTGGCCGAGAAGCCGGCGATGCGCGAGACGCCGCTCAAGTCGGCGCCCAAAGCGAAAGCGCAAGAGCGCGCCAAGGACCGCCGAAGCAGCCGCCAGCCGCCGCTGCATCTGACGGCTGACCGCGATACGGCTCCGGACTCGGCGATCCTGCCCGACAGCCCGCCGCATAAAGCGCGTCTGCGTCGGTGTCGATCACCGGCGCGCATGGCGTGCGCGGCGCGGTGCGCATCAAGAGCTTTACCGCCGAGCCCGCAGGATGTCGCCGGCTATGGCCCGCTCGAGGACGAAAGCGGCGCAGCGGCAATTGAACCTGCGGCTGATCGGC
Organism: uncultured Alphaproteobacteria bacterium; assembly: GCA_963737875.1. Classification (GTDB taxonomy): domain Bacteria; phylum Pseudomonadota; class Alphaproteobacteria; order ATCC43930; family CGMCC-115725; genus DATARH01. The sequence continues at coordinate 254,724 of CAVTUM010000009.1, read as the reverse complement.
AACGCAAAGGGCGTCGTCGTCGCCAAGGTCGCCGGGATCGAAGACCGCGACCGCGCCGAGGCCCTGCGCGGCCTGCGCCTCTATCTGCCGCGCGACGCGTTGCCGCCGCCGGGCGACGAGGAATACTACCACGCCGACCTGATCGGCCTTGACGCGGCATTGACCGACGGCACGCCGCTCGGCCAGGTGCGCGCGGTGCACGATTTCGGCGCCGGCGACACGCTCGAAATCGCCCGGCCGATCGGACAGCCGGTGATGGTGCCGTTCACCCGCGCGATCGTGCCTGTGGTCGACATCGCCGGCGGACGGCTCGTGGTCGACCCGCCGCCGGGGCTGCTCGACGACCCGCCCCGGAATCGGCACCGGAAGAGGAGCCGGCGGCATGACCTGGCTCGCCACGGTGCTGACGATCTTCCCGGAAATGCTGCCGGGGCCGCTCGCCCATTCGCTCGCCGGCAAGGCGCTGCGAGGCCGGCATCTGGCGGCTTGAAACGGTGGACATCCGCGATTTCGCGCGCGATAAACACCGCTCCGTCGACGATGCGCCGTTTGGCGGCGGGCCGGGGATGGTGATGCGGCCCGATGTGCTCGATGCGGCGATCGCCGGTGCCGGCGGCGTCGGCCCGCTGGCTCTTCTGTCGCCGCGCGGCCGGCCGCTCGACCAGGACCGCGTGCGGAATTATGCGATGCGGCCGGGCATCACGCTGATCTGCGGCCGGTTCGAAGGGGTCGACGAGCGCGTGCTCGACGCGCGCGCGATCGAGGAGGTCAGCCTCGGCGATTTCGTGCTGTCGGGCGGCGAGCCGGCGGCGATTGCGCTGATCGATGCCTGCGTGCGGCTGCTTGCCCGGCGTCGTCGGCTGTGCCGAGACGCTGGCGGAAGAGAGTTTCGCCGAAGGACTGCTCGAATACCCGCACTATACGCGGCCGCAGATGCTGGCAGGAACGGGCGGTGCCCGAGGTGCTGGTGTCGGGCGACCATCGCGCATCCGCGCCTGGCGGCGGGCGGCCGGCGGAACGGCTGACCCGGGAACGCCGCCCCGATCTGTGGCAGCGCCTATTGCAAAGAAACCGCGCGCCGGAATAGCGGCGACGCGACGAAAGGTAGAAGAAGATGAACATGTTGCAGCAGCTCGAAGCCGAGCAGGTGACGAAGCTGGTCGCCGACCGCGGCGGTGCCGCCGTTTCAGCCCGGCGACACGGTGCAGGTCAGCGTGCGCGTCGTCGAAGGCGAGCGCGAGCGTATCCAGGCGTTCGAGGGCGTCTGCATCGCCCGCAAGAACGCCGGGATCAACTCGAACTTCACGCTGCGCAAGATTTCCTATGGCGAAGGCGTCGAGCGCATCTTTCCGCTCTATTCGCCGCGCATTACCGCGATCGAGGTCGTGCGCCGCGGCGCCGTGCGGCGCGCCAAGCTCTATTACCTGCGCGGCCGCCGCGGCAAGTCGGCCCGCATCGCCGAACGCGGCCGCGAGCGACACCCGCCGCGAACGCGCCGCCACGCCGTCCGCCGAAGCGTACGCAAGAGATCGTCGTAGGGTGGGCTGAGCAACGCGAAGCCCACCACGTTCGTATTGGAGTCGCACCGATGGCGCATCCGCGCACCCTGTTCGACAAGATCTGGGACAGCCATGTCATCGCCCCGCAAGGCGAAGGCACCTACCTGATCTATATCGACCTTCACCTGATCCACGAGGTGACCACGCCGCAGGCCTTCGAGGGCCTCAAGCTCGCCGGCCGCAAGGTGCGCCGGCCCGACGCGACGATGGCGGTCGCCGACCACAACATCCCGACCAGCAACCGCGCCGCCGGCATCGACGAGCCGGAATTCGCAGCTGCAGGTCGAGACGCTGGAACGCAACGTCAAGGAATTCGGCGTCCCCTACTTCCCGATCAACAGCATCAACCAGGGCATCGTCCATATCATCGGCCCCGAGCAGGGCCTGACCCAGCCGGGCATGACCATCGTCTGCGGCGACAGCCACACCGCGACGCATGGCGCGATGGGCGCGCTGGCCTTCGGCATCGGCACGTCCGAGGTCGAGCATGTGCTGGCGACCCAGACGCTGATCCAGGCGCCGGCCAAGAACATGCTGATCGATGTCAACGGCACGCTCGGCGCCGGCGTCAGCCCGAAGGATGTGATCCTCGCGATCATCGGCAAGATCGGCACCGCCGGCGGCACCGGCCATGTCATCGAATATGCCGGCAGCACCTTCCGCGACGATGTCGATGGAAGGCCGCATGACGGTCTGCAACATGTCGATCGAGGCCGGCGCCCGCGCCGGGCTCGTCGCGCCGGACGAGACCACCTTCGCCTATGTCAAGGGCCGGCCCTATGCGCCGAAGGGCGCGGCCTGGGAGCAGGCGCTCGCCTACTGGAAGACCCTGCCGTCCGACCCCGGCGCGCAAATTCGACAAGGAGGCGCACCTCGACGCCGCCGATATCGCGCCGCACGTCACCTGGGGCACCAACCCGGAGCAGGCCGCGCCGATCACCGGCCGCGTGCCCGACCCGGCGCAGCATCGACGATCCGCTGAAGCGCGCCGCGGTCGAGCGGGCGCTGGAATACATGCAACTGACGCCGAACACGCGGCTCGACGAGATCCCGGTGCAGCAGCGTGTTCATCGGCTCCTGCACCAACAGCCGCATCGAGGATCTGCGCGCCGCCGCCGCGATCGCCAAGGGCCGCAAGGTCGCCGACGGCGTCGCGCGCGCTGGTCGTGCCCGGCTCCGGCCTCGTCAAGCACCAGGCGGAGGAAGAAGGGCTCGACCGCATCTTCCTCGAAGCCGGGTTCGAATGGCGCGAGCCGGCTGCTCGAACTGCATGTCGATGAACGACGACCGGGCCGAGCACGGCGAGCGCATCGCCTCGACCTCGAACCGCAATTTCGAGGGCCGCCAGGGCAAGAACGCCAAGACCCACCTCGTCGGCCCGGCAATGGCCGCCGCCGCCGCCGTCACCGGCCACCTCGACCGACGTGCGCCAATTGGGATGATTCAATGGCTGACAGCGGCGACCAAAAACCGCCGCTGCGGCGCATCCATGATCGAGTATATGAAGAAGGTCGACACGCGCGCGCCAGCCTCGAATATCACCGGACGCTGACGACGGAGGAAATCGTGCAATCGCTGCGGCTCGATGCGCCGTCACCGTTGATCGTCACAGCCGACGGTCGTGTCTATCAGGGCAATACGCGGATCAAGGTCCTCGAAGAGCGAGACTATCCGGTAAACGATTTACCACGGATGCCGTACGATGGTTGAAAACCGCACGATCCGAAACACGGATCGCATCAAACTTCCCGGACCGCGGACGCAATATGCCAACGGCGATGTCGTCGAGTCGCCGCCGATTGATCTCGAACGGATTCTGACCGATTTCCTGGAACGTTCGGAGGCCGGTCGCGCTGAATTCCTCAGCGCATTCGCGCACAGCCTGACAGTCGACATCAGGGCCGCACTATTCGACCGCCCGGTGGCCGATGACGACGCGGCGCGAGCTTATCAAGTCAACGAATGGCTACACCAGTTAACCAGCTGCCTGAGTCCCAGAAACCGAAGAGGCGCGAAGGGTGAGGCTGAACTGCTCAGTGATATCGCGGCGGATTCGTTCCGGCACGGATTGGAGCGCGCTGTAGGTCGGGCTATTACCGCTGCGAATAGCGCTTTCGTCCGCGCGCGCCAAAGCGTCGCGATTGGTGCTTAAGGAGAAAATTCGATGGAAAAATTCAATCAGCTGACCGGAGTCGCGGCACCGATGCCGATGATCAACATCGACACCGACAAGATTTTCCCGGCGATCTACTTGAAGACGATCAAGCGCACCGGGCTGTCGAAATGGCTGTTCGAGGAAGTCCGCTTCAAGCCGGACGGGTCGGAAAACCCGGATTTCGTGCTGAACCAGGGGCCCTACCGCAAGTCGCAGATCATCGTTGCCGGCGACAATTTCGGCTGCGGGTCAAGCCGCGAGCATGCACCGTGGGCATTGACCGATTTCGGCATCAACTGCGTCATCGCGCCGAGCTTTGCCGACATCTTCTACAATAACTGCTTCAAGAACGGCCTGCTGCCGATCGCCTTGCCAAAGGACATCGTCGACCAGTTGATGGAAGACGCCAAGAAAGGCGCCAATGCGGTACTGACGGTCGATCTTGAAAGCCAGACGATTTCGCGCCCGGACGGCGAAGTCGTGCATTTCGACATCGACCCGTTCCGCAAGCATTGCCTGCTCAACGGCCTCGACGATATCGGCCTGACCGAGCAGAAAGACACCGACATCGCCGGCTATGAAGAAAATCTCCAGCAGGCGCGGCCGTGGCTGTGCGGCATCATCCAATCCGTCGAGTAGCCATCGAGATTGCTTCGCGGAGCCTGTCCTCGGGCCGGCCGATGGCCGGACCCGGGGGCTCGCAATGACAAAAACGAGGTGTCATTGCGAGGAGCGGAGCGACGAAGCAATCTCGTGCCCGAGTGAACGCTTGCCGGTGATGCAAACAGGACAAGAAGAATGGCTCAATCCGCCTCCAATCGCAAAGTGCTGGTGTTGCCCGGCGACGGCATCGGCCCCGAAATCATGGGCCAGGTCATGCGCGTCGTCGAGTTCTTCGACAAGAAGCGCCTCGCCAGCTTCGAGATCAAAGAAGGCCTGGTTGGCGGCAGCGCCTATGACGCATCGGGCGTGCCGCTGACCGACGCAACGATGGCCGAGGCGATGAGCAGCGACGCGGTGCTTGTTCGGCTCGGTCGGCGGCCCGAAATGGGAAACCCTGCCATTCGAATTGCAGCCGGAGCGCGGCCTCTTACGCCTGCGCAAGGAGATGGACCTGTTTGCCAATCTGCGGCCGGCGGTGGTGTTCGAGGCGCTCGCCGACGCATCGAGCCTGAAGCGCGAGCTGGTCGCCGGCCTCGACCTGCTTATCGTGCGCGAACTGACCGGCGGCATCTATTTCGGCGACCCGCGCGGCATCGAGACGATGCCCGACGGCACCCGCCGCGGCATCAACACCGAAGTCTACACCGAAGCCGAGATCGAGCGCGTCGTCCGCGCCGCGTTCGAACTCGCCCGCAAGCGGCAGCATCGCCTGTGCGAGGTCGACAAGGCCAATGTCATGGAGTCCGGCATTCTGTGGCGCGAGGTCGCGCGCCGCGTCCACGCCGATTACCCCGATGTCGAATTGTCGTTCATGTATGCCGACAATTGCGCGATGCAGCTGGTGCGCAACCCGAAGCAGTTCGACGTGATCGTCACCAGCAATCTGTTCGGCGACCTGCTGTCGGATTGCGCGGCGATGCTGACCGGGTCGCTCGGCATGCTGCCGTCGGCCTCGCTCGGCGCGGCCGACTGCCAGCGGCCGGCGCAAGGCGCTGTACGAGCCGGTGCACGGCAGCGCCCCGGACATTGCCGGCAAGGGCGTCGCCAACCCGCTCGCCTGCATCCTCTCCTTTGCGATGATGCTGCGCTATTCGTTCGACCTTGGCGAGGAAGCCGACCTGGTCGAAAACGCGGTGCGCCAGACCCTCGCCTCCGGCGCCCGCACCGGCGACATCGCCACCGCCGGAGCCGCCCGCGCCTCCACCCGGGATATGGGCGACGCCTTGCTGCGCGAACTCGAAAAAGCAGCATAAGCAGGGAGATCAGGCGCGGCGGCGCTCGTCGCGCTGGTCTGACGGCGCAGGCTTTGCGCACGTAGATCGTTGCGCAGGACACAAACTAACGCGGAAAGTCGTCGGCATTTATAAATAATTTTATCTTTATTTTATATTACTCGGCCTTCGGCCTAGGCGTTTTGGCCAATCCCGGGAATTCCCGGGATTGACACTACGCCAGCCCTGTTTGCAACCTGATCACCGCATCTCCGGCAGGAGGCCGCATGATCAGAACGACGCACCGCTTTCAGTTGCACATCTACATCGCGGTGCTGTTTTTGGGCCTGCTTGTCGCGTTCGCCGCAACCAACATCACACTGCAGTATGCCAAGACGCGCAGCATGATGCTGAGCGTCACATCGGAGCTGTTCAAGCATATCGACGGCGAAATCCGCGGCGCCATTCGCGCGCGCTACGATGCGTCGATTTTGGCAGCGGAATTGTATTCCACATCGGCGGTCATGAGTGCCACGACAGTATCGGAGCGGATGACGCAGCTGCCTGTTGTGCTGCAATACATGGAGGCCCAGCACAGCATTTCTGCCATCTATGCGGGGTATGATAACGGCAGCTTTTTCTTTACACGCCGCCTCGTTCCCGACACGAAACAGACCGACACGATAAAGCCGCCGCCCGGCGCGAACTACATGGTCTGGAGCATCGAACGCGATCCATCGGGGAAGGTCAACTCCCGGTTCATCTTCATCGATAAGGCAGCGAAGGTTCTTGAGACCCGGGCGGTGCCAACCGAGACGTACGACCCGCGCACCCGCCCCTGGTACAAGGACGCGATCGCGACGTCCGACATCATCATGACCTCGCCCTACGTCTTCTTCACGACCCAGGAAATCGGCGCGACCTTCGCCAAACGGCGGCGCGACGCTGGGTTTGTCGTCGGCGTCGATGTAACCCTGGATTCGTTTTCCGATCTGCTGAACAGCCTGAAACCAACCCCATCCGCTGAGTTGGTGATCTTCGACGCAAAACGCCGGATCGTCGCGGATAGCAGGATGCGCCCTCTGCCAGATGGCGCGGCGGGGCTCGCCGACCTGTCGGAGATCTCGGCGAGCAGCCGGCCGGTCCTGGCACAAATCGCCGATGGCGGCTTGGACGGGACCTCCGGCATGGTTACCGTCGAGGACGACAAAGGGACCTGGCACGGCACGGTGTCGCGTCTGGATGAGCCAGGGCCGCCGCTCTATCTCGCAGTCGCCGCGCCGCAAGCCGAGTTGCTGGCGGAGGCCGTCAGGATCCGCAATCAAAGCCTGCTGGTGGCGCTGATCGAGGTGACGCTCTCGATGGCGGCGACGCTGGCCTGCGCCCGCCTGGCATCGCGGCCGCTGCGCGCCCTGACGACCGAGGCGGCGGCGATCCGCGCTCTGAAGTTTGATCAAGCCATCCAGGTGCGTTCGTACATCACCGAGATCGACGATCTGGCGCAAACGATGGAGTTGATGAAGGCAACGATCCGGCGGTTCCTCGGAATTGGCGCGGCGTTGGCCGGCGAGCGCAATTTCGAGCGGCTGTTGGAACGCCTGCTGATGGAGACGGCGCACCTCGCGTCGGCGCGCGGCGGCATCGTCTATCTGGCGGAGGCGGACGGCACGCTGAAAGCGGCGCTGGCGCACTGGGATGACGAGCCGGTCACGACGAACCCTCCTGACCTCGACCCGGTGCGCGACCGCGCTCACCCGGTCATCCGGTCGATCGCGACGGGCAGTCTCTCGCAACCTTTGAATCTCACCGAACTTGGCCGCCTGTTTCCGGGGTTTTCGCTGACCCATCCCGTAACCGGCCTTGCGGCTCCGCTGCGCAACCGCCACGGCGAGATTGTCGGGGCGCTGTTGCTGCTGCAAAACGTGGGGGCGCTCGGCGACGCGCAGGAAAGCGAGGTGCTCGCCCTGGTCGAGGCCATTTCGGGTACCGCGGCGGCGGCGATCGACAGCCAGCGGCTGATCCTCGAGCAGAAGCAGCTGATCGAGGCAGTCATTGAATTGATGGCCAATGCGATCGACCGCAAAAGCCCCTACACCGGCGGGCACTGCCATCGCGTACCGGAATTGACCAAAATGATCGCGCGCGCCGCCGAGACGGCGACCGACGGACCGTTCAAAGATTTCGTACTCGACGAGGAAGAATGGGAGGAACTCCATATTGCCGCCTGGTTGCATGATTGCGGCAAACTCACCTCGCCGGAATACGTCGTCGATAAGGCGACCAAGCTCGAAACCATCTATGACCGACTGCACGAGGTGCGGATGCGCTTCGAGGTCATCAAGCGCGAGGCGGAGGTCGATTGCTGGCGCGACATCGCGAATGGCGCGCCGCGCGAGCAGCGGCTGGCCACCCTGCTGTCGCTGTGGGAGCAGCTTGACGCCGAGTTCGCATTCGTCGCCGAATGCAACGAGGGCGGCGAATTCATGGCGGCCAACAAGATCGAGGAGTTGCTGCGGATCGCGGAACGCACCTGGACGCGAACGCTCGACGACCGGATCGGCCTGTCCGAGGAGGAGCGCCGCCGCAAGGGGCGACAGCCGCCGGTGCCCTTGCCGGCGGTCGAAAGCCTGCTCGCCGACAAGTCGGAGCACGTGTTCGAGCGGCGCCCGGAGGACCGCATCACGCCGGACAACCAATGGGGCTTCAAGATCGACGTGCCCATCGCTCTCTATAACCGTGGCGAAATCTACAACCTGACGATCGGGCGCGGCACGCTAACCAACGAGGACCGCTACAAGATCAATGAGCACATCGTTGAAACCATCCGGATGCTGTCGCACCTCCCCTTGCCGCGGCATTTGCGCCACGTCGTGGAGATCGCCAGCGGGCATCACGAAAAAATGGACGGAACCGGTTATCCCCGGCGGCTAACCCGAGACCAGATGAGCCTGCCGGCGCGGATGATGGCGGTTGCCGACATCTTCGAGGCGTTGACTGCCTCCGACCGTCCCTACAAAAAGCCGAAGACGCTGTCGGAGTCGCTTACCATCATGGCCCGGATGCGCGACGACGCACATATCGACCCGGAGATTTTCGACCTGGTTCTGTCTGCCAAGGTCTACCAGGCTTATGCAGCAAAATTCCTGCCGGACGACCAGATTGACACGGTCGACCCCGAGCTTTATCGGCGTCGCGCCTGATACCCGCACGCGACGTTCGGGTGGCTTTCGCAGCGTTCTACGGGAGGGAACTCGGCCGGATCGGCGGCGATTGCCGGCGAGATGACACGCCTGAATCTGGATTCTGCTTGGCCCAAGGCGGAGCAGTAGGTGACACTGCGGGCGACGGCGCCATCCGAAGGAATGCAGAAATGCGACGATTGACGGTTCTCGGCGCAGCGTCGCTGACAGCAATGATGATGGTGACGGTAGCTGACACCGCCTCCGCGCAATATTACCGCTATCCGCCACCAGGCTATCGCCCGCCACCTTGTTCAGCGGTCACGCCGGGACCGTTTCGCGGCGCGGCGCGCGGTGCGGCGGGTGGCGCCCTGCTTGGCGCGATCGGCGGCAATGCCGGGCGCGGCGCGGCGATCGGGGCCGGGATTGGCGGCGTCGCCGGCATCGTCCGGCACAGTTCGGCCCGCGCCTCCGGTGCCTGCTATTAGGCTGCGGTGCGTCGACCGGCCGAACCCATCCATCTTTGCCGCGAGGAAATGCGATGAACAAAGGCACGTTGCTGTTGCCGCTCGCCCTCTTTTGCGCAGCGTGCGTTCCACCGCCGCCACCCCCACCCGCGGCGCCACCGCCGCCACCCCCACCGCCGGCGGCCGCACCAGCCGCCGCCGAAGTACCGCCGCCCGAAGGCGGCACCAGATGGGATGTGAGGCTCGTGACCTGCGGGCAGATCCTCGCCGCCAGTGACGACGACCGTGCCGCGGCCGTCATGTTCTATTATGGCTTTCTCGCCTCATCCGCCGGCATCAAGGTAATCGACGTCAGCCGCATCGAGGAGAACGTGCAGCGCGTCATGCACCAGTGCGAGGAGACCCCGAACATGACCGTGCCGCGCGCCTTCTACGCGGTCTTCGGGCACCGGGTACGTCACCACAGGTAGGATAAATCGGCATGGGGATGGCATCCGGCATGCCCTCCCCATGCCATTTCCAAACGAAAAGAAATACGAGACGGACCTTGTGCTCGAAGTCCTGAAGGCGGCGGGTTCCGACCAGCAGGTGATGATGCGCCGATTGTGCGCCCTGGCTGCGACCGGCCTCATCCCGCAGATCGCCGACCGGATGCAGCAGCACTCCAACCAGTGCCCTTCCCTGCCGACGCCCTAGCGGTCAAGGTTGTCGCGCACACGCCTGTCGTCGGCTTCCGCCATCATTTGCACCAGCGCGTCAAACCCGACCTTACGCCGCCAGCCCAGTTTCTCCTGAGCTTTACGCGGGTTGCCCAGAAGCAAATCCACTTCGGCCGGGCGGTAGAACGCCGGATTGACACGAACCACGATCCGGCCGCTGCGCCGGTCAACGCCACACTCTGCGGAGCCTGAGCCCGACCACTCGATGTCAAAGCCAAGGTGGCTTGACGCCGCGTCGACAAACGACCGCACCGTATGCGCCTCTCCGGTCGCAAGCACAAAGTCGTCGGCCGCATCCTGCTGTACCATCAGCCACATACCTTCAACGTAGTCGCCGGCAAAACCCCAGTCGCGCCGCGCATCGAGATTGCCGAGTTCCAACACGTCAAGATCGCCATGCCGGATACGCGCCAGCGACAGGGTGATCTTTCGCGTCACGAACTCCTGACCCCGAAGCGGCGATTCATGATTGAACAGGATGCCGGAACTGGCCCGCAACCCGTAGCTCTCGCGATAATTGACGGTCGCCCAGTGCGCCAGCAGCTTGGCGACGCCGTAGGGGCTGCGCGGATAGAATGGCGTGACCTCCTCCTGCGGGATCGCTTGTACTTTGCCGAACATTTCTGAGGTGGAGGCCTGGTAGAAGCGCGTCTCGGGCGCCGCCTGACGGATTGATTTCGAGAATTCGCAGCGGGCCGATGCCATCGGCATCGGTGGTATAAAGCGGCTGTTCAAAAGACAGGCTGACAAAGCTCTGCGCCGCAAGGTTGTACAATTCGTCGGGCCGCACGCGTTCGATCGCCCGCATGATATTCGTCATTTCCGCGAGGTCGAAATCGACGAATTCGATGTCGCGCCCGATCTTGAGTTCATCAAGGCGCGCAGTTGCCGGGTTCGACGACCGACGCCGCGCGCCCACGACCTGATAACCCTTTTCCAACAGGAATTTCGCCAGATAGGCGCCATCCTGCCCACTGATGCCAGTGATCAGCGCTGTTCGCGGCATCGCAACATCCCCGCCATTGCAGGTGCCAACGCGGCGCGACCGTACTCAGGGCACCTACCTACATTGGTAGGATTCTCGCCTTTTGGTTGAAGAAGTCAACAACTCGCAAGCCAACATTTTATGCGGGCGGGCGGGTGTTGCGAAAGGATGCCGCCTTTTCGAAGGCATCGGCGACATGCAGGACAGTCGCGTCGGCGAACGGCTTGCCGACCAGTTGGATCGCAACTGGCAGGCCGCCCGCGCCAAAGCCGGAGCACACCGAAATCGCCGGATAGCCGGCGACGTTGAACGGCATCGTAAAGCTCGGCGCGGCGAACAGATCCCAGGCCGGCACCGCATTGATCTCGGGCGCCTCGGCGGTCTGCGCCGCGGTCAGCACGACGTCGAGCCCGGCCATCGCGGCTTGCAACTCAGCACGCAACTCGCGCCGGCGACGCACCGCCTGCACGTAATCGACGCCGGACACCAGCGCGCCGAGCATCAGACGACGCTGCACTCGTTCGCTGAAATCGTGAAATCGTGCGCGGCCCCATTCCTCATAGGCCGATGCACGCTCGCAGATCGAGATCAGCGAGCCGCACGCGCCCCAATCCTGCAACGGCGACAGTTCCACCTCACGGATTTCGGCGCCGAGGCCGAGGAACGTCGCGATCGCCGCGTCGATGCCAGCGCGTACCCCGTCGCTGACCTTGTAGTCGGTCTCGTGGAAATGATGGATGACCCCGATCTTCATGCCCTTGATGCCGCGGCCGAGCGCGGCGGTGTAATCCGGCACCGCGCGGTCGGCGCTGGCGGGATCGCGCGGGTCGTGGCCGGCAAGCGCCTGCAGCATGATCGCGCAATCTTCGGCGGTCCACGCCATCGGCCCGATATGGTCGAGGCTGAACGCCGCCGGCGCGACCCCGGCGCGGCTGACCAGGCCGTAGGTCGGCTTGATGCCGGCGATGCCGCATAAGGCCGCCGGGCCGCGGATCGAGCCGCCGGTATCGGTGCCGATGCCGCCAAGGATCAGCCCGGCCGCCACCCCGGCACCGGTGCCGCTGCTGCTGCCGGCGGTGAAATGCGCGGTATTCCACGGGTTGCGCGCCGGCGGCTGCGGCAGGTCGAAGCTGGGGCCGCCATCGGCGAATTCATGCGTCGTCGTCTTGCCGATCAGCACCGTGCCCGCGGCGGCCAGCCGTTCGGCGCAGGTCGCGTCAGCATCGGGAATGTTGTCCTGCAGGATTTTCGATTGGCAGGTCGTGCGGATGCCTTTGGTGTCAACAATGTCCTTCAGCCCGATGGGAATGCCGTGCAGCCTGCCCTTCGGGCCGCCGGCCATGATCGCGGCCTCGGCAGCCCGCGCCTCGGTCATTGCCCGTTCCTCGGTCATATAGACAAAGGCGTGCAACTCGTTGTCGAGCTTGTGCACCCGGTCGAGGCAGGCCTGGGTCAGTTCGACCGGCGACAGCTTTTTTGCGGCGATCAGCTTCGCCGCCTCGGCGATGGTCGGAATCGCGGCGCCGCTCATGTCAGGTCTTCCTCGGTGAAGTTGTAGACATGCGCCAGTTCGGCCATCGCGGCCGCGCGGCTTGCGTACCCGCTCGACCATCGCGGCGATGCCGGGATACACCGCTTTCAGTTCGGACTTTTGCGCATCCGTTACCGTGAGCCCGGCTCGCGCCAGTAGAAAATCCAGCGTCTGGTCATCGATATCCGCCGGCATGGTCGCGCCTCCCCTCTCGTGTCGAAGCCAAGCATAAACCGGCATGCAAGCCTGCGGCCAGCCCGGTCCTCGACAAGACCGAGGGCCTATGCGTCGCCATAGAGGCGAACACGCTTGCACTCCGCCACAACTCGCGGTCGATTGCCCCGGCAATCATGGGGAGCGTTTGGATGCGTAAATTCGGCGGAACCGTCATCGCGCTGTTGGCGATGCTGGCCTTGGGCGGCACGGCGGCGGCGCAGAAATCCGGCGGCACGTTGCGCATCTATCACCGTGACAGCCCCTCCAGCCTGTCGATCCACGAGGAAGGCACGTTTTCGGTTGTCGTGCCGGCGATGGGCATCTTCAATAACCTCGTCATGTTCGACCCTAAGCAAAAGCAGAACAGCCTCGACGACATCGTTCCCGACCTCGCCGAAAGCTGGTCTTGGGACGCGGCCGGCACCGCGCTGACCTTCAAGTTGCGCAGCGGTGTCAAATGGCATGACGGCAAGCCGTTCACCGCCGAAGACGTCAAATGCACCTGGGATTTGCTGCAAGGCAAGGCCAAGGAAAAGCTGCGCCTCAACGCCCGCGAAGCCTGGTGGCAGAACCTCGACCAGGTGACGACCGACAACGAATTACAGGCGACCTTTCACATGAAGCAGCCGCAGCCGGCGTTTATCGCGATGCTCGCCTCGGGCTTCACCCCGGTCTATCCGTGCCATGTCACACCGGCGCAGATGCGGCAGCACCCGATCGGCACCGGCCCCTTCAAGTTTGTCGAATACAAGCGCAACGAGTCGATCAAGGTGGTGAAGAACCCGGATTACTGGAAGCCAGGCCGGCCCTATCTCGACGCGATCGAATACTCGATCATCCCAAACCGCTCGACCGCGATCCTGGCCTTCATCGCCGGCAATTTCGACATGACCTTCCCCTATGAGGTGTCGGTCCCGCTGGTGCGCGACGTGAAGAACCAGCTGCCGCAGGCGATTTGCGAGATCGTACCGCTTCACGACGCGCCGAACGTGCTGCTGAGCCGCAAGGAGCCGTTCGACAAGCCCGAGTTGCGTCGCGCGGTTGCGATGAGCCTCGACCGCAAGGCCTTTATCGACATTCTCGGCGAGGGCCAGGGCGATATCGGAACCGCAATGCTGCCCGCGCCGGAGGGCCTCTGGGCAATGCCGAAGGACATGATGCAGAAACTGCCGGGTTATGACCCCGATATCGCGAAAAGCCGCGAAAAGGCCCGCGAGCTGATGCGCGGCCTCGGCTATGGCCCGGACAAGCATCTGGCGGTCAAGGTGTCGACCCGCAACATCTCGTCCTATCGCGACACCGCGGCGATCTTTCTCGACCAGTTGAAAGAGGTGTGGATCGACGGCGAACTCGAACTGATCGAAACCGCCAACTGGCTGCCAAAGCTGGTGCGCGGCGATTTCACCGTGGCATTGAGCTTTGTCGGCAGCGCGATTGATGATCCTGACCAGACCTTTTTTGAGGATTATTCCTGCAAATCCAACCGCAACTACACGCATTACTGCAACCCGGAGGTCGAAAAGCTGATCTCGGAGGAATCGCAGGAATCCGACCGCGACAAGCGCAAGCAGCTGGTGTGGGAAATCGATCGCCGGGTTCAGGAGGACGTGGTGCGCCCGCTGTTCTTCCATCGCCGCAACGGCACCTGCTGGCGCCCCGAGGTCAAGGGCATCAACCTGCAGGTCAACAGCATGTACAACAACTGGCGGATGGAGGACATCTGGCTCGACCGCTAAGTCACCGAGGTTCGCGATGATCGCCTATCTGATCACGGCGCATCACAACATCGCGAACCTCTATTCGCTGATGGCGACAATCCATGAGCCCGATAACCTTTATCTGATCTACATCGACGGTGACACCGAGCCGGAATACCTGGAGCGGATTTCCGGCCTCCTCGCCTACTCCAACATTTATCTGAAGCACGGCGATCCAGTCGCCTGGAACATGACCAGCATCCTCGACGCAACGCTATGGGGCATGGCTACGTTGCGGCGGCTCTCCAGAGACTGGCATCATTTCGTGCTGTTGTCAGGTGACGACATCGCTACCGGGCCGCAGCAGGCGTTGAAAAAACGGCTCCTCACGCACCCGCCCGATGCCTGCTTCATCTCGGTGACGGAGAATCCGCCCGCAGCCGGCTTTTTCGACCAGATTCAGCACGACAACGACACCGCCGAAACAGCGCATCTGTTCACCAGACCGTTCGGTCCGACACCGCAGCGAAACACCAACCGCACGCGCCAGCCGCGGCCCATCTTTACCCGCAAGCTGCGCTTCATGTCGTCGCCGCGCTCGTCATTCGTGTGGCATGGGCCCGGCGCGCGGGTGCTCCAGAATTTCGCCGAGGTGCCGGAGCTTGGCCTGTCGATCAACCGGAAGCTGCCGTGGTTTCTCGGCCACGCCCGGGCACGCGTCATCGAGGATGTCGGGTGGGCGCGCGGGCCGGCCTGGGTCGTGCTGTCGCGCAGCTTTTGCGACTATGTCCTGAACGATCCGCTGCCGCAGCGGGTCTACGCCGCGTTCCGGTCGAGCGGCGCATTCGACGAGACCTTCTTCCAGATGCTGATCGTCAGCGCTCCGACCCGGTTCAAGGACGCCTGGAAGAACGAGATGTTGACTTTCTGCAACTGGAACGGCGATCTCGTCCTGCGCGAAGCCGATATCGGCGGCTTGCAGCGCAACCCCGGGCGCGCGTTCTGCCGCAAGATCGCCCCGGGCGACAGCGACCCGGTGGTCTCTTACGTCCTGAAAAACGTCACGCCGGCCAATCCACCGATTTTCTACGGGTATCGCAGCGGCACCGGCGCCGCGCCCAAACTGCCGATATCGGACGTTCTGCACCTAACCGGCAGCTGGAAGCTGGTGAACCGGGAGGGCGGCGATCTCGGCAACCTGACCCTGGCGGAAAGCGGCGACATCACCGACAACCGCAACCCGGTCAACGAAAGTAAATGGGCTGTCGACGGCAGCACGCTGAACCTGCTCGCCAAGGATGCCCGGGTGTCATCCGAATTGTGGTCCGTCTCGACCGACGGCACCGACGCCTTCATTTCCGGCGATTTCACGCTGCAGCCGAATTCGCCGATCGGTCACACGATCTACGCTCCGTTGCGCGAGCGTTTCCTCGCCGATTGCGACGACACAATGATCTCGCTGCCGCTGGCAAATCCCGCCGCGCCGGCCCGTTTGTTGTCCTCGCATTTCCGCGCGCCGCTGCTGGCCGACCTGCACATTGAGGAGTTCCACTGGCAGGGCCATTACCTGACCGACGTCACTACCGATCTCGACACGATCATGTTCGACGGCACGTCGCTGCGCCTGCACCGGCGCGACGCCCCACCGCAGCTTTGCACCGAAATACACGCAACCGCCGACAACCTGCTTGCGGTGTTTATCGAAACCGGCCAGCAGCACCGTCCGCCGCCGCTCAGTGGCGCCACCCTCCCCGACCTCAGTATCATCTTTGATCGCAACAACGTCGCCGGCACAACCTGGTCGCTGATCGGTTGCGATGGCACCCGCCGTATCCGCTTCAACGCCGATCAGCTGGTGCTGATCGACGATGTCGTCACCGGCTTCTGGAAGCTGCGCGCCGGCCGCCTGCTGATCCTCGGCACCACCGGCTTCCTGTGCTTCGACAAACTGGCATGGATGAACGGCGAACTGAGCCTGATCGGCCACCTCCAGACCGATGCCCTCAACGCCGACTACGTTCGCCTCACACCCCTGCCCTAGCCTCGCGAAGATCAGGCGATTGCCGCCATCACTTGCGCGATGAAGGGATTGCGAGCCTGTGGGTCCATCCAGCGCATGACGCCGACAATGTCGTTTTCCGGGTCGATCCAGGTCAGATTGCCGCCAGCGCCCAAGGCGAAATAGCTCGAGGCCGACGCTGTCGGATAATATTTCCGGTCGGTATTCAGCCACCAGAAATAACCGTAGCCGGGAAAGATCGAGCAGGGCTGACGCATCATCTCGATCCATTTCGACGACAGGATGCGCTGCCCGCCCCAGACGCCGTCATTCACCATCAGCAATCCGACGCGGGCCTGGTCGCGGGCATGGATAAAGGCACCGCCACCCCAATGCGAGCCGCCCGCCACCGACTGCATCCGCTTTCCGTCGATCTCGACATAAGAATTGCGGTAGCCGTGCCATTCCCAATCGGTCGAGGCACCGATCGGCTGCATGACCAGTTCGCGGAACACCTCGGGCAATGGCCTCCGCCATACCCGCAGCAAAGCCAGGCTCAGCCGGTTGACCCGCACGTCGTTGTATTCCCAGAAACTGCCCGGCTCCTGCAGGTCGCGATGCGTGCCTTTTTTGGCGCCGCGCGACATCGAGGCGCCGCCGGCCATCCGGTTGCGATCGATCAGGTCGGGCTTGCCCCATAGCTCGCCCTCCCATTCCGAGGTCTGCTGCAGCAGATGATGCCAGGTGATCTTGCCGTTGTGCGGCCCCTCGAACCCGCCATCGTCCACCGTGCGGCCAACCGGTTCGTGCATGTCGCGGATCAGGCCGCGGTCGAACGCGAGCCCGGCCAGGATCGAGAGATAGCTCTTGGCGACGCTGAACGTCAGATCGACCTGGCTGGTGTCGCCCCACTCGGCGACGACCCTGCCGCCGCGCAGCACCAGCCCGTTCGGGCCGCCGCGCGGCCGCACCGGCCCCAGCGCCTCGTTCCACGGCGGCTCCTCGCCGAAATCATGGGCGATCATGTAGGCGATATCGCGCTTCCACGGCGTTTCGTGCTCGGCCGCATAGGCGGCCGCACCATTTATGGCGCCGGCATCGAACCCGACGGTCGCGGGCAAAGCATGCTCCCAGGCAGGATGCTGCGGCGGGAAATAAGGCATTGTTTGGGTTCCCGATGGTGGTGGCTTGAATTTGAGCGGATTAGCACGACCTCGTGAGCCAGCGACGCGATTATCGTGGCCTGCGATTCGCCGCGAATATCGCCGCGGTCTCTGTTAAAATGGCGCGACGTTCAGTTTCCGGGGTCGTCACATGGGTTCGATGAGTTTGATGCATTGGCTGGTCGTGCTGGCCATTGTCCTGGTCTTGTTCGGCGCCGGCAAGCTGCCCCGGGTGATGGGCGATTTCGCCAAGGGGATCAAGGCCTTCAAATCCGGCATGAAGGAAGAGGAAGAGCCGGAGGCCGGCCATGCACCGGCGCAGGTCACGCCGCCGCCGGGTGCTGCGACCTCACCGGGCCTTGGCGAGCGCCCCCGCGTCGTGACCGACGCGGCCCCGCGCTAAGGCCCAACCGGGTTGGCCGCACGCGCGCTCGAAACGCGGCGGCCGATCCCGAACGACAATCTCGAAATCCGCGACGACCCCGGCAAAGGCCGCGGCGTCTACGGGATTGCACCGATCCCGGCCGGCACGTTGATCGAAGCGGCGCCGGTTATCATCTTGCCGGCAGCGCAATGCACGCTGCTCGATCAGACGATCCTGCACGACTATTATTTCCGCTGGGACGATGACGGCAGCGGCGCGGTCGCGCTCGGCCTGATTTCGTTGTGCAACCACTCACGCCGACCCCGCGCACGGGTGCGCTGCAATCTTGTGCAGACGACGCTCGACCTGATCGCCCTCGCCCTGATCCCGGCCGGCGATGAAATCACGATCGACTATGGCTGCCGTCTGTGGTTCGCCACCCAGGATTGAGACGGCACGGTCTTTGCCGTTGCGGTAAGCGCGGCGACAAAGCAATCTCGCCAGAACATCACCAGCGGATAAGAGCCTCATGCAACGTTTCGAGGGCACCGACACTTATGTGGCGACGCAAGATCTGAAGGTCGCCGTCAACGCGGCGATCGCGCTCGAACGGCCGCTGCTGATCAAGGGCGAACCGGGCACCGGTAAGACGATCCTGGCGCACGAAGTCGCCGCGGCGCTCGGCAAGGAGCTGATCACCTGGCACATCAAATCGACCACCAAGGCGCTCCAGGGCCTTTACGAATATGACGCGGTGTCGCGGCTGCGCGACGGCCAGCTCGGCGACGACCGGGTGCACGACATCGCCAATTATATCAAGCCCGGCAAAATGTGGGACGCGTTCGAGGCCGACACCGCGCCGGTGCTGCTGATCGACGAGATCGACAAGGCGGACATCGAATTCCCGAACGATTTGCTGCTCGAACTCGACCGCATGGAGTTCTTTGTCTACGAATTGCGCAAGACGGTCAGCGCGAAACAGCGTCCGATCGTGATGATCACCTCAAACAACGAAAAGGAACTGCCCGACGCCTTCCTGCGCCGCTGCTTCTTCCACTACATCCGCTTCCCCGACCGCGAGACGATGGAGCGGATCATCGACGTGCATTTCCCCGGCCTCAAATCCGACCTGGTGCACGAGGCTCTGACCATCTTCTTCGACATCCGCGAGGTGCCAGGCTTGAAGAAAAAGCCCTCGACCTCCGAGTTGCTCGACTGGCTCAAGCTGCTGCTGGTCGAAGACATTTCGCCCGAGGTGCTGCGCACCCGCGACCCAAAAAAACTGATCCCGCCATTGCACGGCGCGTTGTTGAAAAACGAGCAGGACGTGCACCTGTTCGAGCGCCTCGCATTTTTGAATCGACGGGAAAGAAATTGAGAAATTATCATGACCGCAGACCTTCAGCGCGTTGTCGAGCATATTCATCAGACGATTGATGGGCTCGCTACTGCGGTGCTCGAAATTGAATACGAATATAGTTGTGTTCCTCTCTGCATCATCGATGCTGTCTTTTCGATGGGTGTTCGTTATAAATTGACCCGCCGTACTGTCATTGATTTTTGTAGGGAGCATCAATGGGAGATATCGCGCGCCAAATCTCCTATTGAGCATAAAGTAAGTGAGCTGATCGAAATTCTCAAACCTTACGAATCTCAATTCGAAACGATAGATATTTTCAAAAATCGACAACGCACCTCATCTCGATCTGGCATAACTAAAGCAGAGGCTGTCTATAGGTTTGCAAAAATTCTTGAAAACCATGATATTCAGAACTCTTTCTGACGCCCTTAATAAGGGGAACGATCTCCAGATAAAGCGAAAAATACAACAGATTAAAGGACAAACGAGTGGCATTTCGTTTTCTTATTTTTTAATCCTTGTTGGTCATCGTGATGTCGTGAAACCAGACCGGATGATACGTCGTTTCATAGCCGGCGCCATACGTAAATCGAGCGTAGGACAGGATTACGCGGATGAGATGGTCGTCCGTGCAAGCGGGGCATTGAATAAATATTTTCCAAATCTGACCCCTGCAGCCCTCGATAACGCGATTTGGAAATACCAGCGGAACAAGGCCGGAGAGTTCGCTACGTCGGATAGTCCCATTTTAAGCGAAACTACTGCACCGTCACTCGAAGAGTCGTTCGAGATGGCGAACTTTTATCCGAGAACGACCGGGCTACCGATGACGGTGTGGGTCAGTCCGCGTGGCAAGGCGCATCACGATGTGCGCATCAAGGTCAATATGGCGCACGGGAACCAAACGAACCTCGACAACGCCGCCATCGTGGCGGTGCGTCCCACGCCGCAGGTTATTGACGGCCATCTTGCTAGCGATGATTTGCATGCAGTCTTTGCCTGGATCACTCGCAACGAGTCGGCACTCGTCGCCTACTGGGATGGCGATACAGATACAGCTCAACTGGTCCAGGCCCTGAAGCCGCTGCTCGGGGGGCCTTAGCCCATGTTCATCTCCTTCTTCCTCGAATTGCGGCAGGCCAAGGTGCCGGCGTCGTTGCGCGAGTTTCTGACGCTGATGGAGGCGATGAAGCTCGGGGTGGCGCGGTTCGATATCGACGAATTTTACTTTTTGGCGCGTGCCACGCTGGTCAAGGACGAGCGGCATCTTGACCGGTTTGACCGGGTGTTCGGACATTGTTTTAACGGCATCGAGACGCCAGAAGACCCGCAGACCGAACTGCCCGAGGAATGGCTGCGCAAGCTCGGCGAGCGGTTTCTGACCGACGAAGAAAAGAAGATGGTGGAGGCGCTCGGCGGCTGGGAAAAGCTGATGGAGACGCTGCGCGAGCGTCTCGCGGAGCAGAAAAAGCGCCACCAGGGCGGCAAGAAATGGATCGGCACCAACGGCACCTCGCCGTTCGGCGCCGAGGGCTATAACCCGGAGGGCATCCGCATCGGGCAGGCGGAAAGCCGCAACCGCCGCGCTGTCAAGGTGTGGGACAAGCGCGAGTTCCGCAATCTCGACGACACGATCGAACTCGGCACCCGCAACATCAAGCTGGCCTTGCGCCGGCTGCGCCAGTTCGCGCGCGAAGGCGCCGACATGGAACTCGACCTGCCGGGTACGATCCGCTCGACCGCGCACAATGCCGGCTGGCTTGATCTGAAGATGCTGCCGGAGCGGCGCAATGCCGTGAAACTACTGCTGTTTCTCGATGTCGGGGGGTCGATGGACGACCACATCCGCACCTGCGAGGAGTTGTTTTCGGCGGCGCGCGGCGAGTTCAAGCACCTCGTGCATTTCTACTTTCACAACTGCCTCTACGACACGGTGTGGAAGGATTCGCGGCGCCGCCATGTCGAGCAGCTTGACGTCAACGAAATCCTGCGCACCTACGATCCCGGTCACAAAATCGTGCTGGTTGGCGATGCCAGCATGAGCCCCTACGAGATCGACAAGGAAGGCGGCAGTGTCGAACGGTGGAATGACGAACCCGGCCGGGTGTGGATGAACCGGCTGCTCGAAGCCTACCCGAAAGCGGTGTGGCTGAACCCGGTGCCGGAGAAATACTGGGGCGGCACCACCAGCATCAACATGATCCGCACATTGATGGAAGGCCGCATGTTCCCGCTCACACTCGCCGGCATCGACAGCGGCATGTGGGAATTGACGCGATAAGCGTTTTTAATTTGCCTCTCCGCCCCCGAAAGGACGGAGAGGGCAAAACGCTTAAGCTGCTTCGGGCTTTTCCTTCGGCCGGATGTAGGCGACCGCCGAATGCTGGGTGCAGTAAGGCTTGCCCCCTGCCGGCCGCTCCCCGCAGAAATGGAAATCCGAGTCGTTCGGATGTCCGATCGGCCACATGCACACCGGCCCCGTAAAATCGAAAACATTACGGCGCGGTTGCGGCTTTTCGGTTACCACGCGCGGCACCAGTCCGATCCGATGGACCTTGCCGATCACGGCGTTTTTGGTGACCCCAATCCGACGGCCAATCTCAGCCGTCGTCACCCCCTCTTCCCAGAGGCGCGTCAGATCATCGATGCGCTCGGGTGTCCAGGTTCCCTCCATACTGTCCCCCCGTATGATGTAGCGTAGGCCAGTTCCCCCACAAGATTCAGTAGCATTCTTGTGGCTCCACGCCAAGAGTTATCTATATCTAGCTTTCACCTCCTGCCGCGTCGGCGCGGCGATAGCATGCCACGGTCGAAAAATAGGCCGGTTGCCGGCTCTCTGGCGCAAACCCCGGGCTGAACAGCGCGTCGAGGTCCTCGCGAACATAGCTCGCGTAATAGGGCTCGTGAAATGCCGCCGGAAAATAATCGATCAGGCCGTCGTAATCCGGCTCTTCGCCGAGTTGCAGCGAATCGACGAAGACGACGATTGCCCCCGGTTTCAGCACCCGGCGCATCTCGCCGACCACGGCCCGGCGCACCCCCGGCGGCAATTCGTGAAACAGATAGATGCAGCTGACGATGTCGAATGACGCGTCGTCAAACGGCATCGTTTCGGCGGCCCCCTCGGTCAGCTCGACCCGCGACCATGCCGCGAGGCGGCGCTGCGCCATCGCCAGATAGGGCGCCGACAGGTCGATCCCGGTCACCGCGAGACGTGGGTAGTTGCGCTTGACCTCGCGCAGAAACGCGCCCGTCCCGCACCCGATGTCGAGCAGCTTCGCGGCCCCCTGCCCGTCGGGATGCCGGCGCAGCGCGTCCCGCAACGGCACCAGCGCCTGCCGGCGCATCGGCGCTGCGCCGCCGCCGAACAGCACCTCGACCTGATGGTCATAACGCTCGGCCGAGGCCTCGCTGAGATAACCGTCGCTCTGGAAATGGAACTTGCGCCGATAATAGCGCGGATAACGCTCGGCCTCCGCGTCGCGCATCAGCGCGTCGCCCGGTTCGCCGTGGCGGCGCGCCTCGACCGCGCCGAGATCGGCGAAGAAATCGAAAGCCCGGCGCAGCCCCTCGACCGGGCTGGCCCGCCAATCCTCGGGAGCCGCGTAAATGCCGGCGGCGATATTGTTCCAGTCGCGCTCGATCAGCCGCCACAGATCGGCGGTCAGCCGCTGCCGGCTCGGCATTTCGCGGCCCTGCAACTCGGGCGGACGCGGCACCGGGCGGCTGAGCCGCGACGCCAGCATCTTCTGGCCGGAAAACCAGCCGATGCGCGCCGCCTGCGCCGCCTCGAACGCGAGCTTGTTCACCCGCCTATTTAAGTCGGTTGCCATGTCTTTAACGCGCCATGCTGCATTGGCGTGTTTGCAAAGCGCGCGCCGCCTCGCCATAAGGAACAGGCGGATTGCAGCAAGGATGGTGGTGCTCATGCCGAGGTTTCGCACGACGGACGATCTCGACGTCGCCGGCAAGCGTGTCCTGGTGCGCGCCGACCTGAATGTGCCGGTCAAGGACGGCAAAGTCACCGACGCGACGCGCATCGAGCGCCTGGCGCCGACCATCGAGGCGCTGCTCGCGAAAGGCGCCAAGGTCGTCGTGATGTCGCATTTTGGCCGCCCCAAAGGCCCCGACCCCACGCAATCGCTGCGCCCGCTGGTCGAACCGTTAAGCCGCGCGATCGGCGGACGCACTGTACATTTTGCCCCTGATTGTGTCGGTCCTGAGGCACAGCGAATCGTTGTCCGAATTAAAACAAGGCGATGTCGCGCTTCTGGAAAACCTCAGGTTTCACAAGGGCGAGGAAGCCAACGATAAGGCGTTTGCCGAGCAACTGGCGGCGCTCGGCGACGCCTATGTCGATGACGCGTTCTCGGCGGCGCACCGCGCGCATGCCTCGATCGAGGCGCTGGCGCATCTGCTGCCCGCCGCCGCCGGCAAAAACATGCAGGCCGAGTTGGAGGCGCTCGGCGCCGCGCTGGAGCACCCGCAGCATCCGGTGATAGCGATCGTCGGCGGCTCGAAAGTGTCGACCAAGCTCGACCTGCTGAAATTCATGACCGGCAAGGTCGACAGACTGGCGATCGGCGGTGCGATGGCCAACACATTCCTGTTCGCGCAGGGCCAGCCGGTCGGCCGCTCGCTGTGCGAAAAGGACCTCGCCGACACCGCCCGCACCATCCTCGCCGAGGCCAAAGAGCGCGGCTGCGAGATCATCCTGCCGGATGATGCGGTGACCGCCGAAAAGCTCGAACCCGGCGTCGTGACCCGCACCGTCGGCATCAACGCGGTGCCGGCGACCTCGATGATCCTCGATATCGGCCCGCAAAGCGTGGCGCGGATTGCGGCGGCGCTCGAAGCCTCGCGAACGCTGGTCTGGAACGGGCCGGTCGGCGCCTTTGAGACACAGCCGTTCGACCGGGCGACCGTCGCGATCGCCAAAAAGGTCGCGGAGCTGACAAAAGCCGGGAAATTGATGAGCGTCGCCGGCGGCGGCGACACCGTGGCGGCGCTCGCCGCCGCCGGCGTCACCGACGATCTGACCTATGTCTCGACCGCCGGCGGCGCCTTCCTCGAATGGCTCGAAGGCCGCGAACTGCCGGGTGTCGCAGCGCTGGCCGTGAAATAATCGTGGGCGCTGCGATCCGCCTGCCGCGCCGCGCGCTGTTCGCCGGTGCGCTATTGCTGTGGATCAGGTGTCTATCAGCCGCGGAAACGCCGTGCTGCGGACCGATCACGCCGGCCGGCGAACGCCTCGGGCATTTTCTCGATGGCACCAGCGTCGATCAGCTGTGGCCGTCGGGCTGGCATGTCAATTGGCAGACCGGAGAACCCGATCGGCCCGAACCCGGCGGCCGTAATGCACATACACATTGCAGCGCCTTTGTCGCGGCGATGACGGTGCGCCTCGGCATCTATATTTTGCGCCCGCCGGAGCATCGCCAACAGCTGCTGGCGAACGCGCAGATGCACTGGCTCGGCGAGGAAGGCGCGGCGAGCGGGTGGCGTCCGGTGGACGGTGAACAGGCCGCGCAAACCCTGGCCAATCAGGGAATACTGGTCGTCGCCTCCTACGAAAACCCCGACCCACATCGCCCCGGCCACATCGCCATCCTGCGCCCCAGCCTGAAAAGCGCCGCCGAACTCGCCAGCGATGGCCCACAGATCACCCAGGCCGGCGGCCACAACTTTATCTCGACCACCCTGCAAAACGGCTTCCGCGCGCGCCGCCCCTCTGTCGTCTATTACGCGCACGAGCTGCGGTCGGGCGGATAGGTTACAAAAAACCTCCCGGCGGCCCGGCAAGGCACAGCAGCCCGTCGCGGATCAGGCGCAGCAACAGTACGGTTTTCGAGTGCGGGCTGAGGTCTCCCGGGAGATCGGCGGCGCAGAACGATCCATTCGCTCCCGCAATGAATTCGAGGGCCGGGCGGATTACCGGCGGGCCGCGCACATGGCCGCCGGGGAAGCCGATCACTGCCTTGCCGTCGGCGTCATAGACGTAGCAGACCATGCCGGGCTTTTTGACGACCTGCCGGTCGTCGTCGAGCGTCTCCGGGGGCGCCGGGGCCGTGAAGAACTCAAGGTCGAGCGGCCTCAACCCGTCGATGAATTTGCGAGCGTGGCGAAGCACCGGCATGTCGAGGCTGGCGGTCGGCGCAACGGCGCAGCAGCGCGTCAAGCTGTTCACGGATGCCACTGTCGCCGGCAGCCGCGCCGGTCGCGATCGCACGGCACACCGACAACGGCAGGCTGCGGCGCAGCGCGACCTCGTGTTCCGCGAGGCCTTCGACGAGGTGGCCGAGCAGTTCGTACCAGCGGCAGGGGTGGAGGCCGATCGTCAGGTGCATCGCGGCGGTGTCGCGGCTGCGCGCCTCGTGTACGAAGCCGCGCGGCATGTAGAGCAGGTCGCCGGGGCGCAGCGTCAATTCGGCGATGGGCTGACCGATGTCCGCGTCGCCGAGCGGCTGCGGGCCGATCGGCAAGACCACCGACGGTCGGTACACCTTCCAGTCCTTGCACCCGGAAACTTGCAGGATGAAGACGTCGAACCCGTCGTAATGCACGGGCACGCCCTGCGAATGCGGCGGCGAAAAGAACATCGCGGCCGTTACCGGGCCCAGGATTGCGGTCTGGATTTCGCGGGTGAAGCGCGCCAGCGGCCACCACGCTGTCGCGAGATCGTCGAAAATCAGCGAATAGCCGGCGGCAAACGCCGCCTGGAGCGAACCCGCCAGGGTTTGCGGCGTGATCGGTGTCGGGATTTTCGGGTGCGCCGAGAGGTGGGTGTGCCGGACTGCCTCGTCGGCCCTTCCATAGCGCACATGCGCCGCGACAAAATCCGGCGACTGGTGGACCATCCGGTCGAGATCGGCGAGCGCAAAGACCGGATCGTAAAACCCGGCGCCACGGTCAGTCAGGTGAACGATGTTCTTTTCGAAGAAATCACTCTCAAAGCGATCCCGCGTTATCGGGCTCAGCAGCCAGCCGAGATCGGGCGTCATTCCCCTGCCCTTTCATGCCGAAGCGGCGGGCGCGACGCAAGGCCTCGCCCGCCGGATGGTCGCGGCCCTAGACGGCCGGGATCAGCATATGAATGACGGTCGTGCCGCCCACTGCGCTGTCGAGTTCGGCCTCCGACAACTCGCCGGCCGGCTTTGCCGGCAGCACGAGGTGGAACACGTTGTCGCTGTTCTCGACCACCTTGACGGTCATGCCCCTGGCGATCGGCACGCCGGCGGCGGCGAGCGCCGCGTGCGGCTCGGCGAGCAGCTTTGCCTTGAAGGCCGGGTCGCTCCATGCCTGGGCGACGACCTTGCGGTACATGGCATTGCGGCGATCGATTTCGGCCTGGTCCATATTCGTCTCCTGTAAGATGCGGTGTTACTTGACGTTATTGTCGCCAAGACATTGCTGTTCTTCACTTGACGGCAATTTTATCGCGGTGCCCGCTTTAGGGTTGTGAGTGCCGTCACACGCCGCAAAAGAAAAACGCCCCCGTTTCCGGGGGCGTTTTCTTTGCTGACCTGAGCGGCCAACCGGCCGGGATCAGCCGTGGTTCGCCTGGTAGTAGCTGTTGCGCAGCACGCGGCCGGGCAGCGCGCCGGTGTGCTTGCTGTCTTCGAGCAGCACCTGGCCGTTGACGATCGTGTGCGACACCCCTTCCGAGGTCTCCTTGATGCGCCAGCCGCCGGCCGGGAAGTCGTGCACGACTTCTTCCTTGCCGCATTTGACGGTGGCGGGATCGAAGATCATGATGTCGGCCGCCATGCCCGGGCGCAGCAGGCCGCGGTCGTAGAGGCCGAAGGTCGAGGCCGAGTCGAAGGTCAGCCGGCGCACCGCCTGCTCCAGCGTCATGACCTGCTTTTCGCGCACCCACTCGCCGAGCAGCTTGGTCAGGTAGCCGTAGCCGCCGTGGAACTGGACGTGCGCGCCGCCGTCGCCGAGCCCGATCACCGCGTTCGGATGGGTCAGGATCTTGGTCAGCGCCTCGTCGTCGATGTTGTTCTCGGCCTGCAGCAGGCGGGTTTCGAGCTTTTCCTCGACGACCAGGTCGAGGAACGCGTCGATGACCCGCTTGCCCTGCTTCTCGGCGATCTCGCCGATCGACTTGAACTGCATCCACTTGTTCTTTTCGAGCGCCGGCTCGTTGACCCAGATGTAGTTCCACCAGGTCTTCGAGATGCCGACCGCGCTGTCCGGCTTGTTGACGACCGCTTCCTCGTGCAGCTTGGCGCGGATTTCCGGATCGGCGTAGAGGCGCAGCTTTTCGTCGTCCGACATCAAGAGGATCGGGTGCCAGGTCGGCAGGCCGCGGAACACCTGGGTGTTCTTCATCGTGAAGTCCTGCGTCACCCGGTTCGGGCTGCACATCGGATAGGCGCGGATGCCCATCGCCGCGGTCTCCTCGATCCGCGCCATGTGCTCGATCCACTCGGTCGGACGGCGCATCGTCTGCGACAGGCTGTTGTAGACGACGGTGCGGCCGGTCGCCTCGGCGAGGCGGCGCATCATGCCGTCCTTCAGCTCGACATACTGGCCGCCGCCGGCCTGGATCGTGCCGGTGCCCATGTCGCGCAGCACGTCGGCGAGCGCGAAGATCTCCTGCTCATCGGCCCACAGCGCCGGGATGTGCACGCCCTGCGGGTCGAAATGGCCCTTTTCGCGCGACACCGACAGACCG
Source organism: uncultured Alphaproteobacteria bacterium (assembly GCA_963737875.1). Taxonomy (GTDB): domain Bacteria; phylum Pseudomonadota; class Alphaproteobacteria; order ATCC43930; family CGMCC-115725; genus DATARH01. The sequence goes on along the minus strand of CAVTUM010000009.1, from coordinate 226,776 downwards.
AGCGCGCCGGCCTGCATGCCGTCGCGCACGACATCCTGCATCGCCTTGATCTGCGCCTCGGTGGCGCCGGCCTTCTGGCAGTCGTCGCCCATCACATAATGGCGCACCGCCGAATGGCCGATCAGATTGCCGACATTGATGCCGAGATGGTTGTCGAGCTGCTCCATGTATTGCGGGATCGTCTCCCAATCGAACTCGACGGTCTTCAGCACCTCCATCGGGATCGCTTCGACATAGGAGAGGAATTCGGCGAGCCGCTCCTCGGTGCCCTTGCGCACCGGCGCCAGCGACAGCGAGCAATTGCCGAAAATGACGGTCGTCGCGCCGTGCTCGGGCGAGAAGGTGCACAGCGGGTCCCAGGTGACCTGCGCGTCGTAATGGCAATGATTGTCGATAAAGCCGGGCGACACGGCGCGGCCGGCGGCGTCGATCGTCTTCTGCGCCGCGCCGGACAATTTGCCGATCTCGGCGATCTTGCCGTCCTTGACGCCGACATCGCCACGGAACGCCGGCATCCCAGAGCCGTCGACAACAAGGCCGTTCTTGATCAGCAGATCATAAGCCATCGCGCTTCCTCCTCAGTCCGGCGCCGCCTTTGGCCACCGGCTCTAGCCGCACTGTAGCACGCGAATATGACCTCACGCGCGCTTTCGCCGCATGGGTCGTGCCCGAGCTATGCGTCGGGCGGCCTGCTCCGTGCGACGCGCCCCTGCCACACCACCAGCGCCGGCGTGACGCCAAGCTCCATGACCAGCGCGAACACGATCTCGCCGGTGGGCCGGCCGTGCATCGCTAGCGTGAACAGCCGCGCCAGCCCACCGGTCACGACCAGCGCCGCCAGCAGGCGAAAGCGCGCGGTGTGCTGTTCGATGTGGGGCACGCTCGCGAGAAACGCCACACCGATCGCCAGCAGGAGGCCGGAGAGATACCGGTGATGACTGTCGGCCGAGACGGCGACGGCCGGCGTCACGCCGGGGCCGAACACGCCCCAACCGCCGCCGAAAATCGGCACCAGCGTCGCGAGCGCCACGAAAATTTGCAGCAGCCGACGTTCCACCTGCTGCGACTATACCTATGCGAGGAGGGACGGGTGACAGCATTTGCGAAACCGGCGATTTGGCTGCTTCTGCAGCAGAAATGCAGCCAAACACGTCAATCCACCTCTCCATGAACGGGGGCGCGACCTTAGCGGTGCGACGATATTCTGTCAATATTATATTGATAATATCGCAATCTTACGCATGCCTTTTGGATGAAAGCGGGGAGCCCGCGCGCCGTAGCGCATTGGGCAACTCGCGCCTGCTCGTGGATGGCCGGGCCAAGCCCGGCCACGAACGGAGGGAGGTGCGCCACGATACGCCGCCGGCTCATGCGATGCTGATCGCCGCACCATCCCGCTCCTCCGCAAATCCCTCCCCATCCGTTCGTGGCCGGGCTTGGCCCGGCCATCGACGAGACGCCGCGCACAGTCGGAGGAACCACTGGCTCAGTTTACTCGTCGGCTTAAGCGGGTGATCCGCATGCGGGCGGCTTCCGCCGCGTCCGATCGAGGCCACCTAATCGGGAAAGTGGAAGGTGTTGGCGGGTTCCTCGACATAGTCGCGCGGGCGGCGGAGGCGGCCGGTCATCGCAGTGACGTAGGGGGCCGCGGCCAGCACCATTTCGGTCTGCGCCTCGTTGAGCGGCAGGCCGGCGCGGCGGATCGCGGCCAGCACGAGGTCGCGGGTCGCGGCGTCGGTCGCGACCGGCTCGGGCGCCGGGGCCGGTGGCACCGATGGCGCGGCTGCCTGCGGGTCGAGCTGCGGCCGCCGGGCGCGCCAGGCCGTCGCCTTTTCGTAGGCATGGCCGGCGCGCAGCACGGTCGCTTCGTCGAACGGGCGGCCGACGAGTTGCAGCGACAGCGGCAGCCCGTTGGCGGCGAAGCCCATGCATTGCGCCAGCGCCGGACCGCCGGTGACGTTGAACGGGGTCGTCAGCGAGCCCGAGGTCCAGAAATTGATCGTCCGCCAGGTGCCGAGCCGGGGCGCCGGACCGGATGCCGAAGCTGTCAGCAGCAGGTCGTATTTCGCATAAACCGGCGCCATCTCGGCGAGGATGCGGCGCCGCTCGCGTTGCGCCTGGACGTAATCATTGCCGCCGATCAGCACCGCCGGCAGCACCCGCCCGAGAAAATCTGCGCCGAAATCGCCGGGCCTCGTGCGCAACACCGGTTCGTGAATGGCGAACAGCTCGCTCTCGGCGATCGTGATCTTGACGTCGTAATGCAGCCGGGCGGGCGCGATGCGCGCGTCTTCGAGCGTCGCGCCGAGCGAGCGGAACACCGCGCAGGCTTCTTCCAGCGCGGCGAGGGTTTCCGGCGCGACGGCGCATTCGTCCTCGTGCAGATGGCGCAGCACGCCGATCCGCAGCCCTTTGACACCGCCGGTCAGGGCGGCGCGGTAATCGGGCAATGCGACGTTGGCGCTGGCCGGGTCCTTCGGATCGTGGCCGGCGATCGCCTGCAACAATGATCGCGCAATCCTCGACGCTCCAGGCCATCGGGCCGGCATGGTCGAAGGTGAAGGAATTGGCGTGGACGCCCCAGCGGCTGACCAGCCCGTAAGTCGGCTTCAGCCCGGCAATACCGCAATACGCCGCCGGCCCGCGGATCGAGCCGCCGGTGTCGGAGCCGAGCGCCGCCGGCACCAGCCCGGCCGCGATCGCCGCGCCCGATCCGCTCGACGAACCGCCGGTGAAATGCGCGGTGCTCCATGGGTTGCGCGCCGGCGGCCACGGCAGGTCGAACGACGGCCCGCCATGCGCGAACTCATGCGTCGCCAGCTTGCCGGTCAAGACGGCGCCGGCCGCGTAGAGCTTTTCGACCGTCGTCGCATCTTCCGTCGGCACGGTGTCGATGCACACCTTGGAGTGCCCGGTGGTGCGGATGCCGGCGGTGGCATAGATGTCCTTGAGGCCGAACGGCACCCCGTGCAGCGGGCCGCGGTAATTGCCGGCGGCGATCTCGCTTTCGGCCTGCCGCGCCTGCGCCATCGCCTTGTCGGCGGTGACCGTCAGATAGGCATTGAGCTGCGGATCGATGCTTTCGGTGCGCGCCAGCGAGGCTTGCGTCAACTCGACCGGCGACAGCTTTTTGCCGGCGATCAGCCCCGCCATCTCGGCGACCGTCAGGTAATGCAGTTCTTCCGCCATCCCAGACCTCCCTCAAACCTCAGCCTCGTGCAGCAAGACAGGTGCCAAGTGACACGGTTCTGACTTGCCTTCGGCAACATCCGCGTCGCCGTCCAGCGCAGGTTTTAGCTACTATAGTTTTGTGCGGCAGGGATAGTTGCTGTCGCTGCAAGTGCGCCAGCGAATATGCCACATCCAGAAAGGCTCAAATACCGACATGCCCGAATTGGCAGCGCTCTACCGTCACCGCTTCAGCGACGTGGAGTTGGCAAACAAGCACAAAATCTGGCGCGTCCTGTGCCGGGATTTTTTTCAGAAGTACGTCCGCCGCGATGATATCGTTCTTGACCTTGGCTGCGGCTATGGCGAATTCATCAACAACATCGAGGCCGGCGAAAAGCATGGACTCGATCTCAATCCTGATACGCCGCGCTTCCTGACAAGCGATATCCAGTTTCACGCTACGTCAGCCGCTGACCTTGCGCCGGTCACCGGGGATAATACCATAGATGTCGTGTTCACATCGAATTTCCTCGAGCATCTGCCCGACAAGGCGACCCTCAGTCAGGTGTTCGCCGAGGTCTATCGCGTGCTCCGCCCCGGCGGATGCTTTCTTGCTCTCGGCCCGAACATCCGCTGCGTTGGTGGCGCTTATTGGGATTTCTTCGACCATCAATTGCCGTTGACCCACATCACGATAGCCGAGGGCATGGCTATCAGCGGTTTCGAGGTCGATCTGATCATCGACCGCTTCCTGCCCTACACCACCAAAAGTGCCCTTCCGCAACATCCTCGGCTGGTGCAGGCCTATCTAAAGGTGCCGCTGATGTGGAAACTGCTTGGCGGGCAGTTTTTCGTCGTGGGTCATAAGCCCAAGGCGTGAGCTTTCCTGCCGACGATCGGCACTGCCATCCCGGCGACGGTCGGATAAGGCAGTTCTCCCACCATCCCAGCGAGGCAATAGAGTGCGCCGGTCGGGCTCGATTCACTCCACTGACGAGGAGGTGATCACCCGGCACAAGCAAAGGGTAGCAGCCCCACCCATGCGCGCATTGGTGCCAGTACTGGAATCCCACCCTGATGGCACCCCGGTTGCCAGATCACCGCCCGACGCTGGCGGAGATTTTGGATGCAGGCTGGGGTTTTTATACCGATCGGAAACAATGGGTGGCTCGTCTCGACGACGTCTCCGCAATACATTCCGAGCTTTGACCTCAATCGCGAGGTCGTGCAGCGGGCCGAGCGGTCCGGTTCGATGTTGCGCTGTCGATGATCAAATTGCACGGCTTTGGCGGGCCGTCGCAGTATTGGGACCATAACCTCGAATCGTTTACGCTGATGGCCGGGCTCGCCGCCGTCACCAGCGGCATCCAGCTATGTGCCTCGGTCGCGGTGTTGACGCTGCCGCCGCCGCTGGCGGCGATGGCATAATCAGACCGTACCCGGACTGTGCGGCGGTGGGCGCTGCTCGTGGATGGCCCGGCCAAGCCCGGCCACGAACGAGGGGGAGGTTGCGAGGGTTTGGTCAGGGGTGGCCGGGATGGGTGCCCGCCCGCCGCGTCCCGCCGCCCGTCCGCACGACGCCGCCATCATTGGCCAGCTGTCGCGCGGCGCCGCGGAATAGCGCCCGCCGTCAGCCCTACCGGTAGTGGTCTGCCTCGGCGAGCCCGATCCGCACCTCCTGCCCGAACCGGAACAGCGCCGCGCCGAGCAGGGCAATCGCAACCGCAAACAGTAGCCCGGCGCCGTATTCATGATGCAGGCGCAGAAACGCGCTGGCGAACCCGACGACCAGCAACAGCGACGTGCAGAGACCGCTGAGCAGCGCCAGATGCGTCGCCTTGTTCAGCAATTGGGCGCGCTTGCGCAACCGGGGAATGTCGGATTTGAGATAGGCCCGGGCGTCATCGTCATCGGCGATTTCATGCAGGCTGCGGATACGGTCGAGAACATTGGTCAAGCGGTTCAGCAACACCGACACGAAAGCGGCGACGGCGCCCAGAACAAAGGCCGGCGCTGTCGCATGCGACATCACCTGCGCCAGTTCGGTTGCGCTCGGGACAATATCCATCTGACCCGCACCCTCCATCTGGCAACCAATGATGCATTGCCGCCATCGCCGCGGCGGCGCGCGGCACGTGTGTCGGGACTGCCTGACGGGCCAGATCGCGTTAATTTTGCGAGGGAGTAGCAGAAGGTGCGGGGTTTCGGCTAGTTTCCGGTATGGCGCGCAAACCCCGCATCCCGGCGGTGAACCCTGGCCTGATGGCGAAGGAGTGCCGCCGCGCCGCACCGGCCGCAACCGCGGAGCGGGCCGCCTGATGCTTCTCCCCCGGCGCCACCGCCGGATCACACAGCGCCGGTCGGCGTTGCTCGGCGTTTTTGCGCTGTTGCTGCAAGCCCTGCTTTTTGGCTGGCACACGCATCCCTCACCCTTTCCGCAGAACGGACCGCACCTCTCGGTCTCGACACCCGCGCCGGCGGCGCCGTCCTCGCCCGCCCTTGGCGATGACGACTGCTCAATCTGCCTGACACTGCACCATCTTGGGGCGGCGCCTGTCGCGTTTGCGGCATTGCCGCCAGTACCGCCGGTCAGGCGGACCGTGCCATCTTTAACGTTGGTCTTTGTTGCCGGCGGCAGTCCGTCGGGGTTTCAGGCGCGCGCTCCGCCTCGCGGTTGACGCTGGTCGTTTAACCGAACGATCGCGCCGCGGCGCGGTCATCCCCTGCATCACGGCGAGTCTCGGCGCCCCTACCGGTCCCCATCCGGGTCATGGCGCGCGCGGCTTGTCCCGTGCGTAAAGATGGAGTGCCATCATGCCATGTCCATTTACGACGCGCCGTGTCCGGCGCGTCCGGCACCTGCCTGTCGTGGCCGGTGCCGGTCTGGCGGCCGCGCTAGGCTGCCTGCCCACTCCGGCTTCGGCCGACGACATCACCGACCTGCAACGCGAAGTGAAGGAGATGCAGCGGCATTACGATACCGAGTTGAAGCGATTGCAGACCGATTACGAGAGCCGCATCCACCGCCTCGAAACCCGGCTCAAAGCGGCTGAAACCAAGACCGCGACGCGCCAGACTTCCCCCGCCAAGGCTGAGACGACAGCATCGTCGCCGCCGGCCGCGACGGAAACCGGGCCGGCGCCTGCTCCGGTCGCGTCAGCGGCGGCACCCCAGCCCCTGTCGCCCGAGCCCGCTGCTGCCGCGGCACCGACCGCGGGCGGCGGCGGGTTCAACCCGGCGATCGGCGTCATCCTGCAAGGCAAGGCGGCTGCCTTCAGCCAGAACCCGGATACCTACCGGGTGAGCGGCTTTGCGCTCGGCGATGAAACCAGCCCCGGCACAGCGCGGCCTGTCGCTCGACGAGAGCGAGATCAATTTCCAGGCCAATGTCGACCCCTATCTGTTCGGCAACCTGACCTGTCGCTCCGACGCCGACAACCAGCTGTCGATCGAGGAGGCCTTTATCCAATCGACCAGCCTGCCCGGCGGGCTTCACGCTGCGCGCCGGCCGGTTCTTCTCGGGCATCGGCTATCTGAACGAACAGCACTCGCACAACTGGGATTTCGCCGACAGGCCCTGCCCTACCGCGCTTCCTGAACACGCAGTATGGCGATGACGGCGTGCAGCTGCGCTGGCTGGCGCCGACGCCGCAGTTCCTCGAATTCGGCAGCGAGTTCTTCCGCGGCGACGCCTTCCCGGCCGGCCGGCGCGGCCCAGCGTCGGGTTTGGCAGCCACAGCCTGTTCGTCCATACCGGCGACGACATCAACGACAGCAGCAGCTATCGCACCGGCCTCGTCCTGGCTGCACACCACGGCCGCGACCGCGCACACCGCGGCGCCCGGCGGCCCGGACGACATCTTCAACGGCAAGACGACCGCTGATCTTCGACGCCGTCTACAAATGGGCGCCGGGCGGCAACCCGGTCGACACCAACTTCATGCTGCAGGGCGAGTTCTTCGCCGACCACGACGACGGGCAGTTCGACAGCCTGCCCACTATGCCGGCTGGCAGACCGGCTGGTATGCCCAGGCGGTCTACCAGTTCATGCCGCGCTGGAGGGTCGGGCTGCGCTACGACCAGCTCAACGGCAACGACGCAGCCGGACTGCTGGCCGGCAGCACGGTCGACAGCGATGGGCATCACGCCGCGCGCGGCCAGCGCGATGATCGAATACGACACCAGCGAGTTCGGCCGCTTCCGCGCCGCAATACAACCACGACTGGTCGCGCGGCACGCCCGACGACCAAGCGATCCTGCAATACACCATCAGCCTCGGCCCGCACGGCGCGCACCGCTTTTAGGGAGCCGCCATGATCCGCTTAACGATCTTGCGCGGCCTGTCGGCTGCTGGCCCTCCTCGCGTTGCCTTCTGCGAGCCCGGCCGCGCGCGGCGCTGCAGGTCTTCGCCTGCGAGCCCGAATGGGGCGCGCTCGCCAGCGAGATCGGCGGCGACAAGGTCAACGTCTTTGCCGCCACGACGGGCGTCAGGACCCGCACCAGATCCAGGCCCGCCCGACGCTTGATCGCCAAGGCGCGCACCGCCGACCTCGTCGGTCTGCACCGGCGCCGAACTGGAGATCGGCTGGCTGCCGATGATCCTGCGCCAGGCCGCCAACGGCCGATCGCAGCCGGGCGGCCCGGGCTATTTCGAGGCGACCAACTATGTGCGCCTGCTGGAGAAGCCGACCCGGCTCGACCGCGCCGAGGGCGACATCCACGCCGCCGGCAACCCGCACATCCAGACCGACCCGCGCAACATGCGCCGGTCGGCAAGGCGCTCGCCGACCGCTTCGCCGAGCTCGACCCCGCCAATGCCGCGGCCTATCGCGCCCGCGAGCCAGACCTTCGCGACCGGTGGGCGGCGGCGATGCAGCGCTGGCAGCAGCAGGCGGCACCTCTGCGCGGCATGACGATCGCCGTCGCTATCACAAGAGCTGGATCTATCTGGAGGACTGGCTTGGCCTGCGCGAGGCGGCGCGCTCGAGCCCAAGCCCGGCGTGCCGCCGAGCAGCCAGTACCTCGCCCAACTCGTCGAGCGAACTGCCGGCCAGCGAGCGTGCGCGGGGTGATCTATGCCGCCTACGAAGACCCGCGCGCGCTCGGAATTCGTCGCCGCAGCGCATCGGCGTCGCCGGCGATCATGCTGCCCTTCACGGTCGGCGGCACGGACCAGGCCAAGGATCTGTTCGGCCTGTTCGACGACACGATCAACCGGCTGGTGCAGGGCCTGCGCCGGAGGAGCGCCGGTGCCCGGCGTCGAGCTCTCCATCCTGCTGCCGGCCTTCCTCGCCGGGCTGTTGGTGCTGGCGACCCATGTGCCGCTCGGCCAGCTGGTGCTGGACCGCGGCATCGTCTTCATCGACCTGGCCATCGCGCAGGTGGCGGGCCTCGGCGTCATCGCCGCCGACGCGATGGGCTGGGAGCCGCAGGGCTGGTCGGTGCAGATCAGCGCCGTCGCGGCGGCCCTGCTGAGCGCCGCCTTGCTGTTGTGGAGCGAGCGACGTTGCGCGGCGTTGCAGGAGGCGCTGATCGGCGTCCTGTTCGTGGTCGCCGCCTGCGTCGAGATTGATCCTGCTCGGCATCAACCCGCATGGCGGCGAGCACCTGAAGGACCTGCTGGTCGGCCAGATCCTGTGGGTCGAGCCGCGCCAGCTGATCCCGGTCGCGGTCCTCTATGCCGGGTCGTCGCCGGCGTTCGTCAGCTTCGACTTGCGGCGCCGGCGGGCGCTGTTCTATGCGCTGTTCGCGGTGACGATCACCGCCTCGGTGCAGCTGGTCGGGGTCTTTCTGGTGTTCGCCTCGCTGATTGTGCCGGCGCTCGCCGCCAGCGCGGTCAGTCGCAACCGCCGCCTTCTATTCGCGTACACCGTTGGAATCACGGGCTACCTGCTGGGCTTGTTGGCGTCGGCGTTGTGGGATGCACCGACCGGCGCGGCAATCGTCTGTGCGCTCGCGCTCAGCGCCACGCTCTCGGCCGGTCTTCGCCGGGCTTTTTGAACGTCCCGATTGAACTTGACGCTCTCGGGCGTACCGAGAAAGCTCGGTCGGGGATTGAGGCTCGGCGGGGGAAAATGCCGGCGCGAACTTTCTTTGCTGCGGTCGGTTTGCCTCCACGCGCGCTGCGTCGCAGCGCCGCGACGATCCTGCTGCTCGCGCCGCTGACGGCCTGCCTGCTGGGCCCCGACTTCAAGAAGCCACTGGCACCGGTCGCCGAACATTTCCTCAAGGCCGGGGGGCCGGTCCTTGCCGACAGCGAGGATTACCGAGCGTGGTGGACCGCGTTCCACGACCCGGTGCTCAACCATCTGATCGAGATCGCCTACGCCCAGAACCTGACATTGCTCAGCGCCGGTACGCGCGTCATCGAGGCGCGCGCCGCGCTCGGCGATTGCGATCGGCGAGTTCTATCCGCAGTCGCAGCAGAGCGATCGGCGGTGTCGAGCTACAACGGCCAGAGCCGCACCGACCCGTTCTCCAGCCCGCTCGCGCCGCGCTATTTCTGGCGCGACAATCTCGGCGCCAAGGTCCTCTGGGAACTCGATTTCTGGGGCAAGTTCCGCCGCGGTGTCGAATCCGCCGACGCCGCCTATCTCGCCACGATCGCGACCTATGACGACGTGCTGGTGACGCTGCTCGGCGATGTGACGACGACCTATATCGGCATCCGCACGACCCAGCAGCAGATCGAGATCGCCCGCGAAAACGTCATCAAGCAGCGCAAGGCGCTGGCAGATCGCCGAGGCGCGGTTCACCGGCGGCACGTCGAGCAAGCTGTCGGTCTATCAGGCGCAGAATGTCCTCGGCCAGACCGAATCGGCGATCCCGCAATTGCAGATCCAGCTCGACCACGGCCTCAACGCGCTGCGGGTGCTGCTGGGCATGACGCCGCAATCGCTCGACGGGCTGCTGAGCGGGTCGAAGGGCATCCCGGTGCCGCCGCAGAGCGTCGCCGTCGGCATCCCGGCCGACCTGGTCCGCCGCCGCCCCGACGTGCGCGCCGCGGAACTGGCGGCGGCGGCGCAAAGCGCGCAGATCGGCATCGCCGAGGCCGATCTGTTTCCGGCGTTCAGCCTGACCGGCTCGTTCGGCGCCGCGGCCAGCACGGTGCCGCACGCGACGCTCGCCGATGTCTTCACCGCCAAGGGCATCGCGTTCGGCTTCGGCCCGTCCTTCTCGTGGAACATCCTGAATTACGGGCAGATCACCAACAACGTCCGGGTGCAGGACGCGAAGCTGCAAGGCCTCCTGGTCGATTACCAGAACACGGTGCTGAAGGCGCAGAAGGAGGTCGAGGACGGCCTCGCCACCTTCTACAGATTCGCAGCATCAGGTCGGCCTATCTGCGCAAGAGCGTCGCCGCGGCGCAGTCCGCGCTCGAACATCGCGCTGATCGAATACAATCTCGGCACCCGCGACTTCACCACGGTGCTGACCGCCGAGCAGAACCTTTATACGGCGCAGAACAACCTCGTCATCGCGCAGGGCAACGTATCGACTGGGTTGACCGCGACGTTCCGCGCCCTCGGCGGCGGCTGGCAGATCCGCGACGGCAACGATTTCGTGCCGCCGGCGACGCGCGACGAGATGCGCCAGCGAACCAATTGGGGCGACGTGCTGCCGCCGGCGAGCGCGCCGCAGCCGCCGGCGCCGGGATTGCCGGGCTCCGAGAATATCGGGCCGCTGGTGCGACCGCCGCAATGGTGAGGCCGAAGGTGAAAATGCTGTCTGCGATCGGGTCGATGGATATTCGGACGCACCGCGCGGCTCGCCGCCTGCGCTATGGGCTGCTCTGCGTGGTGCTGAGTGTCGCCTCAGCCGGAGCGCAAAGCCTGACCGACCCGCCGAAGGTGCCGGTCGTCCAACCCAGGGCCGAGTCGGTCACCAATTATGTCGAATTGACCGGCAATGCCGCGGCGGTCGATGCGGTCAAGCTGATCGCCCGCGTCGAGGGCTATCTCGACGCGATCCATTTTGCCGATGGCGCGCTGGTCAAGAAGGGCGACCTGCTGTTCACGATCCAGCAGGACCAATACAAGGCACAGCTGATCCAGGCGCAGGCGCAGGTGGCGGCGGCGAAAGCGGCGCTGGTCTATGCCCGCACCGAAGTCGCCCGTTACAAGGCGCTGGTCACCAAGGAAGCCGCCGCGCAGATCGAGGTCGACCACTGGGTTTTCGAGCGCGAGTTGGCGGAGGCCAAGCTCGCGGGCGCCGAGGCAGGCGTCACCATCGCGAAGCTGAACCTCAGCTATACCGAGGTCAGGGCACCGTTTGACGGCCAGATGGGCAAGCATCTGATCGATCCCGGCAATGTCGTCGGCTCGATGGGCCAGCAGTCGGCCCTGGCGGAAATCATGCAGCTCGATCCGATCTACGTCGTCGCCAATCTGAACGAGCAGGACATTCTGAAAATCCGCGCCAACCTCGATCAGAAGCGGCTCACCCTGGCCGAGCTGACCAAGGTGCCGATCGACGTCAGCCTGCAGGACGAGACCGACTTCCACCGTCACGGCACGCTCGAATACGTCGCTCCCGGGATCGACTCGGCGACGGGTACGACGCTGGTGCGCGGCATTGCTCCCCAATCCGAACCGCGACCTGCTGCCGGGCTTTTTCGTCCGCATACGGCTGCCGATGGAGCGGGGCACCAAGAACGCGCTGCTGGTGCCCGACCGCGCCTTGCAGGAAGACCAGGGCGGCCGCTACCTGCTGACGGTCAACAAGGACAATGTCGTCGAGAAGCACTACGTGCAGCTCGGCGAGGCGTTCAGCGGCCTGCGGTCGATCACCTCCGGCATCACCGCCGACGACCAGGTCGTCGTCGGCGAATTGTGGCGCGTCAGCCCTGGCATCAAGGTGGTGCCGCAGCTGACCGCGCTCGAGGCGCCGCGGGGAACGCGGCCATGATCTCCAAATTTTTTATCGAGCACCCGGTCCTCGCCAATGTGCTGGCGATCGTCCTGGTGCTGATCGGGGCGATCTGCATCTTCCGCCTGCCGGTCGCGCAGTACCCCAACATCGTGCCCGCCGACCGTGCAGGTCACGACGCGCTATCCCGGCGCCAGCGCACAAACCGTCATCGATACGATCGCGCTACCGATCGAACTGCAGGTGAACGGCGTGCCCGGCATGCTCTACATGCAGTCGAACAGCACCTATGACGGCACCTACACGCTGACGGTGACGTTCGAGATCGGCTCCGACCCGAACATGGATCAGGTTCTGGTGCAGAACCGGGTCAACAACGCGCTGGCCCAGCTGCCGGCAGGCGGCGCAGGCGCAGGGCGTCTCGATCCGCGCCAAATCGCCGTCGATCCTGGAATTCGTCACCCTGTCGGCGCCGGACGGTAAATACGACGCGCTCTATCTGTGGAACTACGCGACGATCAACCTGGTCAATGAGCTGGCCCGCCTGCCGGGCGTTGGCAACGTCACGGTGATGGGGGCTGGCGAGTACTCGATGCGGATCTGGATGGACCCGCAAAAGCTCTACTCGCTGCAACTGGTGCCCGAGGACGTCATTAACGCCGTCAAGGAGCAGAGCCAGGAGGTCGCCGCCGGGCAGGTCGGCATGCCGCCGGCGCCAAAGGACCAGGCGTTCCAATACACGATCGACGTCGTGTCGCGAATGAGCGACCCGGGCCAGTTCGGCGAGATCGTCGTCAAGGACCAGACCGCGCAGGGCGGCCGCCTCGTCCGCGTCAAGGACGTGGCCCGCATCGAGATGGGGGCGCAAACCTATGCGCAGGATTTCAAGCTCGACGGCAAGGCCGCCGCCGGCATCGCGATCTACCAGACCCCGGACGCCAACTCGCTCAATGTCGCCAAGGTCGTCTCCGACAAGATGACGGAGTTGTCGAGACGCTTCCCGCCCGGGATGCAGTTCGCGATTCCCTACAACACGACGATCTTCATCCATGAACTCGATCAACGAGGTCTACAAGACGCTGTGGCAGGCCGGCGTTCTGGTGCTGATCGTCATCCTGGTTTTCCTGCAGAACTTCCGCGCGACGCTGGTGCCGGCGACGACGGTGCCGGTCACCATTATCGGCGCCTTCGCCGGCATGGCGGCGCTCGGCTACACCGTCAACCTGTCGACCCTGTTCGCGCTGATCCTGGCGATCGGCATTGTCGTCGACGATGCGATCGTCATCGTCGAGGGCGTCTCGAAATACATCGAGCAGGGCATGTCGAGCCATGACGCCGCGATCAAGGCGATGGACGAATTGTTCGGGCCGATCATCGGCATCACGCTGGTGTTGATGGCGGTGTTCCTGCCCTCGGCCTTTGTGCCGGGGTTGAGCGGGCAGATGTTCGCGCAGTTCGCGCTGGTGATCGCCGCGACCGCGTTGATCAGCGCGGTCAACGCCGCGACGCTGAAACCGACGCAATGCGCGCTGTGGCTGCGCATGCCGGTGCCGCCCGAAAAGCGCAATTTGTTCTACCGCGGCTTTAACAACGTCTACGGCAAGGCGGAAAACGCCTATACGCGGTTGATCGCGCGGCATGGTCGGGCGGGGCGGCCTGATGGTGGTGATCGGCCTCGGCCTGTCGACGCTCGGCATCTGGGGGATCGCGCGGCTGCCGACCGCCTTTATTCCGAACGAAGACCAGGGCTACCTGATCATCGCCACCGAACTGCCGGACGGCGCCGCGCTCGGACGCACCACGGCAGCGCTCGACAACGCCACCAAGATCGCCATGGACACCCCCGGCGTTGATCATGTCATCGCCATCTCCGGGTTGTCGGTACTCGACAATTTCGCCGACCTCCCGCATGCCGGTGTTAGCTTTGTGGTGCTGAAACCGTGGGACGAACGCAGCAAGACAAACCAAAACCGACATCCTGTCGATTGCCGAGCATCTCCAGACGGCGCTGGCCGCGGCGCCCGACGGCAAGCAGCTCGTCGTGCCGCCGCCGCCGATCCAAGGTATCGGCAACGCCGGCGGTTTGCAGATGCAGCTCGAATTGCTCGGCGGCAGCTTCGACTACACAAAGCTGGACCACGTCACCCAGCAACTGGTCAAGCAGACTGGCGATAACCCGCTGTTCCAGCGCGTGCTGACGACGTTCAGCCCCGGCGCGCCGCATGTGTCGGTAACGCGTCGACCGGGCCCGCTCGGAAACGTTGCGGGTGTCGGTCGGCAGCGTGTTCTCCGCGCTGTCGTCGTATCTCGGCTCGACCTTTATCAACCAGTTCAACAAGTTTGGCCTGTCGCTGCAGGTCTATGCCCAGGCCGAGTTGAACTTTCGCCTGCACCCCGATGACCTGCTCAATTTCTATGTGCGCAGCCGCGACAACCAGATGGTGCCGCTCGGCGCGCTGGCAAATCTGGGCTCGGAAGTCGGGCCGTCGATCGTCACGCTTTACAACCTGTACCCGTCCTCGACGATCATCGGCGCGCCGGCCCGCGGCGCCAGCTCGGGCCAGGCCATCACGGCGATGGAAGACATCGCCAAAAAGACGCTGCCGAACGATGTCGGGTACGAGTGGACTGCGATGTCGTACCAGGAAAAGCTGACCGGCAATCAGCTCTACTACCTGTTTGGCCTGTCGGTTCTGCTGGTCTATCTCTGTCTCGCCGGCCAGTACGAAAGCTGGATTCTGCCACTGGCGGTGCTGTCGGCAGTGCCCCTCGCCCTGTTGGGGCCGGTCGTCGCGCTGACCAGTCTCGGGGTCGCCAACAACCTCTACACCCAGATCGGCCTCATCCTGATGATCGCGTTATCGGCCAAGAACGGCATCCTGATCGTCGAGATGGCGCGCGAAGGCCGCATGGTGCAGGGCAAGCCGATCCTTGAAGCCGCGGTCGAGGCGGCGCGGCTGCGGTTCCGCCCGATCCTGATGACCTCGTTTGCCTTCGGGCTCGGTGTCGTGCCGCTGGTCCTGGCGACCGGCGCCGGCGCGGTCAGCCGCATCTCGCTGGGCGTCAGCGTGCTGAGCGGCATCATCGCCTCGACCTGTCTGGCGGTGCTGTTCGTGCCCTCGTTCTTCGCGGTGCTGCAAGGCGTCGATGAGCGGCGGCACGCAAAGAAGCACCCGCCGGCGGCCCCGGCCACCGCGGCAGCGGAGTAAGCCGGGCAAGAGGCTCAGCTGATGAGGCCCGATCGTGACTGTTGAGTCGCCATTTAGTTCATGGCGCGATCGGGCGAGAGACCCGATATTGACCGCATTGCTGGTCGTGCAATGCGTGACGGTGTTTCTCGCCGCCCCGTTTACAGCAGCGGGATATTACGGCTCGCGAACTCCTCATGGAGATGCTGGCTATAACTTTCGCCGTGCTCGTCGTCCTCGCCTCGCGCAGCCACGTTGCGACGATCGTCGCTATTCTTGCATCTCTGTTTACCGTAATCGGCTCGGTGCTGGACCACATCGCCCCGACGCCGGCGACGGTGGTTTTGACCCATATCGGCAGTGTCGGCAGCTTCATTCTCGTCGGATATATTGTCGGCGGCGCGGTGTTTGCGCCGGGAGGGGTCAACGCGCACCGGGTTCGCGGCGCGATCGTCCTGTATCTGAATTTCGGGATGCTGCTCGCGACCAGCTATCGCCTGCTTTGGGACTTCGTTCCCAGTTCCCTGAGCGGTATTCCGGAGGGGACCGCACCCTGGCAGGCCAGCGGCACCATTCTCTATTTCAGCTTTATCACGCTGACCACGATCGGCTATGGCGACGTGGTCCCGGTGCACCCGCTAGCGCGGGGTCTGGCCAATCTGGAGGGGATTATCGGCCAGCTCTATCCCGCCACCATCC
Source organism: uncultured Alphaproteobacteria bacterium (assembly GCA_963737875.1). Taxonomy (GTDB): domain Bacteria; phylum Pseudomonadota; class Alphaproteobacteria; order ATCC43930; family CGMCC-115725; genus DATARH01. The sequence goes on along the minus strand of CAVTUM010000009.1, from coordinate 210,850 downwards.
TGGCACGCCTCGTCACCCTGCAAATCGAGGAGGCGCGCCGTCGCTGACCCTGCTCTGTACGAGAACGCAGCGATTCTCGCTGCCGTCGTACTCGTCTACAGTGCCGTCGCGGGACGGGTCGCCCGCTCATGGCTAAGCGGCCCGATCCTATTCACCGCCGCCGGATTTCTGCTTGGCCCGCTGGGCCTTAACCTGATGCGGCTGGAGATGACGGCCGGCGATCTGAGAGTGATTGCCGAAGCAGCATTGGCGATGGTCTTGTTTACCGACGCGGCGAACGCCGACCTTCGGGTCGTTCGCCGCAGTCTGGGCCTGCCCGAGCGGCTGTTGCTGATCGGACTGCCGCTGACCATCATTCTCGGGTTTCTCGTCGCGATTGTACTCTTTCCAAAGCTCGACCTCGTGGCCGCGGCATTGCTCGCGACCCTGCTGGCGCCTACCGATGCGGCGCTCGGGGCGCCGGTTGTCAGCAACGAGGCGGTGCCGCCCGACATGCGCGAGGCGCTGAACCTCGAAAGCGGGCTGAATGACGGGATTTGCGTCCCAGTCGTGCTGATCCTCCTCGATTTTGCGATCGGCACCGAAATCGAAGGGAGCACGATCGGCCATATAATGACGGTCATCGTCGAGGAAATCGGCATTGGCCTGCTGATCGGCGTCGGCGGCGCCGCGGCTGCGGTTGGGATACTACGTGTCGCCGTGCGCCTCCAGTGGACCAGCGCTCACTGGGCGCATATTCCGGTCGTCGCACTGGCGGGACTCTGCTTCGCGGCAGCCCAGGCGCTGGGGGGCAGCGGCTTTATCGCGTGTTTCGTCGGCGGTCTGTCGTTCGGCTATCTGCACGCCGATCCGAAGCCGTTGCTCAGCGGCGCCGCCAGCACCGGGGAGGTGCTCGCAATGCTGACCTGGGTTGCCTTCGGCGGCCCGGTATTGGGGCGATTGATCGGCCAGATGACGTGGACGATGCTGGCCTACGCGGTTCTGAGCCTTACCGTGATCCGTATGGCGCCGGTCTTGCTGTCGCTGCGCGGCACCGGCATGAGCGCCGACAGCAAGCTCTTTATCGGGTGGTTCGGCCCGCGCGGCCTCGCCAGCATTGTCTTTGCCGTCATCGTGTTCGACGCCGGCATTGCCGGCCGGGAGACACTCGCAATAGCTGTCGCCTGCACGGTCCTGCTCAGCGTCGTGGCGCACGGCTCCACTGCCAATCCGCTGATTTTGCTACTGCGCCGCCGGCACGACGTATAAAAGCTCCGGGTTGTTCATGATAAAGTCGCCATGTTCAACCACGGCTTGTATGACGGCCTGAATACTCGCGCTCGAACGCAGAAATTCCAGTATTTCCTCTTGCTGAGGCGACCTGCCCAGAAAGAGGAAATAGATCAGCTGCACGTCCATCTTTGTCGGTGGCGCCGCCAAATCCGCATCGTCATCGACGACGAAACGCTGTTCCGCGGGAAACAGCAAATCGCCGGGCAGACCCTGCCGGCCCGCGACAAATCGCAGATGTTCGAGAATATCCCCGGCGGGAGCCGTCAGGGCCAAAGCCGTGCGGTAATTGATCTCGGCCTCGGCAAAGCGCCTCTGCTCCTTCAGGCAATGGGCCAGTTGCACCAGGTAGCCGAAATGGTCGGGGTAAAATTCCAGCGCTTCCAAATAATAGCGCTCCCCAACCGGCCAGTTCGCCATATCGCGCGCCTGGTCGGCACTGGCGATAAGCGCCTTGAAACCCGCGTCGAGGGCGGATGCGCGCAACGCGACCGGCGCCGCGGCCTGACGGTTCGGCGCGAGGGACGGGGCCGCACGCAGGAGTTCCTGGGCGTCGGCGATCCGCCCGGTACGCAGCAGCGCTTCGGCCTCCTCCACGCAACGCCCGGCATCGGCAATATGCGTGGCAAGCCCTGGCCGCGGCGTCGAACGCCGCCGCCAGATGGCGCCGAGAGGCATCCTGCCGAAGGAGTTTCGCCACGCCCTGTCGCGGGTCCGCACCGCTCCCCCCTTTCGGTCAATCATGTTCGGAATAACGCCGGCGCCGTCAGCTCAGGAAGCGTGCCAACGCGGCGTCCGTCAACGCCTGCTGCTCTTTGAGGTAGGGGCGATAGGCCCCAATAACCGCATCCCGGTCCCGTGCCGCCGCAACCGCCATATCGGCGATCAGACCAGAATTATAGGGCTGCGCGACGACCAATCGCTCGTGGAGAAAGGAATGGTCGCGAAACAAATGGCTGCACGCGCCAACCAGACACGGCACCCCGAGCGACAGGCTTTCCAGCGGCAGCATTGGCGAGCACTCGGAAACCGTCACGTAAAGGCTGACGGCGGTCCTCGCCATCTCCCATTGTAACTGCGCATAAGGGATCGGGGTTTCGGACAGGCGCATGAACGGCAGGTTCAACGCGGAAACCAGCGCCAGCCCCTGCGGTCCGAGCCCGGCGGCCTTGAGGTAAAAGCCGGGCATCGCCTTGACCGCCGACACCATCGCATGCGGCAGCTTGCGATAAGGCGACGAGCCTGACAGCCAGACGCCCACGACGTCGTCGATGGCGGTCGTTTTGATCGCGTCGGGTTCGCCGCGCACTGTGTTCGGAACGAACACCGCATCAATGCCGTAGAGGCGGAAAAATTCCTCGAAACCGGATTTGACGACACCGAGCCGGCGGATCGACCCGTTCTGTATTTCCTCCAGCCAGCGCCGCAACAGATTCCAATCATGGATGTCGCCGAGTTGCAGCTGATTGGAATGCCACAGGAAATCGAACCGCACCCGCGGGTCGCGCTGTGCCACATGCCTGATCACGTCGATATTGAACAGGTCACCGCCGGATACGACGAAGTGGCGGATGCCGCTCTTGAGCAGAATGTCGGCATAAAATACCGCGCGCGGCGGGTCGATGTCGCCGGGGTGGACATATGCCGCAAACGGCATCGGGATCGTCTGGCGGAAGAGGTTTACCGTCGAACTCATAACGCCGCTCCAGCGCGGCACGTAGAGCGCGGTCGGCTCGCCGGGGTCGAGACGGTCCAGCAGACGCTCGTAGAACGCATCTTCGTCCAGTGGTTCAGGCGTGTCAGCGGGCTGGTCGCCCTGCGGTGCCGGTAGTACCGGCCGCTCGCGCCGCACCGCCGATGGGCTGCCCCGGCCGCCTTTGGCGCGTTCCACTGCCGCCACGATTTCGGGCAGTCGCGCCGCGGCACCCGGCCGCGCCAGCAGTTCGCGCAGAAACGCCGCGCGCGAGCCGGTCTGCTCCCACAAATCGCCGGCCTCCGCCAGCGTGATGGATCGCCCGTCGAGCAGGCGAATGGCATCGCGCACCAGGCTGGCATTAAAGGTCATCATGGCCGGATCGCGCCGCAATCGGCGTTGGTGGTCCAGCCTTCCTCCCCACCGAACGGCCGCGAGGCCAGTTGTAGCAACGATGCCAGTGCCTCATCCCGCAGCCGGAGTTGCTCGGCACGGAACCGCCCGTAGGCGGCAACAATGCCCGGGAGCTGTTCCACCGCACGCGCCATGGCGGCGGCGATCTCCTCGGGCTGCTCCCAATAGACAACGTTCAGCAGGCCGCCAAGATCAGGGCATTGCGCGAAAATGGATGACGGCCCGAGGATCGGCAACGCTCCAAGCCCCATCGCGAGCGCGACATCGGGTGGCATCGGGTTATCGTCGGGATAAACCGCCAGCGCGATCATTGGGTTGCCCCGGCTCGTCTCGCACGCTGCCGCCACATCGGCGTAGCGGTCGACTTGCAGCGCCGCGTCGAACGTACGCACGATGGCGGCGCCCTGCGTATCCGTCTCGGGCAGCAGCAGCCGCCGGATTTTCAGGCCATAGCGACCCGCCAGCATGACCGCCGTCACCAGATGCGCCGAACTCGGCACGACCGACGGGCTCGGCAGGACAATGACATCGATCCCGGCTGCACGATCCCCAGCCGAAAGATCCCGACCGAAACCGGGTCGAAGGACGGCGGGTGCGGCGGCGCCGCGATGGTTTCAATGCCGGCCCTGGCAAACAGCCCGAGCAGCGAGCCATTGCAGCCCGCCGCAATGACCCGCCGCGGGAAGCGTGATCCCAGTTGCAGCCACACGGCCGCATCCGTGTATTCGGCCGCAAGCTGCGCGGCGCTGGACGGAAAAATGGGGTTGATCAGAGCAATCGCCCGGGTGCCCGGCTCTTCCGACAGAAACGCTTCCGCGAAGGCGCCGGCGCCGGACAGCCCAACATCGACGCCCAGCACACGGACGCCGAGATGGCGGATCAGCGCCGCGGCATAGCCCGAGATGCCCTCATTCGGCGCCGAGGCGAGCGGGCCAAATTCATCCGGTGTGAACACACGGCAACCGGGATGCATGGCCAGTTCTCCGGCCGGGCCGGTCCTCGCTGCGGCAAGAACGGCCAGCGTCATGTCGCCCGCGTTCAACGAAGCATGCTCCTGTCGGAGAACCGGCAACCGGCGGCCAAACCCGCGGCCCAGCGCCCGGTCCTTTATGCCATCGAGCTTCCCGTCGCTGCCGGCAGCTTCCGGCAGCCACAGCATGTGACTTTCAACTTCTCCCCGACGGAGTTCGACCGGGTAGATTCTGCCGCCGTAGACCAGTTCCGCCGCCGCGCAGTATGGCCCGGCCAGGAGTTCGATGCCGACGCGTCCACGCATGTGAAACCGGATGCTGCCGCGATTTGTCCATAATGTCCCGGCGGCGGTTGACGGATGGAAAGCGTTGTTCCACACGCCGCTCAGCTCGGCCGACGACCAGGGCAGTTCCATGGCCTGATCGCCGCGGAGCAAGCGCAAGACCCAAAGTTCGCCATCGGATCCTTCGGCCTTGCGAACCACGACGAGCGACGGTGTCAGCGTGGTCGCGACAACATCCGGGTCTGGCAATTCCGGCGAGACCGGGTCTGCCCGGTCCTGGATTTCCCGCTCGATTGCCCGCGTCGCGCTGAGAAATTCGCGCGAGTAGCGGTCGAAATCCACCGCGGCAGAGCCGTCGGTCACTCGCGGTAGGTCGATCGACCCCCTTGCATCGATCGCCAGTTCAGGCAGTTCCAGGAAGATTCCCGCCGGCCGCGCGATGCTCGAGCAGATAGGATACTTCGGAATCCGACGCCCAGCCGTTCAGGTATTCCGCAATGATCTGCCCGGGCCGCGTCCGGATCATCGTGCGCAGGCCCGGCTCGCCACTATAGCCAAGCTCCGGGATATAGGTGTGCGGCATCGACAGAATGCCGGCCGGGCCGTGCAGCCAGCCGGTGACCGCGCTGACCCGGTCGTTTCCCTGCAGCACGGCGAGGGCGCGGTCGATCCAGGCGCGCCGCGGCAGGTCGCCGGCCCGCAGAAACAGACAGACGTTACCGACAGGTTCCAACCCGACATTGTCACCACCGGCGGCGTCGGTCGTCCGGCCCCGCCATCGCGACGCGGCGAACCGCAGGCTGCCATTGTCGTCGAGGGTCAAGACGAACGGCCGCAGCGGACCCTCTGAGACCTCCGAGAGGGTCCGCGCCTCGGCCTCCGCGTTGCCATTCGACAGCACGATCACCGACCCGGACATCGCCGGCGCCAAATTCTTCGGCCGCAGGTTCGACCGGCTCTGCAAGCGCTCGATATGATCGACGTAATGGTCAACGAAATATTGTTCGGCACGCGCCACCCCGCGGCGCGCCAGTTCGCCGCGCAGCTCAGGACTGGCGGCAAGCATTTTCATGCGCTCGGCAAGGTCGCGCGCCGTCCCGTCAAAGAACACGGCATTCCCGCCGTCGGTGAAATAATCCTCAAAGGTGGCGATGCGGTTGACGATCAGCGGCATTCCCGCCGTGTGGACTTCGTGCGCCGCGTAACAGAACGACTCGATGCGGGCCGGAAAGCAGGCAAACGCCGCAGATTGCAGTCGGCCGAGCAACTGGGGATGCGTCTGCCGGCCGGTAAACACAACGCGATGGCGCTGTGCCGGCGGCAGCAGCGCGCGCAGATAAGTCGGCGACAGCGCCTTTGAGACATTCTCCTCCGGACCGACCACGACAAACCGGCCGAGCCACTCGCGAAATCCATCATCCTGCAATGCAATCGCGGCGGCCCGCAGGAACGTGTCGAGGCCTTTCAGCGCGGACAGGCGGCCATAGAACACAACGTCGTTCGCCTGGTTGTCGTAATCGACCGTGCCGATCGGCAGGTGGACCGGCGGCGACACCAGGACCTTGTCGGGATCGGTGTTCCTGTATAGCGGCTGGACCTCGTCGTCGTAATAGCGGCGCCCGGACACCAGCAGCGCATCCGCCAGCGCAATCTGCGCCCGCTCCATCGGATATTGCCAGATGCGGTCGCTGGTCAGCGGTGCGCGCGTGCGGCGCTCGACCAGTTCGATCGTGCCATGCAGGCGGACCGCGACCACCGGACGCTCGGACTCGGGCCGGCTGAGGTAGTGGAAGCCGTGGCCACAATAATCGTAAAGCTCGATCAAATCGACAACGTGCATTGCGGTCAGCTTGCGCAAAGCATGATCGAGTCTTATCGATTTCCGGATGGCGATGCTGTCGAAGTCGTCCGGGGCGCCGCGCAAGTCCTCGCACAGATGGTCGAGCGAATAGAAGGTGGCATTCTCGCCGCAGGGAGTACCGAACCAGTCGGCATGCAATTTCTGGAACGATGTCGGGTCGCAATCGACAAGGACCAGAACCCGGTGGCCTTTGCTGACGAGAAGTCTTGTCGTGTTGTAGATCAGCGTCCCCGCGCCGCCGGGCAGCGTCGGGTGAAATTCCATCGTGGCGAACAGGATGCAACGACCAGAGGCAATGTTCATCGACTGCACGGCCAGCGAGTTCGCAATGTCTCTAGAGCACGATCGCTTTAGGCGTGATCACCCTTGTCGTCATCCCCGCGAAAGCGCATTGGCGCTAACTTTAAGGGAAACGCTCCTCTCTCTGTCATTCGGGGGCCGAGCCCCCGGGTCCGGCCTTTGGCCGGCCCGAGGATAAACTCCGCGAGGAACCCGGAACCCAAGAACACGGACGGTGCTAAAAGAGCGACGACCGTGTTCTTGGGTTCCGGGTTCAGCCCTGCGGGCTGCCCCGGAATGACAAAATAGGAGTGCTGGTGTTTCGACTTCATCGGGATAAGGCTCACTAACGTCGATCTAGCTTTGAGACACGTTGAACGTGCTGCCGGACGGGAGCGGGCAGCATCCGACCCAGGCATATTGGTGGGGCTTTGATCAACCGTTCCGGGCGCCACTCAATGGCACTCCCTGTACCATAGCAGGGTGGCCCGCATATCAGAAAAATTCACGGTCCTCCATGTCGATTGCCCCTTGCTGAGGGCTTAAGCCGACCCGTCACCGCCGCGGAAAAAACTGGTTCTCCGGGCGCGGCAAGCCGAGGTTTTCGCGCAGCGTCCTGCCCTCGTATTCGCGGCGGAACAGGCCGCGGCGCTGCATTTCCGGCACGACGCGATCGACGAACTCGTCGAGCCCGCCCGGCACCCACGGGAACATGATGTTGAACCCGTCGCAGGCCTCGCCGAAAAACCATTCCTCCATCTGGTCGACGATCATCGACGGCGTGCCGACCATCGCGAGCCCGCCATAGCTGCCGGCGATCTGCGCGAGTTGCGCGCACCGTCAGATTGTCGCGCCGGGCCCGGTCGATGACGCGCTGGCGGCCGCTCTTGCTGGCGTTGCTTTCGGGAATGTCGGGGAGCGGGCCGTCGAGGTCGAACACCGAGGCGTCGTGGCCGAGCGCGATCGACAGCGAGGCGATGCCGCTGTCGGGGTGCACGCCGCTGTCGAGCAAGGCGCGCTTGGCACGCGCCTCTTCCGCGGTGTCGCCGACGACGACGAGGCAGCCGGGCAGAATCTTGATGTGGTCGGGGTCGCGGCCGGCCGCCTCGGCGCGCCCCTTGATGTCGGCATAGAGGCTTTTGGCGTCGGGCAGGTTGCCGCCGCTGGCGAACACCATCTCGGCGGTTTCGGCGGCAAGCTGGCGCCCGGCATCGGAGGCGCCGGCCTGCACGATGACCGGCCAGCCCTGGATCGGCCGCGCGATATTGAGCGGCCCGCGCACCGACAGGAACTCGCCCTGGTGGTCGAGCACATGCATGCGGTCGGGGTCGAAATAGATGCCTTCCTCGACATCGCGGACAAAGGCGTCCTCGGCCCAGCTGTCCCACAGCCCGGTCACGACATCGTAGAATTCGCGCGCGCGGCGATAGCGCTCGCCGTGATCCATATGCTCGGTCAGGCCGAAATTGAGCGCCGCGTCGGGGTTGGATGTCGTGACCAGGTTCCACCCGGCGCGGCCGCCGCTGATATGGTCGAGCGAGGCGAAGCGGCGCGCGATCATGTAGGCCGGCTCGAACGTGGTCGAGGCGGTGGCGATCAGCCCGATATGCTCGGTCATCATCGCCAGCGCCGGCAGCAGTGTCAGCGGATCGAACGAAGTCACCGTCGCGCTGCGCTTCAGCGCCGCCATCGGCATGTTCAGTACGGCCAGATGGTCGGCCATGAACCACGCGTCAAACCGCCCGGCCTCGAGCTTTTGCGCGAAGCCGATCAGGTGCTGCAGGTTGAAATTGGCGTCGGAGGCCGCACCGGGATAACGCCACCAGCCGGTATGGATGCCAACCGGGCGCATAAAGGCGCCGAGACGCATTTGACGCGATGCCATGTTCCCTCGCCGCCCCTGCCTATGATCGACTGGCTATGGTCGAGTTGCCGCCGCCGGGTCAAGTTAAGGATGAACAAGCGGGTCCGCCAGAGGCGTCGCAACATCCGCGCCAAAGGTGCCCTCTTCCCTTCTTCGCGGATTTTCGTCAGCCTGGGGGCGAATTCGCGGCGGCTGGTGCGATTGTTGGCCCATATTCTCGTCATCGACGACGACCCGATCCTGCGACAGGTGATCCGCCTGGCCCTGGAAGCCGCCGGGCACACCGTGCTGCGCGGTGAGAACGGCCGCAAAGCCGTCGAGTCCATCGAGCACGAGCACATCGACCTGCTGATCACCGACATCCTGATGCCGGAGATGGATGGGGTCGAGACCGTGCGCGCTGTGCGGCGGGTTCAGCCGAACCTGCCGATCATCGCGATTTCCGGCGGCGGCCCCGGCAATGTCGCGGACTATCTCGGCCTCGCCCGGGTGTTCGGCGCGACCGCGACCCTCACCAAGCCCATCCATCCGGAAGAATTGCTGCAGTTGGTATCGCAACTGGTCGCGCCGTAACGCGTCACACCGTCAGTTCGAGGATGTCGAGACCGTTGAGGCGGTCGATCAGGTAGACGAGACCGCGGCTCTTATCGACGAACACGTCGTTCGACTGGATGATCTTCTGATCGCCGCCGGGGGTCGGCATGAAGGCGTCGACTTCCTCCGGCCGGTACGGGTTTGAGATATCGACCGCGCGCAGCCCGCCGCCGAACCAGGTCACCAGGATGATGTTGCCGTTGACGGTCTCCTGCGGCTGGTGCGCGCCGTACCAGCAGGTCGGGTCGAACGGCTCGTCATGCGGCACCCGCCATGTCGAGATCGGCATCGGGTACGCCTCGTCGGTGATATCGACGATCCACATAAAGGCGTTGGGCGACGGGGTCAGCCGGTCCGACACCTCCTCGTCGGTCACGACCGCGATCTTGCGGCCCATCAATTCGTGCGGGATCGGCAATACCGTATGGGTCGGGCACGGATAGGGCGGGCTCCAGTCGAGGCCGCTGATGAATTTCGGCTGGCGTCAAATCATCGACATCGAGGATCACAAAGCCACCATGCCAGTAGCTGGTATAGAGCCGGTTGCCGCGGCGCAGCGGGTGGTGGCAGCGATGCCGCCGCCCCGGCCAGGTCGGAGTCTCGCCGCCGGCGGTCCATTGCCCCGGCATCCACCATTTGCCGATCGCCGTCGGGCTTCGTCGGATCGGCCATGTCGAGGATCACGACGATGTCGCCGAGATACCCCTCCTCCTCGGATGAGATGTAGGCATAGCGCCCGTCCGAATCGAAACGGTGCGAGCCGCCCGATTTGTAATGCCCGATCTGGCGCGGCTTGGTCTTGTCAGTGACGTCGTAGACCTTGATCCCGCCGGCGAAATCGGCCGGTTCGCCGCCGGCGCCGGCGCGGAACGGCTCGTTGTTGACCATCATGATGTCGCCGTGCACCCGCACCTTGTGCGAGTGCATGTAGCTCGGCACCTCGATGCGGCTGACGATGCGCGGCTTGCGCGGGTCGGAGACATCGACGATCGAGGTGCCGTCGGGCGGCCCCATATGGCCGATATAGGCGTAATCGCCCTCGGCGACGACCTGACCGCCGCCGGGGATGTCGAGCTTGGCGAGATGGCGCAGCACACCGGCCATGATTGTCCTCGTCGTTGGGTTTTGTCGCACGAACGCTAGCACGCGCGCCGCTCCCGGTAGAAGCGCCGCCAATCGATGATCGCAAACATACCAATGTGATCCGAGTCACATTGGCGGCGGCGCGCCGCCGCTATGGTGATCGCGAGCCCTGTCGACCGGCGTTGCCGCCGCGTCGGACGGGCTGTTGAACAGAGCGTATTTCTGCCGTGAAGGTGACGCGACGATGGCGAAGGGAATCGATCTGCTGGACGATGCCGGCCTGTATCTTCCGGAAATAAGGGATGCCGCTCTCGATTTCGTGTGCCGCTATTACCGCGACTGCACATCGCCGTGGCCGTCCCTGTCGGCCACCGAAGCCAGGCTGCTGTCCGGCACGGGATTGAAGCTGGTCGCGGTGTGGGAGGCGGCCTCGCACGACGCTTCGTGCTTTTCGCGCGTATCCGGTGCGAATGACGGGGCGAGCGCCTATCACCGCGCGACGGCGACGGGTCAGCCGTTTGGCACCGCGATCTATTTCGTCGTCAATTATGATGCGACGCCGGCCGATGTGAGTGGGCCGATCAGCCAGTATTTCCGAGGCGTCGCGGCGGGGCTGGCGGCGGCCGGAGGCAGCGGCGCGAATTACCGCATCGGCGTCTACGGCTCGGGCCTTGTCTGCAAATCGCTGATCGCCGCCGGGCTGGCGCGATACGGCTGGCTGGCGATGCCCAACTGGTGGCGCGGCTATGGCGGGTTTCTCGATGCCTGCGACATCCGGCAGGACAAGGCCCTCAACCTCCCCTTCGACCACGCCTCCGACCGGGCCGCCGGCGATTACGGCGAGTTCGGGGTATAGCGCTCTTCTTTTCGTCATCCCCGCGAAAGCGCATAGGCGCTAACTTTGAGGCAGAGTCCTTTCTCTGTCATTCCGGGGCGTCGCGCAGCGGCGAACCCGGAACCCATGAACACGGACGGTGCAAAAAGGGCGATGACCGTGTTCATGGGTTCCGGGTTCAGCCCTCCGGGCTGCCCCGGAATGACAGAAACAGAGGTTTCTCTTGCAGCTAGCGCCCATGCGCAGAAGCGGTAATGGCGAAGAAAAAGAGATCAAACGCCATCTCGCGCTCGTCGGTGAGCTTCACAGCGGAAACTTGCCGTGCGCTGGGCGGCACCTGATATAGTGCGGTGGGAGGTCGGCGGCGGGCAGGTCCCTCGCCAACCCGGTCAGGTCCGGAAGGAAGCAGCCGTAACGAGTTTCGGTCTGGGTCGTTTGCTCGGCCTCCCACCTCATCAAGTCGCCGCAGCATGACCGAACCCGCGACCCCCTATCGCGTTCTCGCCCGCAAATACCGGCCGCAGACTTTTGCCGAGGTGATCGGGCAGGAGGCGATGGTCCGCACCCTGTCGAACGCCATCGCGACCGGGCGCATCGCGCAGGCTTTCATCCTGACCGGCATCCGCGGCACCGGCAAAACCACGACGGCCCGCATCATCGCGCGGGCGCTCAACTGCATCGGCCCGGACGGCACCGGCGGGCCGACCATCGCGCCCTGCGGCGAGTGCGTCCATTGCCGGTCGATCGCCGAGGACCGGCATGTCGATGTCATCGAAATGGACGCCGCCTCGCGCACCGGCGTCGACGACATCCGCGACCTGACCGAGGGCGTGCGCTATCGCCCGGTCTCGGCGCGCTACAAGATCTACATCATCGACGAAGTCCACATGCTCTCGAAAAACGCCTTCAACGCGCTGTTGAAGACGCTCGAAGAGCCGCCGCCCGATGTCAAATTCGTGTTCGCGACGACCGAAGTGCACCGCGTGCCGGTAACGGTGTTGTCGCGCTGCCAGCGATTTTCGCTGCGCCGCGTGCCGATCGAACAGCTTGTCGAGCATTATCGGCGGATCGCCGAGGCCGAGGGCGTTTCGGTGGCGCCGGCGGCGCTCGGGCTGATCGCGCGGGCGGCCGACGGATCGGTGCGCGACGGGCTGTCGTTGCTCGACCAGGCGATCGCGTTGTCGAGCGACGCGACGGGCGCGATCGAGGAAGCGGCGGTGCGCGACATGCTCGGCATCGCCGACCGCAACCTCGTGTTCGATCTGTTCGAGACCGTGCTGCGGGGCGATGCGGCGGGTGCGCTCGACCGCATGGACAGCCTCTACCAGGGCGGCGCCGACCCGCTGATGGTGCTGCACGACCTGCTCGACCTGACGCATTTCGTGACCCGCCTGAAACTGGCGCCCGAGGCCGGCAGCGGCGACCCGCTCGAAGACGGCGACCGCGACCGCGCCAGGCCGCTCGCCGCGGCATTGTCGATGCCGGTGCTGACGCGCGCGTGGCAGATGCTGCTCAAGGGCATCGAGGAGGTGCAGAACGCGCCGGCGCCGGCGCAGGCCGCCGCGATGGTGCTGGTGCGCCTCGCCTATGTCGCCGACATGCCGGCGCCGGCCGATCTGGTGCGGGCGCTGACGAGCGGCGAGACGGTCGTTGCGCGGCCTGCCGCAGCGCCCGCGGCTCTGCCTGCCCCGCCGCGCCCGATCGGCTGAACCGGCGGCAGCGACGCCAACACCGCCGCCCGCGATGGTCGAAGCCACCGGCACTGGTCCGGTCGCAGTCGCAGCCGCCGCACCGGCCCAGGCCGTGGCGCCCGCGCCCGCGCCCGCCCCGACGGCGCAGCCGGTGCCCGGCATCGAATATGATCCGGCGCCGCAGAATTTTGCCGAGGTCGTCGAGCTGTTCGACCAGCACCGCGAGGCGCTGCTGCGGGCGCATCTGTGGTCGGATGTGCATCTGGTGGCGTTCGACGCGGAGGCGCGGCGGATCGAGTTTCGCCCGGCGGCCGGCGCGCCGCGCGACCTCGCCAACCGGCTCGGCCAGCTGCTCGGCGAATGGACCGGGCAGCGCTGGATTGTCGCGGTGTCGCAGGCGGAAGGCGCGCCGACCCTGGCGGCGGCGGAAGGCCAGCGCGCCAGCGAGGTGCGGAACGAGGTCGCGGCCCACCCGTTGGTCCGGGCGGTGCTGGACACCTTCCCCGGCGCGACGATCGCCGCCGTGCGCGACCGTTTCGTCGCCGGCGACGCCGCCACCGAGGCCGCAACCGATGAGGCCGGCGACACCGCCGGCGATGATGACGCGATCAGCGAAGAGGACGAATCATGAAGAATCTCGGCCAGTTGATGAAGCAGGCCCAGCAGATGCAGTCAAAAATGGCCGAGATGCAGGCCCAGCTGGAGACCGTCGAGATGACCGGCATCGCCGGCGGCGGCATGGTCAAGCTGTCGCTGAATGGCAAGGGTGACGTAAAAAGCCTCAAGATCGACCCGGCGGCGGTGGACCCCGCGGAGGTCGAGGTGCTGGAAGATCTGCTGGTCGCCGCCTTCAACGACGCCCGCCAGAAGGTCAACGCCTACGCCGAAGCGGAAATGCAGAAGCTGACCGGCGGCCTCAACCTGCCCGGCGGCATGAAGCTGCCGTTTTGAATTTCGCCGCCCCGCTCTTCTCCCTCTCCCCCCTAAAGAGCGCAGAGGGATCGAATTGCGCGCATGTCTGAGCTTGATACGCTGATCCAGTTGCTGGCGCGGCTGCCGGGGTTGGGGCCGCGGTCGGCGCGGCGGGCGGCGCTGTTTCTGATCAAGCGGCGCGAGCAGATCATGCAGCCGCTGGCTGCGGCGCTCGCGGCGGCGGCAACGGCGATCCGCCCCTGCCAGATATGCGGCAATCTCGACACTGCCGATCCCTGTGCGATCTGCCGCGATCCGGCGCGCGATGCGGCGGCGATCTGCGTCGTCGAGGACCTTGCCGATCTCTGGGCATTGGAGCGCACCGGCGCGTTTCGTGGCCGGTATCACGTGCTCGGCGGCACCCTGTCGGCGATCGACGGAGTTGGCCCCGACGATCTGCACATCGCAAAGCTGGTCGCCCGGCTCGGCCCCGACACCGAACTGGTCCTGGCGCTTAATGCGACCGTCGAAGGCCAGACGACGGCGCATTACATCGCCGATCGCGCCGCCGCGACTGGCGCGCGCATCACGCGCCTCGCGCAAGGCGTGCCGATCGGCGGCGAACTCGATTATCTCGACGAAGGCACGCTGACCGCCGCGCTCAACGCTAGACGGGCGTTGTAGCGCGCGCGCTGGGTGCTAGGCGACGCGGCGCCGGCTCTTGACGCGGGTGTTGCCGCCGCCTTCGTCCTCGAACAGGTCGGCGAGGCGTTCGAGCATAACGCCGCCAAGCTGCTCGGCATCGACGATCGTTACCGCGCGGCGGTAGTAGCGGGTCACGTCATGGCCGATACCGATCGCGGTCAGTTCGACCACACCGGCCCTCTCGATCTCACGGATGATTTCGCGCAGATGCTTTTCGAGGTAGTTGCCGGGATTGACCGACAGGGTCGAATCATCGACCGGCGCGCCATCGGAAATCACCATCAGGATGCGGCGTTCCTCCGAGCGGCCAAGCAGGCGGTTGTGGGCCCACATCAGGGCTTCACCGTCGATGTTTTCCTTGAGGATGCCCTCGCGCAGCATCAGCCCGAGATTGCGCCGGGCACGGCGCCACGGCGCGTCGGCCTGCTTGTAGACAATGTGGCGCAGATCGTTGAGGCGGCCGGGATTGGCCGGCTTGCCGGCGGCGATCCAGCGCTCGCGCGCCTGTCCGCCCTTCCACGCCCGCGTCGTAAAGCCGAGGATCTCGACCTTGACGCCGCAGCGCTCGAGCGTGCGCGCCAGGATGTCGGCGCTCATCGCCGCGACGGTGATCGGCCGGCCGCGCATCGAGCCGGAATTGTCGATCAGCAGCGAGACGACCGTGTCGCGGAACGCGGTTTCGCGCTCGCGCTTGTAGGCGAGCGGCAGGACCGGGTTGGCGACGACGCGCGCGAGGCGCGCCGCGTCGAGAATGCCCTCTTCGAGGTCGAACTCCCAGGCGCGGGTCTGTTTCGCCAGCAGGCGGCGCTGCAGCCGGTTGGCGAGGCGGGCGATGACGCTTTGCAGATGCGACAATTGCTGGTCGAGCAGATGGCGCAGGCGCCCAAGCTCGTCGGAATCGCACAGCTTGTCGGCCTCGATGACCTCGTCGGCCTGCATGCTGTAGGCGCGATAGATGGCGTTCTCGTCCGCCCGGCCGCGCGGCTGCTGGCCCGGACGGCCGGGGCGGCCGGGATCGTCGTCGCTGGCGCCCGGCATCATCTCGCCGTCGGCATCGGCCTCGCCGTCTTCCTCGGCGTCGCCATCGGCGCTGTCGGAGGGCGAGCCTTCCATCGACGGCTGCGCCCCGGCAGAGGCGCTGTCGCCGCTTTCGCTATCGTTTTCGCCTTCGGCCTCGTCGCCCTGGTTCTGGTTGTCGTCCGACGACGAATTGTCGAGTTCGCCGAGATCGAGGTCGAGGTCCTGGATCAGCCGGCGGGTGACGCGGGCATAGGTGTCCTGGTCGAGGATCGAGCGGTCGAGTTCGGCGATGTCACGGCCGATCTTGCCTTCGAGCCACGGCCGCCACAGATCGACGACGTGCCTGGCCGAGGGCGGCGGCGGCTGGTTGGTCAACACCTCGCGGGTCAGCAGGCGGACGGCCTCGGCCATCGTGCTTTCGGTGCGCTCGGTGATCCGCTCGAAACCCTGGCGGCGATATTGTTCGTCGAGCACCGCGGTCAGGTTCTGGCCGACCCCGACCATGCGCCGCGAGCCCGAGCGCCTCGACCCGTGCCGTTTCGAGCGCCTCGAACACGGCGCGCGCCATCGGGCTGCCGGGCAGCCGCTTTGAGTGCACCGCCGAGTCGTGGTAGCGCACCCGCAGCGCCAGGCTGTCGGCGGCGCCGCGCAATTGCGCCGCCTCCTCCGCCGGCAGGTCGCGCGCCGGGTTCGGCAGTTTGACACGCTTGCCGGAAAGGCCCGGCGGCTCAGGGCCGAACCCGACCTGCAAATCGTCCTGCTCGGCGATCGCCCGCAAGGTCGACGCGGTCGCGCGCTTGAAGATTTCAGCCGGCGAGAACTCTTGCGCCATGACGCGACCTCACTCCCTACATCAACGTCGCGCGGACCCCGGTCTCCGGCAATTCGGTGCCGAAGCAGCGCTGATAGTATTCCGCCACTGATGAGCGCTCCATCTCGTCGCACTTGTTCAGGAAGGTGACGCGGAACGCGAAGGCGAGGTCCTTGAAGATGAGGGCGTTCTCGGCCCAGGTCATCACCGTGCGCGGCGACATGACGGTCGAGATGTCGCCGTTGATGAAGCCGCTGCGGGTCAGATCGGCGAGCGCCACCATCGCGCTGACGCGGCGGCGACCATCCTCGGTGTTGTAGCTCGGCACTTTCGACAGCACGATTTCGACCTCGGCGTCGTGCGGCAGGTAGTTCAGCGTCGAGACGATGTTCCAGCGGTCCATCTGACCCTGGTTGATCTGCTGCGTGCCGTGATAGAGGCCGGTCGTGTCGCCGAGGCCGACCGTGTTGGCGGTCGAGAACAGGCGGAAGGCGCGGTGCGGCCGGATGACGCGGTTCTGATCGAGCAGCGTCAGCTTGCCGTCGACTTCGAGCACCCGCTGGATCACGAACATCACGTCCGGGCGGCCGGCATCGTACTCGTCGAAGCACAGCGCGACCGGGTGCTGCAACGCCCAGGGCAGGATGCCTTCGCGGAATTCGGTGACCTGCTTGTTGTCGCGCAGCACGATCGCGTCCTTGCCGACAAGGTCGATACGGCTGATATGGCTGTCGAGATTGACCCGGATGCACGGCCAGTTGAGGCGCGCCGCGACCTGCTCGACATGCGTCGATTTGCCCGTGCCGTGATAGCCGCAGATCATCACGCGGCGATTGAAGGCAAACCCGGCGATGATCGCGAGCGTCGTATCGTGATCAAAACGATAGGCGTCATCGAAATCCGGGACGTGCTCGCTCGGCGTGCTGAATGCCGGCACTTCGAGATCGGTGTCGATGCCGAAGGTCTGGCGCACCGAGACTTTGATATCCGGCTCGCCGAGCGGAGTCGGCGTGTTTGCCGCTTCTGAAACGGTTAGCATTGCTGTCAGTACTTTCCGGGTTGCTGTGAATGTTGGGCGGACGATCCTCTGATCGCTCAGTTGAAAAAGCTGGCTTTCAGGGTCGCGTAGGCCTGGTTGATAATCTTCAGTTTCTCCTCGGCCGCCTTGTCGCCGCCATGGGCGTCGGGGTGGTGCAGTTTGACCAGTGTCTTATAGCGCGCCTTGAGGCGCTCCGGCGTAAAAGGCGCTTCGATATCGAATACGGCGAGCGCCTGTTCGCGCGCCGAGGCGGCGCGGGAGGCGGTGTCTCTGGCATGCCCGCTGGCGCGACGCTCGCCACCCTCGCGCGCCTTTCCGTCGTAGAAGCCGAACGGATCGCGCACGCGCGGGTTCGGCCCATGCCGCTCTCCGAGCTTCCAGCTCGGCCGCTGCCAGACCGTGTCGCGGCGGATTTCCGCCTCGATCTCGCGGTCGTTCATGCCGACGTAGTAGTTCCAGGCGACATTGTAGGCGCGCACATGCTCGAGGCAGAACCAGTAGTAATGGTCCAATTCGATACGCGATTTCGGCGCGCGAAACTCGCCCCCTGCCGCGCAGCCGGGGTGGTCGCAGAGCCGTAGGGGCGGCTGTGGGTCGGCCGCGAAAACGGGATCTATGGTTTGACGCCGCATCATCGTCAGTATGGTTGGCCGGTCTGCCGGTGACAAGCGCTGCGGCGCGGCAATCCGCCCGCAACACCTCACGCAAGGCAGGGTTGTGCAATCGGCAGGCCGTGGCTGGCCCCCCGCACGGCAATCGCCCGCCTGCGGTTTTCCGCGGGCGGGCGACTGTTTTCGTCAGGACGATCAGGTCGGGTCGGACTAGAAGTCCATCCCGCCCATGCCGCCGCCCGGCGGCATCGCCGGCATGGCCGATTTCGGCTCCGGCTTCTCCGCCACCATCGCTTCGGTGGTGATCAGCAGACCGGCAACCGAGGCCGCATCCTGCAACGCATGACGTACCACCTTGGTCGGGTCGATGATGCCGGCCGCGATCAGGTCGGTGAACTCGCCCTTCTGCGCGTCGAAGCCGTAATTGGGGTTGGTGCTCTCGAGCAGCTTGCCAACCACGATCGACCCGTCCGTGCCGGAATTCTCGGCGATCTGCCGGGCCGGCGACTGCAGCGCCTTGCGGACGATCTCGATGCCGACCTTCTGGTCGTTGTTGGCGGGGGTGATCTTGTCCAGCGCCTTGATGGCGTAGAGCAGCGCGGCACCGCCACCGGCGACGACACCTTCTTCCACCGCGGCGCGGGTCGCGTGCATCGCGTCGTCAACCCGGTCCTTCTTTTCCTTCACCTCGATCTCGGTCGCACCGCCGACGCGGATCACCGCGACGCCGCCTGCGAGCTTGGCCAGCCGCTCCTGCAGCTTCTCGCGGTCGTAGTCCGAGGTGGTCTCCTCGATCTGCTGCCGGATCTGCGTGCAACGGCCTTCGATGTCCTCCTTCTTGCCGGCGCCGTCGATGATCGTGGTGTTTTCCTTCTCGACGCGCAGCCGCTTGGCGCTGCCGAGCATGTCGACCGTGACGTTCTCGAGCTTGATGCCGAGGTCTTCGCTGATCACCTGGCCACCGGTCAGGATCGCGATGTCCTCGAGCATCGCCTTGCGGCGATCGCCAAAGCCCGGCGCCTTGACGGCCGCGACCTTGAGGCCGCCGCGCAGCTTGTTGACGACCAGCGTGGCAAGCGCCTCGCCTTCGACGTCTTCCGCCACGATCAGCAGCGGACGGCTCGACTGCACCACCGCTTCGAGCACCGGCAGCATCGCCTGCAGGCCCGACAGCTTCTTCTCGTGGATCAGGATGTACGGGTTTTCGAGTTCGGCGATCATCTTCTCCGCGTTGGTCACGAAATACGGGGAGAGATAGCCGCGGTCGAACTGCATGCCCTCGACGACGTCGAGTTCGGTATCGAGGCTCTTGGCCTCTTCAACCGTGATGACGCCCTCGTTGCCGACCTTCTGCATCGCGCGGGCGATCATCTCGCCGACTTCGCGCTCGCCATTGGCCGAGATCGTGCCGACCTGGGCGATTTCCTCGTTGGTCGAGATCTTCTTCGAGCGGGCCTTCAGATCGGCGACCACCGCCTCGACCGCGATGTCGACGCCGCGCTTCAGGTCCATCGGGTTCATGCCCGGCGGCAACCGCCTTGGCGCCTTCGCGCACGATCGCCTGGGCCAGAACCGTCGCGGTGGTGGTGCCGTCACCGGCCTGGTCGTTGGTCTTCGACGCGACCTCGCGCACCATCTGCGCGCCCATGTTCTCGAACTTGTCGGCGAGTTCGATTTCCTTGGCGACGGTCACGCCGTCCTTGGTGATGCGCGGCGCGCCGAACGACTTGTCGAGCACGACGTTGCGGCCCTTCGGGCCCAGCGTCACCTTGACCGCATTGGCGAGAATGTCGACGCCGCGCAGCATCCGCTCGCGCGCGTCGGCCGAAAATTTTACGTCTTTAGCTGCCATATTGCCTACTCCTTAAGCGGCGATGACGCCCATGATGTCGGACTCTTTCATGATGATCAGGTCTTCGCCGTCGAGCTTGACCTCGGTGCCCGACCACTTGCCGAACAGCACGCGGTCGCCCGCCTTCACATCCAGCGGCGTCACCTTGCCGTCTTCGCCCCGAGCCCCGGGTCCGACGGCGACGACCTCACCCTCCATCGGCTTTTCCTTGGCCGTGTCGGGGATGATGATGCCGCCTGAACTCTTCTCTTCCGCCTCCACGCGCCGAATCACACGCGGTCATGCAATGGACGGAATGCCATGTAATCCCTCCTTGAACGCTCTGATCAAAAATCTGAATTAGCACTCTATGCCCAAGAGTGCTGCTGAGTTAATTGGGCAGCCATGCGTTGTCAAGCGATGGCTGCCTAAAAAGCCGCAGGCTCATTGACGCAGGCGTGGGCGGCCGATCGCGGCGGCCAGGACTCGCCTCTGACCCGTCGCCGATGCTTTTGACAATGGAGAGTGCTCAGAGCACTCTCGATGCTTATACTGATGTGAGACCTGCACCAGCGAGCCGGAACATGTCGCGCACCACGGATTGGGAAATACCAGTCGAATTCCAGCCCAAGGCTGAGGATTTCGATTTCGATTTGGACGCTGCGCTGTCGGCCGTTCTGGGCCTGCAGGCGACGGTTCCCGAGGATGCCTTTACCGCCACGACACTAGGCACCGAGCGGGCCGGCAGCGGCGTTCTCATCAGTAAGAACGGCCTCGTGCTGACGATCGGCTATCTGATCACCGAGGCCGAGTCGATCTGGCTGACGTCGAGCGTCGGCGGCGCGGTGCCGGGCACCGTACTCGGCTATGATCAGGAGA
Source organism: uncultured Alphaproteobacteria bacterium (assembly GCA_963737875.1). Lineage (GTDB taxonomy): Bacteria > Pseudomonadota > Alphaproteobacteria > ATCC43930 > CGMCC-115725 > DATARH01. The sequence continues at coordinate 190,204 of CAVTUM010000009.1, read as the reverse complement.
CCGGCTTCGGTCTGGTGCAGGCGCTCGGCCGCCTCAGCATCGCGCCTCTCGAACTCGGCAGCCGGATGCGCGTCGGCGCCGGCGACAAGGCCGTGCTCGCCGCCGAAGGCGGCCGCCGCCACTGCTGTCGCCGCGACCGTCGTCGCGCGCCAGGAATTCGCCGGATACTGGGAATATCTTCTCGACCGCGCGATCTTTACCGCGCCGGCGCACCCGTTCTGGGGCGGCACCGCGCTGATCGGCAATGACGGCAGCCTGATCGGCATCGGCTCGCTGCACGTGCAGCACTCCAACGGCCGCGAACTCCGGCGCGACGTCAACATGGTGGTGCCGATCGACCTGCTGCCGCCGATCATCGATGACATCATGACCTACGGCAAAGCCAACCGGCCGCCGCGGCCGTGGCTTGGGCTTTACGCCGCCGAGGTCGAAGACGCGATCGTTGTCGCCGGATTGTCGGAGCGCGGCCCGGCGAGCAAGACGATCCTGCGGCCCGGCGACCGCATCCTGGCGGTGCGCGACGACCCGATCTCCAGCCTCGCCTCGTTCTGGCGGCGCGTCTGGGCCAGCGGCCCGGCCGGCAGCGAAGTTGTGCTGCAGGTCCTGCGCGACAAGGAAACCCTGAAGGTCCGCATCCCCTCGGCCGACCGTTCCCGCCTGCTGAAGGCCCCGCGCCTCCACTAAATCTCAGTGGTCTGGGGCGATGCGGGCGCATTGCGCCGGCAGGTCGGACACGAGCAGGGGCCGCTCGGGTGGTGACGGTTTTGGGTGGCGGGCCTCGTCGGTGAACCACCAGGCGAGATCGGCGCCGCAGCCATCGCCGGGCGGCGGCGGTGCCTGACCCTCGCAGCCCGGCTCGCCGACGGGACAAGCGAGCCGCACATGGAAATGGTAGTTGTGCCCCCACCACGGCCGGATTACGCGCAGCCAGTCGCGATCCGCGCCGGCCTCGCGGCACAGCGCCTTCTTGATCGCCGGGTTGACGAAAATGCGCGCGACGCCGGGGCTGCGCGCGGCGGCTTCGAGCAGCTTGCGGTGCAACGGCGTCCAGGCCGACGGGTCGATGTCGTTGCGGTTGGCGGCCACGACATCGGTGGCGGACATGTTGTCGCGCTCGCCGGCGGCAAGTCGCCGGTCGGGCATCGGGGTGAGCCAGATATCGGCGTCGAGCCCGATCTGATGCGAGGCGTGGCCGGTCAGCATCGGGCCGCCGCGCGGCTGCCCCATATCGCCGACCAGCAGTCCCGGCCACCCGACCGACGCGGCGGTGGCGGCAAAGCGCTCCAAAAACCGGATCAGCACCGGATTGCCCCAGGCCCGGTTGCGCGACGGCCGCATCACCTGCCAGTTGGCGCCATCGGCCGGCAGTTCAGCGCCGCCGGCAAGGCAGCCCTTACTGTAGGAACCGATCGAACTGACCGGTCCCGGCGCCGGCGCCGAGGCCATGCCAAAGACACGCTTGGCCGCATCGGCCGGCAGGCGGGCCAAAACGGCATGTCGGTTGACCGCTTCCTGTGCCGCGGTATCCTGGGCCCGCGCCGGAACCGGGACTGAGGCCAAAAACCCGGCCAGCGCCACCATCGCAAGCCATCCGGCTACACCAGTGTGAGCCGGCCGACGTGAGCCGGGTAGACACGAAATAGACCGCATTTTATCAAAATCATTGCTGTTTCAGTACGGAAGACCGATACGCGCAGGCTCGCGCATCCTATACCCGTTTTGTCCTTCGCGCCGCACCGTGAGATTGATCCACTGATGGCAGCCAAGCCGGCCCGGTCCGAGGCGAAACGGATTCTGATCGTCGAGGACGACGAGCTGAACCGCAAATTCCTGCACGATCTGCTGGAAATCCACGGCTATCGCACGATCACCGCGGAGGAAGGCCATGTCGTGCTGCGCCTGGCGCGGGAAAACCAGCCGGACCTGATCCTGATGGACCTGCAGTTGCCCGATGTATCCGGGTTCGACACGGTGCGCCAGCTCAAGGGCGAGGCGGCAACGCGGGCGATTCCCATCGTCGCGGTGACCGCGTTCGCCCAGAACGGCGACGACCGCAAGGCGCTGGCCTCCGGTTGTGACGGATACGTTGCAAAGCCGATCATGCTCCACCCGTTTCTGGCGATGGTTGAAAGATTTATCGGCACTTCCGGCGGCAAACTGCGTTAGAAGACTGGAGTTGAGGCAACTGCCGCGTCGGGGGAAGGCGCGGCGGAGGGGTGAATGAGAGCTATTGTGATCGCCGGCGTGGTCGGCATTTCGGTTGGGGTGGCGCTGGTTCGGCCATCCCTGATGTGGGACACCTACCGACAGCTTTATCCGGAAGACCCGGCCGAACGCCGCGCGCTCAACGAGTGCTTCACGCAGGATCCGCAATTCAACCGGCTTGATCCCGCCGCCCGCACCGCCTGTTTCCGGCACAGCGCGCCGATGCTGGGGGCATCCGAGGGTGCTCCGGCAACGCCGGCCGGCAACTTCGTCGATCTGTGGCGGGCCTCCGGGCAAGGCTCGATGCCGCAAAACGACATTCGCTCGCAGGAAGCCAACTACCGCTTCTTCCATCCCGCCAACGCGGCACCGTCGCGCTAGCTCGTCACGCCCCGAGGCCGCAATCCGCGGATCACCAATCGGCGGCCTTTCCGATCAGCGGGCGGCAGAGTAATTTCCGCTCGATCGCGGGAGATGGCGTGTGGGGCGACGGGTGGATCGGGATGAATATCGACGGGGTTGTGCCGGCTTCTGCAAGCGCGGTGCCCGGCGGATCGGCACCTTTGGCTCGCAGGGAATGACGGTGCCCCGCACGCCCTGGCAAGCGCTACCGGCCGGCGCATTTCTTGCCCTGACCCTCGGGCTCGGCGGCTGCAACTCGATGGCGGCCGACGCGACGGGGGGCAGCAGCGGCAGCGATCTCGCGCTAATCCAGGACGCGATGCGGCAGGTCCAGCAAAGCTATGTCGTGCCGGTGAAGCCCGACCAGCTGGTCGACGGCGCGCTAAAAGGCATGCTGACCCGGCTCGACCCACATTCCGACTACATGACCGAGCGCGAGTATCGCGAGCTGATCTCGACCACCAGCGGTCAGTTCGGCGGCGTCGGGATCGAGATATCGGTGGAAAACGGCGTGCCGCAGGTGATCTCGGCGATCGACGGCACGCCCGCCGCCAGCGCCGGCATCGAGCCCGGCGACCGCATCGTCAAGGCCGACGGACAGGCGATCGTCGGCATGGATATCGGCGATGTCGTGCGGCGGCTGCGCGGCGCGCCGGGCAGCCGCGTCGTGCTGACGATCGCGCGCGCCAACCGGCCGGTCTTCGACGTACCGATCACGCGGGCGGTCATCCACGTCGAATTCGGTCAAATACGCGCTGAAGCCGGGGCACATCGGCTATGTGCGGATCAGCACGTTCGACGAAACCACCCCGGCCGAGCTGCGGGCCGCCGTCGCCCGCATGCGGCAGCAGGCCGGCGGGTCGCTCGCCGGTTTCATCCTCGATCTGCGCAACGATGCCGGCGGACTGCTCGACGCGGCGGTCGAGGTCTCGGACGATTTTCTCGACAAGGGCGCTGTCGTCACGACACGCGGGCGCGACTCCGACGAAAACCGGGTCTACGAAGCGCCGCCCAACGGCGACCTGATCCGCGGCATCCCAATGGTCGTGCTGATCAACGGCGCCTCCGCCTCGGCCTCGGAGATCGTCGCCGGCGCGTTGCAGGACAACCACCGCGCGACAGTGATGGGCACCCATAGCTTCGGCAAAGGCTCGGTGCAGAGCATCATCCCGCTCGAAGGCCACGGCGCGCTGCGGCTGACGACTTCGCTGTACTACACACCGTCGGGACGCTCGATCCAGGGACACGGCATTACGCCCGACCGCCTCATCGACGTGCCGAAGGACCAGCAGGTCGCCAACGCGGTGATTACCTACGAGAAGGATTTGTTCGGCTCGATCAAGACGCCGGGCGCGATCGGTGCCGCGCCACAACCGGCGACACGGGTCGCGGCCAAGCCGACGACCCCGAGCGAGACCGACCACCCGATGAACCCCAAAATCATCGGCACCGCGCAGGACGGCCAGCTCAACGCCGCCCTCGAATTCTTCGCCGGTGGCCGCACCGCCACCAGATGACGGCGGCTCAGCCGGCGGCGGCGACCAGCGGGGCCATGAACTCGCGCAGCATCGGCGACCATTTGGCGTGTTCGGCGCCGGTCGAGGAATGGCCGAGATCGCTGTCCAGCTCGAAAAACCGCGCCTCGACCCCGGCATCGGCCAGCCGCTTCATCACGTCCGGCGCGATCTTGGGCGGGAACAGCGCGTCGCTGCGGCACAGCATGTAGAACACCCTGGCCTTGATCTTGTCGAATTCGGGCCGCGTGTCGAAGCCGAGCAGCGCGCGCCGCAGAATGATCAGCGAATGCGCATCCCACTTCGCAGCCCAGGCCGCCGCCTGTTCACGGATCGCCGCCTCGCGCGCCACCGGGTCGGGGAAGCGCGGCTTCAGTACCTCGTCGATGCCGTAGCGCTTCAGCGTTTCAATGCGGATATCGATCAGCGCCCCCTTGGCGCCGCCTTTGCCGTAATAGTGGCCGCCATGCCATTCCGGGTCGGCGGAGAGCCGCGCCGTCACCTCGGCAAGCTGCTTGTCGGTGTTGACCGAGGCCCACGGCGCGGTGTTGACCGGCACGATCCCGTCCATGAAATCGGGATAGGCGACGGCCCACTGAAACGACTGGTAGCCGCCATAGGACGGCCCGCCGACCGCAACCAGGTGCTTGACGCCGAGCGAGTCGAGCAGGGCCTTTTGCGCATTGACGATGTCGCGGATCGTGATGTTCGGAAAATCCGGCCCATAGGGGCGGCCGGTTTTCGGATTGACGCTCGCCGCGTTGGTCGAGCCGAACGACGACCCCAGCATGTTCGACGCCACGATGAACAGTTTGTCGGTGTCGATCGCTTTGCCCGGGCCGATCAGCCCGTCCCAGGAGCCCGGCATGTTGTTATTGGCCGGGTTGCGGCCGGCGGCGCGATGGCTGCCGGTAAAGCCGTGGGTGATCAGCATCGCGTTGCGGCCGTGCGGCGCGAGGCTGCCATAGGTTTCATACGCGATCGTCACCTCCGGCATGACCTCGCCATTGGTCAGGCGGAAGTCGCGGATGGTGAAAAACCGGTCTTCGACGGTGCCGATTTCCTGCGGGCGCGGTGGGGATGCATCGTTCATTCTCGGTCTCCCATTCTCGGTCTCGGCGAGCAGCACGCGATTGTGCCCGGCGCCGGCTTTTCTGTCGCCCCAGGATTGCGCGGGCCGGGCGGCGATGACATAGCTTAGCCCGTCGGGGCTTAACCCGTCGGGAACGAATTTTCGCGGGGATGCGATGCGCCGCGTGTGGCCGGGCCTGTTGCCCCTGTTGCTGATCGTCGGGTGCGAGGATGGCGGGCCGCCGCAATCGGGCGCCGCGCCGCAGGTACATGTCGGATTTCCACGCGGCGGCATCATCGACACGATCGTCGTCAGCACGGTTGACCGGCTGCCGCTACGCGCCGCCGACCTGATCGCGCCCGACGGCACCGCGACCGCGGCGAACTCGGTCGAGGCGGAAGGGTCGCCGAGCTTTGCCAACGGTCAGTTTGTCGCCAACGATCCGTGGCAGAGCGCCCTGATGGGCACCGCCGACAAGGTGGCGATGGGGACGCAACACACCAGCGGCGGCGCCGCGGTCTATGGCCGCGAACAGCTGCTCGCGACGGTTTCCAGCGCCGACATCCTGCTGCCCGACCCGATCACCTACAAGCGCGACTGGACCCACTACCGCATCCGCCTCACCTTCGGAACCGCCCCCGACCTCGACACCCGCATCATGCCCGCCCCGCAGCCCCCCGCGGAGTGACCCCCCTTCCCTCTACCGCACCGCGGGAGAGGGTGGCCGCGGGCGACGCCCGAGGACGGGTGAGGGTGGCGCCGCGGGAAAAGACCCTCACCCGTCTCGCCGCTGGCGCGCCGAGCCACCCTCTCCCGCGATGCGGGAGAGGGCAATTTCGCTCCCTCGCCCCCATCGGGGGAGAGGGTTGGGGTGAGGGGGCGGCCACAGGCTCGAACCTCGACCAACGACCCTCACCCGTCTCGCCGCTGGCGCGCCGAGCCACCCTCTCCCGCGGTGCGGGAGAGGGAAGTCAGGCGCGTTTGGCGTTGTGGATCAGGTAGGCGGCGAAGTCGGCGGGTTTTACCTTTTGGTCGAAGCGGTCGCTGGCGCCGGAAAGGGCGCGGGCGACGATGATGTGGTTTTCGACATGGTCGGCGGCGACGCGGAAGAAGCCGGGGGCGCCCTTGAGCTTGGGGTAGAGGGTCGGGTCGATCGTTTTTTCCTTGCGGGCGAGGCGTTCGAGCGCCTCTGCCTCGCTGAGGTCCTCGACATCCTCGCGCTTGACGATCTTCCAGTCGCCCTCGCCGGCCCAGCCGGCGGCGGCGAGCGCCTTCGGATCGTCGTCGGTCACACCGACTTTGTAGACGTGCTTGCCAAACCCGACATCGAACCCCCAGTTACTCAGCTTCACGCTGCGTGCGACAAATAGTACCGACATCGGCGTCTCGCGCTTGACGGTGGAATAAGGCGCTTCCCGCATTCGTTACAGCGCCGCTTTCCCGATCTCGTCAACCCCGGAAACCGCCCCCATGCCGATGCTGTTAGGATCAACCACCGCGGCCTGCACGCTGCTTTGCATCATCACCGGCCAGATCGCGCTCGGCGTCGAGGCGCTCGGCGTGCTGATCGCCTCCGGCGTGCTGATGAGCTTGAGACGCGAATAGTTGCCGGCGCCTTCGCGCAAACGATCTGCGCCAAGTGGTCGCGCATTATCGCAAGATTTGGCAAAGTCGAACATTTCCGTGATGTTCGAGTGGACCCAGGGCATCGTTTACGAAGTGACACAAATCGACATTCATTGTTAAGCTACTACCCGCGATAAACCGGATGCCGAACGGTTCGGGGATACGCGGGCATGATGCGGTGGCTACCGAAAAGACTTGCCCGTCTGGTGCTGGCCGGTCTGATGCTGACCGGTCTGGTCGTGGCCGCCGCGACGTCGGGCGCCGCGCCGGCCTCCGCGCTGGGGCTCGACCCGGCCTTCCCTGAAGGCCTGATCGGGCCGAAGGAGGCCAAGGGCGTCGTCGTGTGGAGCCACGGCCGCTCGATCAACGCCGAAGATTCCGACGCCCCCAACCCGGCCTACCTGCGCGCGCTGCGCGACGACGGCTGGGAGGTCATGCGGTTCGACCGCGCGAGCCAGGGCGACACGCTGAAAGACAGCAGCAGGCGCCTGGTCGATTACGCCATCGAATTGAAGCGCAAGGGCTACCACCAGGTGGCGCTGGCCGGGCAGTCCTTCGGCGCCTTCCTGGCGCTGATGGCGGCGGACGCCTCACCCGAGGTCGATGCAGTGATCGCCACCGCGCCGGCCGCCTTCGGCAATTTCGACGATTTCTACGACAGCTGGCAATCCAACGCGACGCGGCTCTACCCGCTGCTGGAGCAGGTCAAGCGCGCCCGGGTCATGCTGTTCTATTTCCACGGCGACGATTTCGATCCCGGCGGGCGTGGCGAGGCATCGCGGCAGATTCTGTCGCGACGCGGGCTGAACTTTGCCGTTGTCGATCAGCCCGCGTTTCTGACCGGGCACTGGGCATCGTCGAGCGGATTGTTTCTGCGCCGCTTTGGCAACTGCATCCGCGATTTCATCGACAGCACCACCTCGGGCGAGCAGTTCTGCTCGCCGCACTGGGGCACGGTGCCGAGCGCCGAACTGAAACTGCCGCCCGAACTGGCCGATCCGCGCCAGCAAAGCATCGCGGTCTCAATCGCGGCAGCGCCCACCGGCTCGTCGCCGACCGGGTCGGCCGCGGCCAGCGACGCCGCCGCCGCGCCGCATAGCCTGCGCGATGTCTGGTACGGGTTTTATCCGAATGGCCGCGAGGTGCTGTTCGGCATCGAAGTCGGCGCGCGGCGACGATCTGACGGCGGTCTATGCAATCGGCCCGAGCATCGACAACAAGAACCCGGCGACCTGGACACGGCGCAAGGGACGGATCGTCAACGACACTTTCGTGTTCGACGAACCCGGCAAAAGCACGTTGCGATTCCGCCCGCGGCAGGATGGCGGGCTCGCCGCGACCTGGATGTCGATCGACCGCAAGACCTCGATGACTGCGCATCTGAAATCGATCGACCCGCATTCACTGGCCGAGCGAGCGGCGCGCGCCAAGGCGTCAGCCCCCGTACCCTCGGTTCCAGTACCGTCAGCTCCAGTACCGGCCGCTGCTGCCCACGGCGACGGTAGCGATACCGAGAACTAGGTTCGAAGATCACCATCCAGCGGATCTGGCTGAGCTGCGCCGCGGCGGCGGGGTAATCGCGTCGCGCCAGCGCCGCCTGAAAACGGCGCCACGGCGCGAAATACAGGTGGAAAAACGCCAGCATCATCACGATGCCGAGCGCCCTGCATGATGTGGACATGCAATCCGACGCCGCGGAACCCGCCAAACACCCCGAACACCATCGCATAGCCGCTCGCCAGCAACAGCGCGATCGCGGCGATCACCCAGGGAAAAAAGCCGCCGAACACGCGGCCCCATAATTCGAGCCGCGACCGGCGGCTCCAGCGGCCCGGTCGCCGGACGCAGCACCAAGAGCGCGAAAAACATGCCGCCGACCCACACCATCGCCGACAGGACATGCACGATCAGCCCGATGGTCGCGAGCGCTGAGGCACCGCTCATCGTCAATCCGCCGTAGGCCGGTGCGTTGCGGGCGAGGCCGCCATGCAGGTCGAGCATCCGGCCACGCCACGCCCGCACCGGGTCACCGGCCGCCAGCAGTTCGAATTCGCTGATCGCGCGAGCCCACTGGAAGGCGCCGAACACGATGTAGTCGGCATAGGCCGGCGCATTGCCGCGAGACGAAAGTTCTGCCGCTCGACGGTGCGGCGCAGCGGGTCGAGGCTGGCGCGGAAGGCCGGCAGGCGGGCTTCGCGGTCCTCGACGACCTCTTCGAGGGTGCGGCCGAACCGCTCCTCACGCGAGCTGCGGAAATATGCGCGGTCCTCGGCGCGGATGTGGCGATAGATGTCGAGCACAACGAGGCCGACAAGGCCGGTCTGCAAAACCGTCTCGGTCCAGTTCTGGACAAACCGCGCGAGCGACCGGCCGGCCGGGCCGCCGAACAGGGTCGGCCGGTCGGGATAGTGCTCTTCGAGATAATCCGCGATCGCGGTCGAAATCGTGCACAACCCGGCCGCCGTCGCAGATTACCGGCACGCGGCCGTCATTCGGCGCCGGCAATTTGTCCTTCTCGGTGAAGCGCCAGGGCACTGTCGCGACCTCGAAGCCCTTATGCGCCAGCGCCATGCGGCTGCGCCAGCAGAACGGGCTGAAGCGGCGGTCGGCTTCGGCGCCGGCCAGATCGTACATCGTGATCGTCATTGCATGTCCTCGCTCGTTGCTCGATAGCGGGCGCACTATGCCGGTCGGTCTGTGATGCTTACAAGGCTGCCACCGCGCTCGCCGCCAGCGCTCCGCCGATCACCACCAGCCACGGCGGCACCGCCCAAAGCGTCAGCAGCAGAAACGCCACGACGCCAAGCGCGAAATCGGCCGGGCCGATAATCGCGCTGGTCCAAACCGGCCGGTAGAGCGCGGCAAGCAAGCAGGCCGACGACCGCCGCGTTGACGCCGCGCAGCGCCGACTGCACCGCCGGCCGGCGCCGCAATGTGTCCCAGAACGGCAACGCGGCGACCAGCAGCAGGAACGACGGCAGGAAGATCGCGACGAGGCACAACAGGCCGCCGACCCAGCCGTTCGGAGCCGGCCCCATTACCGTGCCGAGATAGGCCGCGAACGTGAACAGCGGCCCCGGCACCGCCTGCGCCGCGCCATAGCCGGCGAGAAATGCGTCGTTGGACACCCAGCCCGGCGGCACGACTTCGGCCTGCAGCAGCGGCAGGACGACATGCCCGCCGCCGAACACCAGCGCGCCCGAGCGGTAGAACGAGTCGATCAGCCGGATCGGCTGAGCCGGAACCGCGGCAGCCAGCAACGGCAAGCCCGAACAGCAGCCCAAAGAACAGCACTCCGGCGACGGCGGCCCAGCGCCGCGGCACGTGCACCGCCAGCGGCGCTGCTTCGGCTTTATCGTCGCACCAGCCGCCCAACAGGCCCCAGCCGATCAGCCCGCCGGCGACGATTGCGCCGACCTGGCCGGCCGCCGACGGCACGGCCAGTACCAGTACGGCCGCGGCGACCGCGATCGTCGCGCGCTCGCGATCGGGGCACAGGCTGCGCGCCATGCCCCACACCGCCTGCGCCACCACCGCGACCGCGACGATCTTCAGCCCGTGCAGCCAGGCGGCGTGCGACAGATCGCCAAAGCGGGTGACGCCGTAGCCGAACAGGATCAGCGCGAGCGCCGACGGCATCGTAAAGCCGAGCCACGCGGCGAACGCCCCCGGCAGCCCGGCCCGCAGGATGCCGAGGCTGATCCCGGTCTGGCTGCTTGCCGGCCCCGGCAGGAACTGGCACAGCGCGACGATGTCGGCATAGGCCGCCTCGTCGAGCCAATGGCGGCGGGCGACGAACTCGGCGCGGAAATATCCCAGATGCGCGACCGGCCCGCCGAAACTGGTCAGGCCGAGCCGCAGGAAGATGCGGAAAACCTCCGACGCGCTTCCCGCGTTCAGTCGGCATCGAGCGACAGGGCGCGACCGTCCATGTCGTCGTGGTCCATGTGCAGGTGCCGCAGCACCGTCGGCGCGATGTCGATCAGCGAACTCGGTGCCCGCCGCCGCCCGGCCGCGAACCCGCCGCCCTCGATCATCAGGAACGGCCGCTGCTCGTTCGGGCCGAGCCCGCCATGCTGGCCAAACCCGGCCTTGCTTTCATTGTCGGCCGGGTCCTTGACGATCGGGCAATAGCCGGAGAGGCCGTGGGGATTTGGCCGGTCCTCGCACGCGAGGGTCACCGCGATTTGCATCGCGGTATCGTTCGGCAGGCCGACCGAGGCCAGCCGGTCGCCGAAAAACACGTCGCCGACCCAGTTCTCGCGCCGCAGAAACTGCGCGACCCGCCCGACGCGATCACCGTGCGGGTCGGCGAAATACAGCGTGGCGGCGGTGCCGTTGGGGGCGACAACCACATCGCCGGAACCCGGCCCCTCCTTCAGCCCGGCGGCGATCAGCAGCCCGTCGAGGTCGATCGCCTCGCCGATCGTCTCCATGCCGTGGTCGGAGCCGGTGATAAACAGAATGTCCGCGCCGGTCGGATCGAGCCGCCGCACGGTCTCGAACACCTGCCTGACGCAGGCATCAGCGCTGGCGATGGCGCGGCGGTGCTGTGGCGAGCCGAGCGGCGAATGGTGGCCGGTGTAATCCGGCTCCGACAGCCACATGATCGCGAGCGACGGCGCCCGTTCCTCGACGATTTCGGCGCAGAACCGGTCGGTCATCGCCTTGTCGCCGGCGGCGCCCTTTTTCAGCGCGGCACTGGCCGGGTCATCGACCGGCTTGCGGCCGGGCCCATAGCTGCCAGCCTGATGGTAGACATAGCCGTGCCCGTCGGGGTCCTGGAAATAGGCCGCGCCGGGAGAGACATTGGCGCACGATACCGACACCTCGCCATGCCAGTGCAGCCGCTCGGCGAGCGTCGGGACATGCAGGGTGCGGCCGGTGGCGCGGCGCAGGCGGTCGGGGAAATCCGGGTGACCGGCCGAGCGGCAGATCAGTCCGTCGCCCTCGTCGAGCGCCATCGTGTTGCCGAGGAGGCCGTGCCGGATCGGCAGGCAGCCGGTCGCGATCGAGGCGGCGCTGGCGCGGGTCGTCGAGGGGAAGACGCTGCGGTGCGCGTCAAAGCGGGCGGCGCGCTCGCCGAGTTCGGTCAGGAAGGGCGTGTCGTCGGGGCCGATCAGGTCGCGACGCAGACTGTCGCAGATCACGATCACGGCGCGCGAACCCTTGCGCGGCATCGATACATTCATGGCGGCACCCCGTTCAGCTTTGCGCACCGTTTAGCGCAAATTCGAAGATATCGAAATTGCGCAGGCGGCGGGAGCGCACCCGCGCGGCGTAATCGGCATTCAGCGGGTGCGACAGCAGGAACGGCACGGTCTGCTCTCCGACCCCGCCATGCGAGCGCAGCCGGTGCCCGGCGAGTTCCGACAAATCGTGCTCCGCCGCGGTGGCGCCGAGCACCGTGTTGCGGTCGCCGGTGACGACGAGATCGGCCTCGCGGTCATAGGGGAGTTCGTAGCGGGCACACGCGTCCTCACGGCTCAGCACCGCATCGATACCCGGCAATGCCCGCACCGCATCGGCCAGCGCCTCCAGCGAGACACCATTCTTGCGATAGACCCGGACAAACGAGCCGAGCGCGCCGTGATGCCGCACAAACGGGTCGGTGATCGGGCAGATCACCCGCACCGCACCGGCGCCAAACCGCCCGTTCAGGATGTCTTCGAGCAGCAGCACATGCGGCTGCCCATCGGGGAGCGCCTTGTCGTTCATGCCGTGATCGGCGGTGACGCCGACGACGCAGCCCAGTTCCGCGAGGCGTGCGATCCGCTCGTCGAGCGCGCGGTGGAATGCCAGTGCCTCCGGCTCGTCGGGTGCGTGACCATGCTGCACGTAATCCGACAGCGACAGGTAGAGAAGCTGGGCCCGCCCTTGTTCGACGAGGCGGATGCCGGCGTCGAGCACGAACAGCGACAGATCGGCGGAATACATGTCCGGCGTGCCACGCCCGACCAAGGCCTCGACACCCTCGATGCCGTGCTCGGCCTCGGTGCAGCGATCGGCCTGCTCCGACGAAAAGCAGATGCCGCCGCCATTTCGGCCGATCGCGACGCCGCGTCCGAGCATGCGGCGCAATTTGTCCTTGGCGGTGACCGCGGCGACCGCCACCCCGGCCTGCGACATGCGGCCGAGGATCGTGTCGCTGCGCACCATCTCCGGGTCGGTCATCATGATCTCGGCGCCGCTCGCCCGGTCGAGCGCGAAATTACCGGCGATCCCATGCAGGGCCGGCGGCGCGCCGGTGACAATCGAGACGTTGTTCGGGTTGGTGAAGGTCGGCATCACCGCATCGGCCATCGCGTAGAACCCGGCCTCGCGCCACCGCGCCACGGTTGGCAGCACCCCCTGCCCCACTCCGGCATCGAGATAGGACGGGTCGCAGCCATCGGCGCAGATCACGACCGTCGGCCGCTCCGGCAGGTTGTAGCGGCGATCGTTGAGCGAAATCGAAGCCATCGGGCGCTCCGTGCCTGGGGGTGCGAGCGCACATGCTGCCGCGTTGCCGCGATCAATGCCAGCCGCTCGGCATTGCGGCCCCGCCCGGCTTACGCTTAGATCACCAGCGACGGCCGGACCAATCCGCGCCACATCGGGAGGAAACCATGAAGATAGACCGCCGCCAGCTGGCAATTGCCGGCGCCGCCGCGCTCGGCGCGTCAACCCTGCTGCGCACCGCATCGGCCGAGGCCGCGGATGATCCCGCGCTCGACAAGGCCGTCGAGGAGTTGCGCGCCGCGATCCTCGGCGCCGACAAGGCCAAGCTCGCGGCGGTGACCGCGGAGCAGCTCAGCTACGGACATTCCGACGGCCGGGTGCAGACCAAGGCCGAATTCATCGACGGCGTCGTCAACCGCAAGCAGACGGTCAAGACGCTGACTTTCCCCGACCTCAAGGTCGCGGTCACCGGCAATGCCGGTGTCGCCCGCCACCTCTACGTCTCCGACAGCGAGTTGGACGGCAAGACCACCAACACCAAAATCGGCGCCTTGCAGGTCTGGCAAAAGCAGGACGGCGGCTGGAAACTGCTGGCCCGCCAGGGGTTCAAACTGCCGGCATAGCCTGCTGCGCCGCCGCTACCCCTTCGTGCTGGCGAGCGTCGGCAGGCGGTAGCGGTCTTGCGGGTCGTCCCAGCCCTTGAAGTCGGGGCGGCGGCGTTCAGCGAAGGCGGCCCGCGATTCCATCAGATCGCTCTTGGCGCCGTGCTCATGCAGCGCGGCGGCGAGGCGCTGCATCTCCTCGCTCGGCGACGGGCGCATCTGGCGCATCATGTGAACCGTGTTGACGCGCGAGGCCGGCGGCAGGGTCAGCAGGTGCTCGGCCATGGCAATCGCGGTCGGCATCAATTCGTCGGCATCGACGAGACGGTTCAGGAACCCAACCTGATAGAACCGCTCGGCGGTAAAGCGATAGCCCAGCGCCATCTCCATCGCGACCGGGTACGGCACGTTGGCGATGTGCCCGTGATTGTAGCCGCCAAGCAGCCAGCGCTTCGCCTCCGACACCTCGAACACCGCTTCGCGCACCGCGACCCGCAGATCGGTGCGCTCAACCAGCATGAAGCCGCCGCCCATCGCAAAGCCGTTGACCGCGGCGATCACCGGCTTTTCCAGCGCGCCGGTCATGAACGGGTCTTCGATACTGGGCCGACGGCCGCCCGGCGCGTTGTTCTGCAGCGATTCCTTCATGTCCTCGCCAGCGCAGAAACCGCGGCCGGTGCCGGTGAAGATCGCAACCTCAAGCTCGTTGCTGTGGCGGAACTCGGTCCAGGTTTCCGCCAGCTTGGTGCGCATTTCGTGGCTGAGCGCGTTGAGACGCTCCGGCCGGTTCATCCGGACGACGAGAATTTGTCCGTGACGTTCGGTTTCGACGACAGCCATCCCGTTTCTCCCAACCCTTGGCTTCAGAGGCGGGCGGAGGCTAGCACTCCTGTCTTGTCGATCAAACCAAGTCGGAAATCCAGGTGATGATGGGCCTGCCGGGCGGCCAACTGGCGTGGCTCGCCGCAGCGGTGATGGCGGCGGTGATCGTGACCGGGCCGCTCGCCCGCACCGCGACTGGCGCCTACCCCGAGGCACCCGCCTCACCCTCCTACGTCTTCGGTGCGCGGGAGTTTCTTCCCTCTCCTGCACCGCGGGAGAGGGTGGCTCGACGCGTCAGCGGCGAGACGGGTGAGGGTGGTTGGGCGAGTATCGAACCGGTGGCCGCCCCCTCACCCCACCCCCCTGGTGGACCCCCGGTGGGGGAGAGGGAGAAGTACCATTACTTCAGATGCTTTGCGAAATACGCGGTTGCGTCGTTCCACAATTCGTGGGCCGGGGCTTCGCGGTAGCTTGGGCGGTAATCGGCGAGGAAGGCGTGGCCGGCGCCTTTATAAATCTTCGTCGTTACGTCCTTGCTGAATTTCGCGCCGCGCTCCCTGAGTTCGGCTTCCATCGCGAGCGGCGGGTTCTGGTCTTCCTCGCCGAACACGCCGAACACCGGGCATTGCAAATTCTTGACGAGATCGATCACCGGCACCGGGCGCGAGGCGGTGGCTTCGTCGTTTGGCGTGGCGCGGTGGATGAAGCCGCCCCAGCAATCAATCGCCGCGTCGACCTTTTTGCTCTTGCAGGCAAACAGCAGCGTATGCCGCCCGCCGGAGCAGAACCCGATCGCCCCGACCTTGCCGGTGGCACCGGCGAGGGCGCGCAGGTAATCGGCCGAGGCTTCAAGGTCGCCGACTGCCTGACGGTCCTGCAGGCTGAACATCACCGGCAGCACCGTGTTGATGTCGCCCGGGTCCTTCGGCGCGCCCTGCTTCCAGTACAGATCGGGCGCGATCGCGTTGTACCCGATATTGGCAAACCGGCGGGCGAGGTCGCAGATGTGGTCCGCGAGGCCGAACGCCTCATGGATCACGACGATGCCGGGGTACTCGCCGGGTTCGTTGGGTTGGGCCAGATAGGCCGGGATTTTCGTGCCGCCGCTCATCACGTGCACGAGACCGCCCTTGATCCGGCTGGGATCGGTAACGAGGCCGGGTACGTTCGCCATTGCTTGCGCTCCTCCTGAATTCAATCCGAGATCGAGATAATAGCCAGCCGGGCCGATTGAGCCATAGTCCAAGAGAGTGGCCGCAAGGCAACTATCATGGCGTTGCCATGAACGCGGTCGGGCGCCTGCGCGAATGCCCAGGTCGCGTGCCGGGTCGAAAAGGTGCGGCATCGGGTACTCGTCGAAGCCGCTGCAATGCTTTATGACTTCCCAAAGGTGTCTCAAGGGATTGGTGACGATGACCACGATGTCTCCACCGCGACCGCTGGTCGAAGGCCCGGCCGCCTGGATCGGGCGCGATTTGCGGTCGCGCGGGAATGAATGGGCCTACCGGTTTTCGGATACCGAGGTGGCGGAAATCCAGGCCGCGACGGCAACCGCGCGGGCGCGCGGGCTGGAATTGGCGCAGATCACGCGGGCGGATTTCCCGCTGCCGACGCTCGGGCCGGTGCTCGACCGGCTGCGCGGTGAAATTCTCAACGGGCGCGGTTTTGTGCTGTTGCGGGGGCTGCCGGTCGACGGCCGGCCGATCGAGGACAGCGCGACCTCGTATTGGGGGATCGGCAGTTATTTTGGTAACCCCCGGTCGCAGAACGCCAAGGGGCATCTGCTTGGGCATGTACGCGATCTCGGCCTCGCGACCACCGATCCGCGGGTGCGCACCTACCAGACGACCGAGCGGCAGCATTTCCACACGGATTCCTGCGACATCGTCGCCCTGTTGTGCCTGAAGACGGCACAGTCTGGCGGGTTGTCCTCGATCGTCAGTTCGATGGCGATGTACAACGAGATGGCGAAGCGCCGGCCCGACCTTGTACGATTGCTGTTCGAGCCGATGCCGACCGACCGCCGCGGCGAAATACCGGAGGGCAAGAAGCCGTATTTCGAGATCCCGGTGTACAACGACCACGCCGGGTATCTCTCGGCCCTCTATTCGCGCACCTACATCAATTCCGGGCAGCGTTTTCCGGAAGTGCGGCGGCTGGCACAAGAGGATGTCGAGGCGCTCGACATGTTCGACGACCTTGCCAACGACGCCGATCTGCGGCTCGACATGGAGTTCCGCCCGGGCGACATGCAGTTTCTGCACAACCATACGATCCTGCACGACCGCACCGCGTTCGTGGACTGGCCCGAGGAACACCGCAAGCGACATTTGCTGCGCCTGTGGCTCGCCGCTCCGGGCGCACGTCCGCTGCCGCCGGTTTACGCCGAGCGCTACGGCAGCGTCACGGTCGGCGACCGCGGCGGCATCATCTGCCCCAGCACAAGCCTGCATGCTCCGCTGGAGCCGGTGTAGCTCCGAAAAGGCGAACGCCCGAACAACTGGTTCGGGCGTTTGTTTCGTCAGGGCCGTCGCGAGTTAACCGCCGGGCTGGGGCTCCGGTTCGAGACCGCTCGGGCGGCCCGAGGGCGGCACTGAGGTACGCCGGCCGGAGGGCGGGCGGGGCTCCTCCGGGGTTGGACTGGTCGAGGTTTCGCGCACGATACGCTCACCGCGGATCAGGTGACGGATTTCGTCGGCCGACAGGGTCTCGTATTCGAGGAGGCCTTTGGCTAGCAGATGCAGCTCGTCGAGATGGCTGGTCAACATCGACCGCGCCGAACTCTCGGCCTCATCGACGATGCGGCGGATTTCATCATCGATCACCTTGGCGGTCGCGTCCGACACGTTCTTGCGCTGGGTCACCGAATGGCCGAGGAACACTTCCTCCTCGTTCTCGCTGTAGCGCAGCGGTCCAAGCTTTTCGCTGAACCCGAACTCGGTGACCATGCGGCGCGCCAGATTGGTCGCACGGCGAATATCGTCCGAGGCGCCGGTCGTGACCTTGTCCTCGCCGAAGATCAGTTCTTCCGCGACGCGGCCACCGAACAGGCTCGACATCATCGCCTTTATCTCGATCTTCGACTGGCTGTATTTGTCGCGCTCCGGCAGGAACATCGTCACGCCGAGGGCGCGCCCGCGCGGGATGATCGTGACCTTGTGCAACGGCTCGTGGGCGACAGCGTAGAGCATGCACAGCGCGTGGCCGGCCTCGTGATAGGCCGTCAGAGTCTTCTCTTCCTCGGTCATTACCATCGAACGCCGCTCGGCGCCCATCATGACCTTGTCCTTGGCCTGCTCGAACTCGCTCATCGCCACCGACCGCTTGCCACGGCGCGCCGCCATCAGTGCCGCCTCGTTGACGAGGTTGGCGAGATCGGCGCCGGAAAAACCAGGCGTACCGCGCGCGATGATCTTCGGATCAACGTCCGACGACAGCGGCACCTTGCGCATATGGACTTTGAGGATTTTTTCGCGACCGAGGACGTCCGGGTTCGGCACGACGACCTGCCGGTCGAAGCGGCCGGGACGCAGCAATGCCGGGTCCAGCACGTCGGGCCGGTTGGTCGCGGCGATCAGGATCACGCCCTCGTTCGCCTCGAACCCATCCATCTCAACGAGAAGCTGGTTCAGCGTCTGCTCGCGCTCGTCATTGCCGCCGCCAAGTCCGGCGCCGCGATGCCGGCCGACGGCGTCGATTTCGTCGATGAAGATGATGCAGGGCGCATTCTTCTTGCCCTGCTCGAACATGTCACGCACCCGACTGGCGCCGACGCCGACAAACATCTCGACGAAATCAGAACCGGAGATCGTGAAGAACGGTACATTCGCTTCACCGGCGATGGCGCGCGCCAGCAGCGTCTTGCCGGTGCCCGGCGGGCCGACCAGCAGCACGCCTTTCGGAATTTTGCCACCAAGCCGCTGGAATTTCTGCGGGTCTTTCAGGTACTCGACGATTTCCTCGAGTTCCTGCTTCGCCTCGTCGATGCCGGCGACGTCATCGAAGGTGATGCGCCCGACCTTTTCGGTCAGAAGGCGCGCGCGGCTCTTGCCAAAGCCCATCGCGCGGCCACCGCCGCCCTGCATCTGGCGCATGAAGAATATCCACACGCCGATCAGCAGCAGCATCGGGAACCACGACACCAGCACGCTGAACAGCGACGGCACGTTTTCATCGAGCGGCGCGGCGGAAATGCGTACGCCCTTGTCCATCAGCTTGCCGACAAGGCCGGGGTCGCTGGGGGAATAGGTCGCGAAAGCGCGGCCGTCGCTGAAATGGCCGTTGATGTTGTTGGCCTGGATCGTAACGTCGGTAACCTGACCGCGATTGACGCTGGCCATGAAATCCGAATAGGCGAGCGTCGATTGCGGGCCGCGCGTCGATGACGTCTGAAACAGATTGAAGAGCGCGACGAGAAGCAGGCCTATGACGATCCAGAGGGCGAGATTCTTGCCGAAATTGTTCACGCTTCAGGCCTTTCCCTACCGGCTTGAGCACTGCGCTCAACCCTACCGCGCCGGGGTCGTTACCAGAGCAAAAGATAGGATGCGCCCTCGATTAAACAACTGTAAAGCAGGCACGTGCCAGCGGATTTGCCGGCTGGAACGAAACCCGAACCTCGTGCGCTGCCTCGTCACGCCAGAAGTTGAGGTGCGGAACCGCGGCGAGGCGGCCTTCCGCATCCCACAGCGCCGGCAACACCGGATACAGAAGGCGAGGCAGGTCGTCCAGCTCAGGAGTGCCCGGCCCGGGATCGCCCGGCTCAGGCCGCACCGCGCCAGCGTGCCGGGCAAGATAGCCGAGGGTGAGACCGGCCGGCATTTGCGGGCTCGTCACGACTTTAAAGCGGCGGTCCCACGATAGCTGCGTCCCCGGAGCGAGCCGCAGCGGCGGGCTCGCGGCCGCCAGTTCGCGCTGCACCAGCACCCGCCCACGCCACCACACAAGGCGACAGCCGCCAAAGGTGCGGGCGGTTCCCGGCTGTTCGCGCAGGCCAATTCGCAGCCGGGCGAGCCTCGCCTGCCGCGCCGGATAGCGGGCGCCGCCGACACAGGCGGCAACCCGGCCGAGCAGCCGCTCAACGATATCGTCGGTCGCCGCAGTCAGCACTGCCGGGTCGATCGAGGCAAAGCCGGCCGGGTGCATCACCACGCAGTTCGCGATTAAGTCGGACTGAACATGCTCGCGCTCGATGCGCTGGCGGGCAAAGGCATGCATTTCCATGACGATGGTGTCGGACGCCACCGGCTCTAGGCTAAGGCGCAGACGAGCGCGCTCGAAGGTCGGGTTCAAATTGCTCGGGTCGCGCAGAAACGAGTGGCCTTCAGCCGCCAGAAACGCCACCAACCGGGCCTTCGGCACGTTGAGCAGTGGCCGAACCAGCCGGCACCCCGGCAACTCACGCAAGGCAGACATGCCGGCAAGACCGTCGGGGCCGCTGCCGGCACGGCGGCGCATCAGGTAAGTCTCGATCTGGTCGTCGCGGTGATGCGCGGTCAGCAGATGCGGAATGCCATGTTCCCGGCACCAGCCGGCGAGCAGCCGGTAACGTGCTTCCCGTGCCGCCTCCTGGACGCCGGTTTTCGGTTTGTCGCCCTGCCAGACCAGCGTGGCGTGCGGGATGCCCCGCTGTGCCAGCCAACCTCCGACAGTGCGGGCCTCATCGGCGCTTTCGGGCCGCAATCCGTGATCGACCGTCACGCCCCAGACCTGCCCGCCCCGCTCCTTCGCCCATCGGTCAGCCAGCAGTGTCAAAGCCATGCTGTCTGGCCCGCCAGATACCGCAACCGAAACCCGCGGCGCCGCCTCAAACCCGCCGATCGTATCGCAGCGTTTGGCTCAGCTCACCGAGCGTCAGCGGCATTGCGGTCAACAGCGTCATCGGCTGGTCCGAGGTCAGCAGCCGAGGCGCTTTTTCTCGATCGCGGCGCGCTCCTTGATCGAGGCGCCGGGGTTCGGGAAATCGCGATCGAGCTGACCGAGCGCAACGCAGGCATTCTGCTTCTGGTTGGCGCGACCCAGCGACATGCCGAGTTTCAGCAGCCCGTCGGCGGCCTTGGTGCCTTTCGGATAGCGCTTGTAGCCCTCGGCGAAGGCAGCGGCGGCCTCCATGTATTTGTTGCGGGTGTAGTAGGTCTCGCCCAGCCAGTACTGCGCGTTGCCGGCCATCGCGTCGCGCGGATGCTGGTCGACAAATGCCTTCAATGCAGTTTCAGCCGCGGGATAATTGGCCTGCTTCAGCAACCCGAAGGCGTAATTGTATTGTTCGGTCGCCGACCCGGACGGCAGTGTCCCGCCCGCCGGCGCAGCGCCGGCGGTGGCGAATTGCGGCCCGTCGTCGCCGGGCATCCCGGCGGCCGGCGGCGGCGCCATACCCGGCGGTGTCAGCGTTCCGAACGTCGGAGAAGACCGTCCGGCCGGGCCATAACCGCCATACACTCCTGGCGCGGCTCCGGCAGGTGGCATCAACCCCATTGGGGCGCCCCCCGGCGCGCGGCGCGGCGGTGCGTCGTCATCGTCATCCGGATCAGGCTGCGGCGGCTGGCGATCGGCGCGCGAAGCCGCGGCCATTCCCGGCCGCGCCGGCGGCGGAGCGGCGGCGGCGATCGGCCCCGGCCCGGCGCCGCGCTGATTGAGGCGCATCTCGATATCGCTGTTCAGCTGCTCGACGCGCTGACGCACTTGCGTGATCTGGTTGGTGAACTCCTCGACCCGCCCGGTCAGGCCGCGCATCTGCGATTCGAGCTGGTTCATGCGGATTTCGGCATTGACCGCACCGCCTCCGCCACCGCTGTCGCCCACCGGCGCCGGCGCCCCGCGATAGACCTGCCGCTGCAGCATATTGAGGTCGCGCTCGAGCCGATCGAGCCGGTCCTGGGTCGAACGGTCCTGGCCCCAGGCCCGCATCGGCGCAACAAGAACGACAACACCGAGGGCGATCAGGCAGGCACACGGCAAAAACGAACGCCGGAACATTATGCTGGGGCCTCGTACACTAGCCGGCGCTGCTCTCGAAGGGGGGAACGTCACAGCCGCCGCAATCCGTAAGTAGGGGCGGTTTTAGGCGAAAAGAGGGCGTTTGCGCACGAACTCATACAACCGCCGCTTTCTGTGCCGCCTAACCCTCTCCCGCACTGCGGGAGAGGGGTCTTTTCTAGTTTACAGTTGTGACGGCGCGGCGGTTTTGCGCATTGGCCTCTTCCGAGCCGCCGGGCACTGCCGGACGCTCCTTGCCATAGCTGATCGTCGAAACCCGCGATGCCGGGATGCCCAGCGCGACCAGCACATTCTTGGTCGCCTGAGCGCGGCGCTCGCCGAGTGCCAGGTTGTATTCGCGCGTGCCGCGCTCGTCGCAATGGCCTTCGATGGTCACCGAGACGTTCGGATAGCGTTTCAGCCATTGCGATTGGCGCTGCAGGATCTGTTGCGCTTCCGACGAGATGTCGGAGCTGTCGAACGCGAAGAAGATGCGGTCGCCGGCGGTTGCGGCGAGGTCCTGCTGCGACCCCGGTCCGAACTGAGAGGCGCCGGTGCCGCCCGGACCGCCGGGACCCCCCGGCCCTCCTGGCCCGGCCGCATCCGGCGCGTTATGGCTGCAGGCGGCGAGGATCAGCAAGGCGCCCGCGATCGCGGTAAAACGTGCAAACATCATCACACTCCTTTTCGTTTGTTCCGGCGATCCGCACCACCCGCCAAACGTGGCGGGCTCTCGTGCCGATCTTCGACAAATCCTCGTGCGAGTCAGCGCAGCAGCGGCGACCAGGCCGGATCAGAAGCGCTGCCGGCGGTCGGCACTTCGCGTTGGTTGTTGCCGGTAACGTCGATCGTATAAAGCCGCGAGGCGCCGCCGGAGCTTTGCCTGAAGAACATCAGCACGCGGCCGTTCGGCGCCCAGGTCGGACCCTCGACGAGGTAGTCGTTGGTCAGAAGGCGCTCGCCGGAACCGTCGGGCCGCATCACGCCGATATAGAACGTGCCGCCCTCGATCTTGGTAAAGGCGATCAGGTCACCGCGCGGCGACCACACCGGTGTGCCGTATTTGCCTGAGCCGAAGCTGATGCGGTGCGCCCCCCCGCCGCCGGAGCCCATCACATAAAGCTGCTGTGAGCCGCCGCGGTCGGAGTTAAAGACGATCTGGCTGCCGTCAGGCGAATAGCAGGGCGAGGTGTTGATGGCGTTGCCCTCGGTCAGCCGCGTCATGCCGCCGCCGCTTGCCCCCATGACATAAATGTTGGTGGCGCCGTTCTCGGCGCGGCTGAACACCACGCGGCTGCCGTCCGGCGAAAACCGCGGCGCGAAGGTCATGCCCGGAACATCGCCCAGCGAGCGCTGCTGCCCGGAATCGATGTTGTAGATATAGACGTTCGGCTTGCCCGACGCGTAGGACAGATAGGCGATCTGCTGCGCCGACGGCGAAAAGCGCGGGGTCAGCACCAGCGCGCGGCCATCGGTCAGGTACTGGTTGTTGGCGCCATCCTGGTCCATCAGCGCCAGCCGCTTGACGCGCCGCTGGGCCGGGCCGGACTCGGCGATGTAAACAATGCGGGTATCGAAATAGCCGTCTTCGCCAGTGATCCGCTTATAGATTTCGTCAGCGATGATATGGGCGATGCGGCGCCAGTTTTGTGGCGTCGTCGTGTAGGCGAACCCCGCGATCTGCTGGGCGGCGAAAACATCCCACAGGCGGAATTCGACGTGCAGCCGGCCGTCGCCCTGCGGCTGCACGGAGCCGGTCACCAGGGCCTGCGCGTTGATCTGCCGCCACGAGCCGAAATCCGGCTGGCCGCCGGCCGCGACGTTCTGGATAAAGCTGCGCGGGTCGAGTGGGCGGAACAGACCCGAGCGCTCAAGATCGGCCGAGATGACCTGTGCCATCTGGGTGCCTTCCTGCGAGCCCGGAAACGCCGGGATCGCGATCGGCAATGGCTCCACCTTGCCGCGGGTGATGTCGAGCCGCACATCGGCCCGCGCCGGGGTTGCGCCGGTCGATAGCAGGGGTACGAGCAATGCCAACGCGGCAAGCGCCAGCCTTGCGGCGCCCGCTAGCGGACGGAACAGTGTCATGAGAGATCCTTCGGATTGAAGAACAGGTCGAGATTGTGCCAGGCCTCGTACTTGTCGGGCGGCAGCGACAATGGCGAGCACTGGGGGTTCAACACGGCGCGCCTGGCGCTGTCAGCCGCGGCGCGGAAGAACGGGTCGGCGCCGTAGCGGCCGGTATCGACGATCGTTGCCTTTTGGACCGTCCCGTCCGGGTTGACTACCGCCTTGACCTCGATGATCAGGTTGTCGGCGTCCTTGGCGCCCGCCGGCACCACCCAGCAGCGCTCAATCTGCTGGATGATCAAATCCCTCTCGCTCGCCGAAAGCTGGCTCCCGAGCGGCGCCTTGGGCTGCGATGAGGCCGCCGCCGACGCCGCATTCATGCGGCGCGGAGTCGGCGGTGCGTCCTCGGCCTGCGCCATCTGCTGCCGCGTCAAATTCTTCAGCAGGCTGTCGAACGCCGCCGGCTCGGGATGTTTGTCCTCGAGGTTCTTCAGCAGCTTGTCGAAGGCGGCGGGGTCAGCCTTCTTCTGCTCCGGCCGCGGCGCCTGGTGCGCCTGGCGCTGCGGCTTTGGTTCCGGTTTCGGCGCGGGCGGCGGAGGCGGCGGCGCCTGGGCCTCGACCGGCTTGGGTGGCGGCGGTGGAGGCGGCGGCGGTGCCTTTACTTCCGGTTTGGGCGGCTGCGGTGGGGCCGGGGCGGGCGGCGGCGCGGCCGAGGCGGAGGGTGGCGGTGCCGGAGTTGGTGGCGGTTCGGGCTTGGGCTGCGGCACCGGCGCGGGCGGTGCGACCGCAAGATCGGGTTTCGCCTCGGCGCGCGGCTTGTAGGGATTCGGCATCGTCGCACGTGTGTCCGGCGCGATCATCACCAGTTGCACCGCGATCGGTGTCTCTTCCGGCGGCGGCTGGTGAAACAGATTGGGCAGGCCGAGGAGAATCAGAACCATCAGGGCGATGTGCAGGCTCGCCGACAGGGCAATGCCGTGCTGCATCTCCTGCGGCGTCACCGCGCGCGGGAGCAGCCCGCGCTCGATCGCCATGACACTCATCGCCGTCAACCTGAGCTGCCTCCCGGCTAACGCTTCGTCGAGGGGGCGGGCCGCGCCGGTGCCGCCGGGCGTCCCTTCGGCGCTTCCGCGACCAGCGACACCTTGCGGAAACCGGCCGAACTGACCTGGCTCATGATCTCGAGGACCCGGCCGTAATTGATGTCCTTGTCGCCGCGCACATAGAGCACCGCGTCGGGATTGTTGCCGGTGATCGCCTGCAATTTATCGATCAGCGAGTCCGGCGGAATGCTGGTTTCCTGGATGAAAATCGCGCCGTCGCGGTTGATCGTGATGACCAGCGGCTCCTTTGGCTCGTTGATCGGCGGCGCCTGGGTCTGTGGCAGTTCCACCGGCACGCCGACCGTCAACAGCGGCGCCGTCACCATGAACACGATCAGCAGCACCAGCATCACGTCGACCAGCGGCGTCACGTTGATGTCCGCCATCGGCTTGTAGCGCCCTCGCGCCTGGCCGTAGCCGCGTCCGCCGCCGCCGCCGCTATAGGTGGGTGAAGCCATTGGCTCAGGGTCTTTCGTCGAGCTGGCGCGACAGGATGGCGTGAACTCGGTCGCGAAGGCTTCGAGCCGGCTCGCGTAGCGGCCGAAATCAGTCGACAGCTTGTTGTACGCGACCACCGCCGGGATCGCCGCGACGAGCCCCAGCGCCGTCGCGAACAGCGACTCGGCGATGCCGGGCGCCACCACCGCGAGGCTGGTGTTCTTTGACGCGGCGATCGACTGGAAGCTGTCCATGATGCCCCAGACGGTGCCAAACAGGCCAACGAACGGTGCCGTCGAGCCGACCGTCGCCAGAAATGCCATGAAACGCTCGATCCGATCCATTTCGCGCCCGACCGTGACGTTCATGACCCGCTCGATCCGCTGCTGCAGGCTGGCCCGCATTACCGGTGTGCCAAGCAGGCCCTTGGCGGCGCTGCGGCGCCATTCGCGCATCGCCGCGGCAAACACCGCGCTCATCGGGTCGGTCGGACGCTGGCCGACGCGGTCGTAGAGATCGTCGAGCGACCCGCCCGACCAGAACGTCTCCTCGAAGCTCGACGCCGCCTGACGCAGCCGGCGCAGCCGCAGGCTCTTGTCGAAGATGACGGCCCACGACCAGAAGGAGGCAACCACCAACAACAGCATCACCAGCTTCACGATGGTGTCGGCTTGCAGGAATAACTCGAATACTGAAAGGCTTGGAGACACGGTCCCTGGTAGCGCGGCGGTTTCAAGCGGATGCATTGATGGCGGCCTTTTATGGCGTCTTTTGGACAATCGGTGGCGTATTCAAGGCGTCTGTGGGTTGCATCAGCGCGGCGCGGAGATTTGCCGGCAGCCGGCGCGCCCGCCCATTCTGGCCGACACAGGCGACCTGCACTTCCAGAGCGACCAATAGCGTGCCGTCACGGCAAATCTGCTGGTCCAGACTGCAATGTGGCAGCGCCGATTTCGGTGATGCGGGTTTCGACGGTCAATGCGTCATCGAGCCGACCGGGCAGCCGGTAATCGACGCTCAGCCGGCGCACGGTGAAAACAATGCCGGTGTCGGCATAGGTGCGCGTGTGGTCGATCCCGAGCGAGCGCATCAATTCGGTACGGCCGCGCTCGGCGAATTTCAGGTAGTTGGCGTAGTAGACGATGCCGGCCGCGTCAGTGTCTTCGTAATAGACCCGGACCGGGAAGCGGTGCACCTGGTTCGCGGCGGCCTGAACCAAGCTCACGCTCGCCAGCCTCCGGCGGAGAGAACTTGAGTCCCGTCCGCCGCACCCACACAGCCGCAAGCACCCACCTCACCCTTCCAGCACTTCGCGCCGGGGGGTGGAGAGGGGATATGGCTGTCGGACACCGGGCTCACTCAGGCATCCTGCGGGTCGGCTGCCTCCGGCAGCGCGGACAGCAGGTCGAGTTGCGCGGGGAGCGTTGTTGGGACCGGCAGGTCGATGTGGCGGAAGGCGATTTCGGTCAGCATCCGGCCCCGCGGCGTGCGCTGCACAAAGCCCTGCTGCATCAGGTAGGGCTCGATGACCTCTTCAAGAACGTCGCGCTGCTCGCCCAACGCCGCCGCCATCGTCTCGATCCCAACCGGGCCGCCCGAATAATGCTCGGCGATGCAGCGCAGATAGCGTCGGTCCATTCCGTCGAGGCCGCGAGCGTCGACTTCGAGGCGCAGCAGGGCCGAGTCGGCGGTCGCGGCATCGACGCTCTTCCAGCCCTCCACCGCGGCAAAATCGCGGATGCGGCGCAGCAGCCGCATCGCTACCCGCGGCGTGCCGCGCGCGCGCCGTGCAATCTCGGTGGCGCCGTCAGGTTGAAGATCGAATTCCAGGATGCGGGCGCCACGCCCGACGATTAACGCCAGTTCATCGGGCTCGTAGAACATCAAGCGCAACGGGATACCGAAGCGCTCGCGCAACGGCCGGGTGATGAGGCCGGAGCGCGTCGTCGCGCCGACCAGCGTAAAGGGCGGCAGGTCAATGCGGATCGAGCGGGCCGCCGGGCCTTCGCCGATGATCAGGTCGAGCTGAAAATCCTCCATCGCCGGATAGAGAATTTCCTCGACCGGCGGCGCGAGACGGTGGATTTCGTCGATGAACAGCACATCGCGCGGCTGGAGATTGGTCAGCAGCGCGGCGAGGTCGCCGGCCCGCTGGATGACCGGCCCTGAGGTGGCGCGAAACCCGACGCCGAGTTCGCGCGCCACGATCTGGGCCAGCGTCGTCTTGCCGAGCCCCGGTGGCCCGAAAAACAGCACATGGTCGAGTGCCTCGCCCCGCGTCTTCGCCGCCTCGATAAAGACGTGCAGATTGGCGCGCAACTGTCGCTGCCCGACGAAATCGTCGAGCGCCAACGGACGGATCGAGGCTTCGGCAACGTCGCGCTCGTCCTTTTCCGCAGCGACCACCCGTAGCGGCGCGTCGCTCACCGCCCTGCCCCCTGTGCGGCCTGGCCAAGCTCCTGCAATCCGGCGCGGATCAGTGCATCGAGCGAGGCGCCATCACCAAGTTCGCGTGCCGCTGTCACGACCACGCTGTAAGCCTCGGCGCGCCGGTACCCGAGATTAACCAGCGCCGACACTGCGTCAGCGGTTGTCCCCTTATCGCCGATCGGCGCCGCGTCACCGGCGGCTGGGGCCGGCGACCCGGTGCCAAAGGCGAGGCCGGCGGTCTTGTCACGCAACTCGTTGACGATGCGCGCGGCGAGCCGCGGCCCGACCCCGTCGGCCCGCGCCAGCATCGCCTTGTCCTGCGCGACGATCGCCAGCGCCAGCGCATCCGGCGCCACCGCCGACAGCAGTGCCAGTGCCAGCCGCGCGCCCACTCCCTGCACCGTCGTCAGCAGGCGGAACCAGTCGCGCTCCGCCGTATCGATAAAGCCGTAGAGGTGAATGTGGTCTTCGCGCACATGCGTCTCGACCAGCAGGCGCACCACCTCGCCAATTGGCGGCAGGCGCCCGATCGTGCGCGTCGAGCAAAACGTCAGATAGCCGACGCCGCCGACGTCGATGATCATGCCTTCAGGGCTGACCGAGTTGACGAGTCCGGTCAGTTTGGCGATCATTTCGCCGCGTTCCAGACGCGCAGCGTGTTGGCGTGGTGCGCGTGGCAGATCGCCACCGCCAGCGCATCCGCCGCATCCGCCTTTTCGATCGTGCAGCCCGGCAGCAGGCGGCGCACCATCATCTGCACCTGTTCCTTTTCGGCATGGCCGGCCCCGACCACCGATTTTTTTATCAAGTTGGCCGAATATTCGGCCACCGGCAGGCCGCGCTCGGCGGGGGCCAGCAACACGACGCCGCGCGCCACACCGAGGCGCAACGTCGATACCGGGTTCTTGTTGACGAAGGTTTCCTCGACCGCCGCCTCGTCCGGGCCATAGCGTTCCAGCACCTCGTTGAGCTGACGAAACAGCACGACCAGCCGGGCGGCCAGCGACAGATTGGTCGGGGCATGCACGACCCCGTCGGCGACATGGGTCAGCCGGTTGCCGGCCACGTCGATCACCCCCCAGCCGGTATGCCGCAGCCCGGGATCGAGCCCGAGCACCCGCATCGTTATTGTCGCCCCCGCCCCCTTGAGGTCACGCGCTCAAGCGCGTCATAACATCCTCGTTCACCTCGAAGTTCGCATAAACATTCTGCACGTCGTCGCTGTCTTCCAGCGTTTCCAGCAGCTTGAAGAGGCTTGTTGCGGTGTCTTCGTCGATCATCGAGGCAGTTTTCGGGCGCCACACGAGCTTTGCCGATTCGGCCGGGCCGAAATGCTGCTCCAGCCCGTCGCGCACGGTGTTGAAGTCTTCCGTCGCGGAAATCACGACATGGCTGCCGCCTTCACTGTCGACATCGCCGGCGCCACCCTCGATCGCCGCCTCCAGCATGTCGTCGGCGCTCGCGGCGGCGGCGGGATAGATGATTTCGCCGACATGCTCGAACATGAAGTTGACACTGTTGGTTTCGCCGAGCGCCCCGCCCGATTTGGTAAAGGCGGCGCGCACCTCGCTGGCGGTGCGGTTGCGGTTGTCGGTCAGCGCCTCGACGATGACCGCGATCCCCCCGGGGCCATAGCCTTCGTAGCGCACCTCTTCATAGGCCTCGCCGCCCTCGCCGCCGGCACCGCGCTTGATCGCGCGCTCGACGGTGTCCTTCGGCATATTGGCCTGACGCGCCGCCAGGACGGCGGCGCGCAGCCGCGGGTTGGTGTTGGGGTCGGGCTGCCCGGTGCGCGCCGCGGTGGTGAGTTCCCGGATGATCTTGGTGAAGATCTTGCCGCGCTTTTTGTCCTGCGCGCCCTTCCGGTACATGATGTTTTTGAATTGCGAATGGCCAGCCATCGTCGCGTTCCCAAACTCTCTTATGCGGAATCCGGCGCCGGGCCGAGATGCCCGGTCGTGGCCATCAGCCATGTTTCACACAGTGCGGCCTAGCAAGCCAATATGGCACGATTGGGGCGGGTCCGCCCCTGTGTCGGACCGCCCGCTTGTCAGGCCGGGCTGGGTCAGAGTTGCGGCAGGTGTGGCGACAGCCGGCCGCCGATGCGCACCGGCTCGATGCGGTACGCCAAGCCGGTCGCCGGCTCGGTCTGGATGAAGACGCCGCACAGCGTCGCCTCGCCTTCCGCCGGGTTGGCCTTTTCCCCCGGCATCTTCGTCACAAAGCGGCGGACCGATGGCTCTTTCTGCATGCCGATGACCGAATTGTAGTCGCCGCACATCCCGGCATCGCTGAGATAGCCGGTGCCGCCCGGCAATATCTGTGCGTCGGCGGTCGGGGTGTGGGTGTGGGTGCCGACCACCGCCGAGACACGTCCGTCGGCGAAGTGCGCGAAGGCCATCTTTTCGCTGCTCGCCTCGGCGTGGAAATCGACGACGATCGCATCGGCATCGTGGCCGAGCTTGTACTCGGATAGGATCGTGTTGAAGCGGGCGAAAGGACAGTCAAGCTGATCCATGAACAGCCGGCCCATCAGATTGACGACGAGGATGCGGCGCTGTCCGCCGATCGGATAGAGGCACCAGCCGAGCCCCGGCGTGCCTTCCGGGAAATTCGCCGGGCGCAGCAGATGCCGGTCTTTCGGGATGTACGCGATCAACTCGCGCTGATCCCAGACATGATTGCCGGTGGTCAGAATGTCGGCGCCGCTTTCGTACAGTTCGCCGGCCAGCCGCTCGGTGACCCCGAACCCGTGCGCCGCGTTCTCGGCATTGACGACCGCGACATCGACCGCCAGGGCGCGCTTGATGGTCGCGAGATGTGTCTTGATCGCCTCGCGCCCGGACCGGCCCACCACATCGCCGCACACCAGGATGTTCACAGATTCGCTACTCCCGAACGGGCGGTGCGTCCGTACAAGCGCCAAGCCGGGCAAGCGCCAAGCCGTATCGAGCGGAGCCACCTCGGCCGTTGGCATAGCGAACCCACCGTGGCCCTGCATCGCAGGTGGGCGCCATGTATCGAAGCCACGACTCCGACAGGGACAGCTCCCGAACGGTAGATATCGGCCCCGGGGTTAAGCGGCCTGACGCACCGTGCAGCCCCGCTCGATACCCTCTAGCTAAGGTGTCTCGATGCGGGACGCAATGGACTCGATGCGCTGAGCCGCATTGCGGATGCCTGAAACGGTCGCTTCCGTCACCTCGGTAGCGCCGCCGCCGGAGGCGCTGGCGACACGATTGCGGTTGCGCTCCTGCTGCACCGCCTCGTTGGCATCCGACAATTCGTCAGCAATCGTCAGGGCGGCGAGCAGGATCAGCCGCGCCTCGCCGACCTGCCCGAGGCTGCGGGTGAACTCGTTGACCTTGGCGTCGACATATTGCGCCAGCCGCCGAATGCGCGGCTCCTGGCCGTCATTGCAGGCAAGGGGGAATTCTCGGCCATTGACCTTCACGACGACCTGGCCCATCTCACCCCTCCTGTTCGAGCAGTTGTTCGACCTTGGCGAGCGCTGCGTCGATCCGCTCGGCAATGGCCGCGGCGGCCCCCGCCACCCGCTCCTGCTCGGCCGAGCGCCTGCCCGGATCGATCGCCGCTTCAAGCCGCGCGACAGCACGCTCAAGCTGGGCGATCGCATCCTCTATTTCGCTCACGCGCAATACCATAGTCGCTTTGCCATCAGGGGCAAAGCCGCCGCCGGAATCGGGCAACCATCGGGCGGCGGGGCTGGCTCGCCGCCCGATGGTCGAGGCCCGATCGGTCAGTGCACCCGCTCGTATTTCTGCAGCGAGCGGATATAGGCCGGGCGCGGCGTTTCCGGGAAGAATTGCGGCCATTGCGTCCACGACACCTCGCCGACATAGAGGTCGCCATGCGAATCGACGGTCAGCCCGTGCGGCCCGAGGAACGCGGTCGGCGCGGTACCGGCATGCTGGTCGCCGAAACGCGACAGCAGCTTGCCCTTGTTGTCGACGATGCTGACGCGGGGGCCGAGGTTCGGGCTGTTGCGGTTGACCGGCTGCACCGGCCCCAATTCGCCGATGTAGCAGATCGGGCTGTGGGTATGCGGCATGAAGATGCCGCACGGGCGGTGCAAATTGTTCCACTGCGCCTCGTATTTGCCATTGCCGTCGAACACCTGGATGCGGTGATTTTCGCGGTCGGCGACATAGACCCAGCCATCTGGGTCGCACGCAGATGTTGTGGACGATGTTGAACTGACCTTCGTCGGTGCCGGGCTCGCCCCACGACATCAGCAATTTACCGTCCGGCGAATATTTGTGGACGCGGGCGTTGCCATAGCCGTCGGACACATAGATGTCGCCGTTCGGCGCCAGCGCGGTATGGGTGCAGCGGTGAAACGGCTCACCGCTCATATAGGGCGCCGGCTTGCCGGGGACGCCGAGTTCCATCAGTACTTTGCCGTCTTCGAGCCGGCACTTGCGGACGAAATGGCCGCCGTCATCGGTCAGGTAGATCGACTCGTCGAGGCCAATATGGACGCCATGCGCCCGCGGATACTCGCCCTCGCCCCATGACCGCAGGAAATTGCCGGCGCGGTCGAATACCATCATCGGATGGTCGCCGCGGTTGAACACATAGACATTGTCGTTCTTGTCGGTGCCGACCGCGCCAACCTCCTTGAACGACCACCCCTCAGGCATTTTCGCCCAGTCCTCGACGATGCGGTACTGGTAGTCACCGGTTCCGACGATGATCGACATGCAATGATCTCCCTCTGATTTCG
Organism: uncultured Alphaproteobacteria bacterium; assembly: GCA_963737875.1. Classification (GTDB taxonomy): domain Bacteria; phylum Pseudomonadota; class Alphaproteobacteria; order ATCC43930; family CGMCC-115725; genus DATARH01. Next base: position 157,757 of record CAVTUM010000009.1, on the reverse strand, counting down.
CCCGTTGTATTCGGCCGTACCACACTCACCCCTGTCATTGCGAGCGCAGCGAAGCAATCTCGGGCAGCGGAGGACTTAGCGGATCGGGATTGCCGCGTCGCCTGCGGCTCCTCGCAATGACGGGGGAAAGGCAACGGTTAGTGTACCCGCTCATATTTCTGCAGCGCGCGCAGGCCGGGCGGGTGCGGCTGGCCAGGAAACAGACCCGGCCACAACGTCACGCACACCTCGCCGACATAGAGATCGCCCCGCGAGTTGACCGCGAGGCCGTGCGGTCCGATAAACGAGGTCGGCGCGGTGCCGGCAAACGGGTCGCCGATGCGCGACAGCAATTTGCCCGTGTTATCGACGATCGAGACGCGCGGCCCGAGATTGGCGTTCAGGCGGTTGACCGAGAGTTCGCCGATATAACAGACCGGCTGGTGCGTGTAGGGCATGCACAGACCGCACGGGCGATGCAGATTGTTCCACTGCGTCTCGTATCTGCCGCTGCCGTCGAACACCTGGACGCGGTGGTTCTCGCGGTCGGCGACATAAACCCAGCCATCGGCATCGGTGCAGATGTTGTGGACGAGATTGAACTGTCCGGCATCGCTGCCCGGCTCGCCCCACGAGAACAGCAGCTTGCCGTCCGGCGAATATTTATGGACGCGGGCGTTGCCATAGCCGTCCGACACATAAATGTCGCCACTCGGCGACAGGGCGGTGTGGGTGCAGCGATTGAACGGCTCGCCGCTCAGATAGGCCGCCGGAACGCCGGGAACACCGAGTTCGAGCAATACCTTGCCGTCCTCGATGCGGCATTTGCGGACGAAATGTCCGCCATCGTCGGTCAGGTAGATCGACTCGTCGGGGCCCATATGGACGCCGTGCGCCCGGGGATACTGCCCCTCGCCCCATGACCGCAGAAAATTGCCGTTGCGGTCAAAGATCATCATCGGGTGCTCGCCGCGCCCGAACACATAGACGTTGTCGTTTTTGTCGACCCCAACCGCCGCGACCTCCTTGAACGACCACCCCTCGGGCAGCTTCGCCCAGTTCTCGATGATGCGATATTGGTAGTCGCCGGAGCCGACGATCGTCGCCATGGCTGTTCCTCCGTTGCGCCCGCTGCGCTTCGCGAAAGGTTATCGGAGCGGCAGGAGCGAAACAATCGGAACGGCGGTGAGGCGCAGGGGAATCGGGTGAAGGAAATCACGCGGCGATGAGACTTGCGAGATACTCGTCGTCCCATCCTGCGGTTTTTCTGCGCAGGCGGATGGAATCCTTGCCCGGGGCTTTTCGAGTGAGGTTGTAGGCGATGTGCCGGCAGGTGGCGAAATTGGCTGGGGCATTGTCGGTTCTGACGCGGCATTCGTCGTCGCGGAAGACCATGTCCATGACCCAGTGCAAGGAGTTCTCGATGGCCCAGTGGGCGCGGATCATCGGGCCGACGGCGGCGGCCGACAGCCCCAGCGAGGTGAGGTAGAAGCGGGTTTCGTTGGTGATCTTGCCGTTGATTTCGCGCCGGCTTTCGACCACGACGACGGCGTTCAGGCCGGGCCATTGGTGGCGCGCCCGCAGCCAGTCGAGATCGTGGATCATCGTGTAGTGCCGGGTCTCGATACGGCCGTGATCGGCGTCGACTGTTTCGTGCGTGCTGATCGTGGCGTCCTTGTATTTCAAGGCTTTCTGCTCGTCGACGAAGACCTCGACATCCTCGCGCAGGGTTCCCTGATTGCCTTTCAGCGCGACAATGTATTCGGCCTTTTTCTCGATGATCTTGGTGGCGATGCCGCGCTGGCAGCCCATCGCATCGATCGTCACCACCGCGCCCTCGATCGACATCATGTCGAGCAGCGCCGGGATCGCGACGATCTCGTTCGACTTCTCGCTCACCTTGACCTGGCCGAGCACGATGCGTTGCCGGGCCGCGAAGGCAGAGACCATGTGGATCGCCTCTTTCGAACCCTTCCTCTGATACGAGCGCCGTGAGGTCTTGCCATCGATCGCGATGACCTCGGCGGGCGTGTTGGTCAGCGCGGCGACCCAGGCCACGAAGCAAAGCTGAAAGGCGCGGGCGTCGAGCGTGGCGAAGATATCGCCAAGATGATCATGCGAAGGTGTGCCGTTCACATAGGGCCGAAACCGTCGCAGCAGTTCGATCTTGCGTTCGCCAAACCGCGCGATGTCGGTGAACGCCTCCGCCCCCGCAAGAACCGCCAGAAGGATCAGGAGCAGGACTTCCGGCAGAGGATAATCCACTTTGCCAGCCTGACGATGGTCCGGCAACCCGCTGAAATGGTGAAGGAAACTCGTCGTCTCCGCAATCGCTGCAAACCCTGCCCCCTCGGAACCCATCAGCGTCCTCCACCTGCCACTCAGCGGAGCACAACAGATTTAGCCTTTCAGGCGTTTGTCACGGGTCCTTTCACCCGATTACCCTGCGGTGAGGCGTCGCCAAGGTTCCCTTAGCGGGACGTGGACCGGCAAAATTATGGCCAACGTGCTGTGTCGGCGCTCTGCGTGTTTGCAGATGTCACAAAGCGCGCTTAGATACTGATCTTATGAACGCATCAGCCCCACCCCTCCCCCCGCCCGCCAACCCGAAACTGCGCCGCATGGCGAACGCGCTGCGCGCGTTGGCGATGGACGCCGTCGAACAGGCGAAATCCGGTCATCCCGGCATGCCGATGGGCATGGCCGACGTGGCAACTGTGCTGTTCACGCAGTTCCTGCGCTTTGACCCGCTGGCGCCGGACTGGCCCGACCGCGACCGCTTCGTCCTGTCGGCCGGGCACGGCTCGATGCTGCTCTACTCGCTGCTGCATCTGACCGGCTACCCCGACATGACGCTCGACGAGCTGAAGCATTTCCGCCAGCTCGGCAGCAAGACCGCCGGCCATCCCGAACGCGGCCTCGCGACCGGCATCGAGGTGACGACCGGCCCACTCGGCCAGGGCATCGCCAATTCGGTCGGCATCGCGCTCGCCGAACGCCTGCTGGCGGCGCAGTTCGGCGGCGATGTCGTCGACCATCACACCTATGTGATATCCGGCGACGGCTGCCTGATGGAAGGCATCAGCCACGAGGCGCTGGGGCTCGCCGGGCACCTCAAGCTCAACAAGCTGATCGTGCTGTGGGACGACAATTCGATCACGATCGACGGATCGACCAGCCTTTCGGTCTCCGACGACCAGATCGAGCGCTTCAAGTCGCATGGCTGGGCGACCGAACGCATCGACGGCCAGAACCATGACGAGGTCGCCGCCGCGATCAAGCGGGCGCATTCGAGCGACCGACCGAACCTGATCGCCTGCCGCACGACGATCGCGTTCGGCGCGCCGACCAAGGCCGGCACCGCCGCGGCGCATGGCAGCCCGCTCGGCGCCGAGGAAATCAAGGGCGCCAAGGAGCGGCTCGGCTGGGAGTTCCCGGCCTTTGTCGTGCCCGACGATGTGCGGGCCGAGTGGAAAGCGGCCGGCAGCCGCGGCGCCCCCGTTCGCACCGCGTGGGAGGCCAGGCTCAATGCCCTCGCGCCAGACAAAAAAGCCGAGTTCCTGCGCCGCATGAAAGGCGAATTGCCGGCTGATTTCGATGCCCAGATCGACAAGATTTGCGCCGATTTCCGGGCCAAGAACGCCAAGCTGGCGACCCGGCAATCCTCCGGCGCGGTGCTCGACGCGCTGGTCCCGGCGGTGCCGGAACTGCTCGGCGGCTCGGCCGATCTGACGCCGTCGAACAACACCCGGCCAAGGACATGGTCGAGGTGAAGCCGGGCGACTACTCCGGCCGCTACATCCATTACGGGGTCCGCGAGCACGGCATGGCGGCGGCGATGAACGGCATCGCGGCGCATGGCGGCCTCGATCCCCTATGGCGGCACGTTCATGTGCTTTACCGATTACTGCCGCCCGGCGATCCGGCTGTCGGCGCTGATGGACCTCGCGCGTCGATCTACGTCATGACGCACGATTCGATCGGCCTCGGCGAAGACGGGCCGACGCATCAGCCGGTCGAGCATATGGCGGCGCTGCGGGCGATCCCGCATCTGCTGGTGTTCCGCCCGGCCGACTCGATCGAGACCGCCGAATGCTGGGCGCTGGCGATGAAGCACCGCGACGACGCCGTCGATCCTGGCCCTGACCCGCCAGGGCCTGCCGCTGCTGCGCACCGACGCCGGCGGCGAGCAACAAATCGGCGCCGCGGCGCCTATGTGCTGGCCGAGGCGAGCGGCGGCGAACGGCAGGTGACCCTGCTCGCGACCGGCTCCGAGGTGGCGATCGCGATGGACGCGCGCGAGCTGCTGGCGAAAGACGGCGTGCGCGCCGCGGTCGTCTCGATGCCGTGCTGGGAACTGTTCGAGCAGCAGCCGGCGGAATACCGCAAAGCGGTGCTCGGCACCGCGCCGCGGGTCGGCGGTCGAGGCGGCGGTTCGGCTCGGCTGGGACCGCTGGCTCGGCGAGCGTTCGGCGTTTGTCGGCATGGACGGCTTCGGCGCCTCCGCGCCGATCGAGGCGCTCTACCCGCATTTCGGCATCACCGCCGAGAAGGTTGCGGAAGCGGCCCGCTCGCTTTTAAGCTAACCGGCGGTTTTGCGGAGGAGGAAGCACGATGGCGATACGGGTTGCGATCAACGGGTTCGGCCGCATCGGCCGGCTGGTCATGCGCGCGGCCTTGGAGCACGCCAGCAAGGAGCTCGAGATCGTCGGCATCAACGATCTCGGCCCGGTCGCGACCAACGCGCACCTGCTGAAATACGACAGCGTGCACGGCAGGTTTCGCCGGCGAGGTGACCACCGGCGACAACTGGATCGATGCCGGCCGCGGCAAGATCCGCGTCACCGCCGAGCGCGACCCGGCGAAACTGCCGTGGAAGGAACTCGGCGTCGATGTCGCGCTCGAATGCACCGGCATCTTCACCAAGCGCGAAGCCGCCGCAAAGCACCTCGAAGCCGGCGCCAGGAAGGTCATCATCTCGGCCCCGGCCGACGGCGCCGACTTCACCTGTCGTGATGGGCGTCAACCACGAGAGTTGACCGCCGCGCACAATGTCATCTCCAACGCGCTCGTGCACGACCAACTGCCTGGCGCCGGTCGCCTATGTGCTGCACAAGGGCATCGGCATCGATCGCGGCTACATGACGACGATCCACGCCTATACCGGCGACCAGAGCCTGCAGGACACGCTGCACAGCGATCTGCGGCGGGCGCGGGCGGCGGCCCTGTCACTGATCCCGACCTCGACCGGCGCGGCGCGCGCGGTCGGGCTGGTGTTGCCGGAACTCAAGGGCAAGCTCGATGGCACCGCGATCCGCGTGCCGACCGCCGAACGTCTCGCTGATCGACTTCACGTTCGACGCGGCGCGCGAAACGACCGCCGACGAAGTCAACACGCTGATGGAAGACGCCGCCAAGTCGAACCGGCTGCGGGGCATCCTCGGCATCAACAAGGCGCCGACCGTGTCGGTCGACTTCAACCACGACCCGCACAGCTCGACCTTCGACGTGACCCAGACACAGGTGCTCGACAAGCCATTTGTCCGCGTGCTGTCCTGGTACGACAACGAATGGGGCTTCTCGAACCGCATGGTCGAGGTCGCCGCCCAATTCGGCGCGATGCACTAATTCTTCAGCGACAAATCGAGTCCGATCATTGTCCCGGCGCGGGTCGGGACCCATCTTTGGACAACCTCAGGGTGCCCGGTGGGTTCCGACCTGAGCCCGAGTGGCGCACCGACAAAGCCCGGGCATCGGTTTAGAAAGTCTTATGCAACGCGACGAAACCCGAGCCGCGACCCGGCTTTACCTGATCACACCGCCCGCGCTCGACCCGGATAAATTTGCCCGCGAGCTTGAAGAGGCCTTGGCCGGCGGCGATGTCGCTTGTCTGCAATTGCGCCTGAAGGACATCGACGACGCCGCGATCCGTCGCACGACGCGCATTTTACAACCCATCGCGCAGAGCCACGGTGTTGCGTTCATCATGAACGACCGGCCCGACCTCGCCGCCGAACTCGATTGCGACGGCGTGCATGTCGGCGAAGAGGACATGCCCTATGCCGAGGCACGCCGGCTGCTCGGGCCGGATCGCATCGTTGGCGTGACCTGCGGCGACAGCCGGCACCGTGCCGTGGTTGCCGCCGAAGCCGGCGCCGATTACGTCGCGTTCGGCGCCTTTTTCCCGAGCACCACCAAGGACGCCAAACACCGGGCTCCTCCCGAACTGCTCGCCGACTGGTCAGACACCACAACCGTCCCCTGTGTCGCGATCGGTGGGATCACCCAACAAAACTGCCTGTCGCTGGTCGAAGCCGGCGCTGATTTCCTGTCGGTGATCGGAGCGATCTGGTCGTACCCGCAGGGACCGCGCGCGGCGGTACGCGATTTCAACGCGGTTTTCGCACGTTGCGGCCGCGCCTACGAAGCACCCTGAGGAATAGGGCCTGACGGCACATGCTACAGCAACGTACCTCCTCCCTGACGGAACCGGCCCCGGCGATCGTCGTCATTGATGACGACGCCTCGATGCGCAAGGCGCTCGACAACCTGTTAAAATCGGTGGGATTTGAGGTCGAGCTGTTCGCCTCGCCGCAGGATTTCCTGCAAAGCGAACGCTCCGACCGGCCCGGCTGCATTGTACTTGACGTGCGCTTTCCCGGCCGCAGCGGGCTCGATATGCAGCGCGAACTGACGCAGGCCAACGCGCAGCTCCCGATCATCTTCATCACCGGCTACGGCGACATTCCCATGTCGGTGCGGGCGATGAAGGCCGGCGCCGTCGAGTTTCTGACCAAGCCGTTCCGCGACCAGGACCTGCTCGACGCCGTCGGCACCGCCCTCGAACGCGACCGCACCCGCCGCGCGGGCGAACTGCGCCTCTCGGAACTGCGCACCCGCTACGACACCCTGACCGCACGCGAGCGCCAGGTCATGTCGCTCGTCGTCGCCGGCCGCCTCAACAAGCAGATCGCCGGCGAACTCGGCGTCAGCGAAATGACCGTCAAAATGCATCGCCGCCAGGTCATGCGCAAAATGCAAGCCGCCGGCGTCGCCCAACTGGTGCGCCTGGCCGACCAGCTCGGTATCGCCGTCGCGCAGCCGGCTTGACCCGGGCGATCTAAATGCGCCAACTCATCCACACGATGCGGCCAAGAATCCGCACATTTTCGGCACTTGTATCATAAGGCGCGAAGCGCGAGTTCGAACACCGCACGCGGTAGTGCCGCGGTTCAGAGCCCGGAATGTATTCGACCCACCTCGCCGTGAGGCCTATACCCTCATCCACCACAAATATTCCCGGCTGAATTGGCTGGACCGAGCGACGATCGATCAGCACTTGATCGCCATCCTCCAGTTCCGGCGCCATCGCTCCACCGTCGACTTCAGCCCAGAAGAAGTCATCCGGCCGCCCCCTGAGTTTTTCTTGGATCAGTCTAGCCGGAAATATCATCGGCTCATGATAACCCGCATCCTGCCGGCCTTCCCCTAACCAGGCGCCTCCTGGTGCCGGCGATATAAGGGCGTGATCGGCGACCTGTGTAGCCAGCAGCGCCCTTGTATCAGCGGGAGTTTGCCGCGGTCCATCCTGACCGCCTCGTGCGGACAAGTAGCGGACCGGTTCCGCCTCCTGAAAACCTATCCGTAGCTCCCCCGTGGCGTCCGTAAAGTGAGTAACCGGTACCTGGAGCCTGATTGCAAACGCATTTAACGTCGCGACATCGGCTTTGCCGCTCCGTTCTATTGACCTTATCGCATCCACCGAGACGCCAGCATCCAGGCACAACCGTCGCATACTTATGCCAATTTCGTCACACCTGCTCGTGATCCGCGCGAGGAGTTCCGCCACACGCGCCTTCTTCTCCGCCGCGGTAGGCTTGCTCCGATTTATGCGAGATCGCGGCAATTACGTTCTTCAGACCTGAGATCGCAAGCTTGTCCTACTATAGTAGGCATACCCTAGCTGCTACAAGCTCAGCTGCCGTTCCCAGTCCGTTCCAGGGGACCGCCAGGATTATGGCGGCCCCTGCCGCTTGACGAATGCGGAATTTATTCCGCATTATACGGAGAGTTCCAGTCGGCATGCGAACCATTGCCCAGTAGCTGCGAGTTCTCTTTTGGAAAATTCTTTGAGGCCCAGACGTTCTCGTGCTCAACGCCACCGCAAATCTGAGTCCCCCGCCAAAGCGCTTGAGGATGTTAATCAGGACGACATCGTAAATCTCCCGACACACGGCTCGAAGCCCGCGACACACATACTCGGCTCTGTGCCTGCCATTGCCCCGGTATCGGCGTTCATTCTACATCTCACCTGCCCCCCTGGATCCGCGACCCTCGGAAAGGACATGTCAATCGCAGGGGTTATCGAGCGGAATATCGATGCAGTGCCGTCCCCGTTCGCCATAGAACAAGGGCTTTACGTCGGTGCCAAGGTCTGCTCGATATCGGATGATGGCGTTGCTACAATCGTGGCAGCAGTTAAGGGACCTGCCGTTACCACTCAACTGCACCAATTATTATCACCGTTCGTCATTACATTACCTCTAGCGGAGCTGCCATCTGGAAATTTTACGATAAGTGTCTACCTCCTCTTCGAGGATGGGGTCTGGTCACCTGATCAGTATGCAGAGGTCGTTTATCTATTTCCCATACAACTGGGGGAAACCGTTCAGGCAGATCCGCCCATTGAGTGTGTCTTTGATCCTGTCTATATTCGACGTCATTCAACGCACGATTTTGCGACGCCTCACCTGGCCGCCAGTGCCTACCTAACTGACCAGACTTTAACCTTTGCGCCATCGGCCCTTCTTCAAGAGTCCTTTTACCATATCTTGAATCCCGACACGGGTACATGGCTCGGCCAATTCGTGCTTCATTATCTGCAGTATGGGCGATTCGAATTACGTCAACCTCATCCACTATTTAACCCAGCCTATATCTTAGAACAAGCAGCGGCTGCTTCGGTGTCAGTGAGACCCGAAACGCTTTATTTTGATTTTCTCGCCGATCAGATACCATTTTCCCCTCATCCTCTGATCGACCTCGATTATGTTAGAGAACAACTTGGCAACGAAGCAAAAAATCTCGGCGCCGGACAGATTTTCAGACTGCTGGCCGACCCAGAGGCGGCGCTACCGCTCGCGCCGCATCCCCTTTTCGACCCGGAATACTATCGACGCTACAATCAGCGTACTTGCGCGAATGAGCTTATTGATTACGTAATATTTCGATCATCCTCCAAGAAACCGTCGCCGTTATTTGATGACGACTTTTATACCACTTCCGCTTCCCATATAGATCGTGCATCGACGCCCCTTGAGCATTACCTCCAACATTGGAGCGAGTGGCTGGGCTCACCTAGCTTGTGTGTCGATGTTGCGCACCTTAACCATATGCTGATGTTGGCTGGTGTCGAATTTCGCGGCGATCCACTGTCCACGTTAATGCGATCTCCCCGGCTGGCAGAAACAATTACCTGCCATCCACACTTAGTCCCCCGGATGCTGCGAATTGCTTTTTCTAATATTTGCAGATCGGCGAGTGAGCCTGCGACCCTCAAAGACATTTTCTTTAACCTGGATAGGTTTTCCCCTGACACCGCTTCTCTTCAAGATGCAAATCCAGATATCTCGATCATCATCTTAAACTATCATAAACCTGTCCTGACGTTTCTTTCGGTGTGCGCTGCGTTAAACGCGATGCGAGGACAGGCGGTCGAAATTATTGTCATTGAGAACGGAGGCGAGTTATTCCATTTTGAGACCCTAACAAAGATATTCTCTCAGATATCGGCAGTCCGGCTGATCAAATTGCAAGAGAACAGGTATTTTGGAGAAGGGAACAATTTAGCGGTTGACGTTGCTAGAGGGAAATACGTCTTTTTTTTGAATAATGACTGCTGTCTGTTGCCAGATTTTGGCGTAGAGCTTTTTCACCATTTAAGCACCCGCCCCACACCCGAGTGCGTAGGTGCTTGTTTATTGTTTCCCGATGGTACCGTGCAAGAGTTTGGCGGAGTGGTTTCCGATTCGGGCGAGGTCATTCAGCGCGCAAAGGGGCTGACAGCTGACTTTCTCGCCAACCGGACAGAAGTCGAGGAAGTGGACTACGTTTCGGCCGCGTGTGCTGTACTGCCCCGTTCCCTTCTCAGCCGTTTCGGCGGTTTCGATCCGGCGTTTGAGCCTTTCTACTACGAGGACACCGACTTGATGCGCCGGTTACGGGCGGCAGGCATACCGGTCGTCGTCAATCCGGCGCTACGAGCGCTGCACATCGAGAACGCGACAACCGGCGAATTTCTGGCTGACAAATTTCATCCGATGATCCATGCGCGTTCCGGTCGAACGTGATCACGGATTCCGGTGGAAGATGATCACCCAATCCGGTGCAACGTGATCATGGATTCCGGTCGAACATGATCATCGATTCCGGTGATCGTGATCAGCCTGGCGGGATGGTGTAGCGCGCTGCGGCGCTGACGGTTCTCAACCGAAGGTAGCCTCGTCTTCTTTGTCAAAAGGGGACGAGATGCCGGCCGAGAGACTGTCGATGCGCCAGATCCGGGAAGTTTTGCGCCTACGTTACGGCAACCAGCTGCCGCAGCGGGCGATTGCGCGCAGCCTTGGGCTGAGCCAGGGCGCGGTGTCGGGCTATTTGAGCCGGGCTCGCGCCGCCGAGATTTCCTGGCCACTGGCCGAGGACCTCGATGACACACGGCTCGAAGCGCTGCTGTTTCCGCCGCCCTGCAGCATTCCAGCAGATCAACGCCCGATGCCCGATTGGGGCTGGGTGCACCGCGAGCTGCGTCGTCCCGACGTGACGCTAGCGCTGCTGTGGGAAGAATACCGCGCCGGTGTTGCCGAAGGCATCAGCTACTCGTGGTTCTGCGATCTGTATCGGGCCTGGGGCGGCCGGCTAAAGCCGACGATGCGCCAGGTCCATGTCGCCGGCGAGAAGTTGTTCGTCGATTTCGCCGGCCGCACCGGCGAAGTGATCGATGCCAGGACCGGTGAGATCGTCGTAGTGCAGATTTTTGTCGCCGTGCTTGGCGCCTCCAGCTTCACCTACGCCGAAGCGACCTGGAGCCAGAAACTGCCGGACTGGATCGCGGCCCACGTCCACGCCTTCGGCTATTTCGGCGGCGCCGCACGACAGACGGTCAGCGACAACCTGAAGGCCGGTATCACCAAGGCCTCGTTCCACGAGCCGATGGTCAACCGCACCTACGCCGACATGGCGCGGCATTACCGCACCGCCATCGTGCCGGCGCGGCCGTACAAGCCACGCGATAAAGCCAAAGTCGAAGTCGGGGTGCAGGTTGTCGGGCGCTGGGTTCTGGCGCGGTTGCGGCATCAGCGGTTCTTCTCGCTGGCCGATCTCAACGCGGCGATCCGCGCGCTGCTCGACGATCTCAACAACCGGCCGATGCGCGGCTGGGGGACGAGCCGACGCGCGCTGTACGAGCAGCTCGACCGGCCGGCGCTGCAGCTCTTGCCGGCCGAGCCCTACGAATACGCCGAGTGGAAACGCTGCCGGGTCAACCTCGACTACCATGTCGAGATCGGCAAGCACTACTACAGCGTGCCGCACCAGCTGATCCGCCAGGAGGTTGAGGCGCGGATCACCGGCGCCACGGTCGAGATCTTCCATCGCGGCAAGAGGGTCGCCAGCCATCGCCGCAGCAGCCGGCCCCATCGGCCGACCACGGTCGCTGAACACATGCCCAGTTCGCACCGGCGATATCGCGACTGGACGCATGAACGCATCCGCCGCGAGGCGGCCGCCATCGGCGACAACACCGCTGCCCTGGCCGATGTGATCCTGCGTTCGCGGCCGCACCCGGAGCAGGGCTTCCGCTCCTGCATCGGCATTCTCGGCCTGGTCAAACGCTTCGGCGCTACACGGGTCGATGCCGCCTGCGGCCGCGCATTGCTGCTCGGCAGCCGTTCCTACAGCTCGGTCGCCGCCATCCTGAAGAACCATCGCGAGAACGCCGCAACGCCGATGGCCGAGGCGCCGGTGCTGATCCACGAGAACATTCGCGGCCCCGGCTATTACCATTGAAAGGAGCACAGATGCTGATCCACCCCACGGTCGAGCGGTTGCGCGCGCTCGGCTTATCGGCCATGGCCGACACCTTCATCGAGCTGCAGAACTCGCCTGACGCCGCCGAACTCAGCCGCGAAGATTGGTTCGGCCTGCTGGTCGACCGTGAGGCGACCAGCCGCGACAACAAGCGCCTCGCCCGCCGTTTGCGCGACGCCAAGTTGCGTCAGGCTGCCGTCGTCGAGGATGTCAACCTGCACGCACCTCGCGGCCTCGACCGTGCCCTGTTCCAAAGGCTCGCCACCTGCGAATGGGTGCGTGATCATCATCATTTGGTCGTCGTCGGCCCGACCGGTATCGGCAAGTCTTGGTTAGCTTGCGCTCTCGGCCACAAGGCCTGCCGCGATGGGTTCTCGGTTCTCTACAAGCGTGCCAGCCGCTTGTTCGGTGATCTGAGCCAAGCACGCGGCGAGGGCCGCCTGCCGCGATTGTTGACAACGCTGGAACGCACCCGGCTCCTGATCATCGACGATTGGGGGCCGGAGCCGCTCAACGCCGAGCAGCGCCGCGATCTCCTCGAGATCGTCGACGACCGCCACGAACGCGGCTCGCTGTTGATCACCAGCCAAGTCCCCGTCAGTAAATGGCACGAGGTGATCGCCGATCCCACGCTCGGTGACGCGATCCTTGACCGCATCGTTCACCGTGCGCATCGCATCGAGCTGAAAGGCCCATCATTGCGGCGCACGCTCATTGCAGCCGAGAGCCCAACTGCATGACTGGCCGTGGTCTGATCGCCCACGGGGGTCCACAGCGCCTCCCCACGCGGGCCGCTGCGTCGACTCGTGGCGGTCACTCCGCGGCGCGCCGGGCCCCTCCATGGACTCCGTGGACGATCCGCAGCCGACTTGACCGGCCCCGCCACACCAATGCAACCTACGCTTATGTCGGCGGCGCCGCGCGCTGCGACCATCACGCCGGGCGAATTAACGCCCGTGATCAGCGTGATCACGATCACCGGAATCGGTGATCACCTTCGGCCGGAATGGCCGATCACAATCACCGGAATGCGCAGATCCAGGCGCATCGATCGCTCTTTGCGCGACGCTGGCTGAAATATCGCGGTAAGTCGGTGCTTGGCGTCGAGGACACCCCGGCCGTCGCGGCGACGCGCGGACCATTTCCAGGTCTGAGCGAACGTGACCGGCCGATAGCGGTACTGTACACGCCGTTCGATCTTACGACAGGCGGCGGAGAACGCTACTTCCTGTCGGTCGCAAGCGCCCTGTCGCGCCGCTTCGACATCGCGATTTGCTCGAAAGCCAGTGTCAGCACGGCTCGCGTCCGGTTCGCGTTGAACGCATTGGGCGTCGCACCTTTTCCGTTCCGGATATTAACCTGGGACGAACTGATCATCGGTGATCGACCCGACCTCTTCTTTGCGATGGGCAATGAGATCGTTCCGCCGGTGCCGCCGATCGGACGGCGCAACTGGTTTCATCTGCAGTTTCCCTTCCCGTGGCGGCAGGTGGGGGTGCCGGTGTTCTCGCGCCTGCTCCGCTACGACCGGATCATTGTGAACTCGGAGTTCACCGCCAGCTGGACGTCGCGGCGAATGACGGAGGCCGGGCTGCGTAAAACGCCGCCCATTTCGGTCCTCTATCCTCCAGTCCGAAAGCCACTCGCGGCTGCGTTGCCGATGGCGCGTCGCAATTCCGGCGAACGAGATTACGTATCAGTCGTCAATGTTGGGCGGTTTTTTGTCGGCGGCCATTCAAAGCGGCAGAATGTCTTTCTCGACATTATCGAGGAAGCCAACCGGCGATCCGATCGCCCGATACGAGGCACGCTTATCGGCTCGGTATTCGATGATCCGCCGTCGGTGGCGTTTTTCCGAGAAATACAAGACCGTGCCAAGGCGTCGGGGATGGTTCGCGTCATCGTCGATGCCAGTCACCATGAGCTGTTCGATGAGTTATCTCAGGCCGATGTTTACCTGCACTGCGGCGGCATTGGCGTCGCCGAAGAAGCGTATCCGGAGCGATTGGAACATTTCGGTATCTCCATCGTTGAGGCAATATTTTCCGGATGCTACCCGCTGGTTTACGAAACCGGAGGCCCTCGCGAAATACTGAATAAAGGCAAACTCGGAAAGGGCTACCGGACGGTTGGCGACGCCGCTGCGGTCCTTCGCGATTTTGCGAAATCTCCTGATGTGTATCTTCGACAGTTCGATTCCGCCAACTGGCAGTGGCTGGATCGACTTACCGATGCCGCCTTCGCCGAACAGATCGGCACGTTCGTCGAAAGCTCGTTCGCCGTACCCGAGGCGCAGGACCGCCAACAAAACGATACCACTGCCCTGGCGGGCATCGGATATCTGCGTCGCGCGGCCACCGCTGGCTGAACCTTCAGCACCAATGAAATTATCCTAACTTTTGAGCTGACCATGAGTGACCTGCCCCGTCTCGCCTTTATTCACATACCGAAGACCGCCGGGACATCCGTGCGAGATTTCTTCGCCAAGATTTACGGCGACGCCGTGTTCCCCGGGATGACGACTTTGGATTATGCCTGCTACTCCGACGAGCAACTCGCCGAGTATCGGTTTTTTAGTGGGCACGCATATCACCGCGATTTCACCCGTCTGCCTCCGGATACAAAGTTATTTACGATATTTCGAAACCCTGTGCAGCGCGCAATTTCACTCTATCGATATTATGCGGGAATAGAAAACACCTCCGACGACCCATTCATTCGGGAAGCGATCGACATAGCAAAAAACAAAGGTATCATTGACTTTGTATACTCCAACAACCCTTTCTTAATTGAGCATTTACGAGCAGGGCAGATACGCCAGTTTATCGGTGATCGTTTACTTCAGGAATTAGGGCATAGGCGCAGCATCACGGATGACCTAGAGCAACGCCTTTGGGTTGACTGTGCCGCTACTTTGGCAAGATTCTCTTACGTCATAACTCTCGACTACTTGGCGCCTTCTCTCCGCCTAATGTGTGCGGTCTTTCGCTCCCATTCCAATCACTTGAACATGTTAACGAGTTGAGCCTTTATCGAATTATTGATGAAATGGCCGTGCGCCGCGCTATTTATGATATCAGCGCGCTTGATTGCCGACTCTTATGACGAGTCTCGCCACACCCCGACAGCATGCCATCATACGCTGACTCTATAAAACCAGCTATCGAGGCCTATATGGTTCAGGTTCGTTTCTTTCAAACCTCAGATCATACCACCTATCTGCCACTTCTCAGAGCTACAGAGACGACTTGCATTCGGTTCTGTGAGATCAACTCAATTCCATATTTCCAGTTGATCGGTCTATACCGAGGTGTCGCAAATTGGCATGCCACATATAACCAAATCTCGTACTTGTACGAAACCTTGCAATCTGGCTTCGACGGGTGGTGCATATATTGCGACGCAGATGCCTATGTGAATGATATACGATTTCCAATTCATGAGTACCTCGCGTCGGTTCCCTTCGACAAATGCCTCATCATAGCTTCGGGGCGGCATGCGCACGAATGGGCTGTCAACGCTGGTATTTTCTTTATAAATCTAGGACACCCGACAGGGAAATCTATCGTAAAACTGTGGCACCAGCTATTTTTAGAAAAAGCACCTGATCAATTGATTAATAATCCCTCTCTCCCTTGGGACTATTATCCAAATGACCAAACGCTACTTCACGAAATACTCGGAAATAACGACCACTTTCTACAATCCTGTATAGTTGATGATGGAGAATTTATTAACTATACTGGTTCCTTTATCCGTCAAATTCTCCGATCCCATATGAGCTCCATTTCAGCACGGGTAGAGTTCGCAATGAGTGAGAACCAACGAATATTAGACGAGCAGGACATATCGAGAGCGAACGAAAGACCTAGATCGGAGCGCATCATGAACCTCACCGCGCTCGCGAATAATTACAAATCTGATAAAGGGACAAAATACGGAACACCTCCTCATGCGTATTCCATTCTATATGACCTACTGCTCTCTCCGATGCGGCAGGCTGATATTGATTTTCTTGAAATTGGGTTAGCTGTCGGTGGCCCAGAGATCGGCGGCCCGGTTGACCGCCGGGTTCATTCGCCCTCCATATCAATGTGGCTCGAATATTTCGACAAGGCACGCATCTACGGATTCGACATATCCGATTTTAGCCACATCAAGGCTGATCGATTCCAGTTTGTACGCGGTGACGCTGGCTCTGCCAGGATCTTCGGAGGCTGGCGGATGTATCACCCAGCTTCAATGTTATCATCGACGATGCTTCTCATGCGTCTTATCATCAACAGCTCGCATTCAAGATACTATACCCGCGCTTGGTTCGCGGCGGCTATTACATAATCGAGGATTTGCATTGGCAATCGCCACACTATGAAACATTACTCCCGGCGACACCCAAGACAGTCGACTTCTTTAAAACGATCGGCGACAACGAAACGTACATTAACAACCCGCTATTCTCACCAGCAGACATTAATTCACTTCGAGAGTTGATAGAGACTTTATCGATCTTCCCTTCCTTTGGTGACCTCGCGCATCAAGAAAAGATTTTAGTTATTAAAAAGCATAGTTAAAACAAGAAGGAGCGGAAGATGGGAATAGATGTTTTTGTTATGGATTTTCTACTCGACTATAAAGGGACAGACCTAGGGGACGCTTTATGTCTTGGGCGTCAGGCGTTCCACGTCGCCCAGGATCCCGCAGCATGGGAGAGGGCAAAGGCGGTTTTTGCCTATCGGGTACCCGAGATAGGCGATCCGAATATAGTCATTCAGGACGACGGTTACTCTGAGAGTTTTTTTCGATTTCTAGGTGCAAAGTCGGTCTTGTCTCTTGATCAGTCTAGTTACGAGAGTGCAGAAATTGTTCACGATTTAAACAAGCCGATTTCTTCGCAGTGGCATTCGAGGTTCGATTTCATTTTCGATGGGGGGACTTTGGAGCATGTGTACAATTTGCCCAGCGCTATATACAATATCAAGTCGTTATTGCGTGTCGGTGGCTTGTTTGTCAGCGTGAATGCCGCGAACAACCAATTAGGACATGGCCTTTATCAATTTGGGCCAGAGCTGTTTTGGCGAGCCTTTGACGAGACGACAGGTTTCGTAGTGGAAAAGACGGCGTTGGTTCAGATGCACACTGCGGAGATAGTGCCGCCACGTATCATGCTCGTTGATCAGAGAGGTGCGCGGCAGGAAATTGGGCAGACGGCGGGGCCTGCTTACCTGATGGTTGCTATCAGGCGGCAACAGCAGCAAATCGGAGTAGGCGACGCTTACCAAGGCGACTACGCGGAACAATGGAGATCATTCGACGAGAGAAGCCGGGTCGGCCGTCAAGATAGACCTTAGCTGTCTTGCCGGTGATATCCGAGCATGCACCTGGTGACATAAAACTCCATATACCCAGGCGCGAGTTCGACCAGTGTCGGAGCTTGGGCAGTGCCGCAGTCGAGGTTGTCGCGACTGCGGGCATGGAGGCGGCGATCGCGGGGATGTAACCGCGGGTAATGTTGTTGATTTTCCTTTTGGCTATGGGCGTTTTGCATACCGAAACGCGGCGCCACAGAGCTTCTCCAATGACCGGACGATGAAGTCTAAGCGATGAATTATCCGATGCATATCGTGAGAGGTTGAGAAGATGTCGCTTATTTCATACAAATGTAGCATTTGCGGGAAAATTAACCAATTCGAATTCATCGCCGCTCACCGCGAAGCGATCCAGTGCAGCAACTGCTTTTGCATCGCGCGCTGGAGAGGTCTAATGATTGGCTTGATGGACCTGCTGATAGGAAATCACAAAATCCCGCTTGAAGACATTATTTCCCAACGCCATTTATGTATTTTAGGAATTTCTGACAACGATACTTATGCTTCAATTCTTGAAAATAAGTTCGACTATGTAAACACATTTATGCATAAAGAGCCAAAACTGGACGTGTGTAATGAGGAAACGTTCACTGGCCACACCGGGAAGTACGATGCGATTATCTGTTCTGACGTGATTGAGCACACATCGCTTCCACCGAGGACGGTTCTCCAGAATATGAAGCGCCTTTTGCGGACAGGGGGAGGTATAATTTTATCTGCCCCCACGTCTCATTTCAGTGACCATGTAGAGTGGTATCCAAGCCATAGGTCGTTGGCCATTATCAAGCAGGGAGATGAGTATGTGGTGGAATGGCAAAATTTGAAAGGATGTAAATACGTGGATCGCGCGCCGATCTTCCACGGGGGGCCGGGAAATACGCTAGAGATGAGGCAGATTTCTCATGTTCGCCTGTTGGAGGATGCGATGGCGGTAGGCCTTGCTGCGCGGACGATAGAATTTGAAATGGAGTCGGGATATGTTTGGCCGCTACGACAAATGGGGCCTTTCGGAGCTAGAGGTGATTCTCGCGTGATTCGCCTCGATATGACATTATAGGTCTCACGCTGCCCGGTGGCATGACACCCCATGCCCCGGCGCCAGTTCCACCAGCTTCGGGGCCTCGACTTTGCAGCGGTCGAAGGTGTACGGGCAGCGGGTGTGGAAGGCACAGCCGGGGGGTGGGTTGATCGGGCTGGGGACGTCGCCTTGGAGTAGGCGTTTTGCGCGCTTGAGTTTTGGGTTGGGGACCGGAACAGCCGAGAGGAGCGCTTCGGTGTAGGGGTGTTTGGGGGTTGTGAACAGGGTTTTCTTGTCGGCGTATTCGACGATCTTGCCGAGATACATCACCGCAATGCGGTGGCTGATGTGTTCGACGACCGCCAGGTCGTGCGCAATAAACAGGTAGGACAGGTGTTTTTCGCGCTGCAAATCCATCATCAGGTTGATGACCTGCGCCTGGATCGACACGTCTAGCGCGGAGACCGGCTCGTCGGCGACGATCAGCTTTGGGTTTAGTGCCAGAGCGCGGGCGATCGAGATACGCTGGCGCTGGCCACCGGAAAATTCGTGCGGAAAGGCCTTCATCTGAGACCGGCGCAACCCGACCTGGTCGAACAGCGCCTCGACCATCTGCTGCTTGCTCTTGCCCTCGTCGATAATGTGGTGCACCAGCAATGGCTCGCCGACGATGTCGCCGGCCGACATGCGCGGGTTCAGCGACGAGAACGGGTCCTGAAAGATCATCTGCATCTGACGGCGATAGGGCCGCATCTCGGTCTTGCCGAGCCGCGTCACGTCATGCCCGTCGAGCTTGATCGCACCGGCGGTCGGCTCGATCAGCCGCATCACGGTGCGCGCCACGGTCGACTTGCCGCAGCCGCTCTCGCCGACCAGCCCGAGCGTCTCGCCGTCGCCGATCGAAAACGACACGTCGTCGACCGCATAAACCTGACCGACCGTCCGCCGCAGCACCCCCTTCTTGACCGGGAAATGCTTTTTCAGATGGACGACATCGAGCACCGGCGCGGCGCCTGACGCCGTCCCGGCCCCGTTGAGCCCGTCCGCGCTAACCATACAATTTCTCCGAATGCCAGCAGGCGGCCCAGTGGTTCGGCCGCTTTTGTTCATAGGGCGGGAAGAACGAGCGGCAACGGTCGTCGGCAAACGCGCAGCGCGGCGCAAACGAGCAGCCCGGCGGCAGGTTGGTCAACGCCGGCACCGTACCCGGTATCTCCTGCAACCGGCCATTGGTCACCGCCGGCGTGTCGCCGCCGATGACCGCCAGATGCGGGATCGACGCCAAAAGGCCGTGCGTGTACGGGTGCAGCGGCGCGCCGAACAATTCCTCGACATCGGCCTCTTCGACCTTTCTTGCCGGCATACATCACGATGACGCGCTGCGCCGTCTCGGCGACCACCGCGAGGTCGTGCGTGATCAGCACGACGGCGGTACCGAGCTTGTTCTGCAGATCGAGGATCAGGTCGAGAATCTGCGCCTGGATCGTCACATCGAGCGCGGTCGTCGGCTCGTCGGCGATCAACACCCGCGGGTTGCAGGCCAGCGCCATCGCGATCATCGCGCGCTGCCGCATGCCGCCCGACAGCTGGTGCGGGTATTCCTTGGCACGCTGCGCCGGCTCGGGAATCTTCACCAGCCGCAGCATCTCGATGGTCTTTTCCAGCGCCGCCGATTTCGACAAATCCTGGTGCAGCCGGATGGTCTCGGTGATCTGCGCGCCGATCGTCATGACCGGGTTCAGCGAGGTCATCGGCTCCTGGAAGATCATCGAGATTTCGTTGCCGCGGATGTCGCGCATCTCGGCTTCGCTGACCTTGACGATATCCTTGCTGTCGAGCTTGATCGAGCCGCCGACGATGCGGCCCGGGCGGGCTCGGCACCAGCCGCAGCAGCGACAGCGCCGTCATCGTCTTGCCGCAGCCGCTTTCGCCGACGATCGCCAGCGTTTCGCCACGGCGCACCGAGAACGATACGTCGTCGACCGCCTTCACGACACCGAGGCGGGTGAACAGGTAGGTCTGCAGCCCTTCGACGTCGAGCACGATCTCGGCATTGTGGCCGGCACGGGTCACCGGCGCATATTCCACCGGGCTCGCCTCGGGCGTGGCCCCGGTCTTCGGCGCGGTCGCCACCTGATCGCTTGCCAAATGAACAATTCCCTTTGCTGACTAGCTTGCTGCTGACTAGCTGCGCGGCTGACTAGCTGCGCTGCCGCGGATCGAGCATGTCGCGCAGCGCATCCCCGAGCAGATTGGTGCCGAACACGACAAAGCTGATCGCCACGCCCGGAAAGATCACCAGCCACGGCGCGGTGCGCACGTATTCGGCGGCCGATTCCGACAGCATGCGGCCCCACGACGGATGCGGCTCCGGCACGCCGAGGCCGAGGAACGACAGCGACGCCTCGATCAGGATCGTCGAGCCGAGCTGCGCCGTCGCCAGCACGATCAGCGGCGCCAGCGTGTTCGGCAGGATATGGCGGATCGCGATGCGGGTTTCCGGCATGCCGATCGCCTTCGCCGCCTCGACAAACGGCTGCTCGCGCAGGCTCAAGCGTGTTGGCGCGGATGACGCGCGCGACATACGGCACCAGCGGGATGGCGATCGCGAAGATCGTGTTGTGCAGCGAGGGTCCGAGCGCCGCCGCCATGATGATCGCCATGACCAGCAGCGGCAGCGACTGCATCATTTCGAGCACGCGCTGCGTGATCAGGTCGAACCAGCCGAGCAGATAGCCCGACAGCAGCCCGAGTGTGACGCCGATCGAGCAGCCGAGCAGCATCGAGCCGATCGCCACCGCCAGCGAAATGCGCGCGCCGTAGATGATGCGGCTGTACACGTCGCGGCCCATGAAATCGCAACCGAGCCAATGCGCCGCGCTCGGCCTGGCCAGCGAAGCCGCGGCGTTGGTCGAAAGCGGGTCGTACACCGTGATGTACGGCGCAAAGGCCGCGGCGAACAGAAAGATCGCCATGATCACGCAGCGCCCGCCGCGCCAAGCGGATAGCGCCGGATGAAAAAGCGCGACCGCGCCCCATCGGCTGCTGACATTGGCGCCGGCGGCGGTCAGTTCGGCATTGAAATCGGTCGTGCTCACGCCAGTTCCTCCCGGTAGCGGGTCATTGACCGCCCTAATCCGCGTACTTGATGCGCGGATCGAACGCTGCGTACAGCATGTCCACGATGAAATTGATCGTCACGACGACGACCGCGATGAACATCACGAGGTTTTGCACCATCGGGTAATCGCGCCAGCGCACCGCCTCGACCAGAAAGCGCGCGACGCCCGGGAATATTGAACACGGTCTCGGTCACGATCAGCCCGCCGAGCAGGAAGGCGGCCTCGATCCCGATCACCGTCACCACCGGCAGCATCGCGTTTTTCAGCGCGTGGTAATAGTTGATCACGACCTCGGAGGCGCCCTTCGAGCGGGCGGTGCGGATGTAGTCCTGGCGCAGCACTTCGAGCATCGAGGAGCGCGTCAGCCGCATCATCAGGGCCGAGCTGCGGAAACCCGACCGCCGCGGCCGGTACGCTGTACATCATCAGGCTGTGCCAGAACCCGCTCGGCTGATCGCTGTAGATCGGTATCGTCCCGAACCAGGCGACAGACGCCATCAGGATCAGCAGGCCGAGCCAGAAGGCCGGCATCGACAATCCCGACAGGCTGATGATCCGCAACAGGTAATCGAGCTTGGTATTTTGCCGCACCGCGCTGATGACGCCCAGCGGCACCCCGATCAACACCGAGAACGTCAGCGCCAGCGCGGCGAGCTTTGCGGTGATCGGAATGCGCGGGGCGATCTCCTGGAGCGCCGGCTTTTCGGTCTGGTACGACATGCCGAGATCGCCGCGCAGCAGCCCGCCCATCCAGGCGATGTATTGCACCGGGATTGACTTGTCGAGCCCGAGTTCGGCCTCGATGCGCTGCTTGTCGGCTGGGTCCACATAACCGCCGGCGTCGAACAGGATGTCGGCGATGTTGCCGGGGGTCAGCCGCAGCAGCATGAAGATGATGACCGAAATGCCAAACAGCGTCACCAGCATCAGCCCGAAACGCCGCACCAGATAGGCCCCCACGCCTTCCTCCCGATTAACGCGCCTCGCGGCGGGCCACACGCCCGTCGCCGATTATCCGCAGGCCGGACGCTAGCATGTTCACCGCTGCCGGTCGATTCCCGGCCCTGACCCACTACCCCCCGGCCGGATCAGTGCCGGGCAGCATATATGGCCGATACTCAGGGCTCGGGCCAGCGACGGAACGCCAATGCCGCCGCGGCCTATCCCAAAGTGATGCGTTCTCTGCCAAAGGTATGCACCGCCGCCGTGAACCTGCTTATGCAACAGGCATTATCCGCCGCTTCGCGGCTGCCCGGTTTAGCCCTCGTAGGATGGGCTGAGCCCAGCGAAGCCCATCGCTTCCCCTGGCCATCGCTTCCCCCGGGGATCGCAGGATGATGGGCTTCGCTGCACTCAGCCCATCCTACGGCACCCACGCCCAAACCCTACCGGTCGAGCCAGGCATCTTCGAAGCGCCAGCCATTATAGTTGCCGTTTATCATCATCGTGTGGCCCTTGAACTGCGGCTGCCAGCAGGCGCCGGAAACCGGGTAGAAGATGATCGGGCGCGCACCGTCCTCGGCGAGAATGCGCTCGATGTCCCACACCAGCTTGCGGCGCTTTTCAAAATCCGGCTCCATCGATTGCCGGTCAATCAGCTTGTCGACCTCCGGGCTGCAATAGCCGGTATAGTTGCGCTCCGAGCCACAGGAATAATTCTCGTAGAATTGCTGGTCGGGGTCATCGAGACCGTTTTCGCCGACGGTCAGGCCGATCGCATAGTCCTTGCGCATGACCTTCGGATACCAGTTGGTGGTATCGACCGCGTCGAGCGTCGCGTCGATATAGATTTCCTTGAGCTGATCGATCAGCAGCACGGCCGGGTCACGATAGGCCGGCACATTGCGCGTCGTGACCGCGATCGACAGGCGCTTTTCCGGACCGTAGCCGAGCTTCTCCATGATCTTGCGGGCATCGGCGCGGTTTTTGGTGACATCCGATCCGTAGGTCGGCAGCGTCGCCACCATTTCCGGCGGCAGGCCCCAGCGACCGGCCGGAGGCGGCATCATCGCGCCGCCGACCGCTCCCTGCCCGTCGCTGATGATGTCGATAAAGGCCTTGCGATCAAGGCTCAGCGCCACGGCCCGGCGCAGATCCGCGTTGTCGAAAGGCGCCCTGGTGCGGTTGACCAGCAGCATGCGCGGGATGTTCCACGGCACGACCTGGCAGATCGCGGCGGGCGATTGCTGCTGGATCTGCTTCATCAGCGGGATCGACAGGATGCCCTGGGCGTAGCGGTCGAACTTGTCGGCGGAAAACGCCATGATCGCGGTCGAGACGTTCTTGATGATCGTGTACTCGATGCCGTCGAGATACGGCCGCCCCGGTTTCCAGTAATCCGGGTTGCGCACCACCTTGATCGACTCGTTCGGCTTGAACTCGACGAATTTGAACGGGCCGGTGCCGACCGGACGCTGTCGCATATCTTTCGGCGAGACATGGCAGGGGTAGACCGGCGACCAGCCGGAGGCGAGCAGCGCGATGAACGAAGGCTGTGGCCGTTTCAGGTGAAAAATCACCTCGTCGCCACCGGCGGTCGTCACCTTGTCGAGATTGTTGTACCAGGCCTTGCGCGGGTTGACGCGCAGCTTCTCGGTCCCCTTCCCTTGCAGCAGCTCCCAGGTGCATTTGACATCGGCGGCGGTGAACGGCTTGCCGTCATGCCATTTGACGCCCTGACGCAATTTGAACGCGAGCTGCGTGCCGTCTTCGCTCAGCACCCACGATGTCGCGAGATCGGGGACGATCGCTTCAATGCTGTTTTGCGGCACGTGCTGGTCGAACATGACCAGATTGTTGAACACGCCCATCATCGGGCCGAGCACCACGATCGTCGATTCTTCGAGGATCGACATGCTGGCGGGGCTGTCGATATGCGGGATGCGCAGGATGCCGCCGCTCTTCTCGGCCCACGCCGCCGGGGAGCCGGATACCGTGGCCAGCATAACGCCAAGCACAGACGCAATTATCCCACGCATGGTCCCCTCCCTGTTCGTTCGTCGCTTTTTTCGGCCCACCCTTTCTGGTCAGGTCCGTTCGTCGATCAGCCAAAAATCCTAGCGATCAAGCCACGCATCTTCCATCCGCCATTCGTTGTATGGGCTGTTGACCCCGACGGTGATGCCCTTGACGTAGGGGTAGGAGCAGGTGATCTGCCTCGGGTGAAAGATGATCGGCCGGCCGCCATCCTCGGCCAGGGCCTTTTCGATCTGCCGCACCAGCTGCCTACGTTTGTCCTTGTCGGGTTCCGAGGATTGCTGGTCGATCAGCTTGTCGACATCCTTGTTGCAATACCCGGTATAGTTGCGCTCCGAGCCGCAATAGTAGTTTTCGTAAAACATCTGGTCGGGATCGTCGATGCCGGTCTCGGTGACGGTAAAGGCAATGCTGTAATCCTTGCGCATCACCGTCGGATACCACTGTGTCGTGTCGATCAGGTTCAGCGTGCCGTCGATATAGATTTGCTTGAGCTGGTCGATCAGGATCACGGCGGGATCGCGAAACGCCGCGACGTTGCGGGCGGAAACCGTCACCGCGAGCCGCTTATCCGGCCCATAACCAAGCTTTTGCATGATTTCGCGGGCGGCGGCGCGGTTCTTCGCCACGTCGGGGTCGTAGCCCGGCAGGGTCTTCAGCATGTCCGCCGGCATGCCCCATTCGCCGCCGGGCGGCGGCATCATCGTCGCGCCGACGCTGCCCTCTCCTTCGCCGATGATGTCGATAAAGGCCTTGCGGTCGAGGCTCAGCGCGACGGCGCGGCGCAGTTCGGGATTATCGAACGGCGGCGCCCCCCGGTTCATGATGACGCTGCGGCTGGTGTTCCAGCTATCGGTGCGGCAGGTCATCTCCGGCGCCGCAGATTCGATCTGCTTCTTTAGCGCCGGGGCAATAAAGCCAGGGCCGGTGCGGTCGAACTGGTGCGCGCCGAGCGCCAGTATCCAGGTCGAGGTGTTCTTTATGATCGTGTACTCGATGCCGTCGAGATAGGGCCGGCCGGGCTTCCAGTAATCCGGGTTTTTCGCCAGCTTGATGTGCTCGTTGGGCTTGAACTCGACAAATTTGAACGGACCCGTGCCGATCGGATGCTGCCGCATGTCGCGCGGCGAGACATGGCAGGGATAGACCGGCGACCAGCCCGAGGCGAGAAAGTTGATGAACGCCGGCTGCGGGTGTTTCAGATGAAACACCGCCGTCAAATCGCCCGAGGCGCTGACCGAGTCGAGGTTCTCGTACCAGGATTTGCGCGGGTTGACCCGCAACTTTTCCTGCCCCTTGCCGAGCAGCAAATCCCAGGTGCATTTGACATCGGCGGCGGTAAACGGCTTGCCGTCATGCCATTTGACGCCCTGGCGCAGCTTGAACGTCAAATCCTTGCCGTCTTCGCTCCACGACCACGATGCGGCGAGGTCGGGGATGATCGTGTCCTGGCGGTTCTGCGCGATGTGCTGATCGAACATGACGAGGTTGTTGAACACCGCCATCATCGGCCCTTCGGCGGTGATCGTCGATTCCTCGAGGATCGACATGCTGGCCGGGCTGTCGCCATGCGGCACCTTCAGGATGCCGCCGGCTTTTTCAGCCAAAGCCGGCCCGCTCCCCAAGACGCCGATCAGCAGCGCGGTGGCGAGTATTGCGAGCGGTCGGCGCATGCAGTCTCTCCCCCGAAACAGCGGCACTATTTGTCCATCCATACGTCTTCGAAGCGCCAGCCGTTGTAGATGCTGTTGGCCCCGAAGGTCAGCCCCTTGACGTAAGGCTGCCGGCAGCTGGCACCGACCGGGTAGAACAGCACCGGGCGGACCGCCGCCTCCGCCAGCTTGCGCTCGATCTGCCACACGAGCTGCTTGCGCTTCTCCGGGATCGGCCTCCATCGATTGCTGATCGACCATCTTGTCGAATTCCGGATCGCTGTATCCCGGCATAGTTGCGCGGCGACCCGGTGTAGAAATTCTCATAAAACATCTGGTCTGGATCATCGACGCCGGTTTCGATCGGCACGGCGCCGATCGTGAACTCCTTGCGCATGATCTTCGGATACCATTGCGTCGTATCGACGATATCGAGTTCGGTGTCGATGTAGATTTCCTTCAGCTGCGAATTCAGCAGCACCGCCGGCTCCCGCCATGACGGGATATCGCGGGTCTGAATTTTGGTGACCAGCGGCTTGTCCGGCCCATATCCCAGCTTTTCCATGATCTTGCGGGCTTCGGCGCGGTTCTTCTCGGTATCAGGGTCGTAGCCGGGCAGCGTCTTCATCATCTCTTCCGGCATGCCCCAGACGCCGTTGGGCGGCGGCATCATCGTCGCACCGATAAGTTTCACGCCGCCGTTGATGATCGTCGAAAACGCCGTGCGGTCGATCGCCAGCGACATCGCCTTCCGCAACTCAGGGTTGTCGAAGGGCGGCTTGTGGATGTTGATCAACATCGTGCGCGGTACGTTGACCCCGCTCATCTCGCAGATCGCCTGCGGCGCCTGTGCCTTGAAGTCCTTGAGCGTCGGCGGGCTGACGCCGTAGGGCGACCCGACATCGAAATTGCCGGCGAAGAAGGCGAGATTGCGTGGGCCGATCTCGCGCATGATCGTGAAGTCGATGCCGTCGAGATACGGTCGATCCTTCTTCCAGTAATCCGTGTTGCGCCTGACCTTGACGTACTCATTGGGCTTGAATTCGAGGAACTTGAACGGGCCTGTGCCGATCGGGTGCTGTCGCATTTCGCGCGCCGGCACATGGCAGGGATAGATCGGCGCCCAGCCCGAGGCGAGCAGCGCGAGCAGCGCGGGCTGCGGACGTTTCAGCTGAAAGGTGACCTCGTAATCTCCGCGCGTCGTGACCGCCTCGACGTTGGAGTACCAGACTCTTGCGTGGGTTGACCCGCAGCTTGTCGTTGCCGAGCCCCATCAGCAGGTCCCAGGTGCATTTGACATCGGCGGCAGTGAACGGCTTGCCGTCATGCCACTTGACCCCCTCATGCAGCGGGAAGGTCAGTTCCTTGCCGTCCTCGCCCCAGCTCCAGCTTTTCGCCAAGTCGGGCACGATCGACTTCATGCTGTTCTGCGCGATGTGCTGGTCGTACATCACGAGGTTGTTGAAGACGCCCATCATTGGCTCTTCCGCCGCGCGAGTCGATTCCTCGAGGATCGACATGCTGGCGGGGCTGTCGAAATGCTGGATACGCAGAATGCCGCCCGCCTTCTGCGCCTGCGTGGCCGATCCCGCCGCCAGCACAATGGAGGACACCCCGATCGCGACGCCCCAGCGCCATTGCCGTTTCATTTCACTCCCTCCCTAAAACCGGTCGCCGCGCCCGAGGCGCCGCGCCGTCGATTTCATTCGCCGGCTGCGACAGTCGGCACCAATCAGTGCATCGGGCCCTATCTATCGAGCCACAAATCTTCCATTCGCCAGCCGTTGAAGATGCTGTTGACCATCAGCGTCTCGTTCTTGACCTGCGGCCCCCAGCAGGTGGCGGTGCGGTTGTGCATGATGATCGGCCGCGCCGCATCAAGCTGCAGTTGCTTGTCGATTTCCCACACCAGGGCGCGCCTTTTGTCCTGGTCGGCGATCTCGGATTGCTGTTCGAATTTCTGATCGAGGTCCTTGTTGCAATAATCGCCGTAATTGCGCTCCGAGCCGCAGCTGTAGTTCTCGAAGAATTGCTGGTCCGGGTCGTCGACCGCGCTGCCGGTGATGTTGAGCCCGAGCTGATAGTCCTTGCGGGCGATTTTGGGAAACCAGTTGGCGGTCTCGACCGGCTCGAGTTCGCCGTCGATATAGACGTTCTTCAGTTGGTCGATCAGGATCACCGCCGGGTCGCGGTAGGCGGCGATGTTACGCGTCGACACCTTGATCGCGAGGTGCTTGTCGGGGCCATAACCCGCCTTCACCATCAAGGCGCGCGCGTCGGCACGGTTCTTTTCCAGATCAGGGCCATAGCCCGGCAGGGTCACCAGCTGCTCCGTCGGCAGCCCCCACAAACCTTCCGGCGGCGGCAGCAGCGCACCGCCGCTGGTCGCCCTTCCCTTCGCCAAGGATCGTCGATAAAGCTTTTGCGGTCGAGCGCCAGCATCACCGCACGGCGGATATCGGCATTGTCGAATGGCGGCTTGGTGCGGTTGAGCAGCAGGTTGGTGCTGTTGTTGTTCGGCACGACCTCGCACACCGATTGCGGCGCCTCAGTCATGATGTCCTTCATCAGCGGCACCGTGACCTCGGTCGTAAAGGTCATGTCGAACTTGCCGGCGATGAAGGCCAGGATCGCGGTCGAGCGGTTGGTAATGATCGTATACTCGATGCCGTCGAGATACGGCCGATCCTTTTTCCAATAATCCGGGTTTTTGACCATCTTTATCGATTCGTTCGGCTTGAACTCGACGAACTTGAACGGCCCGGTGCCGATCGGATGCTGGCGCATCTGCGCCGGCGGGACATGGCAGGGATAGACCGGCGAATAGCCCGAGGCGAGCAGCGTCAGCAGGGCCGGCTGCGGGCGTTTCAGATGGAACGACGCGGTGTCGTCGCTGTCGGCGGTCACCTCAACGAGATTGCCGTACCACGAGCGGCGCGGGTTGACCCGCAGCTTGGTCGCGGCCTTGCCTTGCAGCAGGTCCCAGGTGCATTTGACGTCCGCCGCGGTGAACGGCTTGCCGTCATGCCATTTGACGTCGTGGTGGAGCTTGAAGGTCAGCACCGTCCCGTCGGCGTTCCAGCTCCAGCTGTCGGCGAGTTCGGGCACGATCGATTTGAGGCTGTTCTGCGGCACATGCTGGTCGAACAGCACGAGGTTGTTGAACACCGGCATCATCGGCATGACGGTCGAGATCGTCGCCTCTTCGAGGATCGACATGCTCGCCGGGCTGTCGCGGTGATAGACGCGCAGCGTACCACCGGATTTCTGCGCCATTGCCGGCGCCGCCAGCACGAGCGCGGCAGCGAGGCATGCCGCGAACCTGCCACACCGCTCGATCAATCTCATCGCCCCGCCCTTCAATTTGCGCGGGCGGGAGTTGGCGGCGCGACGGGCGATACTGTCAAGCTGCCCCCTGGTACCATTTTGCCGCTCTCGGGGCAGTCCTTCGGGTATGTTTCAGCCCTTCGGGTATGTTTCGCGCGAGTTGCAGAGGAGCGGTGGCGATGAAGGCGGTTCTGTGCCGGGAATGGGGCACCCCCGATACGCTGCGGGTCGAGGAGGTGGCCTCCAAGCCGTTGCAGCCGAATGAGGCCCGCATCCGGGTCCATGCCTGCGGCGTCAATTTCGCCGACACGCTGATGATCGCCGGCAAGTATCAGGTGCGGCCCGAATTCCCGTTCACGCCCGGCCTCGAAGCCGCCGGCGAGGTGACCGAAATCGGCGACGATGTGCGCCACCTGCATCCGGGCCAGCGGGTCCTCGCGGTGTTGCGCTTTGGCGGCGGCTACGCCGAGGAGATCGTGATCAATGCCGACGCGGTCGTGCCGATCCCCGATCGCATGGATTTCGTGACCGCCGCGGCCTTTCCGGTGGCCTACGGCACCGCGCATTTCGCCCTGACCCATCGCGGCAACCTGAAACAGGGCGAAACCCTGCTGGTGCTCGGCGCCGCCGGCGGGGTTGGACTGTCCGCGGTCGAGATCGGCAGGCAGATGGGGGCACGGGTAATCGCCGCCGCCGGCAGCCCGGAAAAGCTCGCGGTGGCGCGCGAGCACGGCGCCGACGAGTTGATCGACTACAACACGGAGAGCATCCGCGACCGGGTGCGCGAGCTGACCGGCGGGCTCGGGGCCGATGTCGTGTACGACCCGGTCGGCGGCGACGCCTTCGACCAGGCGTTGCGTGCGGTCAACTGGGAAGCGCGGATGCTGATCATCGGCTTTGCCGCCGGGCGCATCCAGGCGGTGCCGGCCAATTTGATCCTGGTCAAGAACATCTCGGTGATCGGTGTCGTATGGGGCGCGCAGGCGGCGCGCGACCCGGTACTGGTCAGCCGCAATCTCGCCGAACTGCTGGATTGGTGGGAAGCCGGACGGCTGCACCCGGTCATCGCCAAGACGTTTCCGCTCGCCGAGATCGGTGCCGCGATGGAGGCGCTGCTATCGCGCCGCCACGCCGGCAAGATCGTACTGGAGGTCTGAGCGCCGCCAATGCCCCCGGATGCCGCGGCCCGCGCCGCCGCTATCCTCGACATCGACCTCGACGCCATCGCCGCCAACTGGCGGCTGTTGGCGGCGCGTGCCGCCCCGGCGCAATGCGCCGCTGTCGTCAAAGCCAACGCCTACGGCCTCGGCGCCGCCCCGGTCTCGCGCGCGTTGGCGGCGGCGGGGTGCCGGGTGTTCTTTGTCGCGACCCTCGACGAAGGCATCGTCTTGCGTGCGGCCCTCGGGGGCGCGCCGGAAATCGCGATCCTCAACGGCCCGATGCCGGGCACCGCGGCGGAATTCGCCGAACACGCCCTGATCCCGGTCTTGAACGAACCAGGACAGATTGCCGAGTGGCGAGAATTTGTCCCATTCCCTTCTCCGCCCTTCAGGGGGGTTCTCCGGAGCAGAGGGGCAGCGATCCTCCACGTTGATACCGGGATGGCGCGGCTGGGACTCACCGCACGTGAATTTGCCGCGTTGATGGAGAACCCGCCGCCGCTCCGGTGGCGCGCGATGATGAGCCATCTCGCCTGCGCCGACGAGCCCGACCATTCGCTCAACGAACGGCAGCGCGGGCGCCTTGCCGGCGCACGCGTGCAGCTGCCCGGCGTCCCCGCGAGCCTCGCAGCGTCCTCCGGTATCTTCCTAGGCCCCGCGTACCACTTCGATCTGGTGCGCCCCGGCGCCGCCCTCTATGGCGTAAACCCCCAGCCGGGCCGGCCCAATCCGCTCCATCCGGTGGTGCGGCTGAGCGCGAAAATCCTGCAAACCCGCCAAATTGACAGGGGTGAGTTGGTTGGCTACGGTGCCGCGCACGTCATGCAGGCGCCCGGCCGCGTGGCGACGGTGGGGGTTGGGTATGCCGATGGCTGGCTGCGGTCGCTGAGCCAGCGTGGTTGCGGCTTTCTCGCCGGTACGCGCGTTCCGTTGTTGGGCCGGGTCTCGATGGATCTTCTCACGTTCGATGTCTCGGCGGTGGACCCCGCCCTTGCCCGGCCAGGCGCCCCGATCGACATGATCGGCCCGAATTACGGCATCGACGCCGCGGCAGCCGATGCCGGAACGATCGGCTACGAGCTATTGACGGCGCTCGGCAGCCGGTATCATCGCATTTATCGCGGCGGCCCGGACAACGCAGCCGGATGATCGGGTTTCTTGCCGCGGTCGGCGCGGTCTTCCTGACGTTTCTCGCGGCGGTCGGCCGTCTCGCGCTATTCACCGGCCGCGCCATCGCGATCGGTCTGACGCCGCCCTATTACCCGCGCCTGATCCTGCGGCAGATCGTCTATATCGGCTATTTCTCGCTGCCGGTCGTCGGCTTGACGGCACTGTTCACCGGCATGGTGCTGGCGCTGCAATCCTATACCGGGTTCAGCCGCTTCAACGCGTCGAGCGCCATTGCGACGGTCGTCGTTCTGTCGGTGACGCGTGAACTCGGGCCGGTCATTGCCGGCCTGATGGTCGCGGGCCGGGTCGGCGCCGCGATGGCTGCCGAAATCGGCACGATGCGGGTGACCGAGCAGATCGATGCGTTGACCACGTTGTCGACCGACCCGCTGCGCTACCTTGTGCTGCCGCGGCTCCTCGCCGGGCTGATCACGATGCCGTGCCTGGTGCTGGTCGCAGACATTGTCGGGGTGTTTGGCGGGTATGTCGTCGGGGTCTACAAGCTCGGCTTCGAGCCGGTCAGCTACCTGACGCAGACCGAGCAATACCTCGAAACGATGGATGTCGTGTCCGGGCTGATCAAGGCAGCCGTGTTCGGTTTTCTGATCGCGCTGATGGGCTGTTATCACGGGTATCATTCGCGCGGCGGCGCCGCCGGTGTCGGACAGGCGACAACCTATGCCGTCGTGTCGGCCTCGATCCTGATCCTGCTGTTCAATTATTTCCTGACACAGGCGTTTTTCGCGCAATGACGGCGGCACCGACGCCCAAGATCGCGGTAAGCCGCATCGAAAAATCCTTCGGGGCAAACCGGGTGCTTGACGGCGTCGAGATATCCTGCGGCGCCGGCGAGAGCCTCGTCATCATCGGCGGCTCGGGCACCGGGAAATCGGTGCTGATCAAATGCATCCTCGGCATCCTGCGGCCCGATGCCGGTTCGATCCGCATCGATGGGGTCGAAACCGTCGGCGCCGGGCGCAGCGGGCGCGAGCAGCTGATGACCCGAATTCGGCATGCTGTTTCAGGGTGCCGCGCTGTTCGATTCGTTGAGCGTCTGGGAAAATGTCGCGTTCGGCCTGATCCAGGGGCGCGGCATGGCGCGGTCCAAGGCGCGCGAGATCGCGCTGCAAAAGCTCGCATCGGTCGGGCTCGGCGCCGAGGTCGCTGACGCTGAGCCCCGCCGAATTGTCGGGCGGCATGCAGAAGCGGGTGGCGCTGGCCCGCGCGATTGCTGCCGAACCGGAGATCCTGTTCTTCGACGAGCCGACCACCGGGCTCGACCCGATCATGGCCGATGTCATCAACGACCTGATCATCGATTGCGTGCGCGGCCTCGGCGCCACGGCGGTGTCGATCACGCATGACATGGTCAGCGCGCGCAAGATTGCCGATCGCATCGCGATGCTGCACAAGGGCCGCATCGTCTGGCAGGGCCCGACGGCGGAGATCGACCGCACCGACAACCCGTTTGTCGACCAGTTCGTCAACGGCCGCGCCGAAGGGCCGATCCAGATGGAAGTCCGCGCCGGATGAAGGTGATCGCCCGAAAAAGCTCCCTCGCCCCCCCAGTCCATACACCCACCGGGGGAGAGGGCTGGGGTGAGGGGGCGGCCACAGGTCGGAGCGTTCGCCGGCACCCTCACCCGTCCTCGGGCTTCGCCCTCGGCCACCCTCTCCCGCAATGCGGGCGAGGGGATAGCTGACGATGGCCAAAACCCAGGCACGCTTTGCCTGCCAGCAATGCGGCGCGATTGCGCCGAAATGGGCCGGGCGCTGCGAGGCCTGCGGCGCCTGGAACAGCATGGTCGAGGAAGTGCCGCGCGCGGCACCGCCGAAAAGCCTCGATGCGGCCGGCGGGCGGCGCGGCGGCAAGGGCCTCGATTTCGTCGCGCTGCGCGGCGACAGCGCCGGTCCGCCGCGCAAGCTGACCGGCATCGCCGAACTCGACCGGGTCTGCGGCGGCGGGCTGGTGCCCGGCTCGACGATCCTGGTCGGCGGCGACCCGGGCATCGGCAAGTCGACGCTGCTGCTGCAGGCCGCCGCGGCGCTGGCCGCGAATGGCGGATCGCGCCGCCTATATCACCGGCGAAGAGGCGATCGACCAGGTGCGGCTGCGCGCCGAGCGGCTCGGCGTCGCCGACACGGCCGGTACAGCTCGCCGCGGCGAGCAGCGTGCGCGACATCATCGCCTCGCTCGACGACAGCCGGCGCGCCCGACCTTGTCGTGATCGATTCGATCCAGACGATGTATCTCGACACGCTCGACAGCGCGCCCGGCACGGTCAGCCAGGTGCGCGGCGCGGCGCAGGAACTGATCGCGCTGGCAAAACGCCGCGGTCTCGTCGTCGTGCTGGTCGGGCATGTCACCAAGGAAGGGCTGATCGCCGGGCCGCGCGTGCTCGAGCACATGGTCGATACCGTGCTGTATTTCGAAGGCGAGCGCGGCCACCAGTTCCGCATCCTGCGGGCGGTCAAGAACCGCTTTGGCGCGACCGACGAGATCGGCGTGTTCGAGATGAGCGACCGCGGCCTTGTCGAGGTGCCAAACCCGTCGGCCCTGTTCCTCGCCGACCGCGTCGAATGCCGACGGCGAGCGACGCCGATCGGCAGGACCGCCGGCGCGGCGGTGTTCGCCGGCATCGAGGGCACGCGGCCGGTATTGGTCGAGGTGCAGGCGCTGGTTGCGCCGTCGATGCTCGGCACGCCGCGCCGCGCCGTCGTCGGCTGGGATTCGACGCGGCTGGCGATGATCACCGCGGTGCTCGATGCGCGCTGCGGCCTGTCGGTCGGCGCCAACGACATCTATCTCAACATCGCCGGCGGGTTGCGCATCGTCGAGCCGGCCGCCGATCTGGCGGTTGCCGCGGCGTTGGTG
Organism: uncultured Alphaproteobacteria bacterium; assembly: GCA_963737875.1. Lineage (GTDB taxonomy): Bacteria > Pseudomonadota > Alphaproteobacteria > ATCC43930 > CGMCC-115725 > DATARH01. The sequence goes on along the minus strand of CAVTUM010000009.1, from coordinate 123,028 downwards.
TCGGCGCTGACCGAAACGCCGGTGCCGGCCGAAACCGTCGTGTTCGGCGAGATCGGCCTGTCCGGCCGGGTGCGGCCGGTCGCGCATGCCGACGCGCGCCTCAAGGAGGCGGCAAAGCTCGGCTTTGCCGAGGCCTGGGCGCCGGTGCGTCCCGGAGCCGCGCAGCGCGCGTAATAGCGACGGGCTGGCGACGGTCGCGATCGGGCATTTGAGCGAACTGGTCGCGCGGCTCGCGCCGGCGGCGCGACCGCGTGTCGCGGTCCCCGCTCCACGTCGATTGGCGACCGCACCGTGAACCCGCTCGATCTCGGCGTCATCGGCATCGTCGCGCTGTCGGCGATCTTTGCGTTTGCCCGCGGCTTTGTCCGCGAGGCCTTGTCGATCGTCGCCTGGGTCGGCGCCGCCATCATCACGCTGTACGGGTTCAGCTGGGTTTACGCCCAGGTCGATCCGCGGGTTCACAACCCGTTATTGTCGCAGGTCATCGCCGGGTTCGGCCTGTTTGTCAGCGCTCTTATCGTGCTGACCATCGTCACCGGTCTGCTTGCGCGCATGGTGCAATTCGCCGGGCTGACGCCGATCGACCGCACGATCGGCTTTATCTTCGGCCTGCTGCGCGGCGCGTTTGTGGTCTGTTTTGCCTATCTGCTGCTTGATGCCAGCGTGCAGCCGAACGACCGGCCCGTCTGGATCCGCGAAGCCAAAAGCGCGCCCTATCTGCATGAAGGCGCCGAATTGCTGCGCGGGTTCCTGCCCGAATTGTTGAAGATCAAGAGCGCCGACGCGGTCGATGACGCCCTCAAGGCGATCAATCCCGACAAGACGAGCCCCAACAAAACGAACCCCGACAAAACGAATTCCGACAAGACGAATTCCGACAAGACGAATGCAGACAAGGCGGCCGCCGACAAGCAGGCCCGCGACGCAATGGGGGCCCTCTCCAAACCGGCGCCGGCGCCCGCGCCAAAGACTGACACGCCCCCTGCTCCACCGAACTACAGCCCCGGTGACAAGCGCGAACTCGACCGCCTGATCGGGACGCAACGGTGACCCGCGCCGGTGGCCTCGAAAAAAGGCTGCCGGCGTCATATATTCGCAGTATTCCGAGCGGGCAGGACTGAGGTGGCGGATGCTGACGACCGGCTGCGCTGACACGGACCATTTGCACGAAGAATGCGGCGTCTTCGGGATATATGGTCATCCCGACGCCGCCGCCCTGACCGCGCTCGGACTGCACGCCTTGCAGCATCAGCGGCCAGGAATCGGCGGGAATCGTCGCCTATGACGGCGAGCAGTTCAGCGCCCATCGCGGCCCCGGCCTCGTCAGCGACAATTTCAGCTCAAAAGATGTTATCGCCCGGCTGACCGGCGCGATGGCGATCGGTCACGTCCGCTATGCGACCACCGGTGAGGTGGCACTGCGCAACATCCAGCCGCTCTTCGCCGATTTCGAATTCGGCGGCCTCGCGATCTGCCACAACGGCAACCTGACCAATTCGTACCATTTGCGCCGCCAGCTGGTGCGCCGCGGCAGTCTGTTCCAATCGACCAGCGACACCGAAGTCATCGTTCACCTGATCGCGACGAGCCTCAAGCACACGGTCGTCGAGCGGCTGACCGACGCGCTCGGTCATGTCGAAGGGGCGTATTCGCTGGTCGCGCTATCGCAGGAAGCGGTGATCGGGGTGCGCGATCCGCTCGGCGTGAGGCCGCTGGTGATCGGCCGGCTCGGTGACGCCTGGATCATGACGTCGGAAACCTGCGCGCTCGACATCATCGGCGCTGATTTCGTGCGCGATGTCGAACCCGGCGAGATCGTTATCATCGACGCCAACGGGCTGCGCAGCGTCAAGCCCTTCGCGCTGGTCCCGGAGCGCCTCTGCGTCTTCGAGTACATCTATTTCGCGCGGCCCGACAGCGTGATGGGAGGCCGCAGCGTCTACGAGGCGCGCAAGCGGATCGGTCGCGAACTGGCCCGCGAGTCGCCGATCGATGCCGATATCGTCGTGCCGGTGCCGGATTCCGGCGTGCCGGCGGCGCTCGGCTACTCGCAGGAATCCGGGCTGCCGTTCGAACTTGGCATCATCCGCAACCATTATGTCGGCCGCACCTTCATCGAGCCGACCGATCAGATCCGCAATCTCGGCGTGCGCCTCAAACACAACGCCAACCGCGCCGATCTGGAAGGCAAGCGGGTGATACTGGTTGACGATTTCGATCGTGCGCGGCACGACCTCGACCAAGATCGTCGAGATGGTGCGCAACGCCGGCGCGCGCGAAGTGCATATGCGGATATCGAGCCCGCCGACCGCGTTTCCGTGCTTCTACGGCATCGCAACACCGTCGCGCGACCAGTTGCTGGCGGCCCGCTTCGATGTCGATCAGATCGCCAAGGTCATCGGTGTCGACAGCCTCGCCTTCATCTCGATCAACGGACTGTACCGCGCGATGGGCGAGAACGCGCCGCGACCCACGGGCACCGCATTTTTGCGACGCCTGCTTTACCGGCGACTACCCGATCCGGCCGTCCGATGCCGATGACGGCAAGGTATCCGTACAACTGTCGCTGCTGACCGAGCCGGCCTGACCGGCAAAGTCATTATGACCGCAAATTCACCGTGACGATCGACGCAACATTGGCCGGCCCCGCCCCGGTGCGCGAACCGTTCAGCCGGGTCGTCATCGCAGCGACGATCGGCAACGTGCTCGAATGGTTCGATTTTCTGGTCTACGGTTTCTTTGCCGTGACGATCGCCGAGGTGTTCTTTCCGACCGGCAACGGCAGCGCATCGCTAATGCTGACGTTCGGGGCGTTCGGCTTGTCCTATGTCGTGCGGCCGCTGGGGGCAATCGTCGTCGGCAGCTATACCGACAGGGCAGGACGCAAGGCCGGGCTGACCTTGTCGATCGGGCTGATGATGATCGGCACGATCCTGATGGTCATCACGCCGGGCTATGCGACGATCGGAGTGGCCGCCCCCATCATCATCACGTTGGCGCGGTTGCTGCAGGGGTTTTCGGTCGGCGGCGAATTCGGCAGTGCGGTCGCGTTTCTGGTCGAGCACACGCCCGACCGCAAGGGTTACGGGGCAAGCTGGCAATGGGCCAGTACCGGGATGGTTTCGGTGATCGTTGCCCTGTTCGGAGTAGTGCTGACCTCAACCTTGACGCATGAGCAACTGGTTTCCTGGGGCTGGCGGCTCCCTTATGTGTTCGGCCTGCTGATCGGCCCGGCCGGGCTCTATATCCGGTCGCGTGTTGCCGAGACGCCGGAGTTCATTCAAACGACAAAGCCGGACGCGGTGCCGGTCAGCACCTTGCTGAGGAAGCAGCCCGCCAATCTGCTGCGCGCTATCGGGGCTTCGATCATCTCGAACAGCTCCTACTACCTGCTGCTGTACATTCCGACCTACGGCGTCAAGACGTTACACCTGCATCCGCAGACCGGATTTATCGCGACGCTGATCGGCGGTGTGGTGCTCGCCGCCATGTCTCGCCGATTGCCGGGCATTTGTCGGATCGCACCGACCGGCCGCGCATCATGCTGATCGCTGGCGGGCTGTTCCTGCTAACCTCCTACCCTGCCTTCTACATCATGGTCGCCTACCCCTCGCTGACCACCGCGATCATCGCGGTCGCATGGCTCAATCTGATCAAGGCCGGCTATAGCGGCGTCCTGCCATCGCTGCTGTCGGAACAATTTCCGGTCGAGACGAGGGCGGTCGGCACCGCCTTCGCCTACGGCATATCGGTGACGGTGTTCGGCGGTTTTGCGCCATTTTTTGCGACCTGGCTGATCGCGCGGACCGGCGACGACCTGTCGCCGAGCTATTACCTGATGGCGACGGCGCTGATGAGCATCATTGCGCTGCTCGTCATTCGGCGGCGCCCCGCCGTTGCTGCCGACTGACATGGCGGGGCGCCTCGCCGGCAGGATCGCTCTGATTACCGGAGCGTCGCGCGGGATCGGCGCCGCCGTCGCCGAGGGCCTGGCGCGCGAGGGCGCGCATCTGATGCTGGTCGCGCGGACCCCGGGCGGGCTGGAAGAAACCGACGACCGGATCCGCGCCGCCGGCGGCAGCGCGACACTGGTGCCATTCGACCTGCGCGACTTCATCAAGATCGACGAACTGGCCGCCGCGATCTATGAGCGCTTATGGGCACCTCGACATCCTGGTCGGCAACGCCGCCGAATTCGGCACGTTTTCGCCGCTCGGGCATATCGACCCGGAAACCTGGGGCGAGGTTATCGGCCTGAACCTGACGGCCAACTGGCGGCTGATCCGCGCGATGGACCCGCTGCTGCGCGCCGCCGAGCACGGCCGCGCCGTGTTCGTGACCAGCGGCATCGCCCACAACCCCCAGGCCTATTGGGGCCCCTACGCGGTCAGCAAGGCCGGGCTCGAAGCGCTGATCAAGGTCTACGCGGCCGAGATCGCCAAGACCAACGTGCGGGCCAACCTGCTCAGTCCCGGCGTCGTCCGCACCCGGCTGCGGGCGCGGGTGTTTCCCGGCGAGAAGCCCGAAACACTGTCGCCACCCGAAAGCGTTGCCGAGGCCTTCCTGCAACTCGTGCTGCCGGAATGCGACCGCAACGGCGAGACCATCACCGTCGGCGAGGCCGATGACACTCAGTCGCGCGCCTAGGGATTGTCGCGCGCGTAGGGATTATCCCTCTTGCGCAGCATCAGCCGGATGGGCGTTCCCGGCAGGTTGAACTCATCGCGCATCGAGTTGACCAGATAGCGGCGATAGGCCTCCGGCAAATCGCCGGGCTTTGACGCGAACAGCGCAAAGCTCGGCGGCCGTGTGTTGACCTGTGTGATGTAGCGCAGCCGCAGGCGTCGTCCGTTGACCAGCGGTGGCGGGTGGCGCTCCTGGATCTTGCCGAGCCAGCGGTTCAGGGCCGCCGGTCGGCACCCTCTGGTTCCACACCGCATCGGCCGCCAGCACCGCTTTCATCAGCGCCGTCAGCCCGTGCCCGCTCAGCCCCGATATTGGCACCAGCGGCACGCCGCGCAGTTGCGGCAGGCTTGTCTCCAGGCGCTCGCGCAGCTCCGGCGAGTGTCGCCTTTACGTCGGTCACGAGGTCCCATTTGTTGAGGGCGAGAACGAGCGCCCTGCCCTCCTCCGCGACCATGTTGATGATCGTCAGGTCCTGGCGTTCGAGCGCCTGCATGACATCGACGACCACGACGACGGTGCCCGGCAAACCGCACCACCCGCAGCGTATCGGCGACCGACAGCCGTTCGAGGCGTTCCTCGATATGCGCGCGCCGACGCATCCCGGCGGTGTCGATCAGGCGGATCGCCCGGCCCTGCCACGACCATTCCGTCGCGATCGCATCGCGGGTGATGCCCGGCTCCGGGCCGGTCAGGACCCGGTCCTCGCGGAGCAGGCGGTTGACCAATGTCGACTTCCCGACATTCGGCCGCCCGACGATCGCCAGTTGCAGCGGCTTTTGCGGCCGCCTCCTCCGACGCTTCGGCCTCATCCTCGGGCGGTGGCACAAATGGCAGCAGGCGTTCGTAAAAGTCGCCCATCCCCTCGCCATGCTGGGCCGAGATCGCCACCGGATCGTCGAGCCCCAGCTCATAGGCCTCGGCGAGGTCGTTGAGCGCGGCACGGCTTTCCGCCTTGTTGGCGACGAGGATCACCGGTTTGCCGGCGCGCCGCAGCCAGCGCGCGAAATGCCGATCGGCCTCGGTGACGCCTTCGCGCGCGTCGATCACCAGCAACGCGACGTCGGCATTGTCGAGCGAGCGTTCGGTCTGCGCCCGCATCCGCCCGGCCAGCGTGTCCGGCGCCGCCTCTTCGAGACCGGCGGTGTCGATCAGCCGGAAATGGATGTCGGCGATGCGCCCGTCACCTTCGCGACGGTCGCGCGTAACGCCCGGCAGATCATCGGTCAGCGCCATTGCCGGCCGACGAGCCGGTTGAACAGCGTCGACTTGCCGACATTCGGCCGTCCGATGATGGCGACGGTAAATGACATCGGGTTACGAACGCCGCCCCTCGCCGCTGACCGGCGCGATCAGCACGCGGTCGACGCGGCGCCCATCCATCTCGACGATCTCAAAGCTGTAGGCGTCGGCCGTGATGTGGTCGGCGACCATCGGCACGCGATTGAGGCGTCCCATCAGATAGCCGCCGAGCGTGTGGATACTCGGCGTCCTCGCCGGACAGATGCGCGACACCGAGCAGCTGCTTCAGCTCGTCGAGCGCCGAGCATGCCGTCGACCAGCCAGCTGCCGTCGTCGCGCCGCACGATGCGCGGGTCGGTCGACCCCGGTGCCGGGAATGTCGCCGACCAGCGACTTCGAGAATGTCGGTCAACGTCACCATGCCTTCGAGATCGCCGTATTCGTCGACCACCAGCGCCATCGGTTCGCCGCTTTTCTTGAACGTTCGAGGGCGCGCAGCACGGTCACGGTGTCGGGCAGGAACAGCGGCGGGCGCAGCGCGGCGCGCAGGTCGAACGGCTGGCCCGCCAGCGCGGCGACCAGCAGATCCTTGACCTGCACGATGCCCGCAAGCTGGTGCGTGCCGCCGCGCACCACCGGAAAGCGCGAATAGTCGCTATCGCGGATGCGCTGGCGCAGTTCCTCCTCGGGGTCTTCGAGATCAAGAAAATCGATCTGGGTGCGCGGCGTCATCACCGCGCTGACCCGCCGGTCACCGAGCCGCAGCGCCATCTCGACGATTTCGGTTTCGGCCATCGGGATATGCCCGGCCGCCGCGCCTTCGCGCAGCATGAAGCCGATTTCCTCGTCGGTGACGGTGACCGCGTCTCGCGAAATCGCAGCAGTCGCAGGATCAGGTCGGTCGTGGCGCTGAGAAACCACTCGAACGGCGCCGCCATCCGGCCCATGCCCCGCATGAAGCGGGCAACCGCGGCGGCGATCCGCTCGGGATTGCTCAGCGCGATCCGCTTCGGCACCAATTCGCCGAGGATCAGCGAGAAATACGAAATGCCGATACCACGACCGCCATGCTGATGGCATGCGCGTAATGCGCCGACGAAGCCACCCTGCCCGGCGAGATATTCCTGCAAGGTCTCGCCGAGCGTCGCCTGGCCAAAGGTGCCAGACAGCACCGCGATCATCGTGATGCCGATCTGTACCGTGGCGAGCAGGCGCGACGGGTCGCTCTTCAGTTCGAGCGCAGCCTCGGCGCCACGGCTGCCTTCGCTGGCAAGCGGCTGCAGACGCGCCGGCCGCGCCGATACCAGCGCGATCTCGGCCATCGCAAAAAAGCCGTTCACCAGGATCAGCAGCAACACGATCGAGAGTTGCAGGGTCAGCATCTCACGCCCCGCTGATCGATATCCGTCACCACCACCGCAGGCCTTCGGGCCGGGGACGCTTGTGGCAATCGCCCCAAATGGCCCGCTGTCGGAGGCATGACAATAAGAAAAAACGCCCTCTTCACCGAAGAGGGCGTGCGCCGCACCCGGCCGCCGATCCTAGCGCGAGTAGTATTCGATGACGAGGTTCGGTTCCATCGTCACCGGGAACGGCACGTCCGACGAGCTTCGGTGCGCGGACAAAACGGCCGCGCATGCGCTCGTGGTCGATCTCGATGTAATCGGGCACATCACGCTCGCTCGATTGCGTCGCCTCCAACACCAATGCCATCTCCTTGGCGCGCTGCCGCAGTTCGATCGTGTCGCCGTCACTGAGCTGATAGGACGGGATGTTGACCCGCTTGCCGTTGACCAGCACATGTCCGTGGTTGACGATCTGGCGCGCCGCGAACGGAGTCGGCGCCAGCTTCATGCGATAGACCGTCGCATCGAGGCGACGCTCCAGCAGCGTCGATCAGGTTCTCGCCGGTGTCGCCGCGACGCCGCACCGCTTCTTCATACAGACGGCGAAACTGGCGCTCGCCGATATTGCCGTAATAGCCTTTGAGGCGCTGCTTGGCCGATAGCTGGGTGCCGTAATCCGACGGCTTCTTGCGCCGCTGGCCATGCTGCCCGGGGCCGTATTCGCGGCGGTTGAGCGGGCTTTTCGAGCGGCCCCACAGATTGAGGCCGAGACGCCGGTTGATCTTGTACTTCGATTCCTCACGCTTGCTCATAGCAGACTGTATCCGGTTTAGCTTGTGTTGTTGTCCCAATAGGGCCTCCCGTCGATGCTCGGGGCCGGGGCACGAGAGCCCGCGTTCTTGGGAAAGGGGCAGCACTATAGTCAGCGAGCCGGTTAAGTCAAATCGCGACACGACCCTGTTCGCGGCACCGCTTGCGGGGTGGGCGGAAATCGGGCTCGACGGCTGCGCGCTGGCCTTGCCGCCGCTGCTGGCGCTGGTGCCGCGCGGCGCGGCGCCGCTAGCCGCGTTCGCCGGGCTGTGCGCGCTCGCGCTGATCCTGGCGCGCCCGTCTTCTGCACGGTCGCCTTCTGCGCGGCTGTCGGCCTTGCGCTGGCCAGCCGTGATCCTCGCCGCGCTGGCGGCATGGGGGGCGGCATCGGCCGTCTGGTCGCTCGATCCCGGCCGATCGCTGGCGCTCGCGCTGCATCTCGCCGGGCTGTTTGTCGCGGCGCTGGCTCCTGGCCGGTGCCGCGGATCGGGTCGCAGCGCCGTGGCGGTTTGCCGTGTGCCTGCTGAGCGGCACCGCGATCGGAATCATCATTGCCGGCATCGATTTCGCCAGCGCCGGGGGCTTGAGCGAATTCGTTTCGATCCGCGCCTTTGCGGCACCGCGCCTCAACCAGTTCGCGGCATGGCTGGCGATTCTACTGCTGCCATCCGTCGCGCTCCTGGCGGGCCGTGGCCGGTTGCTGCCCGCCATCTGTACAGCGGCGGCGATGGGCGGCGCGGTGTTCCTGCTGCAGGGCACGACCGCCAAGACCGCGCTCCTCCTCGGCATGCCGGTTGCGGCCCTGCTGTATCTGTGGCCGCGCATCGTGGCACGGTCGCTGGCGATCCTGTCGGCGGTCGCGATCGTGACCGTACCACTGACCCTGCCCCGCCTCGACAGCCTGCCCAACCTGTTCATCACCGCATTCCACTATAAGGTCTCGGCCGGGCACCGGTTGCATGATCTGGTCATTCACCGGCGATCGGATCGCCGAGCATCCGATCGTCGGCTGGGGCCTCGACTCGTCGCGTGCCATCCCCGGCGGCAATATCGAAATCCGCCCCGGCGAAAGCTGGCTGCCACTGCATCCGCACGATGCCGCCTTGCAGGTCTGGCTTGAACTCGGGGCACCGGGAGCGCTGCTGTTCGCGGCGCTGGTCGGGCTGTTGTGGCTGCGGCTGGCCGAGATGCCGTGGCCGCGCCTCTACAAAGCTGCCGCCGGCGGCGGTTTCGCCAGCGCGCTGGCCTTGGCCTTCGCCGGTTGGGGCATCTGGCAGGAATGGTGGCTCGGCACGCTGGCGCTGGCCTTCTTCGTCACCGCGACAATGGCCCGCGCCGTCAAGCCGGAAGCGTAACGCGCTACTCCGCGGCGGCGGTGCGGGTGGCGCGTTTGCGGTCGTTGGTATCGAGCAGGCGCTTGCGCAGGCGGATCGCCTTGGGCGTCACCTCGACCAGTTCGTCGTCCTCGATATAGGCGATCGCCTCTTCGAGGCTCATCTGCACCGGCGGGGTCAGCCGCACCGCCTCGTCCTTCGACGTCGTGCGGATATTGGTCAGCTGCTTGCCCTTGACCGGGTTGACCTCGAGGTCGTTGCCGCGGCTGTGGGCGCCGATGATCATGCCGGGATAGATCGTCATTGCCGGGCGACACGAACATCGGACCGCGCTCTTCGAGGTTCCACAGCGCATAGGCCACCGCCGCACCCGTCGCGGTCGAGATCAGCACGCCGTTGCTGCGCCCGTCGACCGCGCCCTTGTACGGCGCATAACCGTGGAACAGCCGGCTCATCACGCCGGTGCCGCGCGTATCGGTCAGGAATTCGCCGTGATAGCCGATCAGGCCGCGCGTCGGCACCAGGAACGTCAGCGCGCACCTTGCCGCCGCCCGAGGGCCGCATCTCCTGCATCTCGGCCTTGCGGCGGCTCATCTTGTCGACGACGATGCCGGAGAATTCCTCATCGACATCGACGAAGATTTCCTCGATCGGTTCGAGGCGCTGGCCGGTCGTCGGGTCGGTACGGAACAGCACGCGCGGCCGGGAGATCGACAGCTCGAATCCTTCGCGCCGCATCTGCTCGATCAGCACGCCGAGCTGCAATTCGCCGCGGCCGGCGACCTCCACCGCGTCCTTCTGCGGCGTTCTCCCGCACCTTGATCGCGACATTGCCTTCGGCCTCGCGGAACAGCCGCTCGGCGATCATGCGCGAGGTGACCTTCGAACCCTCGCGCCCGGCGAGCGGGCTGTCATTGACCGAGAACGTCATCGCCAGGGTCGGCGGGTCGATCGGGTCGGAGGGCAGCGCCTCGGTGACCTCCGGGGCGCAGATCGTGTCGGCGACAGTGGTCTGCGGCCAGCCCGGCAATCGGCGATGATGTCGCCGGCGCGCGCCTCCTCGATCGGGCGGCGATCGAGGCCGCGGAAGGCCAGCAGCTTGGTCAGCCGCGCCTGCTCGATGGTGCGCCCGTCGCGGCTCAGCGACTTGACCGGCATGTTGATGCGCGCGACGCCGGAATGGATGCGCCCGGTCAGCACCCGGCCGAGGAACGGGTCGTAATCGAGCGTCGTCGCCAGCATCGCGAACGGCGCGTCGCTCGTCCGCGACCGGCGGCGGCACATGCGAGACGATCAGCTCGAACAGCGGCGCCAGATCCTGGCGCGGCGCATCGAGATCGGCGACGGCCCAGCCGTCGCGGCCCGGAGGCGAACAGCGTCGGGAAATCGAGCTGCTCCTCGTTCGCGTCGAGCAGCGCGAACAGGTCGAAAATCTCGTTGTGCACCTCCCCGGCCCGCGCGTCCGGGCGATCGACCTTGTTGATCACGACGATCGGCTTGAGGCCGCGGCGCCAGCGCCTTGGCGATGACGAACTTGGTCTGCGGCATCGGCCCTTCGGCCGCATCGACCAGCACCAGCACGCCGTCGACCATGCTGAGGATGCGCTCGACCTCGCCGCCGAAATCGGCGTGGCCCGGGCGTATCGACGATGTTGATGCGCACGTCCCTCCACATCACCGAGGTGCATTTGGCGAGGATCGTGATGCCGCGCTCGCGCTCCAGCTCGTTGGAATCGAGGGCGCGTTCGGCGACCTGCTGGTTGGCGCGGAACGTGCCGCTCTGGCGCAGCAGCTGATCGACCAGCGTCGTCTTGCCGTGGTCGACATGCGCGATGATCGCGATATTGCGGATTTCCATAAGGCCCTGAATGAAAACGCCGGCCGGCGGGAATGCTCAGATTACGCCCGCAGCCTCGACAAGCTCGTGACAGCGCAGCCTCCGGCCGCGCGCCGACATGGCTGATGATTTCGGCGGCGCACAGGCTGCCGATCGCTCCGCAGTTGGGGAGCGGCAGGCCGCTGGTCAAGCCGTAGAGGAAGCCCGCGGCATAAAGGTCGCCGGCGCCGGTGGTATCGACCACCCGCGCCACCGGCGCCGCCGCGACCTTGTGCGTCTCGCCGCCGGCGATGATGACGCTGCCCGGCTCGCTGCGGGTCAGCGCGGCGATCGTCGACATGGCCGCGCACCGCGTGCGGCCGCCTTGTCGAAATCCTCGGTCTCGTAGAGCGAGCAGATTTCGGCCTCGTTGGCGAACAGGATGTCGACTCGCCGGTGACCAGCTCGCGAAAGGCGGCGCGGTGGCGCCCGACGCAGAACGGGTCGGAGAGGCTCAGCGCCACCTGCCGCCCGGCCTTGTGCGCGGCCGCGGCGGCGCGCGCGGAAGGCCTCCTGCGCGCGCGGCGGATCGAACAGATAGCCTTCGAGATAGGTAACCCTGGCATCGGCGATCAGCCCGGCATCGATATCTTCCGGGCCGAGTTCGACGCAGGCGCCGAGATAGGTCGCCATCGTGCGCTGCCCGTCGGCCGTGACGAGGATCAGGCAGCGCGCCGTGCCGGCCCCCGACGTGGCCGCCGGCGTGTCAAAGCGCACGCCGATCGCGGTCATGTCGTGGCGGAACACGTCGCCGAGCAGGTCGTCGCGCACCTTGCCGATATAGGCGCCCTTGCCGCCGAGCGAGGCGATGCCAGCCATCGTGTTGCCGGCCGAGCCGCCCGAGCTTTCGACACGCCGGCCCCATCCTGGCGTAGAGCGCATCGGCCCGCGCGTCATCGATCAGCGTCATCGCGCCCTTGGCGAAGCCTTCGGCTTCGAGAAACCGCTCGTCGGCATGCGCGATCACATCGACGATGGCGTTGCCGATGCCGACGACATCGATGGCGGCAGAATTCATCTCACGGCCTCAAGACTGCTCGGGAAAGGGCCGCGGAGTATAGGGGCATTCCCCACCCGGACAAGCAGCAGACCCACAGCAGACCCGGCCGAGGGTTGGCCCTGCCGCCCGGTTCGCGTACAAGCGCGCATGTTGTTCGCGCTGTTCCGTGCCGTCGCGCAGCTCTCGACGCCGGCTTTGCGCCGCGTCGTCGGGTTTGGGCTTGCGCTGTCGGTGACATGCTTTGCGGTGTTGTGGATTGCCGTCGCTTTCGCGCTTTACCATGCCTCCTGGTTCGGCTGGCGGCTGCTCGACTGGCTGGTGGACCTGCTCGGCGCGCTGGCGGTCGCCGGATTAAGCTGGCTGCTGTTTCCAGCGGTCGCGACAATGGTGATGGGCTTCTTTCTTGGCCATGTCGCCGATTCCATCGAATTGCTGGATTATCCCGGCCGCGGACCGGCGCGCCAGGCGCCGGTTTCGGAAACAATCGTTGCGACGTTGCGATTGATGAGCCTGACGATCGTGTTAAACCTGCTGGCGCTGCCGATTTACCTGCTGCTGCCAGGGGTGAATTTTTTTGTTTTTATCGGGCTGAACGGCTACCTTTTTGGGCGTGAGTATTTCGAGGTGGTCGCGTTGCGGCGGCTCGACCTGACGGCAGCCCGCGCGGCGCGGCGACGCTTCGCCGGACGGGTGTTTTGCGGCGGGGTCATAATTGCCGGATTGTTTGCCATGCCGCTGATCAACCTGATTGCCCCGGTAATTGCGACCGCATTTATGGTGCATCTGTTTGAGAAGCTGCGGCGCACCGAGCCCAGCCTGCCGGCGTCGTAAGCCTCGCGGCTGCGACCGTTCGTTCCACAGCAACTTGTACGGAATGGCCGTTCCATGTTTACCCGCAAGAGACCCGAGGCAGAGGATCGCAAGATGTCGGACACGCCTGACGATCTCGGTATTCCGATGAAGCCGGCGCGCACCTCGTCGACCGGCGGCACCGTGTCGCCGCTTGGCCGCGCCCCCGCGCCGGTGCCGCCGCGCGTCCCCGACCAGCCGCGCCCCACCGCGGTCGAGGCGGCGCGGGCGGTCGATCCGATGCCGCGCCCGGCTGCGCCCCCACCTGCGCCGCGGCGTAACGAGGCGGATGTGCGCAAGCTAATTATCGGGCGCGAAATCTCGTTGTCGGGCGAGATCACTGCCTGCGACAAAATGATCATCGAAGGCACCATCGAAGCCAACGTGCAGAATTGTCACGACATCGACATTGCCGAATCCGGGCTGTTCAAGGGCTCCGCCTCGGTCGAGGAAGCGGAAATCCGTGGCCGGTTCGAAGGCAATCTGATCTGCCGTCGCCGCCTGTTGATCCGTGCCAACGGCCGGGTTTCCGGTACGATCCGCTACGGCCAGCTCGAAGTGGAATGCGGCGGCCAGATCACCGGTGAAATCTCCGCCTCGGGCGAAGACTTCACCGGCGACATGCCGACCCGCGCGGTGGTGTAGGGCGTGTCGGCGTTGTCGCTGCGGGTTCGCTAATCCTTGAAAAACCGCAGAAACCACTCGAGCATCTGGTCGGGGGCTTCCTCGTTGACATAATGTCCGGTCGGTAGCGCCTCGCCGCGGACATCGATGGCGCGGGCCCGCCAGTTGCCGAGCGGATCGGCAAAGCGCTTGCCGACGCTGCTCGTTTTGCCCCACAGCACGAGGATCGGCATTTCCAGCTTGCGGCCGAGATCGGCCGTGTCGAGTTCGCAATCGATCCCCGCTGCGGCGCGATAATCGCCGCACGAGCCGCGGATCGTCTTCTCGTTGAAGCAGCGGACGTACTCGCTCCAGATCTCGGGCGGGATGTGGTTGAGGTTGGCGGTCAGCTTCAGCAGCTTCTTGCGCATGAACCAGTCGGGATCGACGCTGCCCAGGAAGCGCTCCGGAAAATCCGCGGGCTGAGCCATGAACGGCCAGTGCCAGCCGCTGATCGCCGCTTCCTTGTCCATCGCCGCCCACATGTCGAGCGTCGGCACGATGTCGATAATCGCTGCCTTGATGATCTTTTCCGGGTGGTCGAGGCACATGCGATGGGTCGTGCGCCCGCCCCGGTCATGCCCCGCGACGTAGAAGCGGTCATAGCCGAGCGCCTTCATGACCTCGACCTGATCTTGCGCCATCGCGCGGAACGAGTAATTCGCGCTGTTCGGCTCCTCCGGCGGCGCGGAACTGTCGCCATAACCGCGCAGATCGGCCGCCACGACATGAAACCGCTCGGCAAGCCGCGGCGCCATCGCATGCCACGCCACATGCGTTAGCGGATTGCCATGCAGCAACAGCAGCGGCGGCCCGCTGCCGCCATGCCGCAAGCGAATGCGCGCGCCGCTCGTCTCGATATCGGTCAGCGTGAAACCGGGCATGATTTCCATAGTCTATCCCCTTCTCCGGCGTCACCGCGCCGTCAGCGAAATATGTCATTTCCGAAAGAGCCGATCACGGATGGCACCCTCGACAATCTTAGCTACCGGATCGATCGCACGTAGCTCTGACCGATTTCGATAATCATGCGCTTGTCGGTACTTGCTTGAGCCACCGTCCATTCGTGTTCAACCAGGCTTAGGCAAACCCTGATGCGCGAAGCGCATTGCGGCGCTTTGCAACGAAGTCCAATGCGGCTCAACTTCCGGAACCGTTGACGCTGGCCGACCGGCACTCGGGGAGCAAGGCGGCTGAAATCTGAGTCGAGGCTGACGAGCACGGCATCATGCATCTCGCTCACAGCGGCGACGAGGGGATCCTGGAAAATCCGGCGCAATCCGCTCCCGCAAGAGCATAACCTCGTAGCCCGCCTCGCGAAGAACGACACCCACTGAATCAGGGACGCAATGATCGATAAAGAACCGTATCGAAAGCAACACCGCCATCAAGCAGCGGAGCTGGCGCTCGCTTCGTAAGCTAACGCCGCTGCAACGTCGCGCTCGGTCAAATCGGGATATTCGTCAATGATCTGCTTTGCTGTGTAACCCGCCTCTGAAAACTCGCGAATTGCCTTTACCGGAATACGCGTGCCGGCGAGAACTGCGGCGTTGTGATTGACGAAACGCGATCGCGTGATTGCACCGATCTGATCGTCGCGGCGACAGAGAAGCTTCTCAGCAGCTATTCTCATGTCCGAGATGACTTGATCCAGCGCGATTCCGTTAACGTACTGCCCGCTGATGACTTCGCGAAGTCGGCCGGTTCCCGTCTCGTCAAACACGACCTTCTTATCCAAGACGTACAGGACCTGGCTTGACCACAAATCGTTCGTGAGGTGGCTCAGTTTTTCTGCCACCTGTCGTAAATGCTGCAACGGCACGTGATACTCATCTCTCAGCCGGCAGAGCGTTCGCAGGCCGACAACGTCGCGGAAAGAATAGATGCGGCTGTACGGCGATCGCCGGTCGTCCTCCGCGTAGCTCGGAGCGAAAAATCCCGTATGATCCCAGTTCGTCAATCTGGCCTTGGTCAGACCGGTAAGACGCTCGACCTGCTCCGCGCTAAACGCAGCGATGACATTGCTCAGGTCGTTCATTACTCCACTCCACCGTCTTCCGGACAGTCGTCTACCACGCTAACGGCATTTGAAGGGCGTCAACTCGCAAAGTGCGGGATGATCTGTTCGCCGAACAGGCGAATCGTATTCATCACTTCCTCATGCTGCGCCGGGCCGACGGCACACAGCAGGAACACTTCCTCGATGCCGATCGCCTGGTAGAGTTCGAGAAAGCGGATGCACTCGGCGGGGGTGCCGACGCAGAACGAGGTGCCTTTTTCTCGGACCTGCGCCGGGGTCGGCTCGCCCGGGTGCGGCCCGGCGGCGAGGCGTTGGTCACGCTCGTAATAGCCCTGATAGTCCGGCGGCACCGTGCTCGGGTCGTAGTCGCGCCAGACGAGGCGGGCGCGCTCGCGCTGCTGCTCGATATACCAATCGACCAACTCGGTGCCGCGCGTCGCGACGACGTCCGGGTCTTCGTGGCAGAAGCCGGCGGTCATCAGCGCCGCCCGCTTGTTGGGCTTGGAGCCGTTGGCCGGGGCGGTGCGCAGCGCCTCCTGATAAAGCGCCATCAGCTGCCTGACCCGGTCGGGGCCGCCTTCGCTGCCGAACAGACCGCCCATCCCGAGATTGCCGGTTTGCCGGGCGGTTTCGTCGCTGCCGCAAGCCGACCACAACGGCGGGTGCGGCTGCTGGATCGGTTTCGGCAGAACCTCGCGGCGCGGGATTTGGTAGTACCGGCCCTGATAGCTGATCTCCTCCTGGGTCCAGATGCGCGGCAGGACATCGGCAAATTCCTGCCACATGCCGCGCGTATCGGCGAGATCGGTGCCGTACGGTGTCAGCTGATAGGGATAGCCGGTGCGGCCGAGCCCGACATCGACGCGCCCGCGGCTCAGAATGTCGAGGGTCGCCATGCGCTGCGCGACGTGCAGCGGGTGATGGATCGGCGCCAGCACCACGCCAACCCCAAGGCGGATGCGGCTGGTGCGCTGGCTGACCGCCGCCAAGGTCAGGTCGGGCGCGCTGTTATGCGACCAGACCGGACGGAAATGGTGCTCGGAAAACCACACGCTCTCGAAGCCCTGCTGCTCGGCATAGGGAATTTGCTCGAGCGCCTCGTAGATACGCTCCGATTCGCTGGTGGCGCTCCACGGCTTCGGCACCTGAATTTGATAGAACAAGCCGATACGCATCGGATTTCTCCTTCCACGCAGGTTCAATCGGGTAGGGCGGACGGAGTGCAACGAAGTCAGCCTCTGCTGGCGCAGTCTCCGGCGGCGTTCGCTATTGCTCCGTCCGCCCTAAACGGCCGCTGACGTTTTGACGCCCTCTTCCCGTTATCTCCGCGAAAGCATGTGGACGCGGACTTTCCAGAAATTGCCCCTAATTCTGTTATTCCGGGGCAGCCCGCAGGGCTGAACCCGGAACCCATGAACGCGACTCGCCCTATTTCTCACCGTCCGTGGTCATGGGTTCCGGGTTCCGGCTACGCCGGCCCCGGAATGACAGCCATGTCGGTGGCAATGCACTGAAGTGGGCATCGCCGAAGTGCCACGTTAAAAAGCCGCCTCGATCCTAGCTAGCTGCCGAGGCGCACGGCGAGCACGGATGCCGGCCGCTGGCCGACCGCCTGCGTTCCCAGCGGCGTCAGAGCGCCGCTGTCCGGGTTGATCCGGTATGACGCGAGCTTCCCGGTCGCGGTGCCGGCGGCGAACAGGAACTTCCCATCGGGATCGAGGCAGAAGGCGCTGGGGACCGACTCGGTCGCTGCATGACCGGCAGGGGTCAACTGACCGGTTGCGGCATCCACCGTGAAGCCCGCAATGCTGGTATGGCCGCGATTGCCGACATAGAGCAGCCGCCCCGATGGCGTGAAGTGGATTTGCGAGCAGGTGTTCCGCTGCGAAAACCCGGCCGGCAGGGTGCTGACCGTCTGTACCGGCGCCAGGGTGCCGGCGGTCTTGTCCATCCGGTACACCGACACGCTGCTGCCCTGCTCGTTCGAGAAATACGCGAGGTCGTCATGCGCCGGATGGAAGGTGTAGTGGCGCGGGCCGATCAGCGGGCCCTGCTCCACCCGTGCCGGCGAATTCGGCGTCAACTGCCCGGTATTCGCGTCGAAGCGGAACTGCAGGATCACGTTCGGGCCGGGATTGTTCTTCGGCGGCTCCAGCACGTTGTCCTGGATGTACGCGATGTGCGGCACAAAGGCGAAATGGTTGGACGGGTCGGACATGATTGCATGCGCCCCGGTCGCGGTATTCTGCCGGCACACCAGCGCACCGACCGCGCCGTCCGCGTCCAAAGCATGCACCGCCGCGAAGCCGCCCTGGTAATACGCCGCGAGCATGTAGCGGCCGCTGCGATCAGGGGCGGCATAGGTCGGTGCGGCCGGCACCGGAGCACTCCCCACCAGCGTCAGCCCGCCGGTGTTTTGGTCGATCCGGTAGGTCGAAATTGCCGGGTCGTCGCGCCGCCCGATATAGAGGAGGCGCCGGTCGCCGCTGAACGCCAGCACCGACGGGCCGCCCGGCGCCGGCACCTCGCCCGCCGCGGTCAGCCCGCCGCTCGCCGCGTCGATTGAAAAGATGCAGATATTGTTGTCGTCCTGCAGACCGACATACAGCGCGCTCGGCATCGTCATATCCTCCCTGAAAACCGTCCGTCCCGATGTTCCGGCGGGAGCATTGGGGCACCCGGCCGCGGCGGCTTCAAGGCGAAAACCGATCCGCCCTCCGAACCGCCAAGATGATAGTCTGCGGTGTTCGGCGCAGATCGAGGCTCGGTATTATCCGCAACGAGCCATGCAGCCAACGGAGCACCCAGGATGAAGGTCGGTCTTTTCATCAACACGCAGTTCCCGGAGGGTGTCAATGTGGCGGAGTGCGTCCCGGAATTGGTCGCGCAGGTGCGCGCAGCGCGTGATGCCGGGTTTGCCTCGCTCTGGTTCCCGCATCACTGGCTGACCCATCCGATGCAGATGCTGCAGATCACGCCGCTCATGGGCTACGTGGCGGCACACGCGCAAGGTATGACGATCGGCCCGAATATCCTGATCCTGCCGCCGCTTAACCCCATGCATGTGGCCGAAGAAGCGGCCACGCTCGATGTGTTGACCGGCGGCAACTACATCCTTGGCATTGGCCTGGGCTACCGTCAGCCGGAGTTCGATGCGTTCGGGATCACCTCAGCGAGCGGGCGCCGCGTTTCAACGAAAGCATCGGCCTGATGCGCCGGCTATGGACAGAGGAGCGGGTAACGCACCAGGGCCGGTTCTATGCAGTCGATGATGCCGGTATCAGTGTAAAGCCGGTTCGCCGGGGCGGGCCGCCGCTCTATATCGCCGGACAGGCCGACGTATCGGTGAGGCGCGCGGCGCGGATCGGCGATGCTTGGCTCATTGTGAATACCAGCGGGCTCAGCAAGGTAGCGCCATTGATGCAGACGTACCGGGCGGCGCTGAAGGAATATGGCCGGACACCGATGGAGTTCCCGATCACTGTCGAATGCTATGTCGGTGACCGCCATGCCACGGCGCATGAGGAATGCCGCGGGCCACTCGAGTACAAATACAATGCTTATGCGTCATGGGGACTGCAAAATCGCACTACGCAAGGCTCGTTCGAGGATTTTGCGCGCGACCGGTTCATCATCGGCGACAAGGTGTCGGTGAAGGAAGAGATCGCGCGGTATCGCGAGCTTCTCGATGTCGATCACTTCATCATGCGCTGTCAATGGCCGGGGCTGCCGCAGAGCAAGCGCTGAGTTCGATCCAGCGGCTCGGTGAGATTTTCGCGGCGTAAAAGAGGCCCGGTCTTCCGCTGGAGCTACCGCGCCCGCCCTTCGACCTCCGGGTTGGCGAGGCGCAGGGGGTGGTTCTCGGCGAAAGCGACGATCTGTTCGAAGCATTCGCCGAAATAAAGTTCGAAGGTTTCCCAGTCGGTCCAGCCGAGATGCGGGGTGCACAGCACATTCGGCATCTTGAGCAACGGGTGGTTGCCGCCGGTGACCGGCTCCTCTTCGTAGACATCGACCGCGGCGGCGCCGGGGCGGCCTTGTTCGAGAGCTGCGACCAGGGCGCCAGGGGCGATCAGTTCGGCGCGGGCGACATTGACCAATAGCGAGGTCGGTTTCATGCGCGCGAGGTCGGCGGCGGTGACGATGCCGTGGGTATCGCGGGTCAGCCGCACCAGCAGTTGCAGGACGTCGGAGCGCTCGAACAACTCAGCCTGGCTGGCGGCGGTGTCGAACCCGGCGGCGCGCGCCTTGGCAAGCGACCCCTCGCGGCCCCACACCAGCACCTTCATGCCAAGCCCCCGCCCCGCCTCGGCGACCAGCATCCCGATCGCGCCCAGGCCGAAAATGCCGAGCGTGCTGCCGCGCAGCCGGTAGGACAGGGTGCACGGCCACTCGCCGCGTTTCATGCGCTCGCCTTCGATCGGCAGGTTGCGGCGCGCCGCCATCATCAGCGCCACGGCAAGTTCGGCCGGTGCTTCGGGCGAGCCGCTGATCCCGGTGGTGACGCGTACACCGTGCTCGGTGCAGGCGGCGTAGTCGATGACGCGGGTGTTGCGCCCGACCAAGGCCACCAGCCGCAGGCGCGACAGCCGCTCGATCAGGGCGCGGGAAAACTCGACCCGCTCGCGGATCGCGACGACGACATCGGCGTCGGCAAGGCGCGCCGCCAGTTCATTAAGATCGCGCGCCGGGGTGCGGTAGCGGGTTACCTTGTGGCCGCGCAGCAGCGCGAAACAATCAAGCCGCTCGATGATGTCCTGATAGTCGTCGGGAATGACGATGTGCATGGCAGCGGCTCTCCCCAGAAATCGCGGCGCGGGCAAAATCCTGAATGGCGTTCAGCCCGGCTTGCGCACGGCCCGGCACAGCATTACCGTCCTCCAAACGGCCCCGACAAGAAAGATCGCCGGGTAAAGCGGGCCGCGGAGTAATGCCACCGCATATCGCATACGCCTATGCAGACCGGCACGGCGCCGGCTCCAAACCGCAGGGAGGTCCCGTATGTCAGCCTACAAGCTCATCTCGGCCGATTCCCATATCGTCGAGCCGCCCGACATGTACACCAGCCGGATCGAACCCAGGCTGCGCAACCGGTCGCCGCACATGGAGCGGCGACGGACGCCGGGCGGCCGCGAATATGACGCCTGGATGCTGGACGGCGAGCAGGTCGGCACGCTCGGCGCCGTGATGCAGGCCGGTCAGCGTTTCGAAGACCCGTCGCAGATCGATTTCCTCGGCATCTGGGAGGATGTCCGCAAGGGCGCCTACGACGCCGACGCGATGCTCCGCGAAAACGAGGAAGACGGCATCTGGGGGTCGGTATTGCAGCCGAGCCAGGGCCTCTTCTGGTATCGCATTCCGGATACCGACCTGCTGAACGAAATCTGCCGCTGCTACAACGACTGGATCGCCGATTTCTGCAAACTGCATCCCGATCGGCTGAAGGGCATCGCGATGATCAATGTCGATGACATCGAGGTCGCGTGCAGCGAACTGGAACGCTGCGCCAGGCTGGGGCTCGTCGGCGCCTTTATCCCCGTCGCACCGCACGCCGACTACCCCTACCGCCATCCGATCTACGACCGGCTGTGGTGCGACCGCGCAAGATTTGAAGCAGCCGCTATTGCTGCATATCGGCACGCCGCGCGACGGCGTTCCGGCCAACGAATTCACCACCGATGTCACCGCACTGACCGGTGCCGGCCGCTCGACGACCGATTACTGGGTACGCTATTCGCTCGGCTCGATGCTGTTTGCCGGCGTCTTCGACCGCTATCCGGGCCTCAGGATCGGCTCGGTCGAGCATGAAGCCGCGTGGATACCGCATTGGCTGAAGCAAATGGACTTCACCTATGTCGAACGGCCGGTCTTTACCAAGGGCTGGAAGTCAAAGGAGGGCATGCTGCCCAGCGAATACTGGCGCCGCAATATGTTCGTCGAATTTATGGAAGACGATATCGGCGTGCAGTTGCGCGACCATATCGGTGTCGAGAACATGCTGTGGGGCAGCGACTACCCGCACGCCGAAGCCACCTTCCCGCGCTCGCAGCAATTCCTGTCGCGCATGTTCGCCGGCGTGCCCGACGCCGACCTGCGCAAGATCACCTCGGAAAACGCCGCCAGGATGTTTGGCTTCTCGCTGAACTAAGCGTCGCCGTTCAAAGACGGGGTGGCCGGGCAAGCCGAAGGTCGGCAGGCCCGGCCAGCGCCTGCCCGGACTTGATGAGTTCGGGCATCTACGTCTTCCGGCAGTGGCGGCCCGCTCTATTTGTTGTCGTTTGGCTTCGGACCCTGCTGCGGGCTGCCGCCGCCTCCGCTGTCGCTGCCGCCACCGCCTTTGTTGAAGCGGCCGATATTGCCGAGGATCTGCTCGAGAAAGGTCAGTTCGCGGCCGGGGGCCGGCGTCGCGCCCGGGGCCGTCTGCGATGTCGCGGCCATCCTGTAAATCCTTGTGGTCGATGCTCTGGACGACGCCCTGGCCGTCGAAATTGACGATATAGACCTGCTGGTCCAGCACCGACGGATCGAGAAAGGCGACCTGGCTGGTTTTGCGGCTGATGTAATACCAGGCCTTGTCGTCGAACACGCCGGTGCTCGACGGCGTGCCGAGGATTTTGGTCACCTGATCGCGGGTCGTCTTGCCGGCCTGGATTTGGGCCATCTTTTCCGGGTCTGGCAGGTTGCCGCGCTGATCAACCTGCGCTACGCATCCGCTCAGCGCCGCGAGGGCAAGTGTGAGCGTAATACAGACCGGCGGAGATATCCGATGAAACGTGCAGTAGAACATGGGGCGCGGTCTTCAGCTTCTGTTGAAATGCGCAAGGGCTCAGCCCATGTGTCATATTCGACTTTAGCCAAGCGCGCGGCGCTGTCAATCTCGGGGCGGTAACCGCAGCTTATGTTCACCCTGTTCAAATCGAATCCTATACAGGCCGCTGCCGATCTCGCCTATGGCCGGGTCGTCGAGCAGGCGCGCCAGCCGGCATTTTTTGCGAATCTCGGCATTCCCGACACGCTCGACGGCCGTTTCGAGCTGATCTGCCTGCATGCCTTTCTGTATCTGCACCGGCTCAAGCAGGAAGCGGAAGGCAGCGCGCTCGGGCAGCGGTTTTTCGACACGATGTTCGCCGATTTCGACCGCTCGTTGCGCGAGATGGGGACTGGCGATCTGAGCGTCGGACGCCAGATCGGCCGCATGGTCGAAGCCTTCTACGGCCGCATCAACGCCTATGAGCAGGGGCTGGCGGCTGACGATGGCACGCTGAAACCGGCGCTGGAGCGCAACCTGTTCGGCACCGCCACGCCAAGCGCCGCGCAGCTTGCCGCGATGGCCGACTATCTGCGGCGCGAGATGGCGCAACTGAGCCGGCAACGCTCCGCCGACCTGCTGGCCGGCGCGGTGTCGTTCGGCCCGCCACCACAACCGTCGGCCACCGCGCCATGACCGAAGGCACCGCCGCTCTGGAATTCTCCCGCCGCATCCTGCTGGCACGAGTTCGGGCACGAGCCGTTCCGCCAGGAGATCACGGCGACGGCTGCGGAACGCGATGCGCTGGCGGAGCGGTTTGATTTGGTGTCGCTCGACCGGCTGTCGGCGCAGATCGAGCTGAGCGCCCGCGGCCACGACATGTTCCTGCTGCACGTGACGTTCGAGGCGGCGTTCGAGCAGGAATGCGTCATCACGATGGAGCCGATCGCCGGCGCGCTGGCCGCCAAATTCTCGCTGCTCTACGGATCGCTGGAAGCCGAGGAGAGCGCTGCTGGCGGCGCCGAGGACGATATCACCTTCGAACCGCTGGAAGGCGACGCGATCGATGTCGGCGAGGCGGTCGCGCAGGAGTTTTCGCTGGCTCTCCCGCTCTTCCCGCGCAGCCCCGACGCTGTTGTCGAGGTGCCGCCCGTTGCCGATGAGGCCGGCCCGTTCGCCGCGCTGGCGCCGCCTGCGCCCGCTTGGTGACGCCTGACATGCCCCATTGCAGCTGTTGCCCGCGCGGCCGAATTTGGCTAATTACCCGGCGCTTCTTCGCGCTTTGTTTACGAGTAGACTGATCACATGGCCGTTCCGAAAAAGAAGACCTCGCCGTCGCGGCGCAACATGCGCCGCTCGCACCATGCCCTGAGCGCGCCGGCTTATGCCGAATGCCCGAATTGCGGCGAACTCAAGCGCCCGCATCATCTGTGCGGCTCCTGCGGCCACTATGACGGGCGCGAGGTGATCGACCAGCCGCCGCACGCCCTCCTAAGCCGTCGCCCGGATTATGCGAGGCACAGCACGGTGACCGACAGCACCACCATCGCCCTTGACGCGATGGGCGGCGACCGCGCTCCGGCAGATGGTGCTGAGCGGTGCCGATATCGCGCTGGTGCGGCATCCGAACGCCGCTTCCTGCTGTTCGGCGACGAGGCTCAGATTGCCCCGCTGCTCGCCAAACTGCCGCGCCTCGCCGCGGCGGCGACGGTGCACCATACCGACGAGGTCGTGCTCGACGACGCCAAGCCATCGGTCGCGCTGCGCGCCGGCGCGACGTTCCAGCATGCGGCTGGCGATCGATGCAGTCGCCGGCGGGACGGGCCGACGGCGTCGTCTCTGCCGGCAATACCGGCGCGCTGATGGCGATGGCCAAGTTCGTGCTGAAGACGTTGCCGGGGATCGACCGGCCGGCGATCGCCACCTTGTTTCCGACTCGCCGCGGCGAGAGCGTGATGCTCGACCTCGGCGCCAATATCGAATGCGATGCCGAGAATCTGGTGCAGTTCGCGCTGATGGGCGATGTGTTCGCCCGCACCGTGTTGGGCCTTGTGCAGCCGAGCGTCGGCCTGCTCAACGTCGGCTCGGAAGACCTGAAGGGCAACGATGCGGTGCGTGGCGCCGCCGCCCGGCTGCGCGGCGGGATGATCCCGATACGCTTTCACGGGTTTATCGAGGGCGACGACATCGCCGGCGGCACCGTCGATGTGATCGTCACCGATGGGTTCACCGGCAACATCGCGCTGAAATCGGTCGAGGGTGTCGCCAAGCTGTTCAGCGAATTGTTGCGCACCTCGTTCCAGCATTCGCTGTCGGCACGCATCGGATATCTCTTTGCCCGCGGGGCCCTGAAGAAATTCGCAGCACGCCTCGACCCGCGCCGCTACAACGGCGCGATGTTTCTCGGATTGGCCGGCATCGCCGTGAAAAGCCACGGATCGACCGACGCGTTCGGCTTTGCCAACGCGATCGGCGTCGCCGTCGACCTCAAGGTCAACGGCTTCCTGCAAAAGATCAGCGACGAACTGGCCCGCCTCAACAGCGCCCCGCCCGCCGCGCCTGCAACTCTGGCGACCGCGCCGACATGATGCTGCGTTCCCAGGTTGTCGGCTGTGGCGGCTATTTGCCGGAACGGGTGGTCACCAACGAAGAACTCGCCAGCCGGCTCGATACGTCGGATGCGTGGATCCGGCAGCGCACCGGGATCGGCGAGCGGCACATCGCCGCCGATGGCGAGCTGACCTCCGACCTCGCCTTCAATGCTGCGTCGGCCGCGCTGACCCGCGCCGGCATGAGTGGCAGCGATCTCGACCTGATCGTGCTGGCAACCGCCACGCCCGACCGCACCTTCCCGGCGACGGCAACGCGCGTGCAGGAACGGCTCGGCATGCGCCGCGGCGCCGCGTTCGACGTGCAGGCGGTGTGCTCCGGCTTCATCTTCGCGCTCGCGACCGCCGATAATTTCCTGCGGCTCGGGCAGGCGCGCACCGCACTGGTGATCGGCGCCGAGACGTTTTCGCGCATTCTCGACTGGCAGGATCGGGGCACCTGCGTGCTGTTCGGCGACGGCGCCGGCGCCGTCGTGCTCAACGCGGTGCCGAGCGAGCCCAACGGTCGGGGCGTCCTATCGACGCATCTGCATTCCGACGGCCGCTTTCACGACATCCTTTATGTCGATGGCGGCCCTTCCTCGACCGGCACCTCCGGGTTTCTGCGCATGGAGGGCCGCGAGGTGTTCCGCCAGGCGGTGCAGCACCTCAGCGCAGCGGTCGATGAGGCGCTGACGGCCAATGGCCTGACCGGGGCCGATATCGACTGGCTGGTGCCGCACCAGGCCAACACCCGCATCATCGACGCGGTCGGCCGCAGGCTCGGCCTGCCGCCGGGAAAGACGGTGGTCACGATCGAACGGCACGCCAATACCTCGGCGGCCTCGATCCCGCTGGCGCTCGACGAAGCGGTCGGCGACGGCCGTATCAAGCCGGGCCATCTCGTGCTGGTCGAGGCGCTCGGCGGCGGGCTGACCTGGGGTGCCGGCATCATTCGCTGGTAGACCGGCCCGCCGCCCCGGTCGCGGCGACCAGGGACAACGGCCGGGGAGACGACCACAGCAACGCTTTGGAATTTGACGAATTTTTCCGACCGGTCTACGCTTTGCCAGCGTAGCGGGAGGGCGTTATGGCGGGTCATACGGTTACCCGGGCTCAGCTCACCGAGGCGGTTTATCAGGAGGTCGGACTCTCACGCAACGAGTTGGCCGAGCTTGTCGAATCGGTGATCGCCGAGATATCGGGAGCATTGGAACGCGGTGAGATGGTCAAGATCTCGTCGTTCGGCAGCTTTGCGGTGCGGCAAAAGGGACGCCGCGTCGGGCGCAATCCGAAGACGGGCGAGGAGGTGCCGATCAATCCGCGGCGAGTTCTGGTTTTCCGGGCGTCGCATGCCTTGAAGCATCAGATCAATGCCGGGAGCGATGTCGCACCGGCAGCGCCGGCCAAGATGCCGGCCCCTGCCCGCGTCGCCGCGGCGAAGGCGGCGCCCGCCTAGGTGAGCGAAACCGAAGGGCCCTCCCCGGCCCGCCCGGGCAAAAGCGCCACCGCGTTTCGCACGATCGGCGAGGTTGCCGAAGACCTCGATCTGCCCGCCCACGTGCTGCGCTTCTGGGAAGCCAAGTTCCCGCAGCTGAAACCGATGAAGCGCGGCGGCGGCCGCCGCTATTACCGGCCGGAAGACATCCAGCTGCTGCGCCGCATCCGGCAGTGCCTCTACCAGGAAGGCTATACGATCCGGGGCGTCCAGAAACTCCTCGGCGGCCCCGACCCGGCAGAGCCCGAGCCGCAGCAGGCAAGTCTCTTCCCGGCCGACACCGCCCCGCCCCGCTCCGCGCTCGGCGAGCCGCCCGCCAAACCGCTCCGCCGCCCCCGCAAGCCCGCCACCCCTCCTCCGCCCGACCGAAAGACGGCCCTCGAAGACATCAGGCGCGAACTTCAGGAGGCCAGATCGCAGCTCGACGCTCTGCTATCCCACGGCGAGGGATCGTAGCCTTTCCCCCTCCCCCGCCCTAAAGGTGGGCGGAGAGGGAGTGTCAATAGAGGGCGCGTTGCGTGGGCTGGGGCACATCGCTATAATCGGCTCCTCGCCAGAGCCGGTCGGAGCGTAGCGCAGCCTGGTAGCGCATCAGCATGGGGTGCTGAGGGTCGAGAGTTCGAATCTCTCCGCTCCGACCATTCTCGGGCAGCCGCGCCGCGGCGCACCCCGGAGCGAACATGGACCGACCGGAATCCAATCTCGAACCGTGGCAATGGCCCGAGGAACACTGGCGCAAACTGGTCGACCGGGTGCGGGCCGGGCGCAGCCTGCGGCCCGCCGAATGGCCAGGCGGAGCGCGCTGCGCCTTTGCGCTGTCGTTCGATAGCGACCACGAAACCAGCGACCTGCGCGAGGGCGGCAAGTCGATCGGGCGCCTTGCCTGGGGCCAGTTTGGCGCCCGGGTCGGGGTGCCGCGCATCCTCAAGGTTCTCGAGCGCCACGGTGTCAGGGGCACGTTCTATGTGCCGGCGGTGACCGCTCTGCTGCACCCCGACGAGCAGCGCCGCATCATCGCCGAGGGCCACGAAATCGGTATCCATGGCTGGATTCATGAGTTGAACTCGGTGCTGCCCTACGAGGCAGAGCGCGACCTGATGCTGCGCTCGGCCGACGTGCTGGAAAAAATCAGCGGCGTCCGGCCGGTCGGACTGCGCACCCCGTCCTGGGATTTCAGCTGGAACACGCTGGCGATCGAGGCCGAGATGGGCCTCCTCTACGATTCGTCACTGATGGCGGACGAGGATTGCTACGAACTGCTGCTCGACGGCAAGCCGTGCGGCGTTGTCGAGCTGCCGGTCGAGTGGGTGCGCGACGACGCGGTCTATTTCATGATGAACCGCTTTTCGTCACTGCGGCCTTATACGCCGCCGGCCGACGTGCTCGACATCTTCCGCCGCGAATTCGAGGCGGCCTATGACGAGGGCACGCATCTTCCAGCTGACGATGCACCCGCATGTCATCGGCTACCGCTCGCGCATCTGGATCATCGACGAATTGATCCGCATGGCAAAGGCGAAGCCCGGCGTGTGGTTCGCGACCCACGCCGAGGTCGCGAAATGGGCCAGGGAGCACGCCGCCTAAGGTTCTCTCCGGGTTCCCTGTCCTGCCATCACCCGCGGACATATCACCCTCCCGGCGGTGCCGGGGCACGCACCTTGACGCCTTATTTGCGGCTCCCCTAATGTCAGCACAGTTAACGTCAAGACTTGGCCTGAAGAGGATTTCGCGATGAAGCCGACGCCGGTCAACGACACCAGTTTCGACACCGAGGTACTCAAAGCGGAGGGACCGGTGCTCGTCGATTTCTGGGCCGAGTGGTGCGGCCCGTGCAAGATGATCGCTCCGTTTCTCGATGATCTCGCGACCGACATGGACGGAAAGCTGAAGGTCGTAAAGGTCAATATCGACGAGAACCCGCAGACGCCGCGCAAATACGGTGTCCGCGGCATCCCGACGATGATGCTGTTCAAAGGCGGTCAGGTTGCCGCCACCAAGATTGGCGCTGAGCCGAAAAGCAAGCTCTACGCCTGGGTCGAATCAGCCCTGTAGCCGGCAACGCACTGTTCCATCATGGCCGGGCTTGACCCGGCCATCTAAAGGGCGGTTCCGATAGTCAGGCGCAAGGAACCGCCTCACTTCTAAGGTCTCTATAGCTCTAGCAACTCCCTGGACCTTGGGCCTTCCAGGTCACGGTGGCTGCCCAACCAGTTCTGCGTGTGCCGGCACTGGTACTTGCGGCCAGTTACCCTTACCACCACATAATGTAGATTGCTTGTTTTCAGGGATTCTACTTATGGCTGTGAATGCTACGCCGCTTCTGGCGGATGATGGCGCATATCTTCGGGTCCGTTTCGAGCCGGGCGAGCACGGGCGTGTCACCCTGCACTGTGTCGTGCAGATCGATCGGGGCGACATGACACAGCGGGAGCAATACTCATCGCAGTATTGCGCGAACATCGAAGTGGCGCGGGATTTTGCGCGCGATGACATCGCAGGGCCACGCGGTCTGCCGATCCTGTGGGAAGGCTCGACATTTGAAGCCGAGGTCTACCACAACGGCAACGGATGGCTCGGTAGGTGGACCATTCGCTATGTCGGCTTTCCGCTGGAAGAGAACGCGACGATCTATCCGACTGAGGAAACCGCGCGGTATACGGTTGTGGCAGATGCGCAAAACCACTTTCATGGACACCACATCGGATGGACGAAGCAGCCGGCGCCGATCATTTGACCACCCGGCTATCGGCTGGCAGCCACTGTGACAGGGTCAAAATGTCCGGAAACATGGGCGGAAATTCGATTTAAAGGACCCATATGGACCCGGCAATTGGACTCATCTTCACCGAGACCGGGGACCGCGAAACCATCGGCTCCGCGTTCATCATGGCTGGGCTTGTTTGACTGGCGGCGCGCGTCCGAATGGCGGCATCCGAACCAGCGCCGAAGGCTTCCCTACGGGTTGGCGCCCTCATCGCCGCGCCATGCCTTCATCCCGCCACGGAGGACCGCCACATTGCGCAGGCCGGCGCGCGCCAGTTCGGCGGCGGCGGTGGCGGAGCGCTTGTCGGTCAGACACACGGTGATGACCGGCGCACCGGCGCGGACCAGATCGGCGATCTGTCCCGGCAGGTTCGGCAGCGGAATATTGATGGCGCCATCGATATGTCCGAGCGGCCCGACGAATTCGTCCGGGCCGCGCACATCGATCAGCGTCGGAGTGTCACCGCGGCCGAGGCGACGGCGCAGATCGGCCACCTCCACCCATTTCGGCTCGGGCGCCGAGGAGCGCCCGAGAACTTTCGTCAGCCAACCGGCCATCGCTGCCTCTCAGCTCAGATCGATCGCGTGTTTCTTCAACAGGTCAAACGGCACGACCTGCAAGGTGGCTTCGTGCGTGCCGCCGAGCCGCACTTTCGGCGCATGGCCGTCCTGGAAGGCTTCGAGCCAGCGGGCGGCGCACAGGCACCAGCAATCGCCCGGCTTCAGCCCGGCAAACCCGTAGGCCGGCATCGGCGTCGACAGATCATTGCCAGCCTCCTTGGAGTAGGCGAGAAAATCGGCGTCAACCTGAGCACAGACGGTATGGACCCCGACATCCTCGGGGCCGGTCTCGCAGCTGCCGCTGCGGTAGAACCCCGTGAGCGGCCTTGTGCAGCATTCCGCGATCGCGTCGCCGAACACATTGCGCTGCCGCTGCGGACGGCCGGGGCCTGAGCCGGAAGCGTCGGGCATCGAATCTCTCCTCAGGCGGGGCGGCGGTCGGCGCGGGCGGCATAGCGCGCCTCGATCGCGTCCCAGATGTTCTCGGCGAGGTTGACCCCGTCGAGGCGGCCGATCTCCTGGATGCCGGTTGGTGAGGTCACGTTGATTTCGGTCATGTAGTCGCCGAGCACGTCGATCCCGACAAACAGCAGGCCGTGCTCGCGCAGGCTTGGGCCGATCGCGGCGCAGATGTCGCGCTCGCGATTGGTCAGCGTGGTCTTCACGGCACGGCCGCCGACATGCAGATTGGCGCGCGATTCACCCTCGGCCGGCACCCGCAGCACCGCGCCGACCGGATCGCCTTCGACGAGAATGATGCGCTTGTCGCCCTGCCGCACCTCGGGGACGTAGCGCTGCACCATGACCGGCTCACGATGCACCAGCGCGTACATTTCGAGCAGCGAATTGAGATTTTCGTCACCCGGCCGGAGGCGGAACACACCGGCCCCGCCATTGCCGAATAGCGGCTTCAGGATGATGTCGCCGTGCTCCTTCCAGAAGGCGCGGATTTCCACCGGATCGAGCGTCAACAGGGTCGGCGGCATCAATTCCCGAAACTTCAGCACGAACAGTTTTTCGGGCGCGTTGCGCACCGAGGCCGGGTCGTTGACGACGAGCGGCCCGCCCTCCGGCAGCAATTCGAGCAGATGCGTCGCGGTGATGTACGCCATGTCGAAGGGCGGATCCTGGCGCATCAGCACGATGTCGAACCCGGCGAGGTCGAGTTCCTCGAACTCGCCAAAGCGGTGGTGGTTGCCGTGCCGACGGAACACTTCGAGCGACCGGCCGCGGGCATAGAGCCGCCCGTCGCGCAGGGTCAGCGCCTGCGGCAGGTAGTGATACAGCGCATGGCCACGCGCCTGCGCCTCCAGCGCCAGCGCGAAGGTCGAATCCGCGTCGATGTTGATCGTGTCGATCGGATCCATCTGGATCGCGATGGCGAGACCCATTGCTCTCTCCCGGGCGCCCTTGATGCGCCGATCATATACTCTATTGGCGTCGCGGGGCGCGGCGACAAGGCGAACCCCGATCAGAGATTGATCGCGATCGTGCTGCCAGGGCCGAGCAACGCGAGGACACCGATCAACGCGTCGCGGGCGATCGCAATGCAGCCGGCGGTAGGGGCGAAATCGGGCCGCGCGACATGCAGAAAAATCGCACTGCCGCGGCCCGCGACCGGCGGGCCGGTGTTATAGCCGATCAGCACGACAAGGTCGTAGAGCGCGTCGGCCCGCCACATCTCCTCGTGGCTGGCCGGATAGGGCAGCGATACCGGGCGGTTGTATTGCGGGTCCGCCGGATCATCGACCCAGCCGTCATCCGGCCGCAGCGCAATCAGAGGCAGTCCGGTTGTCGGGGCGGCGAGGCGATCGGGACGGTAATAGGCCTGCACCAGCGGGAAGGTGCCGGCGGGAGTGGCACCGTCGCCCTCGCGCTTGGTGGCACTGACCCCGCTCCGGCCACAGGCAGCGCGCGTCTCGCCGCCCGGCCATGACAGGCGGCCATCGGCATAGGTCAGCTCGAGTGCACCGGCTGTTCTGGAAGATTTCAACATGGCGAGCATCGTAACCGAGCCGGCGAGCAGCAGCCGCCGGTGTAAGTATCGCGGGCGCGATTGACCCTGCATTGCACTCGGTCCTAACGTCCGGCGACTTGATCAGAGGAGCCAGCGCATGCGCAACAGCCGCATCGAAATCCGTCCGATCGCCGGGGCTTGCGGCGCCGAAATCCACGGCCCCCGCATCGGCGACGATCTCGATGATGCCACGATCGCCGAGATTCGCGCCGCGCTCAACGAACATTGCGTGATCTTTTTCCGCGACCAGAAGTTCGATGCCGAGCAGCACAAGGCTTTCGCCCGTCGCTTCGGCAACATCTTTCTCCATCCGAACTACAAGGGCATGCAGGAAGACGACGAGATCGTCATGGTCCGGCGCGAGCCCGGCGACCAGCACATTGTCGGCGAAGACTGGCACGCCGACACGACGATGGCCGCCGAGCCGCCGATGGGCGCGATCCTTTATGCGATCGAAACCCCGCCCTATGGCGGCGACACCTGTTTCGCCAACCAATACCTCGCCTACGAAACCCTGTCGGATGGCATGAAGCGGATGCTCGCAGGGCTGCGCGCGGTGCATTCGGACCGCTTGGTCGCCGGTCCGCAGGCCGCGCGCAACGCGGTGCGCTCGACAAAGGTGCGCGAAGACGCGGCGTGGCGCGAGACGGTCAACACCCACCCGGTCGTGCGCACCCATCCCGAAACCGGCCGCAAACTGCTTTACGTCAACCGATCCTACACGGTCGGCTTCGAGGGCATGACCGAGGCAGAGAGCCAGCCGCTCCTCGAATATCTGCTTGAACACGGGCACCGGCCGGAATTCACCTGCCGGTTCCGCTGGGAAAACGGCTCGGTCGCGTTCTGGGACAACCGCTCGGCCAAGCACCTCGCGGTCCACGATGCCGGCCCGTTCCGGCGGCTGATGCGCCGGGTGCAGGTCGCCGGCGATCGGCCGGTGTGTGATGAGCGCCAACTGTGATGAGCCCCACAAAGCCGGGATTTACGGCGATCTGGCGCGCCAGCTTGAGTCGCTGATCGCCGGCGAGCCCGACTGGATCGCCAATACCGCCAACATGGCAGCGCTGATCTATCACGGGCTGCCAGATATTAACTGGGCCGGGTTCTACTTCGCGCAAGGCGGCGAACTGGTGCTGGGACCATTTCAAGGCAAACCCGCCTGCGTGCGGATCGCCTGGGGTCACGGCGTATGCGGCACCGCCGCGGCCCGCGGCGAAAGTATCGTCGTGCCGGATGTCCACCATTTTCCAGGACATATCGCCTGCGACCCGGTTTCGGCGTCGGAACTGGTCGTGCCGTTGGTCGAGGACGGGCGGGTGACCGGCGTGCTCGATCTCGACAGCCCGGCCGTCGGGCGTTTCGACGAGGATGACCGCGCCGGATGCGAGCTTCTGGTGGCGGCATTACTCAAATCACGCAAGGGCGGCTGAACATCTCCGCAATACGGCGCGGCAAAGACGATCAGGGCCACCGCTAGAAAACCGCACCATCACGCTGAGTTGTGTGGCACGATTTGGGAGGCTCGGCTACACCGCTATCGAGATCGAGAGGAGGGTTTGATGACCGTTCGCACGACGCTGGCTGTCGGCATCCTGGCGCTGATCGGCCTGTCCCCCTGCACGTCCGCGCCGGTCCTTGCGGCCGGCGACAGCAACAGCAGCACGCCAACCTGTGCGCGCGGCGAAATCTACGATTCGCGCTCGGCCAAATGCGTCAAGCAGGGCAGCATGGTGCTGCCTGACAAGGTGCTGACCGACTACGCCTATGCCCTTGCCAAGGCCGAGCGCTATGACGAGGCACTCGACGTGCTGAACCAGCTGAAAAACCCGAACACCGCGAAGGCGCTCAATTACCGTGGCTATGCGACGCGCAAGTCGGGGCATCTCGACGAGGGGATCGCCTTCTACCAGAAATCGGTCGCAATGGCGCCGCGCTATGCCCAGGTCCGCGAATATCTCGGCGAGGCCTATGTCCAGAAGGGCGACCTCACCAGCGCCAAGGCGCAGTTGAAGGTGATCAAGAGCATCTGCGGCACCAAATGCGAGGAATACGAAGACCTCGCCAAAGCCATCGCCGACCACGCCACCGGCTGACCGGGGTCTTCGATTACGCGGCAAACGGATCGACAAGGTCCGTAATGCCGAGACGAGCGAAATCACGCACATTGCGCGTGCACAGCGTGAGCGAGGCGATTTCGGCGGTCGCCGCGATCTGGGCATCGATCGCCAGCAACATGATTTGATTTCGCATTCCCTGCGGAAAGCAGGGACCCACCGGGCAGCCTGTGAGTTTCCGGAGAGAATGGGTCCCTGCTTCCGCAGGGCCTGCCTGCGGGTGATAGGCGAACGAACTTGATCGCACTCCGCTCCAGCGGCTCTACTGATTGGCGTTGATCGGCTCTGGCTCGATCAGGAGCGGGTCCAGGGATTGCGGTGGGCTCGAGACCACCCGGTTGCGGCCCGAATTTTTCGCGGCGTAGAGCGCCTCGTCAGCGCGCTTTAAGATGGCTTCCTGCGTTTCCCCGGTGCCTTGGCTCAAGGCCACGCCGATGCTGACCGTGATATGCAACCGTTTGCCGTTTTCTCGCAGGCTGAACGGCTCGCCGTCGACCGCGGCCCGCAGGCGCTCGGCAACAACCGCAGCACCGCTGAGGCTGGTCTCCGGCATCACAACGACGAACTCCTCGCCGCCGATGCGGCCGACGAGATCGACGCTGCGGACCTGCCGGACCGCGCGTGCCGCCAGTTCGCGCAGGACATCGTCGCCGGCGGGGTGCCCGTGCGTATCGTTGACCTGTTTGAAGTGATCGATATCGAACATCAGCACCGCGCTGTTGCCGCCCTCGGCGGACCGGTCGATCAACTCGTTCAGATGCGCAAAAACGTACCGTCGATTGTATAGCCCGGTCAGTTCATCGGTCAGCGCCAGGGAGAGGCTGCGGCGATAGTTGTCTTGCAGCTGCGCTTGCAGGCGCTTGCGGCGCAGCTGGATGCGGACCCTCGCCACCAACTCATTGCGGTCTACCGGCCGCACCAGATAGTCGTTGGCACCGAGGTCGAGCCCCTTTGCAAGGCGCGGCAGCTCGCTGTCATCCGCGACAAGCAGAATCGGAGTTTGCCGCGATGCCTCGTTGGCGCGCCATTGCGACACCAGCCGCAGCGGGTCGTCATCCGGCATCGACAGGCTGGCGATGACCAGTTCGATCGAATCGTCGAGCATGTTCTGCGCCTCGGCACAGGAGGTGGCGCGCACCACCGAACTGGCAATCGTCTTCAGCGCATCGACCACCCGGTTTGAGGCAAAGCCGGGCTCATCGACGAACAGGATCGCCCCGCATTTGATTTCGGCACTGCGCTGGTCGGCGGCATCGTCGGAGCTGAAACGGCCGCAGACTTCCTCGCGGAGCCGAAGCTCATCCATCATCCGCTTCAAACGGACCAGCGAGCGCACCCGGGCAAAGAGGGCGGTATCGTTGACCGGTTTGGTCAGGAAATCGTCGGCGCCCGCATCGAGGCCCTGCAGCCGGTCAGAGATATCGGAAAGCGCCGTCACCATGACGACCGGGATATCGACGGTGCGCGGGCTCGCCTTTAGCCGGCGACACACCTCGAACCCGTCCATCCGCGGCATCATCACGTCGAGCAGGATGATGTCGGGCACCTCGCTTTCGGCGACCTCCAGCGCGGCCGCGCCGTTCGACGCGGTCAATACCTCAAAGTACTCGCTGGCAAGTTTTGCCTCGAGCAACTTGACGTTCAGATCGACGTCATCGACGACCAATACACGGGCGGTCATGCGGACGAGGATCCCGGATGATTACTGGAGGAAGCGCTCGACGGTGCCGAGGAAGCTTGCCACCGAAATCGGCTTGGCGATATAGGCTTCGCAACCGCCATTACGGATTTTCTCCTCGTCACCCTTCATTGCGAAAGCCGTCACCGCGATCACCGGAATGGCCCGCAAGTCATCGTCTTCCTTGAGCCATTTGGTCACTTCGAGCCCCGACACCTCGGGCAGCTGAATGTCCATCAGGATCAGGTCGGGCCGGTGCTGGCGCGCCATGCGCAGCGCGTCGACGCCGTTCTTGGTCTGCAAGGTGAGGTAGCCATGGGCTTCGAGCAGGTCGTTGAACAGCTTCATGTTGAGGTCATTGTCCTCGACAATCAGCACCTTCTTGCCCACGCGGACATCGGAAGCAGCGGTTTGGGTCATCGGTTGCAGCACTCGCGCTAGGTCGGCGGCTATACCACGGACGGCCAGCCGGCGGAATCATCTATGCCGTGCGGCGCTTTAATACGGCAGGTGGTTTAACATATCGTAAGCATCGGGACCGATTGCGATGGCCCGGCATGCCCGGAACGGCAGGTTTCACGATGGGTTCGGACGAATAACGGGGCGGAAGCGCGGATGGGTGCGACCTTTCGTATCGGCGTCGATCTCGGCGGCACCAAAATCGAGGGGGTGGCACTCGATCCCGCCGGAAAGATGCGCGGCCGCCGCCGCATCCCGACCCCGCAGGATGATTATGACGGTACGATCGCGGCGATCGCCGAGACCGTTCGGGGGATCGAAAGCGAAATCGGCGCGCAAGCCTCGGTCGGCATTGGCATTCCGGGCACGATCGTCGCTGCGACCGGGCTCGTCAAAAACGCCAACTCGACCTGGCTCAACCACCGGCCGCTGGGCCGCGATACCGAGGCAGCGCTCGGCCGGCCGGTCCGGTTTGCCAATGACGCCAACTGCTTTGCGCTGTCCGAAGCGGTGGATGGGGCCGCTGCCGGTCTCGGCACGGTGTTCGGTGTCATTCTCGGGACCGGCGTCGGCGGCGGCATCGTCGTTAACGGCCGGATTCTGGTCGGTGCCAATGCGATTGCCGGCGAATGGGGGCACAATCCGCTGCCGGCCCCCCAACCGGACGAACAGCCGGGCCCACTCTGCTATTGCGGCCGCGCCGGGTGCATCGAGACATTTCTATCAGGACCTGGGCTCGCCGCCGATCACCGGCGGCATACCGGGCGCGACCTGACCGGCCCGGCGATTGCCGCCGGCGCCGCTGCCGGCGACCCGGCGTGCCGGGCGACGCTCGACCGCCATGCCGAACGCCTCGCCCGCGCCCTCGCCGTCGTGGTCAACATCATCGATCCCGACGCCATTGTGCTCGGCGGTGGCTTGTCCGCGCTCGGCGTGCTGTATGATGCGGTGCCGCGCCTCTGGGGACGGCACATCATGTCTGACACGATTGCGACCCGCCTGCTGCCAGCGCGCCACGGTGATTCGAGCGGGGTACGCGGCGCCGCCTGGCTGTGGCCGCGCGAGCCGGACGGGTGACGACCACCATATTATGCCGCGACTGCGCCGCTCTCGTCGCGGGACCGGAAGTGCCGGCGCGATGCAGCGAATGCGGCTCGCCGCGCATCGTCGCACATGCCGAACTCGGCGAACTGGCGATCGCCCATCTCGACTGCGATGCGTTCTACGCCACGGTCGAAAAGCGCGACCGCCCGGAACTGGCGGAACAGCCGGTGATCGTCGGCGGCGGCGGCGGCCGGGGCGTTGTGCTGGCCTGCTGCTATATCGCCCGGATGTACGGCGTGCGCTCGGCAATGCCGATGTTCAAGGCGCTGGCCGCCTGCCCCGACGCGGCGGTGATCCGCCCCGACATGGCAAAATACCGCGAGGTCGGCCGCGCCGTCCGCACCGAGATGCGGCGCCTGACGCCGCTCGTCGAGCCGCTGTCGATCGACGAGGCCTTCCTCGACCTGCGCGGCACCGAGGCACTGCATGGTGCGGCGCCGGCGCAATTGCTGGCCGCCTTGGCGCTGCGAGTCGAGGCAAGGCTGGCGATCACCGTGTCGATCGGGCTCAGCTACAACAAATTTCTCGCGAAACTGGCCTCCGATCTCGACAAGCCACGCGGCTTCGCGGTGATCGGCCGAGCCGAGGCACCGGGCTTCCTCGCCGAGAAGCCGGTCGGCTGGTTGTGGGGCGTTGGCGGCGCGATGCAGCGCCGTCTGGCGGCGGACGGGATCATGCGGATCGGGCAGTTGCGCGATCTCGACCCGCGCGAACTTGGCCGCCGCTATGGCCGGCTGGGACTGCGCCTTGCGCAACTGGCCCGCGGCGAGGACGACCGCCGCATCGACCCGGAGGGCCGTGCCCGCTCGATCTCCGCCGAAACCACCTTTGCCCGCGACGAGGCCAGCGCCGAAACGCTGGCCCAAACCCTGTGGCCGCTATGCGAGAGGGTCGCCGACCGGCTCAAACAAAGCGCGCTGGCCGCCGGCGGCGTGACCTTGAAGCTGAAGACAGCGGATTTCCGCCTGCGCACCCGTTCGCGCCGCCTCGCCGACCCCACCCAGTTCGCCGATACGCTCTACCGCACCGCGTGCCACCTGCTCGCGGCGGAGGCCGACGGTGCCACCCTGTTCCGCCTGATCGGCGTCGGCGCCGACGCCCTCACCGACAGCAGCACCGCCGACCTGCCGACCCTGTTCGACGTCCGCCCCCGCCACCTCGAAGAAGCGATCGACACGATCCGCCGCCGCCACGGTGTCGGCGCCGCCCAATTCGGCCGCGGACTATCGAAGGAAGGGTAGGTAACGCAAAGGTCGCAAAGGACACGCAAAGGTCGCGATGGGGACTTTACCGGCGCGAAGCGCCAAAAAAATCTCGTTGAGAGCTGTTAGAGCTGTTAATGGCGCTTCGCGCCGGGTGATGCCGCCTTTGCGAACTTTGCGTGTCCTTTGCGAGCTTTGCGTTACCTAACCCTCCTAACATCCCGGCTTTGGCAGGGCCTCGATGTCGTCGAGCTTGGCATGGATCGCGTAATCGCCGTAATCGATCACCATGTCGCGCGACACACCGTTGTCGAGCAGCAGCATGCCGAGTTCATAATCCGGCTTTTCGGCCTTGGGGTCGGCCGGAAAGAAGGCCAGCCGCACGCGCCAGCCGGGGCGGTTAAGCAGCGGGCTTTTCTTGGCGGCTTCGGCGTCCGGCTCGACTCTGGGGCCGATCACCGCCGATACCAGCACCGCGTTTTCGACCGTCGCACCGTCAAACACGTGCTTTGACAGGAACGTTTCGCCCGCCTTCGCCTTGTCGATCAGCATCAGGGTGTGGGCGCTCGGGAACAGCGCGCCGCTCGGCAGAGCGAAATCCTTGGTATCGGGCTTTTCGAAATTCGCGGTGCCGCCCTGGTCCGGTCCGTCGAGCTTGGCGGTGCCGCGGATTTCGTCTTCGTCGGCGCCGTTGCGGGTTTCCTTCTGGTTGAACCGATAGTTCAGCCCGTCCTTGGATTCCCACGTCACGAAATTCGACGAGATGTTGACGTCGGCCGACTCGGCATAGCCCATCTTGAGGCGATAGCGCTGTTCGACGGTCCAGCCATCGCAAGTCTCGCCCCATTGATAGGCCATCGTGCCGCTCGCCGCGGCGACCCCCGCATCGTTGTTGGCGCGGCTGAGGCTCATCGTGTAGAGCGCCCGGTGCGGACTGATCTCGCCGGCGCCGGCCGACCCGGCAACGAGGCATGCGAGCGCCACCGCGGCGGGCGCGAAGAACAAGCGTCGCATCATAAGGTATGGCTCCCGCTCCTAAAGTGGGGGGCATCTATATCCGATGGGCCCGGCGCTGCAAGCCGCATGCCCCTCACGAAGCGCCGGGCGACCTGCTGCTCTCTCAATGCAACACAGCGTGAGATTGTACGCAGTCCCGAGCGGATTCGTGCTTTCGCACAGGAAAACATCGGAATCCCGCCTCGTCTACGATAGCGGGTTTTGACGTTGCCCCGTGAAAGCCGTAAGAAGCACCCTCAAATTGACCCGCACGGATGTGCGGAAAGGGTTGCTATGCCAGAAAGATGGACCCCGACGACGTGGCGCGACCTGCCGATCCGGCAGGTGCCCGGCTATGCCAACCAGGCGGCGCTGACCAGTGTCGAGGAAACGCTGCGGCGGTTTCCGCCGCTGGTGTTCGCCGGCGAGGCCCGCCGGCTCAAGGACCGGCTCGCCGATGTCGCCGCCGGCAAGGCGTTTCTGCTGCAAGGCGGCGACTGCGCCGAGAGCTTTGCCGAGTTTCACCCGAACAACATCCGCGACACCTTCAAGGTGCTGCTGCAGATGGCGGTGGTGCTGACCTTTGGCGCCGCCTGTCCGGTCGTCAAGCTCGGTCGGCTGGCCGGCCAGTTCGCCAAGCCGCGCTCGTCGGACACCGAGACGCAGAACGGCGTCACCCTGCCCTCCTATCGCGGCGACATCATCAACGGCCTCGATTTTGACAAGGACGGCCGCGAACCCGACCCGCAGCGCATGGTCCAGGCCTACAGTCAGTCGGCCGCGACGCTGAACCTGCTGCGCGCCTTCGCCCAGGGCGGCTACGCCGATCTGCACCGGGTGCATGCGTGGAACCAGGATTTCGTCACGGACTCGCCGCAGGGCGAGCGCTACCGCGCGCTGGCCGACCGGCTGACCGAGACGCTCGATTTCATGGCGGCGTGCGGCCTCAATTCCGAGACGACGCCGCAAATCCGCGAGACCGAGTTCTACACGTCGCACGAGGCGCTGTTCCTCGCCTATGAGGAGGCGCTGACCCGCGTCGATTCGACGACCGGCGAGTGGTACGACTGCTCGGCGCATATGGTTTGGATCGGCGACCGCACCCGCCAGATCGATGGCGCGCATGTCGAGTTCATGCGCGGCATCAAAAACCCGATCGGCATGAAATGCGGGCCGTCGCTCGAAACCGACGACCTGCTGCGCCTGATCGACCGGCTGAACCCGAAGAACGAGCCCGGCCGGCTGACGCTGATCACCCGCATGGGCGCGGACAAGGTCGGTGCCAAGCTGCCGCCGCTGATCCGGTCGGTAGAGCGCGAGGGGCGCAATGTCGTGTGGTGCATCGATCCGATGCACGGCAACACGATCACCTCGACCACCGGCTACAAGACGCGGGTGTTCGACCGTATCCTCGACGAACTGCACGCCGCCTTCGCGATCCACCTGGCGGAAGGCAGCTATGCCGGCGGGGTGCATTTCGAACTGACCGGGCAGAACGTCACCGAATGCGTCGGCGGCGCCCAGGCGATCAGCGAAGCTTCGCTCGCCGACCGCTACCACACGCATTGCGACCCGCGCCTCAACGCCAGCCAGGCCCTCGAACTCGCCTTCGAAATCGCCGAGGCGCTAAAGCGCGAACGCCAGGGCCAGGGCTTCGGCGCCCCCAGCCGCCTCGCCGCGGTGTCATAGCCGGCGGTCCCCTCCCAGTCCCCTCCCGCCGGGTCCCCTCCCCGCCGGGTCATTGCGAGGAGCGAAGCGACGCGGGGCAATCTCGATCGGACGACACTCCGCCGGTCGAGATTGCCTCGCCGCGCGCGCAATGACAGCATTGTGAAATGGACGATCTCGCCGCCCGCACCGACAGCTATTTCCTGAAAACGAAAGCGATCGTCGGGCAGTTCGGCGACCGCGAGGCTACCTACGCGGTCTTCATGCGCCGCCCGGTGATCTGCGCGCCGCGCTTTGCGATCGAGTTTCTCGAAGGCATGGCCGCGGCGCGCGGCACCCGCTTCACCATCGAATTGCTGCACCCGGAAAGCCACTGGATCGGGTCCGGCGAGCCGATCATGTACATCACCGGGCCGCTCTATCACCTCGTCGATCTCGAAACCGTGCTGCTGCAAAAAATCGGGCCGGCTTGCGTCGCCGCGTACAACGCCTCGGCGATGTGCGCCGACCTGCCTGAGGTCGCGTTCATGGCGATGGATGCGCGGCATTGCGCCGGTGCCGAAATGGCCGAGATGATGGCCTATGCCGCCTCGGTCGGCTCGGCGCATGCGAGGCGGGTCGCCGGCGCGGTCGGGTTTGTCGGCTGCGCCACCGCGGCGACAGCGCCATTTTTCGGCCGCGACACCGGGCTCGGCACGATGCCGCATGCGCTGATCGGCTATGCCGGCTCGACCGTGCGCGCCGCCGAAATGTTCCGCGAGACCTTTCCGGACGAGGCGCTGACCGTGCTGGTCGATTATTTCGGCCACGAGATCAGCGACGCCATCGCCGTCTGCCGGCGCTTCCCCGACCTCGCCGGTGCCGGCCGGCTGTCGTTTCGCATGGACACACCGGGCGGTCGCTATTGCGAGGGGCTCGACCCCGGGCGCTCCTACGACATGCTGGAGCGGCACGCGCCGCAATCGATCCGCGGCTACCGCACCGAGGCGGAATTGCGCTACCTCGTCGGCACCGGCGTGTCGGCGGCCGCGATTTGGACGATGCGCCTCGCCCTCAACGAAGCCGGCTTCGGCAACGCCAAAATCGTCGCCAGTTCCGGCTTCGGGCCCGCGAAATGCCGCATGATGGCCGCCGCCAGCGCCCCGATCGATGTGGTCGGCACCGGCTCCTACCTCCCCGAACTGTGGACCGAAACCTACGCCACCGCCGACATCATCGCCTATGACGGCCAGCCAATGGTCAAGGTCGGCCGCGAATTTTTGTTACGGAAGCGGTAGGTTCGGGCATCGATTGCTCGTTGAGCAGCCGACCTTCGCCCGCGTGGCACACCTCATCGAGAACCGGAGCAGTGAAGTCAAAACCGGCAAGCGTGCGAACCGACCCCACGAGGCATCCAAAGAGGCTGCTAGCCTTGCGTTCGTCCGCCGCGCTGTTGAGAGTTCGGTCGGTCATGGTGGCTCCAGGTCGGGCGTCCGCTCTGTAAGAGCAATCCGATTTGTATAGCTGCAACCCAGATGTAACGCGCCTATCTCAGCACGGCAGATGACGCCACGCCTATCTGGGTTGCGATGCCCGAAACCAGAGACCCCGACCAGGATATGCCCGCGCCCGCCGAAGCGGTGCCGGCGGCGATCGAGTGAGCGAGGCGCTGAGCGCCGCCACCGCGGCGATTTTTGTCCTGACCTATATCGTCATCGCGGTTGGCCGGCTGCCCGGCTTCCGCATCGACCGTGCCGGCGCCGCATTAGTCGGGGCCAGCCTGATGCTGGCGCTCGGGGCGGTCGGGGTCGACGATCTGGCAAAGGCGATCGATTTCCCGACGCTGGCGCTGCTGCTCGGCCTGATGATCGTGGTCGGCAATCTGCGGCTTTCGGGGTTTTTCCGGCTGGTCAACGGCTGGGTCGTGGCGCGCGCGCGGCAGCCGCTGCAATTGCTGGCCGTGGTGACGCTGAGTTCCGGTGTGTTTTCCGCCTTCCTTCTGAACGACGCGATCTGCCTGGTGATGACACCGCTGG
Organism: uncultured Alphaproteobacteria bacterium; assembly: GCA_963737875.1. Taxonomy (GTDB): domain Bacteria; phylum Pseudomonadota; class Alphaproteobacteria; order ATCC43930; family CGMCC-115725; genus DATARH01. The sequence continues at coordinate 79,794 of CAVTUM010000009.1, read as the reverse complement.
TCATCGACATCACCCGGCGGCTGCGGCGCGATCCCGTCCCGTACCTGCTGGCGGTCGCGATGGCGGCCAATATCGGCAGTGCCGCGACGATCACCGGCAACCCGCAGAACATCCTGATCGGCAGCTTTTCCGGCATTCCCTACGGGCATTTCGCCGCTGCGCTGTCGCCGGTCGCGGCGGCCGGGTTGGTCGTGACCTTCGTGTTGATCGCGGCAATGCACTGGGCGGAATTCCGCCGGGACGGCGGGTTCGCGGCGAAGCCGCCGCCGGCGCATCTGCACCGGCCGCTGGCGCTGAAATCGGTCGCGGTGACCCTGGCGATGGTCGCCGCCTTCTTCGCCGGCGTCGCGCCGGCCGAGGCTGCGCTGGTCGCGGGCGGCGCAATGCTGCTGACCCGGATCGTGCGCAGCGAGCGCATCTACCGCGAAATCGACTGGCCGCTCCTCCTGATGTTCGCCGGGCTGTTCGTCGTCGTCGCGGGCTTCGAGAAGGCGTTGCTGACGCCCTCCGTCATTGCCAGGGTCGGCGGGTTCGGGCTCGACCGCATGCCGGTGCTCGGCATCGCGACGGCGGCCTTGTCGAACCTCGTCAGCAACGTACCGGCAGTGCTGGTCATCAAGCCGTTTCTCACCGCCGCGCACGACCCGCAGCGTTCGTGGCTGGTGGTCGCGATGTCGTCAACCTTTGCCGGCAACTTGACGGTACTCGGCTCGGTCGCGAACTTGATCGTCGTGCAGCTGGCGCGGCAGAACGGGGTCGCAATCGGCTTCTGGGCCTATTTCCGAGTCGGCGCGCCGTTGACGGTGTTGACGATCCTGATCGGGCTGTGTTGGCTTTAGCCGATGAGCAACAGCCAACCCGATAGAAACCACCTCGGCCAGACCGTCGGCGCGCCGGTTTCCGGCTGGACGGCACGGCCATCGCCGCCCCGCACCGTAATGACCGGCCGGTTCTGCACGGTCGAACCGCTCGATGTCGAACGGCACGCTGCCGATCTCTTCGAGGCCAACGCGGAAGACCGCGAAGGCCGCCTGTGGACCTATTATGCCTACGGTCCGTTCGCGATGCTCGACGACTACCGCCGCTGGGCCGCGGGTGCCTGCGCCGACTCGCAGCGGCTGTTCCACGCGATCCGCGACAGCGCAACCGGGAAGGCGGTCGGCGTCGCCGCCTATATCAACCTTCAGCCGGCGGTCGGCTCGGTCGAGATCGGCAGCCTCGTGTTCAGCCCGCGCCTGCAGCGCCGCCCGGCCGCGACCGAGGCGATGTATCTGATGATGCGCCGCGCGTTCGACGAACTCGGCTACCGCCGTTACGAATGGAAATGTGATTCGCTGAACGCGCCGAGCCGGGCCGCCGCGAGACGGTTCGGCTTTCAGTATGAAGGCCTGTTCCGCCAGGCGACGATCACCCGCGGCCGCAACCGCGACACGACCTGGTTCTCGATCATCGACAGCGAATGGCCGGCGGTGCGCACCGCTTTCGAAAGCTGGCTGGCGCCGTCGAATTTCGCCGCCGACGGCACCCAGCGCCGCAGCCTCGCGAGCTTCCGGGCCGCGACAACATAAGGGCCATGCCCGAGCCGCCCTTGCGACCGGCGCGGCGGCGACGCAATCTCCCCCGCGAACAGGCCAAGACGCGCCCAAACAAACGATAAGCCAAGGCCGCGAGAGTGTTCCACTTCGCTCGCCACGACACCGGGAGGCCGCCGTCGCTCGCGCTGCTCGCGGCGGTGACTGCGATCGGCTTCTGCGCGCTGCATGTCATCGTGCCGGCCCTGCCGTTGCTCGCCAAGGTGTTCGGCGAGAGCCCGGCCGAGGTGCAGCTGACCCTGACGCTGTACCTGATCGGCATAGCCGGCGGCCAGTTGTTCTATGGCCCGATTTCCGACCGCTTCGGCCGCCGCCCGGTGCTGATCGGTGGTCTGGCGATGTTTCTCGCCGGCACGCTGTTGTGCGGCGTCGCGTGGTCGCTGCCGGTCTTGATCGCCGGACGGGTGCTTGAGGCCAGCGGCGCCTGCGCCGGCATCGTGCTCGGCCGCGCGATCATCCGCGATGTCTATGCCCGCGAGGCGGCGGCGCGTGGCATCGCGCTGGTGATGATGACGATGACCTTCGCCTCGGCGGTGTCGCCGGCGATCGGCGCGTATCTGGCGGAATGGGTCAATTGGCGGGCGATTTTCGTGGTGCTCGGCCTGTTCGGAGCGGCCGTCCTGGCATTCGTCGTACTGCGTTTCAACGAGACCAACGTCGCGCCGACCCGCCTCGATTTTGTTGGCATGGCCGGATCCTACGTGACGCTGCTGCGGACACCGGCCTTTGTCGGGTTCGCGGCCTGCAGCGCCTGTGCCAGCGCCTCGTGGTTCACCTTTTGCGCCAGCGCGCCGCACGTGCTCGTCGAGACCCTCGGTGAACCGGCGAGCACCTACGGGCTAATGATCCTGTTGCCGATGGCGACCTATGCCGTCGGCAACGCCGGGGCGGCGTCCTTCGCCATACGCCTCGGCAGCCGCCGGCTGACGATCTTCGGGCGCAGCCTCGCCTTTGTCTCCGCCCTGATCCTGGTCGGCTGGTATCTGCTGGTCGGTCTGGATATCTGGGGCCTGTTCCTGCCAATTGCGCTGTGCGCGATCGGCGATGGGCTGAGCCAGCCTTCGATACTGGCGGCCGGGCTCAGCATCCATCCGCGGCTGGCGGGCACCGCCTCCGGGTTGATCGGTTTTCTGCAAATGACGGTGGCGGCGGCGGGCACGTTTGTGGTTGCTTTGCTACCCAATGAAATCGCCGCAGGCATGATCGCCGCGGTGGCTATTTTCCTGACGCTGGCGCTCGGTTTTGCCTTGTTCGCGCTGGGACGGCCATCAGGGGCATCGCTATCGGACGTGCCGGTGCTGGGGCTTAGAGGGAAGGAATCCGCATGATTGACGAAACCCATGACGGCAAGCGGCAAAGTTGGGTCGCCTCGGCCAATGGCCACGCCGAGTTTCCGCTGCAGAACCTGCCCTTCGGCGTGTTCAGCCCGCCCGGCGACACGCTTCCCGACGCCAAAGCGCGTGGCGGCATGGCGATCGGCGACATGATCTTCGACATCCGCGAGGCCCTGCGGGCCGGGCTGCTGTCCGGTGAAGCGGTCGCCGCGGCGGAGGCCGCCTCCGGGCCGACCCTCAACGCGCTGATGGCATTGGGCACTCTACCGCGCCGCGCCTTGCGCAAGCAGGTCTTCGCGCTGCTGGCGGCGGATGGGCCGGACCGTGCCAAGGCCGAGGCGCTGGGCAAGCGGCTGCTCCACAAGGCGGCGAATTGCTGGGTGCACCTGCCCGCCGCGATCGCCAACTTCACCGATTTCTTCGCCGGCATCCACCACGCGACCAATGGCGGCCGCCGCCGCGACCCGAACAATCCGCTGACCGCCAACTATAAATACGTGCCGGTCGCCTATCACAGCCGCGCCTCGTCGCTGCGTGAATCATACGTGCCGCTGAAGCGCCCGAGCGGCCAGCGCAAACTCCCCGAGGAAAACGCGCCGACCTTTGGTCCCTGCCGCAAGCTCGATTACGAGCTGGAGCTGGCGGTCTGGGTCGGCCCCGGCAATGCGCAAGGCAACCCGGTGCCAATCGGCAAGGCCGGCGAGCACGTTGTCGGGCTTGGCCTCGTCAACGACTGGTCGGCACGCGACATTCAGCAATGGGAATCGCAGCCGCTCGGGCCGTTTCTCGGCAAGAGCTTCGGGTCCACCGTGTCGCCATGGATCATCACCGCCGAGGCGCTGGAGCCGTTCCGCGTCGCCCAGCCACCTCGTCCGGAGGGCGACCCCGCCCCGCTGCCGCATTTGGTGGATGCGGCCGACCAGAAATCCGGCGCCTTCGACATCGCACTCGAAGCGCTGATCCTGACGCCGCAGATGCGCGAGAAGGGCCTGGAGCCCCACCGCGTGTCGCACAGCAACACGACCGATTTGTACTGGACGCTGGCGCAGCTTGTCGCGCACCATACAAGCAACGGTTGCAATCTGCTGGCGGGCGACCTGTTTGGCAGTGGCACGATTTCCGGCCCGACCGAGGCGGGCTGGGGCAGTCTCAGCGAGCAAAGCATGGATGGCAGCCGCACGATCACGCTCAACTCCGGTGAAACCCGCAGCTTTGTGCAGGACGGCGACGAGGTCATCTTCCGGGCGCATTGCCGGCGCGACGGCTATGCCTCGATCGGCTTTGGCGAGTGCCGCGCCCGCGTCATCGCCTGATCAACCAAGACCACAGATCTGCGGGCCTCGGCCGCTTAGCCAGGCCCGTCCAGCTGAAAGGCACATTAACCATTTCTCAATGCTGTAGTCCCAGCCTCCAGCGTGGGAGAGTCTGCCAAGGACATCGGGGGCAATGGTTTTGCGTGCCATGGCAAGCCGCACGGCGAGGGCGCGGCGCGTAGCGAGGGGAATGGGAATCCGACCGGTTACATTGCTGATCGTGTTCGGAATCGTCCTGATCACCGGGATTCTGATCGCCACCGGGATCGGGGCGGACCAGCTGCGGCAGCAGACGATCACGTCCACCGAAACCGAACTCGGGCGCATCGACGGCGTTCTTGCGGCAGTGGCCGAACAATCATTCGACAATATCAACGGTCAGCTCGCCGAAGTGGCTGCCCGTCTGCGTCAGGCCGGCGTCGATGACGCGGCGAGTTTGCGCACCGCCGCGGCGGCGCCGGAGATTGCCGCCCTCTTGGCGGCCAAGCTCGACAGCGTAACGCATTTCGATGGAGTGGCGATCCTCGACGCGAGCGGCGATGTACTGGTCCGTGCCGGCAACTGGCCCGAAGACCCGGTGCCGCCGGAGCAGCTGGTCTCCGCACCGGGCAAGCCCGGCATGCTCGGCGACACGCTCAAAAACGCGAAAACCGGCACCGCCGACATCCCTGTCGCCCACCGCCTGAACAATGCCGCCGGAGCCCGGATCGGATCGATTGTCGGCCTCGTCCCGGTTGATCAGTTCATCCGGCTGTTTGCGATGGTGCCGCTTCCCGACGATGCAGCCATCATCCTGCTGCACCAGGACGGCGTCATCCTCGCGCAATATGCAAAGCAGCCGGAGAGCGTTGGGGCACCGCCGGAGCCGGCGAAACTGCAGGTCGTGACCGGGGACACCTTGATGACGATGACCCGGCATGTTGCCACCGCCACCGGCGTATGGCGCATCGAGGCGCTGCGGGCCCTGCCCAATTATCCGGCAGTTATCGCGGTGAGCCGCGGCTCCGACGAGGCGCTGGCGGGGTGGACGCACGCGGGTTTGTGGTTTGGCGCCTGCGCGATGGCGGCGGCGCTGACGATTGGCGTGATGGTCTACCTCGTGGCGCACCAGTTCGAAATTCACGCGGCCTTCACAAAGGTGCGGGCTGAAAAAGCGGAAGGCGATCGCGCCCGGCTTGTCGCCGAAGCCGAACTGCTGAAGATCGAGCGGCTGTCGGTACTGGGACAACTGACCGCCACAGTCGCGCACGAACTGCGCAATCCGCTCAGCGCGATCCGCAACACGCTGTTCACAGTCAAGGAACTGGCGGCCAACCAGGGGGTCAAACTCGACCGCCCGGTCGCGCGCATGGAGCGCAGTATCGAGCGCTGCGACCGCATCATCTCCGACCTTCTGGAGTTCACCCGCACCCGCGAATTGCGGCTCGGTGCCTTCCGTTTCGATCGCTGGATATCCGATGTCATCGCCGAGCAGAACATCCCATCGCCGGCGACACTTTTGTTCGAGCCCGGCGCCGGCGACACCAACGTGCGGATCGACTCCGACCGGATGCGGCGCGTCTTGATCAACCTGATCGAAAATGCCGCGCAGGCGATGAATGACCTGCCGCCCGACAAGGATCGCCGGATCACGCTAAAGACTACCGTCATTGACAGCGAACTGGTGCTGGACATCGACGACACCGGCCCCGGCATTCCGCCAGAGAATTTATCGCGTATATTTGAACCGCTTTTTAGTACTAAAAGTTTCGGCACCGGGCTGGGGCTCCCGACGGTGAAACAGATTGTAAACCAGCACGGCGGTACGATCGTGATTGATAGCGAGCCGGGCCAGGGCACCCATGTCAGGGTTGCCTTGCCGCTGGAAGCCAAACCCGTTGAGGACGCGCAGGTAGCCACCGCATGACCCGGGTCCTCATTGTCGATGACGACGTTGACCACGCCGAGAGCCTCGCGGACGTCATCGAGATGCGCGGCCATACCGTGCAGCTCGCCTATAGCGGCGAGGAGGGCATCGAGCCATTTTCGGGCAACCCGTTTCGATTTCGTCCTGCTCGACATAAAACTTGCCCGGGATCAACGGCGTCGCCGCGTTCCTTGAAATGAAGAAGATACGTCCCGACGCCCAGGTCATGATGATGACGGGCTACAGCGTCGAGCAGCTCATCGCGCAGGCGATCGACGGCGGCGCGCTCGGCGTTCTACACAAGCCGTTTGCCGCAACCCAGGTGCTCGAAGTGCTGAGCCGCATGAAACAGCGCGGTCATGTCCTGGTTGCCGACGATGATCCCGAATTTCGTCGGCGCGATCGTGCCGCTGCTCGAAAACGCCGGGTACGGCGTGCAGGTCGTGGCGAGCGGCGCGGCGGCGCTTGGCAGATGATCGCGCGGCAGACTGTCGATTGCCTGCTGCTCGACATGCACATGCCGGTTCTGTCGGGCGCTGATGTCTATGCGCGGCTGGTCGAGGCGGTCAACGCGGTACCGACGATCCTGATCACCGGGTGGCGGCGACGGCGCCGAGGGCGATACCGCGGCTGCGGTCGCAAACCCGCGGCGTCCTGTTCAAGCCATTCGACCCGAACGCGCTGCTGGCGGCGATCGGGGCGGCAGTCTCGCCGAGCCACCCGAGGTAGGCGACGGTGACCGCCAAAACCGCAACGGTACGTTCCGTACTGATCGTCGACGATGATCTCGGCTTTGCCGAGTTGCTCGCCGACATGATCGAGTTGCGCGGCTACGCCTCGTCCTATGTCGACACACCGGACAAGGCGGTCGCGGCGCTCAGCGACGCCTCGGGCGAACTGCCGCTGCCGCCGGTCGCGCTGATCGATGTGCGGCTTGGCGGCGTCGTGTCCGGCATCGAGGTAATCACCCGGCTGCGGGCGCAGCAGCCGGAACTGATCTGCGTCCTGATGACCGCCGATCTGGACACGCGAAACCGCGATCGAGGCATTGCGTCACGGCGCCTACGACTATTTCGACAAATCAGTCGACCCGAACGCGCTCTTCGCTGTGCTCGAACGCTGTTTCGACCGGGTCCGGCTGCGGCGCGAGCGCGAGGAAGCCTACGAGGCGCTGCGCATCGCCAAGGACGAGGCCGAGGCCGCCAGCCGCGGCAAGTCCGGCTTTCTGGCGACGATGAGCCACGAGCTGCGCACCCCGCTCAATGCCATCATCGGCTTTTCCGAGATGATGCTGCGCGAGGTGTTCGGCCCGATCGGCAACGAGCAATACCGCCGCCTATGTCAGCCGATATCCACGAAAGCGGCACGCACCTGCTGCAGATCATCAACGACATTCTCGACCTATCGAAGGCCGAAGCCGGCAAGCTCGAACTGTTACGAGGATGTCTTCGACCTGCGCGACACCGTCCGCTCGGTTCGCCAACTGATCAGCGCCCGCATCCGCAGCGGCGGCCTCAGCGAATCGATCGAGTTGCCACAGGACCTGCCGCTGCTGCGCGGCGACGAACGCAAGACCAAGCAGGTGCTGCTGAACCTCGTCACCAACGCCGTCAAATTCACCGCGCCCGGCGGCACAATCCGCATCATCGGTCGGTTCGACGATGCCAAAGGCATCAGCCTGACCGTCTCCGACACCGGCATCGGCATCGCGCCGGACGATCTGCCGCGCGTGCTCGAACCGTTCGAGCAGGTCGACTCGTCGTTCACCCGCTCAGCACCAGGGCACCGGCCTCGGCCTGCCACTGGTCAAGGCGATCATGGAATTGCATGGCGGCGACCTCGAGCTGCACAGCGAGGTCGGCGTCGGAACCGCGGTAACGGTCAGCTTCCCGCGCTCGCGTGTTGTGCTCGACCCGAGCGAGGACAGTTCGCGAAACGCGGCCTGATCAGCCGCTGCCCCTGCCCCATTGCTCGCGCCAGCTCGGATATCCGCCGAGCGGCGCCGCCGCCAGCATCGCCCGCATGATCGCCCGCGCCAGACACACGGCGGCGGCATTGCCGAGCCGGGTGAGACGCATCGGATCGACGGTATCGCCCTCACCGGTCGACAGCGCGAACACCGTGTCGCCGTCGAACGGCGTATGGGCCGGGCGGATTGCCTGCGCCAGCCCGTCCTGCGCCATGATCGCAAAGCGGCGGCAGCCGGCCTTGTCGAGCGGCGCATCGGTCGCGACCACCGCGATCGTCGTGTTCGCGCCGGCTACGCCGGGAGCGCAGGCCGAGAGGTCCGCGGGGTCGAGCGGCTTGCCGGGGATCGGCGGTTGCAGCGCAAGCTCGGCGGCGGAGGCCAGTATCGGCCGCCCAGAACCGGCCGCAATCCGGCCGCACCGTGGAACCCCAGCTGTTGACCGCCACCAGTGCACCGACCGTGGCCCCATCGGCGAGGCACAGCGAGGCGCTGCCAAGGCCACCCTTGAGGCGTCCCGCCTTGGCGCCGAGCCCGGCGCCGGCATTGCCGAGCGAGAAATCGTGCGCCGCCCGCGCGAGAGCCTCACGACCGAGCCGACGGTAGGGCGGCTCGCCGACCCAGGCGCGCCGATCGGGAAACCCCAGATCGAACAGGATTGCCGCGGGCACGATCGGCACCAGTGCGTCGCGCACCCGAAAGCCGCGCCCCATCGCCGCCAGCCCGTCCATCACCCCGGCCGCGGCATCGAGGCCGAACGCCGAGCCGCCCGACAGCACAATCGCGTCGATCCGCGATACCAGCGTCGCCGGATCAAGCAGTTCGGTCTCGCGGCTGCCCGGCGCGCCGCCGCGGACATCAACAGCCGCCACGGCCGGAGCCTCTGGCAGAATGACCGTCGTGCCGCTGATGCAGTCGTGATCCTCCGCCTGTCCGACCAGCAGCCCGGGCACATCGGTGATCAGATTGCGCGGACCGGGTTCGGCCATGGCATACCCCTTGCCGGTAGTCGCTGGACGGCTGTCGATGATCCATGACGCCCTTCGGCCCTCGTAGGATGGGCTGAGCGCCAGCGAAGCCCATCAACTTCGGAACGCGGCAAGACGATGGGCTTCGCTGCGCTCAGCCCATCCTACGGGGCCGCAATCAATACCGGCCGCCGAGCTTGGCGTGGTCCCAGGTCATCATTTTCGCGGGGACGATTTTCAGCACGACGCGCTTTGGCACGGCTTCAGCCGCGCCGGCCGGGCGGGTGCCGGTACGACCTTCCGCAAGCCACAGATAGGCCTCGCGCACCTCATCCGGGTCGTCGATGACCTCGCAATCGCCGCGCACCATGACGCCTTTCAGCTCCGCGTAGGCTCCACCGGCTTCGACCATGACACCCACTTTCGGGTTGCGGCGGATGTTCAGCACCTTTTGCGCCTTGCCGTAGGAGGTCATCCAGAAGGCACCGTCTCGGTATTGGAAACTCATCGCGACGACATGCGGGAAACCGTGCTGGTCCACCGTCGCCAGCGCGCATTTGCGGTTGTCGCTGAGAAATGCCGCCTGCTCGTCGGGCGTCAGGCGGATGTCGGGGCGGGGCATTGGGGACTCCTAAATTTGCGCCAGGATTAGGCGGATTTCGCCGAGCACGCCGCCGCGGCCGAACTCGCGCACCAGCCCGAACAGTTCGTCGCTGCGCCGGCCGAGGCGCGGTTCGACCAATGCCGCGAATTTTGTGTGCATGTCACTCCACCGCATCGGGTTGCCGGGGTGACCCTTGGCCACCGGCACGTCGCGGACCGCGCTGGTTCCATCGGGCATTACCAGGGTCAGCCGCGCCGATGCAAAGCCCATCTCCGGGCTCACGGCAAGCGCGACCTTGCCCGCCGTCGCCAGGACCGCGGCATCCGGCTGCCACGGCTCGCGGAAATCCGCGGCCGAGAGATCGTGGCCATGCAATCCGAGCGCGATGCAGTATTTGATGTCGAACTTGCCTTCCAGCGGCGTCGCCGGCATCCCGCTTTTGCCGCCGGTAATCTGATCCGCAAGCGCCCCGATTTCGGCCTTCACCTCGGAAATCTGGGCGATGTCGTTGCGCCCGGCGGCAAACTCCCGCGCGGCTTCGACCGCGGGGTGCGTCAGGTGACAGGCGGCATAGGGCTTGAAGCTGTTATCGAGGATGTTCCAGCCGGAGAAATCGACCGGCGCGATCGCCATGGTGCGGTCCTGCACCAGCGCGTTGTCCAGGCCGCCGCCCGGCTCGAACACGCCCTTCGCCGCGACAAAACCACCGGCCGCAAGCTGTGCCGATACCACGCCGTCCATCGCCGCCTTGCCGGCATGGAACGGCTTTGCCATCGTCCCGAACGAGGCCGTCAGCCCGCCGATCTGCGTCGCCGCCGCGCCAAGCGCGTGCAAGGCGCGCTCGCCATCGAGGCCGAGCAAAGCTGCAGCGGCCGCCGCCGCCCCGAGCCGGCCAAACACCCCGGTGCCGTGCCAGCCGCGCGCCGTCACCGCCTCGCCGAGCCCGCCGCCGATCCGGCTTGCGGTCTCGAACCCGGCAACGAAGGCCGCCAGCATCGTGTGTTCATCAGCACCGCGCTCCTCGCCGAGGGCGAGGGTCGCGGCCCACACCGGCGCGCTGGTATGTGTTACCGCCTTGACGTAGGTATCGTCGAAATCCAGGCAGTGCGCCAGCGTGCCGTTGGCCAGTGCAGCGAACGGGGCCGCCGCGGTGCCGTCAAACAGCACCGTCGCCCGCCCGCTGCTGCGCCAGCCGGACGCGAGGTTGCGGACGATGCGCCCCGCCTCTTCCTCACCGGCGCCGATCGCCACGCCGAGCCAGTCGGCAAGGCACAGCCGCGCCATGTCCGCGACTTCCGGCGGCAACCGGCGCTCGCCGGCACTCGCGAGATAGCCCGCGATCGCCGGCCCGTTGGCGGCTGCTGCCATCGCCATCGCGCTCCCCTTTCCCAATCCCGCCACAAGCATGCCTGCGGTTGCCGGGATTGGGTAGAGCGCAGAGATAACCCTCGCCGCGCTCAGGGTTCGACGTGAACCATCCACGACACGCCAAACTTGTCGGCGCACATGCCAAAGCTCGGCGAGAAAAAGGTCTTTGTCATCGGCATCTGCACCTGTCCGCCATCGCTGAGCGCCTGGAACAATTTGCCGGCGGTATCAACGTCGGGCGCGGTCAGCGACAGCGCGAAGCCCTGGAAATCCGGTTTGCCATCGCAGCGCCCGTCGGACGCCATGACGATGTCGTCGCCGACCCGGAACCGGGCATGCATGACCTTCTCTTCGTTCCCCGGCATCGCCATGGTCGGGTCCGGGCTGTCCTTCCAGCGCAGCATCATCACGAGATCGGCGCCGACCGCGCCGCGATAAAACTCGATCGCTTCCTCGCAGCGTCCATCGAAAAACAAATATGGGCTTACCGGCATGTCCGTTCCTTTCGTTGGTTGCGGGTCGTTCAGCAGGCGCGGAGTTGGCGCTTGCATTAAAATGTTGATATCAACATAATTTGCCCATGTCAAACCCTGAAGCACCTTCCCTCGCCACCCTGCCCTTCGCCACCACCCTGCGTGTCCGCGACACTTGTCTGTGCCTGCACCTGCAACGGGCGGCCCGCGCCGTTGCCCGCCGCTTCGACACCGCCTTTCGTCCGCTGGGCCTTACCAGCGGGCAGTTCTCGCTGCTGATGTCGCTGAACCGCCCGACACCGGCTACGATCGGCGGTGTCGCATCACTGCTCGCGATGGACCGCACGACGCTGACCGCCAACTTGAAGCCGCTTGAACGTCGCGGTCTGCTGACAGTGAGCCCCAACCCCGCCGATGGCCGCAGCCGTCACCTCACGCTGACCCCGGAAGGCCGGGCGCTCCTGGAGAGCGCCGTCCCGGTCTGGGAGGCGACGCACGACGTGATTGAGCACCGCCTCACCCGCGCGAACGCAGACGAACTACGCAACGACCTGTGCGCCCTCGCCTGAGATTCGGTGGCCTGAGATTCGGTGGACGACACGTTGCGCTGGCGGCGCCGGCGCGAATAAACTCGCCAGCCGCTTCAACAGGATTTGCCCCGATGCTGACCCGCCCGAATACCGCGTTGTCGCAAATCCACATGCAGATCATGTGGTCGCGGCTGATCGCCGTGGTCGAAGAACAGGCGCAGACCCTGGTGCGTACCGCGTTTTCGACCTCGGTGCGCGAGGCGGGCGATTTATCGGCGGGAGTGTTCGACCGCGATGGCAACATGCTGGCGCAGGCGGTGACCGGCACGCCGGGGCACGTCAATTCGATGGCCGCCGCGGTTAAGCATTTCCTCGACGCCTTCCCGCTCGCCACGATGAAAAAGGGCGACCACTACATCACCAACGACCCGTGGCTGACCTGCGGCCACCTGCACGATCTGACGGTTGTCAGCCCGACCTTTCTGCGCGGCGACCCGGTCGGCCTGTTCGCCAGCACGGTGCATGTCGTCGATATCGGCGGGCTCGGCATGGGGCCGGACGGGAGGCAGGTCTTCGAGGAAGGACTCGCGATCCCGCTGATGCCGCTCGCCCGCGAAGGCCGCATGAACGACGATTTGATGCGGATCATCCGCGCCAATGTGCGCGAGCCGTTGCAGGTCGAGGGTGACGTCTACGCCCTCGCCGCGTGCAACGACGAAGGCAGCAGGCGCCTCGTCGAAATGATGGACGAGTTCGGCCTGACCAATCTCGACCGGCTCGGCACGCACATCATCGAGACTTCGCGCGAAGCAACGCTCGACGCGATCCGCCAGTTGAGGCCCGGCAGGTACAAGAACGCAGTGCACATGGACGGCTATGACCGACCCTTGACCCTGGCCGGCGAAATGACGATCGGCCATGACGGCATTCATGTCGATTTCGCCGGCACCTCGCCGGCCAGCGCCTTTGGCATCAATGTCGTGATGAACTACACGCTGGCCTACACGGCGTTCGGGGTGAAATGCCTGGTCGCGCCGGAAGTGCCCAACAATGCCGGCTCACTGGCGCCGATCACCGCGAGTGCGCCCGATGGGTGCCTCTTGAACGTCAGACGCCCGCGCGCGGTGGCGGCGCGTCACACGGTCGGGCACATGCTGCCCGATGTCGTGTTCGGCTGCCTGCACCAGGTCATGGAGGGCGGCGTGCCGGCCGAGGGCGCCTCATCGCTGTGGAACCCGCAGATCTACGGCGGCGCCGATGTGGCGGACGAGATGGGCGGCAATGGCGACGTGCCGGCGTTCAGCACCGTGATCTTCCATTGCGGCGGCACCGGCGCGCGACCCGGCAAGGATGGGCTCGACGTGACCGCCTTCCCGTCGGGTGTGCGGACGATCCCGGTCGAGGCGACCGAGTCGGTAGCACCGGTGATGTTTCGCCGCCGCGAGTTTCGCGAGGGCTCGGGCGGTGCGGGCAAGTATCGCGGGGGCGTCGGGCAGGTCATCGAACTGGGCGGTGCCGACGGCACGCCGATCGCGATGCTGTGCAATTTCGAGCGCCTCCACAATCCGGCGCGCGGCCGCGACGGCGGCGGGCTCGGCGGACCCGGTCAGGTGACGCTGGTTTCGGGCAAGCCGATCCGCTCGAAAGGGCGGCAGACCGTGCCGGGCGGCGATTACATCCGGCTCGAACTGCCGGGCGGCGGCGGCTTTGGCAACCCGGCCGAGCGCGACGCCGAACAGGTCGCCGCCGATGTCGCCGACGGGCTCATTACCGCCGAGACGGCGGCACGCGACTACCGCGTCGCGCTCTTGCCGGACGGGATGCTCGACCGCGCCACGACCGTGCGATTGCGCGGCGCCTGAGAACCCGCTTCGAAATAACCTCGTATTTCTAGTATGATAACCTTGTCGTCCCCGCGAAAGCAGGGACCCACTGTGCCGATACGCGAATGGTTGCACGGTGGGTCCCTGCTTTCGCAGGGACGACAAGAAGGGAATATCCGGGCTCCGAGGAGGCGCGCACGGATGCGTTGGCGGGTGCTGGTTCAGGTTGCGCTGCTTCTGTTCGTCACACTCGCCCCCGCCTCCGCCCAAACACTCCCCAGCCCTTCTGACTGGAAGCAGCATTTCGAGCGCGATATCCTGCCGTTCTGGCAGACGCCGGCGGCGCTCGGCAGCCCGGTCGGCAACTTCCCGACCTTCCGCTGCAATGACGGGTCGGTCTACAACCCGCAGGCGCCGTGCGCCGAAATCGCGACCGCCGCCGACTGGATCAAGAGCGCCGCCGGTCGGCAGTATGTCCGCATGATGTCGCGGCAGGTCTACCTGTACGGCGTCGCGTTTCACCTGACCGGCGATGCGAAGTATCTGGGATGGGCGTCGGCCGGCGCGCATTACATCGTCGATCATGCGTTCGATGCCAAAACCGGTGGGATGATTTCGTACTGGGAAGGCGGCAAGGCAATTGCCGAGGCTCCGGACCAGACCAGCCAGGACCTCGCCTATACGCTGATCGGCCTGTCGTTTTACTATTACCTGACGCGCGACCCCTATGTTTTGCAGCCGATCCTGCGGGTCGAGCATTATATCCGGCAGAATTTCCTTGATCCGAAACTCGGGCTGTACCGGCTGAAGCGCCCGGGACCGGAGGGCGACCGGCTCGAACTCGTGTCGCAGCTCGACCAGGTCAACGCCTACATGCTGCTGATGACGCCGCTTCTGCCGCCTCCGGAGCAACTGCAATGGCGCACCGAGCTGGCGCAGATCGTCCAGATCATCCGCAAGCGCTTTTACGATCCCGGCTCGGGGATGTTCCTCGGCACCCTGGCGCAAAAGCCGACGACCAATTGCATCTACCAGCGCGACGACACGGATTTCGGGCACACGATCAAGACTTACTGGATGCTGTATTTCACCGGCCAGGTTCTGCGCGACAAGGAGTTGGAGGCGTTTGCCCGCGACAAGGCCGCCGCGATCTTCCAGCGCGCGTTTCTGCCGGATACCGGGTCGTGGGCAACCCAGCCGACCTGCGACGGCAAGCTGAACCGCACCAGCACGTGGTGGATGGCGGCCGAACTGGATCAGGCAGCCCTGACGCTTGGCATGGCCAATCCGCGTTTGCTGAAATACCTGCCGGCGACGTTCGATTTCTGGCTCAAGCGGATGGTCGATCACACCTACGGCGAAGTATGGGACGAGTTGACCGTGCCGGAGTACAAGCCGCAGCGGCCGAAAATCCATTTGTGGAAAAACGGCTTCCACACGGCCGAACACGTATTAGTCGGCTACATCACGACGAGCGCCATCCAGTCGCAGCCGCTCGTCCTCTATTATGCTTTCCCCGACTGCAAACTGCCGTCAGTCGTTCGGCCCTATTACTTTGACGCGAGTATCGGCGCGCAAGAGCCAAGCCCGGCCCAAGCCATCTCCGGCCTCTGCCCGGTGAAGGTGACGTTCGGCAACATCCACTGAGGTGGTCAGCGCGCCTGCGGGTTCTGCCGCAGCGCCAGCGTGCCGATGACGACGATATGCACGAGATTGATGGCGATGCCGGTGCTAAACGCCGCCGCGTAAAACCCGGCGTAGTCGTAGATCATGCCGGCGAGCCAGCCGCCGGCCGCCATCCCTGATCCGCTGAACAGCAACACGGTGGGCACCCGCCACGAGGCTTCCGACGCCGGGAACAGGTCACGCACCGCGACGACATAGGCCGGGATGATGCCACTGAACCCGAGCCCAAAGATCGCGGCGACCGCGAACAGGCCCGCCTCGCTCTGGGTCAACAGGAACCCGACCATCGCCGCCGCCTGGCACACCGAGCCGGCCAGCACGGTCCGCACGCCGCCGATGCGATCGGCGACAACACCCCAAAACTGCCGGCTGACAAAGGCGCAGCCGAGCAGCACCGACAGCATTGCCGCGCCATGTGCCGGGGCGATACCGACATCGCTGCAATACGCCACCAGATGCCCCTGCGGCATCGCCATCGGAATGCAGCACAGCAGGGCCGCGAAACACAGCACACCCTGTACCACTCGCGGCCGCAACCCAAGCACCGCCGCACCACGAACCGGCCCGGCAGCAGCAGCGCCGCCGGCCGCGTCGGGCGCCGGCCCGAATACCGTCGCGGCCACCGGCAGGATCACCACGATCTCGAACACCGCATAAACCAGCATTGTGTGGCGCCAGCCGATCGATTCGATCCCCTGCGCGAACAGGGTAGGCCAGATCATCCCGGCGACGTATTGGCCGGAAGAAATCAGCGCCATCGCGGTGCCGCGCCGCCGGTCGAACCAGCGCGCGACGTACACGTATAGCGGCGCGTTGATCCCGGCATTGCCGAGCAGGCCCATGAACAGGCCGTGCCCGAGATAGAGGGCGATCGGCCCGCCGAGTGTCGAGACGACGAGGCCGAGCCCGATCATCACCGCGCCGAACATCACGGTCCAGCGCACCCCGACCCGCTCGGCGATGCGCCCCATCGCGATGCCGCCGACCGCCGAACCGAGCCAGGCGAGCGAATACGCCAGCGCCGGCACGGAGCGGGCGCCCCCAAGCTCGGCCGCGATCGTCTTCAACGCCACGACGGTGATCGTCGGCCCGCCGAACGAGACGGAATAGATTGCCAGCGCGGTGAGCGCCACAGCCCAGGAGGCACGGCCTTCAACCGATGCCGGGCGGGTGCCCGGTCGGCCTGCAACAACGGCTTCGGTCATTGGAGCTTACATCAAACCCGATATACCGCGCATTCTGAGACGGCCATCGAAGCGGCCGAATCGACGGACCCGCAACCTACGCTAAGGAAAGCGGCGTTAGTACCCACTCTCAGGGAAGCGCGACTGCTAAAATTTCCCTCTCCCCCGCCGGCAACCACCTTCACCGGTCTCGCTGCTGGCACAGCGATCCACCCTCTCCCGCGGTGCAGGAGAGGGAAAAGCTCCCTCGCCCCCGGTGGGTCCCTGGAGGTGGAGAGAGTTACGGATTGATCCCAGCTGGTTGATGCGGGCCTACTGCCCCCTCGCCGCGCCGGAGGGGATATGCGCATCGACAACGCGACGATTGCGGACTTGCAGCAGGCGCTGGTCGAGGGCCGCGCGACCGCGAGCGGGCTGACCCGTGCCTATCTGGCGCGCATCGCGGCCTATGACCGGGCGGGGCCGGCGCTCAACTCGGTCCGGCAAATCAATCCCGAAGCGCTGGCGATTGCGGCATCGCTCGACGGCACGGCCCCCAACCCGCGCCAGCCGCTGGCCGGCATTCCGATTCTGATCAAGGACAACATCGCGACCGGCGACCGGCAGCACACCACCGCCGGCTCGCTGGCGCTCGCCGAGGCGCGGGCGTTGCGCGACGCGACCGTGGTCGCCCGGCTGCGCGACGCAGGCGCGGTGATTCTCGGCAAGACCAACCTGACCGAGTTCGCCAATATTCTCGCGATAGACATGCCGTCCGGCTACAGCTCGCTCGGCGGCCAGGTCAAAAACCCCTATGTCCCGGCGCTGGACGACCGGCAGGTGCCGATCGTGACGCCCGGCGGGTCGAGTTCCGGGTCGGCGGTGGCGGTGGCGGCGGGGCTGTGCGCGGCGGCGATCGGCACCGAGACATCGGGGTCGCTGCTGTCGCCGGCGACACAGAACGGGCTGGTGACGGTCAAGCCGACGGTCGGGCTGATCAGCCGCACCGGCATCCTGCCGATCGCGCACAGCCAGGATACGGCCGGCCCCCTGACCCGCAGCGTGCGTGACGCAGCGATCCTGCTCAACGTCCTCGCCGCCGAAGACCCGCTCGATCCGGCGACCCAGGGATTGCCGCGGCCCGACGACTACACCGCCGCGCTTGACGCTGATAGTCTCAAAGGCATGCGCATCGGCGTGCCGGGCGATCCCGGCGACCCGCTCAACGATGTCTATTACGGCAGGCTCGGCCTGCGCGCCGCGGCGGTGATGGGCGGCGTCATCGCGACGCTCGAAGCGCAGGGCGCAACGATCGTGCGCGCCAGCATGCCGACCGCCGGCTGGCTCGGCGGACCGGGCACGATGATGGCGGTGCTGAACCGCAACCCGGAAAGCCCGACCCGCGGCGAGCCGGCCTACCGCCCGATCGTTTTCTTCTACGAGCTGAAGCACGATCTGAACCTCTATCTGCGTGACTGGCTCGGGCACACGCAGATCCGCAGCCTCGCCGACATCATCGAATTCAACGAGGCGCATCCGCGGGAAACGCTGCGCTTTGGCCAGGATCTTTTCCTTGCCGCCGAGGCAACGCGCAGCGACTTGAAAGAGCAGGAATACCTGTCGGCGCGGGCGATGGATTTGCAGTCGTCGCGAGCGCAGGGGCTCGATGCGTATATGGACGAGCATCGGCTCGACGCAGTGCTGTTTCCCGGGGCCGCGGGCGCGCCGATCGCGGCCCGCGCGGGGTATCCCAGCGTACAGGTGCCGGCCGGGTTCATCTCCGGCAGCGGCGGGGTCTTCGGTGGTAGCGGCCGAGCGACGCCGGATTTTCCGCTCGGCGCAACGTTCACCGGGCGAGCCTGGAGCGAGGCGACGCTGCTGCGCATCGCCTACGCCTATGAGCAGGCCTCGCAGATGCGCCAGCCCCCGGCCGGGCTACCGCCGGTCGATGACGAAACGTCGCGGGCGGGGTAGCGGGCCGCAGATATTTCGGGGCCATACCCTTGTCACATTTTGTCGTATGCTCAAATCGTTGGCGTCGCGGAGCCGGCTTTAGCGGACCACTCCGCGGCAGGGTTGCGGGGCATTCGGGGAAGGCTGTCCGTGCACGAGTTTGTCGCCAAAATCGCCCGCGCCGCCGCCAGCAAAATGGCGGCGTTTGGTTATGCGGTTGCCGTCGGGGTGGCCGGCAATCTGGCGTTCCACTTCGTCCAGCCGCATGACCCGGCACCCGCCGCGCTCGCCTCACCCGCCCCGAACAGCGCCAGTGTCGCGGCACCGCCCGCCGCAGACACCGCCCCGGCCGTGATGCCGCCGGCGCTCGTGCAACCGCCACCCGCAACACCGGCGCCCGCGCAGTCCGTTTCGAGCAAGCCCGTCTCGATCAAGCCCGTCGCAACCGCGCCGATTCTGCCGGCCACACCGACCATCGATCTGCCAAACACCGCGGCGCTGCCTGCCCCCGCGCTCAGGCCCACCGCGCTGCCGATCAGCCATGCACCGGCGCACCCGATCGACACAGCCGCTTTGCCCGAAGCGGCTGGGCCGCTGACACCGGTGACCCCACACGTATCATTCGCCCCACCGCCAGCCACCACGCCGCCGCCAACCACGCCGCTGACGCTGACGCCGGCGTCCCCGTATGGCGCCGCGCCGTCGCGGACAACGGCGAGCATTCCGCTGGACCCGATCGGCCGGCCGATCGATGTGGCACCGGTTCCAAACCCGCCGGCCGCAGCTCTCTCGACGGCCCCGCCGCCGACGGCGCTCCTGCTGCCAAAGCCGGCAACCCCGCCGACGCCGGAGGTGGCGCCGCCGGCCGCGAAGGCCGAACCCGGCAAAACCGATGCGGACCATTCGCTTGAACTCAGCGATTTGTGGCACCCCTCACGTGCGGTGCGCAAAAGCCTGAATTGGGCGGATCAGCAGCTTCCGAGCCTCGGCGGCAGCGACACCGCCGCCGCGGTGCACCCCGCCGCTCACGCCCCGTCAGTCGCCGCGCCGATTTCGCTGCTGCCGTCTTCGGCCGATGGCGGCCTCCAGGGAGGCGACAACGCCGAACCGGCCAAGCCCGTCAAGCCCGGCCCCGGCAGCGGCGGCCTCTACTAAGCCGAGCCGCCCACACCACCGCCGATGGCGATAGCAGCCGGTGATCTCAATGGCCGGCATCCCGCCTCAAGGCGCTCACCCGCCTCAAGGCGCTCACCCGCAGGCCGGTGAGCGCCAGCAGGGAGATCAGCGCGAGAGCGCCGAGGATGAGCCAGGCCTCGTTGAGTGCCAGTGTCAGGCCGGCATGTTCGACGAGCGGGGCGACAAGATCGCGGGTGGCGTCGTCTACGGGGCCAAGCGGGCGTCCGGTAAACTGGTCGAGCGGTAGGCCGACGAATTGCGCCGTCGCGCGGTCGCCGGCCTGGAGCCTCTCCACGATTGTCGCGGCGTGAAGCGGGGCGCGGTGTTCGATCCAGGTATCGATGACCGACAGGCCGAGAGCGCCGCCGAGGTTGCGCATCAGGTTGAACAGGCCGCTGGCGTCGGCAACCCTATTGGCCGGGAACCCGCCGAGCGCAATGGCGGTTGTCGGCAGCAGGCAAAACATCACGGCAATGCCGCGCACCGCCTGCTGCCACGCGAGGTTCCAGAAATCGTCGGCCGGCGACATGAACCCGTTGCCGATCAGCCCCGCCGCCAGCAGCGCATAGCCGACGCCGATCAGGAGCCGCGGATTGACCCGCCGTTCCAGCACGGTCACCACCGGGGCGGCGAGAAGCTGTGCGCCGCCGGTCACCATCATGATGAGGCCGGTCTCGAACGGGTCGTGATGGCGCACGATGCCGAGGAACAGCGGCAGCAGAAAGGTCGCACCATAAAGGCCGGCGCCAAGGGCGAAGCTGAACACGCAGCCGATCGCGAAATTGCGGTCGCGGAACGCCGCGAGGCGGATCAGCGGCGCGGCATGGGTCAACCCCCGCCACACCGTCGCGGCGCCGCTCGCCAGCGACAGCCCGATCAGCCCGAGCATCGCCGGACTCGATCCATCCGGCTCTCGGGGCTTCGCTCAGGATCACCTGCAGGCCCGCCAGGAACAGCGCCAAGAGCGGCGCCGCCGCGAGGTCGGCGCGCGGCGACCTCGCGACAGCCGGCGGCGCGCGCAAGATGGCCCAGGCGGCCATGCCGGCGACAATCACTCCCGGCGCCACGTTGATCAGAAACAGCCAGTGCCATGAATAACGGTCGGTGATAAAGCCGCCGACGGTGGGCCCGAGGGTCGGGGCCAGCATCGCCATGACCCCCGCGACCATCGTCGCCCGGACGCGCGCCGGGCCGTCCTCGAACATGACAAACACCGCTGCAAACGCGAGCGGTATCAGAAACCCGCCGAAAAACCCCTGCACGATGCGCGCCGGGATCAGCCACCAGAACCAGTCCGTTGCGGCGCACAGCGCGCTCGCTGCCGTAAAGCCGAGCACGCTGGTGACAAACGCGCCGCGCATCGTCAGGGCGCGGGTCAGCCAGCCGGTCAGCGGGATCGCGACGATCTCCGCCGACAGATACGCGGTCTGGATCCAGCCAAGACGGTCGAGCGGGATAAACAGGGCGGCTTGCAGGTCGGGCAGTGAGCTGGCGACGATCTGGATATCCAGCACCGCCATGAACATGCCAACGCACATCGCGACAAAGCCGGCCCAAAGACGCACGGCCGACGACGCGCCAAGGGCCGGCTGCGGTGGCGCGAACCTCGGAACAGGCGCAGTGTCTTGGGCGCGGAAAGGCGGCGGATGGCTGGTCACGTCGCCGCGAGATTAGCCTTCTTCCCGCTGCTTCTCTCGCGTTTCCCGATCACAGCTCCGGCATTTAGCGGCGACCGCCGCTCGCGTAGCGGCCAGGGTGACGATTTCTGTTTAACCCCACCGGGCCGCCGTGCGATCTTCGGCCATTCACCTGACGACGGGAGGAATTCATGCCAAATTACATGCTGGTCAGCTTCAAGACCTGCCCCTGGGTGCAGCGTTCGGCGATCATCCTGCGCGAGAAGAATTCGCCGTTTGAGTTCCGTCACATCGAAAGCGACAACCGGCCGGACTGGTTTCTCGCGATCTCACCGCACAAAAAGGTGCCGGTACTGCGCATTGACGACAAGGTGACGCTGTTCGAGTCGAACGCGATCAACGAATACCTCGACGAGGTCGTGTCGCCGCAGCTTCATCCGGCCGATCCGATCGACCGCGCGATCAACCGGGCCTGGACCGATTATGTGCCGACCTTCGCCTCGTCAGTCACCGGCTGCGCCTATGCCCAGACCGAGGCCGATTACCAGAAGGCGATCGCCAAAATCCCCGAGGCGTTCGACCGGCTCGAAAAGGCGCTCGAAAAGCAGGGCAGCGGGCCGTTTTTCAACGGCAAAACCTATTCGCTGGTCGATGCCGCCTATGCGCCGTTCCTGCAGCGCTATGTCTTCCTCAACCGCGTCCGCCCGATCGGCCTGATGGAGAAATTCCCCCGGCTCAAGGCGTGGTGCGACGTGCTGATGGCGCGTCCGTCGACGCACTCGTTCCCGGAGGCGGAGTTTGAGGCGATGTACCGCGAAGGCCTGCGCAAGCGCGGCAGCTACCTGTCGCAATTCGTCGAGGCACCGCGCGCCGCCGCCGAATAGACCTGCCGGGTCTGCTTAAAACATCCCTCCCGCAATCCGCGGGAGGGATGTTTCTTTTTTGAGCGAGAGGGCGGTACATTTTCGTCAGAGGGCAGGAGGATCGAACATGCTGGCGGACCGCTACGGCCTTACCTTGTCAACCAACTCGGCCGCGGCGCGGGACGCCTATGTCGAGGGCAACGATCGGGCGCTGACCTTTTATCCCGGCGCGCTCGATGCCTATGACCGCGCCATTGCCGCCGATCCCGGTTTTGCGCTAGCGCATGCCGGCAGGGCGCAGGTGCTGGCGCGGGAAGGCGACATGGCGGCGGCGCGCACAGCCTTGGCGGCGGCGAAGGACCTTGCCGCCGGCCTGTCGCCGCGCGAGGCCGGCCACATCGGATATTTCGACCTGACCTTCGCGGGCCGCACCGACGCGGCGATCGATGCGCTGAAGGCACATCTTGACGAATGGCCGCGCGACGCGCTGGTACTCGCGACAGCGGCGAACCCGAACGGGTTGCTCGGGGCTTCCGGGCGCATCGGGCAGAAGCACCAGATCGCGGTGATGATGGACAGCCTCGCGCCGCATTACGGCGACGATTTCTGGTTTCTCGCCCACCATGCGATGGCGCTGTCGGAGGACGGGCAGCTTGCCGCCGCCCGGCCGAAGATCGAGCGCTCGGTGGCGATGAACCCCAACAACGCGCACGGCGCGCATGGGTTCGCGCATGTCTGCTACGAGAGCGGCGAACCGGATACTGCGCGCGCTTTTCTGTCCTCCTGGCTCGCCACCTATCCGCGCGACGGATTTTTCTTTGGCCATCTGAGTTGGCATCTGTCGCTTTGCCTGATCCAGGCGGGCGACTGGGACGAAGCGGTGCGCCGCTATCAGGACGCCATCGCGATCGAACGGCATAGCGGCGGGCCGCAACAGAAGGTGTCGGACGGCGACGCGTTTTTGTGGCGCTCCGAACTCGCCGGCTATCCACGCAACGCCGCCGCCTGGCGCGAGCTATACCAATACGCGGGCAGCGCCCTGCCGCGCCCGGCAACGAACTCGCCGACCTGCACGTCATCCTGGCGCAGGCGATCATGGGCGATGATGCGGCGCTCGATGCGCGCGCCCGCCGCATGGAGGAACTGGCGCAGGAGGGGCGTTACCCCTCGGGCTCCTACCTGCCGACGCTGTCGCGCGGCTTTGCCGCGTTCGAGCGCGGCGATTATTCCGCGGCAATCGACGAGTTTGCCCCGCTCGCCACGAAAACGAACGCATCGGCGGCAGCCGCGCGCAGCACGATCTGATCGAATTTACGTTGCTGAAGGCGTGCCTCAATGCCGGCCGGCCCGACGAGGCACGCCACCTGCTCAGCACACGGCGGCCGGGTGCTTCCGGCACCCCCGTCGCGGGGCTTGCCGCAGTGCATTGACCGAGCGAACTCGCTCCGCCACCGCGGCCTATCTATTTCGCGGCATCGGCATAGGGGTGGATGAAGTCGCCCGATTTGAGCTGCGGCGGCCAGACGATGATCTGCTTTTTCGGGTCCTTGAACTGCTCGAGCTCGCCGCTCGCGATGTGCTGGAACTGGGTATAGATGATGCCCGGCTTCAGCCACTCGCCGTCGGGCCCGAAGGTCATGTCGCCTGCCACCGTCTTGAAGGTATGTGAATGCAGATAGTCGGCGATCTTGCCCTGGTCGAGGCCGCCGCTGCCGATCACCCCCTGCTCCAGCACCTGCATGCCGGCATAGCCGAACGGCACATATAAATTGCCGAGCGGGTCCAGGCCTTCCTTGGCAGCCCGGGCCTGATAGCGGCTCATCAGCTCCTTGATCCCGGGAAAGTCGAACGCCGGAACCGGCGCCCAAAAGCCCATCACCACAAGACCGTTAACCAGGGAGCCAAGCTGCATTTCGATCGAGGTGGTGACGAGCCCCGCCATGCCGCCGCCGATCATCTGCGCATTCAGCCCGATTTCATGCGCCGCCCGGACCAGCCCGACGCTGTCGACCGGATAGCTGCCAACAAACACGATGTCCGGATTGGCCGCCTGGATCGCCCGGACGATCGGGGTGAAATCAGTATTGGTCGGCGGGTATGACCGGTCGTAGACGACCTTCAATCCCATCTGCTGGGCATGCAGCCGGGCGCTGTCGGCCATCGCCCTGGCAAACTCGGCGTCGCCATAGGTAATCGCGACGGTTTTCGGCGCCGGGTTCAGCTGCTTCGCCAAGTCGAAAAACCCGTCCGCGATGCTCTGCTTCGCGTCGGGGCCGGTCGGCATCATCGCGAAATACCGCGGGTATTTGAACTCGGCGTTGGCGGCGAGCGCGAACTGGCCGATCAGCACCATGTGGTGCTGCATTGCGATCGGGATGGTCGGTACGACCATATTGGTAGCGTAAGGGCTGACGATCAGGTCGACCTTGTCGACCTCGATCAGCTTGGTGTAGATCGCCGGCACGTTCGCCGGGCTGCTCTGGTCGTCGTAGAAGACAAACTCGACCGGCCGGCCCAGCAGCCCACCCCTGGCGTTGATGTCCTCTCGCCAGATCTGCATCGCGGCAGCAACCTGCTTGCCGTTTGGCGCGAGACCGCCGGTCATTGCCATGCTGAAACCGATCCTGATCGGCTCGGCAGCCGCGGCGACGGCGGATAGAAACGGCAATGCCAACAACATCGCGGAAGCCGCAAGACGCGCAGCTATTCGTAACATCGGTGTCCTCCCCCTATTATGCTGCGGAACCCGGTACCCGCGCCTAAATAGAGGGCAACTGTGGATTATCGCCCGACAGAGCGCACGCGCTAATTCCGGCGACCAATTGGTTGCTTGACGGAGCCTTCCCGTCGGTTCGCGCCTGCGGCTACTCGGCCGCGGCGGCCTCGCGCCAGCCGAGGTGGCGCAGGCAGCGATCGACCCATTGCTTGGTCAGCTTTTCCTGGGCGCCGTTTTGCGACAGGCGGCGGCGCAGGGTGCGGAAATCGACGTGGTCGAGGTCCTGATCCTGGTTGAAGCAGGAAAACACGACGGTCTCGGTGCCGGTCACCGGGTCGAAATGGCGTTGCAGGCACTGCGCGCAGATTTCCTTCATCATGCATTGCATCGGCGAGTTGATCGATGCAATCGCACGATGACCGGGGCGGAAATAGCGTTTCAAAGCGGCGCGGCGGGCCTCGCCGACCGCCGCGCATCATGCCATCCGAGCCGATCGCGATGATGCGATCGACCTCGGCGAGCGGAATCTCAGTCGGTCCGAGCACGCCAGAGCCGTAAGCCTCGATCGCGGCGACGATGTTGCCGACAAACGCCATATCCTGCGGCCGGCCCGGCGGGAAGCCCGGCGCTTCGTCGCAGCACCACACGACGCTGTCGGCGGCGCGTTCGATATCGGCGATCTTGTAGCGGTCTTCGATCGTCTTGTAGCCGGCGAAATAGAGCACCCGCGAGCCCTCGGCCCTAAGCGCCGCGCCGATCGAGAACAGCACCGCGTTACCCAGCCCGCCGCCGACCAGCAGCACGGTTTCGCCGGCCGGGGTTTCGGTCGGCGTGCCGGTCGGCCCCATCAAGATGACCGGCTCGCCCGGCTGCAACAGCGCGCACAGATCGGACGAGCCGCCCATTTCGAGCACAATCGTCGATAACAGGCCCTGCTCGCGGTCGATCCAGGCGCCGGTCAGCGCGAGGCCCTCCATCGCCAGTGTCGTGCCATCGACCTTGGCGGCGAACGCCTCGTAATTCTGCAACCGGTAGAACTGCCCCGGCTGAAAGGCGCGCGCCGCCATCGGCGCCTTGATGATGACCTCGACGATCTTTGGCGTCAGCCGCTCGACCGCGTGCACCCGCGCCCGCAACTCGTCATCCAGCTTGGCGCGCATCGCCTGGGGTTCGGGCGATGATGCCGGCCGGCGCGCCAGCATCCGGCTGATCACCGGATAACCCTGCTTGGTGCCGCCCATCGCCTTGACGACATTGCCGGCAAAGCTTGGATGCAGATCACCCCAAAAGGTGACGGCGCGGCCATCAGGCAACAGGCTCATCAGCACCCGCACGGCATCGGGCTTGGCGACCCGTTCGGGCGAGGCGTGTGCACCCGCTTCGTCGAGCGCCTGGAAATAGCGGCCGTCGAGCGTCACATGCTCCGGGTCTTCGCGCGCCAGTACGGTGTTCGGCTGGGTGCCGGCGGCGACCAGGATCGTGCGGGCCGGCAATACCACTTCTTCGCCGGCACCCTGCCCGGCTTCCGGGCGATGGCCGCCGACATCCAGCGCCGCATGGCGGGTCAGGCGCAAGGCCGCGGCCTGTTCGAACACATCGACCTCGACCGCTTCGGGGGTCAGCATCTCGGCAAAGCGGATGCCTTCCTCCATTGCCTTGGCGACTTCCTCATGGTTGAGGGTATAGCTCGGCGCATCGATCAGCCGGCGGCGATAGGCGATCGTCACCCCGCCCCAGCCGTCGATAAGCCTGGCGAGGCGAGGCGCGCGGCCCTCGCGCGCGGCCGCCTCGCGTTCGTCGCGCAAGGCGCGGGCATGCGTCGAGGAATTCGTCGGCAACCTCGCGCTCGGCGCCGTTCCACTGATTAACCACCGTCTCGGCGCCGCGCTCGGCGGCCAGCGCCTCGAACCGCGCGAGAAATTTTTCGACCTGCACCGGGTAGTACGCCAGCGCCTCGGTCGCGGTGTCGATCGCGGTCAGACCGCCGCCGATCACGACGACCGGCAACCGCACGGTCAGGTTGGCGATGCTGTCGGTCTTGGCGGCGCCGGTCAGCTGCAACGCCATCAGGAAATCGGAGGCTTGCCGCACTCCCGGCACGAGGCCGTTCTGCATCGGAATGACGGTCGGGCGGCCGGCGCCGGCGCACAGCGCGATGTGGTCGAAACCCATCGCCATCGCGCTGTCGATCGTCAGCGTGCCGCCGAACCGCACCCCGCCATACATCGAAAACGCGGCGCGGCGCTCCAGCATCAGCCGGATCATCTTGAGGAAATTCTTGTCCCAGCGGACCGTGATGCCGTACTCGGCGACGCCGCCAAACCCGGCCATGCCGCGCGCTCCAAGCGGCTCCTGCAGGCTCGCGACATCGCGGATCGGCTCAAACGCGCAGGGTTCGCCATTCGTGGCGACGCCGGAAATCTCCGGCGGTAACGGCTCGATCTTCAGCCCGTCGATCGCGGCGACGGCATGTCCGTCATTCAGCAGATGGTGCGACAGGTTGAACCCGGCCGGCCCAAGCCCGACCACCAGCACCTTGTATCCCGATGGCGGCTTCGGCAGCGGCCGATGCAGGTCGAGCGGGTTCCACCGGGTCAGCAACCCATAAATCTCGAACCCCCAGGGCAGGTCGAGCACATCCTTCAGCGTGCGGGTTTCGATCTGCGGAATATCAACCGGTTCCTGCCGCTGGTAGATGCAGGCCTTCATGCAGTCGTTGCAGATGCGGTGCCCGGTCGCGGCGCACAGCGGGTTGTCGACCGCGATGATCGCCAGCGCGCCGATGCTGTTGCCGCGCGTCACGACGAGGTTCATCTCGGAGATTTTCTCGTCGAGCGGGCAGCCGGCCAGCGTCACCCCGAAAATGCTTTTGCGGAAGCTGCCGTCCTTTTCGTGCAGCCCGCTGCGGCAGCTGTCCTTCTGCTGGTTGTGGCACCAGATGCAGTAATTTGCCTGGTCCATCGCGCCGGCAAGATCGGTGCCGGGGTCGGTCAGGTCGAACCCCTCGCGTGCCCGCCAGTCGTGCTCCGGCAGGCGCTGCATCGTGACCCCGTTGCGCTCGATGGTCTCCACCGGCACGAGATGGTGCATGTCGAGCCGGTGCGGCACCCGGAACAGCAGGCCACGCCGATGTTTCGCCTTGCCGTCGGGCGACAGCGTGGCCCAGGCGGCGTATTTGATCGCCGCCTGCAACGGCAGCGCATGGGCGGCTTCATCCTCCTGCCAGCGCGTCACCGCTTCCCCGAAGCGCAGTTCCCAGGCCAGCACGCCCTGCCTTGTGTCGAAATCCGTCGCCGCGCCGCCGAACAGCGCATCCAGTTCGAGTTGCAGCCGGTGACCGTTCAGCGCGACGGCTTCCGGCTCCTTTACTTCGCGAACCGCGCGGCGCTGCACGAACAGCCGCTTCACCGAGTACAGCGGTGCCAGCCTGTCGTGCCGCGCCTGTAGTGCGCGAATTTCGGCGGCGATTCCGAACAGTTCGCCGACAAAGTCTTCGACATGCGGCGCGAGATCGACCAGCAGGTCAAACTCGCCTTTGCGGTCGAGCGCATCGGGCGCGGCGCGCGCCGTCATCAGCCGGTCATGCAATGCAGTGTCGGCGGCGACGAGGTGCGCGACAAAGGCGCGATCTATCCGAACCAGCCCGTCGCGCTCATAGAGGTCGGCAAAGCTGAGCCCGTGCCGCAGGGCAAGTTCAGTCATGGAGTGCTCGTTACGCGAACAGGAGACCGGAAGCCAGCCGGCAAATCGCCGCGACAGCATTGCAATGCGGGCGGGTCAAAGCGGACAGGTCAAGGCGGGTGACAGACACCGGATGTGTCGAGGCCTCCCATAGATGGCACTGCCGTCCTGCGGCTCAAGAGCGACACAAGGTGGGTTCCCGGATCGCGTCCAGGCGAAAGGAGGTTCGGTAACGGGGTGAGCTATACGGGGGCGTCGGCGCGGTCGAGCATGGCGTTCAGCAGGACGTTGTTGCCGGCGGTCAGATCGGCCGGGGTGGCGTCCTCGATTTCGTTGTGGCTGATGCCGCCGACGCACGGTACGAAAATCATCGCGGTCGGAGCGACGCGCGCCATATAGACCGCGTCGTGGCCGGCGCCGCTGATGATGTCCTGATGCGCCAAGCCTTGCGCCTTGGCTGAGTCACGTACCGCGGCAACCATGCGCGCGTCGAACGGGGTCGGCGGAAAGTACCAGAATTCCTTGACCTCCGCTTCGAGGCCCTGCGAGGCGGCGGCTTCGACGCAGGCGGCGCGCAATTCGACGTCCATCGCGGTCAGCACCGCGTCTTCGGGATGGCGGAAATCGACCGTCAGAAACACCCGGCCGGGGATTGTGTTGCGCGAATTCGGGCTGACCTGCACAAAACCCACCGTCGCGCAGGCAGAAGGCGCGTGGGCATGGCCGATGCGGTTAACCGCGTCGATCATGCGCGCCGCACCGACCAGCGCATCATGCCGGCGCGGCATCGGGGTCGGACCGGCATGCGCCTCCTGGCCGGTCACGGTGATCTCGTACCAGCGCTGCCCCTGCGCGCCGGTGACGATGCCGACCGGCAGGCCGGCGGCTTCAAGGATCGGCCCCTGCTCGATATGCGCCTCGAAATAGGCCGCGACCGGGTGGTTGCCGACCTCCTGCGGCCCGGCAAAACCGATGCGCGCGAGTTCGGCGCCGAGCGTAACGCCGGGAGCGTTGTTGTCGGCGGTGGCCAGTGCCGCCTCGACATCGAACACGCCGGTGAACGCTCCAGAGCCGACCATCGCCGGGGAAAACCGCGCCCCCTCCTCGTTGGTCCAGGCGACGATCTCGACCGGCGCTTCAGTCTCGTAGCCGAGATCGTTCAGCGTGCGCACCACCTCAAGGCCGGCCATCACCCCGTAGGCGCCATCGAACTTGCCGCCGGTCGGCTGGGTGTCGAGGTGGCTGCCGGTGACGACCGGCGGCAGGTCGGGGTTGCGGCCGGGACGGCGCGCGAAGATGTTGCCGATGCGGTCGACCGACACGGCGCAGCCGGCCTCCTCACACCAGCGGATGAACAGATGCCGCGCCTCGGCGTCGAGATCGCTGGCAGCCAGTCGGCACACCCCGCCCTTCTCGGTCGCGCCAATCCGCGCCAACTCCATCAGGCTGGCCCACAGCCGCTCGCCGTTCACCTGCAGATTGCGCATCGAACCCTCTCGCCCAGGAGAACTCCATCTTACCGTATCAGCGGAAATCGATACCAAGATCGCGACGTCACCCAGAGGCGCAGCCCGGAATATCGCCGGCCGGTAGCGGCCTACCGCGCCCAGGGTTCCCAGTAATACCAGTCGGGATGGAGACGCCGCCACTCGGCCTGCCGCTCCTGGTTGCGGCCAAGAATCACCCCAAAGCGGATACAGGCCGGCCGATACCCCTGGTCGCACTGGGCATGCAGCCGCGCCAGTTCCGGCTGCCAGTGCTGCGGCTGTGCCTGTGCCGGGATGGCGGACATCGCGCACAGCCCCACCGCGGCGGCGCCGATAAACAACGAGTGGATCGTCATAGGTTTGCAGCCCTCTCCGATGGTTCAGCGGCTGATCGCGTCAGCGACAGGAAACGAGACGCAAGCGCCGCATATTCCGATATGCAAAGATTATGGCGCCCATCGGATGGCATCGAGGCCGCCGTAGGTAACGCAAAGGACGCAAAGGGTACGCGAAGGACGCGATGGCAGCCGTGTCCGGCGCGCAGCGCCAACAAAATCCGGCTTGGAATTTTTGATGCGCTCCGCGCTCGAACAGCGCCTTCGCGCTCTTCGCGTACCCTTTGCGCCCTTTGCGTCACCTAAGGCTATTCCACGACCCTGCAATCCGGGATTGACCGCAGCGGGATGTTCGGTATCCCATCCGGCATTGAGCAAAGCAGCCGCAATCGGGAGGACAGGCCCGCGATGAGCATCAAGGGAAAATCGTACATCATCGGTGCCTACGAGCACCCGACCAGGCTCGCGACCGACAAGACAATCCCCCAGCTTCACGTCGAAAGCGCCAAGGGCGCGATCGCCGATGCCGGGATCACCAAAGACGACATCGACGGCTATTTCTGCGCCGCCGGCGACATGTCCGGTCTCGGCGCGTTGTCGATGATCGACTATATGGGCCTCAAGCTGAAGCACTGGGATTCGACCGATACCGGCGGCTCGTCCTACCTGCTGCAGGTTGGGCATGCGGCCGAGGCGATCGCCGCCGGCAAGTGCAACATCGCGCTGATCACACTGGCGGGCCGGCCCCGCGCCGAAGGGATGGCGACCGGCACCGCGCCGCGTCCGCCGGCGGCGCAGATGCCGGAATCGCAGTTCGAGTTTCCCTACGGCCCGGCCACCGCGAACATGTACGCAATGTGCGCCAGCCGCCACATGTACCAGTACGGCACGACCAGCGAGCAGCTTGCCTGGGTCAAGGTCGCCGCGTCGCACCATGCGCAATACAACGAGCATGCGATGCTGCGCGATGTCGTGACCGTCGAGGAGGTCGTCAACTCGCCGATGATCGCCGACCCGCTGCACCGGCTCGATTGCTGCGTGATCAGCGATGGCGGCGGCGCGATCATCATGGCGCGGCCGGAAATCGCCAAGAGCCTCAAGCGCCCGCTGGTCAGCGTGACCGGCTGCGGCGAGGCGCCCAAAAACCAGATGGGCGGCAAGGTCGATTTGACCTATTCGGGCGCGGTGTGGTCGGGGCCGCCGGCCTTCGCCGAAGCCGGCATCAAGCCCGCCGACATCAAATATGCCTCGATCTACGACAGCTTCACGATCACGGTCCTGATGCAGATCGAAGATCTGGGCTTTTGCGAGAAGGGCCAGGGTGGCAGGTTCGTCTCCGACGGCAACCTGATTTCGGGCGTCGGCAAGCTTCCGTTCAACACCGATGGCGGCGGCCTGTGCAACAACCACCCATCAAACCGTGGCGGGCTGACCAAGGTGCTAGAGGCGGTGCGGCAGCTGCGCGGCGAGGCGCACCCGAAGGTACAGGTGCCGAACTGCGATCTCGCGCTGGCGCACGGCACCGGCGGGTCGCTCGGCACCCGGCATGGCGCCGCAACCGTCATCATGGAAAGGGAGTAAACCCGATGGCCCAGGGACAACCGGCGGGACAACAGACCCGCAAGATTCCGGCGCCGATCCCCAATCTCGAAACCCAGCCGTTCTGGGACGCCGCCGCCGAAGGCAAACTGCTCTACAAGAAATGCAATGCCTGCGGCGAGCCGCATTTCTACCCCCGCGCCAACTGTCCGTTCTGCTTTAGCGACCAGACCGAGTGGCAGCAGGCCTCGGGCCAGGGCACGATTTATACCTATAGCGTGATGCGCCGCGGCACCCCGGTGCCTTACGCGATCGCCTATGTAACGCTGGCCGAGGGTCCAACGATGATGACCAACATCGTCGATTGCGACCTCGACACCATCAAATGCGGCCAGTCCGTCAAGCTCGTCTTCAAGCCGAGCGAAGGCGGTCCGCCGGTGCCGATGTTTACGCCGGTCTAGCATCCCCAGTCATCCCCCACGCATTGTCATTGTCATTGCGAGGAGCGAAGCGACGAAGCAATCTCGACCCGAAGGAGTCTCCTACGGCACGAGATTGCTTCGCGGAGCCTGTCCTCGGGCGGCGCGCCGCGCCGACCCGGGGGCTCGCAATGACATTGAAGAAAGAGGCGGTTTCGTAGGATGGGCTGAGCGACGCGAAGCCCATCGATAATTGCATGTGCGCCGGACGGTGGGTTTCGCTACGCTCAACCCACCCTACAAGGTGCCGGGAGAACCACAGATGGACACGCTCGAAACCCGATTGGCGGCGCGGCCGCGGCATATCAACCCGGAGGAATGGGCGGTGCGGGTCGATCTCGCGGCCTGCTACCGGCTGATCGCGCATTTCGGCTGGGACGATCTGGTGCTGACGCACAATTCGGCGCGCGTTCCGGGCACCACCGACCAGATGCTGATCAACCCGGCGGGGCTGATGTTTGGCGAGGTCACCGCCTCGAACCTGCTCAAGGTCGATTTCGACGGCAACGTGCTCGAAGAATCCGAATACGAGCCGATCTATGCCGGCATCGTCATTCACGGCGCGATCTATCTCGGCCGGCCCGACGTGCAGGTCGTCGTCCACACCCACACCGAGGCCGATATCGCGGTCGGTGCGCTGGAAGACGGGCTCCTGCCGCTGAGCCAATGGGCGATGCGGTTCTACAACCGGCTTGGCTATCACGACTACGAAGGCGTGTCGCTCGATCTCGACGAGCGCGAACGGCTACAGCAGAGCATCGGCGACAACCCGGTGCTGGTGCTGCGCAACCACGGTCTGCTGGCAACCGGCCGCAACGTCGCTGAAGCGTTCTCGATGACCTATCATTTTGAACGATCCGCCGCGGCTCAGCTGAAAATCCAGGCCGCCGCCGCGTCGGGCCAGAAGATCGTCGTCCCAGGCAAGGAAACCTGCGAGCGGCAATCGGCGCAATTCGCCGGCAACATGCCCCGCCTGATGGGACAGCGCGAATGGCCGGCATTGCTCCGCATGTGCGACAAGCTCGACCCGAGCTACCGGAACTAGGCCACCCAGCCTCGCGGCACAAAGGACATGGATGGCCGGGTCAAGCCCGGCCAAGGCGGGGGAGGGTTGAGCCTCCCAAATTTCGCTTTGCCCGGACTTGATCCGGGCACCCACGTCTTTTCTATTGCCGCTGATGACACATGCCGCCCGCCGGAACTGGCGCTAATGCCCCGCCAGGGCGCGGGCGAGTTGGCTGACCGCTTCTTGGTGCTTTTCGTTCTGGATTTCGGCGAAGTTGCGGGCGATTTCGAGCAGCATGCGCTGATGCGGAGCCGCCGGGCGTGGCACCTCGTCGCCCAGCCCCTCGTAAAAATAGGCCACCGGGGCGTTCAGCACGCGCCCGATCTCATAAAGCCGCCCGGCCGAAACACGGTTGATGCCGCGCTCGTATTTGTGGGCCTGCTGATAGGTGACGCCGATCATCTCGGCGAGCTGCTGTTGGGTCAGCCCCAGCATGATCGCGGCGCTCGCGGATGCGGGCGCCGACATGATCATCGATTGCGGCGGTAGACCGCCCTCTCTTCGGCTTTGCCATGTTTACACCTGAGTTGTTCGAGCCGGGATGGAATCCCGCATTTGGGTATCCCCTCTTACCGTCAACGCGAATAGGCGCCGGAAATTCCCAACTCTAATGAAGAGGCCAAAAGATCAGGATCAATGGAACGCCGAGCCCGATCACAATCAGCGTTAATGGCAGCCCCAGATGCCAATAATCGCCAAAGCGATACCCGCCCGGCCCCATGACCAATGTGTTGGATTGATGGCCGACGGGCGACAAAAAGTCCGAGCCTGCCCCGATCGCAACCGCCATCAGAAACGGGTCGACATGATAGCCGAGTTTTTGCGCCAGGCTCGCTGCGATCGGCCCCATTACCAAGACGGCCGGGGCATGGTGCAAGAGCGGCGTTACCAGCATGCTGGTCGCCAGGATCATCCCGAGCATACCCCAGGAGGGCAACATTGTCGCGAGATGCGACAGCCCTCCGGCGATCAACTCGGCGGTGCCGGTTTTTGATACGATTCGCCGACCGGGATCATCGCGCCGATCATGATCAGGATCGGCCATTCGATCGCGCGGTAGGCCTCCTCCAGGGTCAGGAGGCGCAGCAAGGCGATCGCCACCGCGGCGCCGACAAAAGCAATCGCCACCGGCACGATTTCGAAACCGGCCAGCAGCATCGCGGCGCCGAGGATCGCCAGTGGCAGGGTCAACTTGCGCGGACGGCCGAGCTTCAACTGCCGCTCGGCAAGCGGCAGGCAGCCAAGCGCCCCCAGCGTGTCGTAGATCGAGTCGGGATAGCCCTGGAACACCAGGACGTCGCCAAGCTGAAAGCGTAGCCGCCGCAACCGGGTGCGGCTGCTTTTGCCGCGCCGGCTGACCGCCAGGACGTT
This sequence comes from uncultured Alphaproteobacteria bacterium, assembly GCA_963737875.1. Taxonomy (GTDB): domain Bacteria; phylum Pseudomonadota; class Alphaproteobacteria; order ATCC43930; family CGMCC-115725; genus DATARH01. The sequence goes on along the minus strand of CAVTUM010000009.1, from coordinate 44,765 downwards.
GACCCCGTACAGCTCTCGCAGATGCAGGTCCACCGCCGAACGGCCGATCAGCAGCGAGTCGGGCGCAATATAGGCCTCGACGACTTCCAGCTCGGCCGGGCGCGGCTCGTGCTTCGCCGGTTCCGACGGGGCGTCATCCGGTCCCGCGGCAGCGGCTGCCAGTGGCGGGGACAGGCGCGGGTGCCGTCTCGCTGCCGACGATTTCGAGATTGCCGTCGCGCGCCAATTGCTCGATGGCCTGCGGCTCGGCCTCAACGATGACAATGTCCTCGCGTTCCAGCCGCCAATGCCGCGACGGCACGCGGCGGCCGGTATTGGCGCGGATTACCGCCGTCACAGCGACCGCCCCGCCCGACAATTCCTCGATCTCGCCGACCGTGCGCCCGTCATAGGCCGAGCTTCGGCCGACCCGCAATTCGCTGGTGTAATCCTCGACCTTGAAGGCGGCCTCGCCCGGACGGCCGCTGCGCTCGCGCCGCGGGATCAGCCGCCACCCGACCGCGAGGAACATCACCCCGACCACCGCGATCCCGGCGCCGACCGGGGTGAAATCGAACATCGTGAAAGGCGCACCGAGCAGGTTTTGCCGCACGCTCGAAATCAGCAGATTGGGCGAGGTGCCGATCAGCGTGCACGAGCCACCGATCAGCGAGGCAAACGCCAGCGGCATCAGAAACTCCGAGGGCGAGCGGTCGCTGCGCCGCGCCACCTGTACCGCCGCCGGCAGAAAGATCGCCAGCGCGCCGACATTTTTCATAAACGCCGACAGGATCGTGACGCAGGCCACCAGAACGCCGACCTGCAGACCGCTCGACCCGCAATACCGGGTTCATCCAGCGCAGCAGGATTTCGATCGCGCCCGATTGGCCGATCGCGGCGCTGAGCACCAGCGCCGCGCCGATCAGTGGCAGGACCGGGTTGGAAAAGCCGGAAAACGCGTGGTCCGCGGGCACGATGCCGGCGGCCACCGCCGCCAGCAGGCCAAGCAGCCCGACCAGATCGAACCGCACGCGGTTCGACAGAAACAGCAGGATCATGCCGCCAAGGATGGCGAAGGTGAGGATTTGCTCGCGTGTCATGCCGCTATGAACAACCGCGCGGCACTAACGTTGCTGCCGAAATAGCGCGGCTGCGTTCAACCCTACGGAGGGCGGTCCGCGCCGGCTTGATCGGCTTGCTTGATCGCCCCGGCGGAATCGCTCTACCTAGAGGTTATCGATACCCCGAAAGGCAATTCCGCATGAGCGATGGCAAAGCCCCGCACGGCCTCTCCGTTGGGCTGACCAATTACGGCGACCCCGATTTCGCGCTTTATCTGCGGCGCTCGTTCGCCCGCTCGATGGGCTATTCCCAGGAGATGCTGTCGCGGCCGGTGATCGGCATCGCCGACACCCGCTCCGGCTTCAACAACTGCCACCGCCATTTCCCTGAACTGATCGAGGCGGTGAAGCGCGGCGTCCTGGCGGCCGGCGGGTTGCCGATGGTGTTCCCGACGATCTCGCTCGGCGAGGTGTTCCTCAGCCCGACCAGCCTGATGTTCCGCAATCTGATGGCGATGGACACCGAGGAGATGATCCGCGCCCAGCCGATGGACGCGGTCGTCTTTGTCGGCGGCTGCGACAAGACGGTGCCGGCGCAATTGATGGGCGCGGTGTCGGCCAACCGGCCGGCGATCGGCCTCGTCGCCGGGCCGATGATGACGTCGCGCTGGCATGGCGAGCGGCTCGGCGCCTGCACCGATTGCCGCCGCTTCTGGGCCAAGTTTCGCGCCGGCGAGGTCAGTAACGAGGAAATCCAGGAAATCGAGGGCAATCTCGCGACCACCGCCGGCACCTGCGCGGTGATGGGCACGGCGAGCACGATGGCCTCGATCGCCGAGGCGCTCGGCATGATATTGCCGGGCAGCGCCGCGATACCGGCGGTGCATGCCGACCGGCTGCGCGCCGCCGAAGCCACCGGCCGCGCCGCGATGCGCCTTGCCGCCGAAAAGATCACCCCCGACAAGATCGTGACGCCGAAATCGGTCGAGAACGCGCTGCGCGTGCTGATGGCGATCGGCGGCTCGACCAACGCCGTACTGCACCTGACCGCGATCGCCGGCCGCGCCGGGATCGACATCGATCTGAAGCACCTCAACGAGATCAGCGACTCGACGCCGGTGATCTGCGACCTGAAGCCGACGGGTCCGCATTACATGGAGGATTTGTTCGCGGCCGGCGGTATCGGCGCGATTTTGCGCGAACTGAAGCCACTGCTGCATCTCGATTGCCTGACGGTCGCCGGCGAAACCCTCGGCGAGCGGCTCGATCAGCCGGCCGGGCCGGTCGATCGCGAGGTCGTGAAGCCGCTCGCTGAGCCGCTGCTGCCGTATGGCGGCCTGGTCGCGCTGTTCGGCTCGCTGGCGCCGAAGGGAGCCATCTTCAAGCGCTCCGCCGCCGACCCCAAATTGTTCGAAAAGGAAGGCCGCGCGGTGGTGTTCACCTCGCTCGAAGATTTGTCGGCGCGCATCGACGATCCCGACCTTGACGTGACCCCCGACGATTTCCTGGTACTGCAACATGCCGGGCCGTTGTCGCCGTCCGGCATGCCGGAGGCCGGCTATCTGCCGATCCCCGGCAAGCTGGCGCGCGCCGGGATCAAGGACATGGTGCGCATTTCCGACGCCCGCATGAGCGGCACCGCCTATGGCTCGATTGTCCTTCATGTAACCCCCGATGCGGCATCAGGGGGCCCGCTCGCCAAGGTGCGCAACGGCGACCGCATCCGCCTCTCGGTCAAGGAGCGCCGCATCGACCTGCTCGTCGCCCCCGAGGAACTCGCCCGCCGCAAAACCGGCACCGCCCCGGTGCCCGAACGCGGCTACGCCCGCCTCTACCGCCGCGAAATCCTGCAAGCCGACCGCGGCTGCGATTTCGACTTCCTGCGCAAACACCCGCTGGGGGACGGACGGGCGCAGTGAGGCTTCGCGGACGCGTCCTTTCCTGACCGAGATTGCTTCGCTGCGCTCGCAATGACAGCCCTTGCCGGTTTTAGAGAAGGTGTCATTGCGAGGAGCGGAGCGACGCGGCAATCTCGACCAGCCCGCGTGTTCTTCTGGGAACCATGATGCAGCTTGAAGCAACGGAGTGCCTTCCTGACGACGGCTGTAAGGGCACATTGCTCGGCCGCGTCTGGCTGCCCGACGAAGGACCGGCCGTCGTAATGGTGCGCGACGACAGCATCTTCGACATCACGCGCAACGCGCCGACCTGCGCCGGGCTGCTGAACGAGCCCGATCCCCTCGCCATCATCGCTGCCGCGCCGCGTGACCGCCGCATCGGCGATGTCGCCGCCATCCTTGCCAACACGCCCGCCGACACCCGCGACCCGGCAAAGCCGTGGTTCCTCGCGCCGATCGACCTCCAGGCTGTCAAGGCGGCGGGCGTCACCTTTGTCCGCAGCCTGTTGGAACGCGTCGTCGAGGAGCAGGCGCGCGGCGACCCGGCGCGCGCGGTCGCGGTGCGCAACAGCCTCGGGGTCGAGATCGGCGGCGACCTCGCGGCGGTAAAACCCGGCTCGGAAGCGGCGGCACGGCTCAAGGCGGCGTTGCAGCAGCGCGGAATGTGGTCGCAATACCTCGAAGTCGGCATCGGCCCCGATGTCGAAATCTTCACCAAATGCCAGCCGATGGCCTCGGTCGGTACCGGCGCCGATATCGGCATCCATCCGGGATCGGCGTGGAACAACCCCGAACCCGAGATCGTGCTGGCGGTCAACGCCGCCGGCCATATCGTCGGCGCGACGCTCGGCAACGACGTCAATCTGCGCGATTTCGAGGGGCGCAGCGCCCTGCTACTCGGAAAAGCCAAGGACAATAACGGTTCCAGCGCGATCGGCCCGTTCCTGCGCCTGTTCGACGACACCTTTTCGCTCGATGACGTGCGGCAGGCCGAGGTGTCGCTGGAGGTACGCGGTCCCGAAGGCTATGTCCTGAACGGCAGCTCTTCGCTCGCCATGATCAGCCGCGACCCGGCCGACATCGTCGCGCAGGGCATCGGCGGCACCCACCAATACCCCGACGGGTTTGTGCTGTTTCTCGGCACGATGTTTGCGCCGGTTGAAGACCGCGACCATCCGGGCGAAGGCTTCACCCACAAGCTCGGCGACATCGTAACGATCGCCTCGCCGAAGCTCGGCGCGCTGGTCAACCGGGTCGGCCACAGCCACCGGATCGCGCCGTGGGAGTTCGGCACCCTGGCTCTGATGCGCAACCTTGCCGGCAGAGGATTGCTGTGAACCCGAACATTGCTCTTCCGGAGCGCGCCCAGGCGTTGCTCGATTTCTGGTTCGGCGATGCCGAGCACCCGGAACGGCTGCACCACAAGCAGATCTGGTTTCGCAGCACGGCAGAGTTCGACGCGGCGGTGCGCGCCAATTTCGCCGCCGACCACGATGCCGCGGTCGCCGGCCGCTATGCCGAGTGGGAAGCGGCGCCGTTGAGCGCGCTGGCGCTGGTCATGCTGCTCGACCAGGTGCCGCGCAACATCTTTCGCAGCACCCCGCGGGCCTTCGCCAGCGACCCGATGGCGCTGGTGACGACCAACCGCGCCCTGGCGCGCGGCTTTGACCGCGAGGTGCCGGATGCGTGGCGGCCGTTCTTCTACCTGCCGCTCGAACACAGCGAGGTTCTCGCCGATCAGCAGCGCGGCCTTGATCTGATGCTGGCGATACCGCCGGTGCCGGGCCGCCCCGGCGACGGCCACATGACCCGCCTGCACCTCGACATCATCGAGCGCTTCGGCCGCTTCCCGCACCGCAACACCATCCTCGGCCGGGTTTCGACAACCGAAGAACTCGCCTTTCTCGACGAGTGCGAGCACCGTTTCGGGCAGCCGACGCAATCTCCGGCAGAGACAGTTGAGGTCCAGTCGTAACGAAGAAGATCGTCATTGCGAGCCCCCGGGTCCGGCTCCGGCCGGCCCGAGGACAGGCTCCGCGAAGCAATCTCGGGCCGGGTGCGCACCCCCGTCGAGATTGCCGCGTCGCCTTCGGCTCCTCGCAATGACGGAACTCAGGTTAAGGGAGAAAACCATGGCCATTACCGATATCAGCGTTACCGACATCGCGAATTTTGCCGGCGGCCATGAGTTTGGCACGGTCGGCGCCTATGTCCGCATCAAGGGTGTGGCGCGGGGCACGCTCGACCCGAATGCCGCCGCCAACCAGGGCATTGTCGATCTCGACAAGGCGGCACGCAACGCGCAGGGCCTCGTCGAATACACCACCGATTTCGACATGCTGCGCCCCAAAAGCCCGGAGCGCGGCAGCGGCATCCTGGTCTATGACGTGCCCAATCGCGGCGCGAAGCGCATCTTTACGCTGATCGACGACATGCCAGGCAACGACGCGGCCCGCACCAATAACCCGCAAACGGTCGAGGATGCCGGGCTGGGCTTTTCGCTCGGGCGCGGTTATTCGCTGGTGTGGTCGGGGTGGGACCCCGGTGCGCCGCGCGTCAACGGCAATCTCAGCGCCGAGTTTCCGACCGCGCTGGAACACGGCCGGCCGATGGTGCGGCGCATCCGCGACGAGTTTCATTTCGGCACCCGCGCGCCGGGCGATGGCAGCGTGCGCCGCATGTCCTACGCCGCCGCTTCCACCGACCAGCCGCGCGCCCGCCTGACCGTGCGCGACCGCGAAAGCGACCGGCGCACCGAAATCGCCCGCGGCGACTGGGATTTTGTTGACGACCGCTCGATCCGCCTCCTGCCGGAAGGCCGCAAATTCGAGCCGATCAAAATCTACGAACTCTGGTACGAGGCGACCGGGGCGAAGGTGCTCGGCATCGGCTATGCCAGCGTTCGCGACCTCGTGGCGTTCCTGCGGCATGGCGGTGCCCCCGAACAGCTTGGGATGGGCAAAATCCGCCATACGCTGACCTTTGGCGTGTCGCAGAGCGGCCGCTTCCTGCGGCATTTCCTCGAACTCGGCATGAATGCTGACGAGCGCGGCGCACGCGTGTTCGACGGCGTGTTCAGCCATGTCGCCGGCGCCGGCAAGGTCTTTGCCAACCACAGTTTCGGCATGCCCGGCCGCACCGCGACCCAGCACGAAGACCGGCTCTACCCGGAAAACTGGTTCCCATTCAGCCAGGCGGTGACCACCGACTCGTTCAGCGGCAAAACCGCCGCGCTGTCGAGCGGCGCCGCAACCGACCCGAAGATCATCGAAACCAACAGCGCCACCGAATATTGGCAGAAAGGCGCCTCGCTGGTGCATATCGACCCGGCGACGAAGCGTGACCTCACCTTGCCGGCGAATGCCCGCGCCTACCTGATCGCCGGCACACAGCATGGCGGCCGGCCCGGTGTTGATCCGCGCCCCGGCCCATGCGTCAACCCGCGCAATCCGCACAGCGCGACACCCGCGATGCGCGCCCTGTTTGTCGCGCTCGAAGAATGGGTGACCAAGGACACCGCGCCGCCGCCGAGCCGGGTGCCCTCGATCTCCGCCGGCACCGCTGTCAACGCCGAGTCGATCCGCATGCCCGGCGTGCCCGGTTTTGCGCATGCGCCGGGCGCCAACGGCATCACCGCGCCGGTTGATTGGATCGACCCGCCCGAAGCCGGCCCGACCCGGCTCTATGAAACCTTTGTCTCGGCTGTGGACGGCGACGGCAACGAGATCGCCGGCATCCGCACACCCTCGATCGCGGTGCCGCTGGCGACTTTCACGGGCTGGAACGTCTATCGCGCGCAACCCGACGAATTGGCCGACCGCGACGGGTCGCGCATCCCGTTTGCCCGCACCAAGGCCGAACGCGAAGCCGCCGGCGACCCGCGCCCGTCGTTCGAAGAACGCTACGGCAATCGCGACAGCTACATCGCCGCGGTAAAGGCTGCCGCGGCAGAGCTGGTCGGCGAGAGGCTGCTGTTGCCGGATGACGCCGCCCGCTTCATCTCCGCCGCGGAGCAGTGCGACCAGTTTTAGAAATCGGATCGCGCCCTATCCCCGTGTTCAACCGCAGCTTTAACCAGATGCCGGTCGAGTAGCACTTGCCGCGGGGTCGATCTCGCGGCAGCATCGAGACATGGCGTCAAAATAGGCGCCGGACATAGGGAGGGGGAGATGTCGGAATGGCAGACGGGCTGCCGCGTGCTCGCGGCGGCTGTGGTGATGCTGGCGCTCGCGTCAGGGGCGGCGCGGGCGCAAATCTTGATCGTCGGCAACGACCAGAAACCCGCCTGGGACAAGGACGGCAAGCCGTTCCTGAACCCGCCCGGCAAGGACAGCCTGTCGATCATCGACATGTCGAAGCCGGCCACGCTGCGGATGATCGCGACGATCCCGCTGATCAACACGATCGTCGGGCCGCCGACCAATCTGGCGGTGTATCCGTCGCGCGATTTCGCGCTGGTCGCCAATTCGGTCATGCCATCGGGCAATGGCGCCGATTACAAGCTGGTTTCCGACGACAAATTGTTCGTTGTCGATCTGAAGGCGAACCCGCCGGCCGTGGTCAACACGGTGACGCTCGGCAAGCGGCCGTCGGGCATGGCGATCTCGCCCGACGGCAGGCTCGGCCTCGTCGCCAACCGCGATGACGGCACCGTGTCGGTGCTGTCGATCAACGGCAAGGATGTCGCGGTCACCGACACGATAACCGTCGGAGCGCCGACCGACAGCGTTGCCTCGGCGGCAATCAGCCCCAACGGCAAGCTCGCGCTGGTGACCAAACCCGCCGCCAACAAGATCGCGGTGCTGGCGATCGACAACGGCAAGGTAACCTACGACAAGCGCGACCTGCCGGTCGGCATCTTTCCGTACAATGTCGCGATCACCCCGAATGGCAAGCTGGCGCTGACCGCCAATACCGGGAACGGCGGCAGCTCCGATGGCAATGCCGACACCGTCAGCGTGATCGACCTCGACGCCAACCCGATCCGCGTCATCGACCATGTCGCGGTCGGCGACTCCCCGGAGGGGCTGGCGATCAGCCCGAACGGCAGGCTCGCCGTGACGATCGAGGCGCGCGGCTCGAACCTGCCCAAGAGCAACTGGTATCCATCATCCCGGAGGCGCGGTAACCGCGCTGAAGATCGACGGCAAGAAGGTCACCAATGTCGGCGAGACGACGGTCGGTGCCCTGCCGGAGGGTGCGGTGTTCAGCCCCGATGGCGGTTACCTGTATGTCGGCAACTTCATCGACCGCAACCTGACGGTGCTGAAGGTCAATGGCACGCAACTGACCGATACCGGCACGGTTGACCTGCCGGGCCAGCCCGCCTCGATGCGCGGCGGCCCGCAATAGCCCCGCCGCCCGGGCGTTTGGCCCGGGCGCGAGCGTTCCCAGGGCCAATTCAACCCCCGCGAGGACCTTGGAACATGCGGCCCGGAGCGCCGTTGCTTGAGGACACGGATATTGCCGTGTTCTCAAAGCGGAGCTTCCCGATGAGATTATCCCCGACCACGACGCTTGCCCTCGCCCTCGCCGCCGGCCTCGCGGGTCCGGCCCTGGCGCAAACGACCACAACGCCAAACACCGGCGCCCAGACGATGGGACCTGGCACCATCGACCGGCAGCCGGCGCCGGCCCTGCAATCCGATAGCCAGGCTCCTGCCGCCGGTCAGGCAATGGGTACTGACGAGAACCGTGTCCGTCAGGCGCAGGACCAGCTGCATGCCGCCGGCCTCTATAACGGGCCGATCGACGGCATCATGGGCCGCGACACCAGGGCGGCGCTGACCCGTTTCCAGACGCAGAGCGGGCTGCAACGCACCGATACGCTGGATGCCCAGACATTCGCGCGTCTGATGAGCGCGAAAAACGGCGCGCCGGCGACGATGGGTTCCGGGTCGAGCACGCCGGGTGCGATGTCAGGCGCGGCGCCCGGCAACACGACCACGACCCCAGGCGCCGGCGATGCCTTGATGCCGTCATCAACCTCGCCATCGACGCCGGGTACGGCGGGCGGGATGGTCCCGCGCGGCTCGACCAGCCGCTAGGCACGCCCCGCGGCATGACATCGATGTTGTTCTGGACCCGGCCGGCCACGGCCGGGTCCAGCATGGGGACGCCGCCGCATCAGCGCGCTATCTCGCGCTGCGCTATGGCGGCGAGCAGTGTCAGGCTTGCGGCATAGTAATCATCGGTATCACCGATCGTCGGCAGGGTCGGCTGCCCGGTCTGGCCATAGGCGCGAGCCAGCGCCGCGATCGCCTGGAAGCCGGTCGAACCGGCATAGGGCGCAACGCTGTTGTTGCTGAGATCGGCCCAGGCCGGCGCCGGCTTGCCGCCGAAATCGTTCCAGTAGTCGAGATAGGAGGCGAGCCGCTCGCCGCTCGCCTCGCCGGCCCAGATCAGGTAGAGCGGCACGCGGATGGCCTCGAACCCGAAGCGCGGCGGAAAATTCGCCGCCGGGCTTAGTTCCCCTGATTTGGCGATCTGCAGCCAGTCGGGCGTCAGCCCCCACCGCCCAAAGCGGGCGTCGGCCAATAGGTTCAGCCCGGCAACGCGCAGCCGCTGCCACTCCGGCGACGGCAAGATCCGGGCAAATTCCTTTAGCGCGGGGTAGATATAGTAGGACGGGTTGACCACGGTGACGCCGTCAGCCTTGAATCCCTGCTGTCCCGGCAACAGCACCAGCCAACCTTGCGCGCGCACCAGGAGACGGCGACGGATATCGGCGATGATGCGCCGCGCCGCGCGGCCGTATTCCGGGTCATTCCAGTGGCGCGACGCGCGCGCCAATGCCCAGCCGATCAGGATATCACCATCGGAGGCGTTATTCGAATCGGCAACCGGTGTCTTCCCGTCAGGGTCATAACGCCAGGAAAACAAGGCGTTGTCGCGGCGCTGCAGATTGCTGCGCGTCCAGTTCCAGATTTTGTTGAAGGAGTCGCGGTCGCCGGCGGCCTCGGCGAACAGCATCGCCCAGCCCTGCCCTTCGGTGTGGCTGACCTCTTTGTTGCCGGTGTCGAGCACCCGGCCATCCGTGGTCACGAAGCGGTTACGAAAGACGGCCCAGCCGCTGTCGACCGCATCGGCGTGCGCCGCAGTGGCCCCGCCGATCAAAGCCGCGGCAATGACGACCGGCGCCAGGCACCGGCGAAGAAACAGACGCATCAGGATGGTCTTACCACGCAACCACGTTCCACCGGACAGCGACGGGTGTCGCTGCGCGGTTAAGCGTGCGACAGATCGGCTCAGGCGTGCCGGCCGTAGTGGAAGACGAACGGCGCGCCGGACACCCGACGGAGCCCCACCAGCCGCGCGGCAAACCCGGGATCGGCCCCCTGCGCGCCAAACCATTCGGTGTAGACGCCTTCGAGCACCGGCACGAGCCAGCCGCGGCGCCCCTCGTCCTGCGGAATGATCGGGTACGAGCCGTGGGTGATCTCGACAAACCGGCCGTTTTCCGTAATCCGAACCCAGCCCCAATCGATGCCTTCGAGCACCGAGTTGATATCGTCTTCGAGGTCCTCGAGGCTTTCGCAGCGGCGCAATGGCAACGCCCGCGCCACTCGCGCGCCCAATGTTTCGAGAAACTGATCGGCCTCGAGCGGGTCCACCCGTTCCTCGAATTCGGCGAACATCGCAGAGATAAAATGCACCCACTGCCGCGAGCATTGCTGCTGCGCGTAGTAGCGGAGCGAAATCAGCTCCTCATCCAACGCGGCCATTACAGCCTCCCCGGGAGCGAATTCGGAAGGTACATCGCGGCCGGCGGCGACGCGCCAAAGGTCTTGCGCAGGTACAGTTTGCCAACCCCCTCGTTGTAATTCTGGGCATTGTCGAATGTGGCAAGGGCACCGATCGAAAAGCCGTTATCCAGCTGGTATTCAACCTGGCCGCGCGCCGCAAACGCGGGCCCGGTAACGGTGCGCGAGGGATAGAAGGCCGCGCTGCCGAACGCGTTGGCCAGCGCCGACTGGGCCGCGGCGTTGTTGGGGAATACCGGGCTGCGGTCTTCGCTGAAGGTTTGCACGCCCAGCGCTCCGCCGACCAGATACGCGAACCGCCCGGATTTGCCGGCATATTCAATCGGCACCGCAAATTGCAGGTAATTCTGCGGGCTGAAATACCCGCCCTGGCCAAAGGTAAAGAACCGCAGGTTCTTGTCATACCCCATGTAGGACAGGTTGATGCCGACCTTGAACGCATTGTTGCCGACCCGGTAGGGCCGCACATAAGCGCCGACCAGGCCTTCAATTTCCGAGTTGCCGGCAACCGCCGTGCCGTCGATGCTCCACCCGCCGGCACCGCCGTAAACCCCGACATCGCCGTCATCATACGACACCAGGGCGGTGCCGCCGTTTTTCAGCACACCACCCCACAGACGCCCGGTGACCGGGTCATGCTGCCCGGCAAAGGACAGCATGCTTTCAGTGATCGGCTGCCGTGACAGCTCGACCCTGACGCTCAGCGGGTTGCTGACCGAAATCGGCGGCAACGGCAGGCTCGGCAACGCCGTCGTCGCGCTGGCCGGGCCGGGCCAATTCAACGCCACGCGGCCGACCAGATTCTCGATCGGGAAACCGAGTGGGGTACTGCCGATCTCGCCCGAGAACATCTGGTAGGAATAGGCGGCATTGAGCGAGACACCGTTGGCGGTCTGGCTGCCGGCCGGCACGAGGGCGTTAAAGGTCGGCGGCCCGATCAACGCCACTGCCGGTTCACTACCGAACCGCAGGAGCGACCCCTGGCCGACCGTTCCGGCGGTCAGGAAGGTCGGAATCGCCTGGAGCCGTACCGTGCCGGTATAGAACGGCGAGAATGTCGATTCCAGCGGCACGGTGAAATCATCGAGCTGGCTGAGGCCACTTTCGCCGCCGCGTATCCGGAAGCCGAGACCGCCCTGGATCGTCGGGCTGGACTTCGGCATTGATCGCCGCGATGCTGCGATCGATGTCGAGTTCAAGCGAGTTCCTGCGGCACCGGGCCTGGCTGACCGATCGTCGCCGGGGCCTGATAGCCGGGGATCGGCGGCGGCGGCAGGGGTTGCAACGGCGCCACCTGCTGCGGCTGCGCCGGCGGGTAGTATTGGTTCGGATAGTATTGGGCTGGGTACTGGTTCGCCGAATATTGCGCTGGAGGTGCGCTCGGAGCGTATTGGGCCCGGGCATGTTGAGCCGGCGCGTACTGATTGGGCGCGGGCTGATTGGGCGCGTATTGGGCGTTCGGGTAGTACTGGTTCGGATTGTACTGCTGATTGTACTGCGCCGGGTATCCCTGGTAGCCGCCCGGCGCCTGATAGCCGGGAATGGGCGGCGGCGGCAGCGGTGGCAGGTCGGCGAGTTGCTGGCGCCGCGGGCTCTGCGACGGTGCGTTTTGCGATGACGAGGCTGCGCTTTGCGACAGCGAGGCTGCCGGCGCCGGCGCTGCGCTGAACCCCGGTGCGGCGGCAGCCGGTAGCAGAGAGGTGGGTTGCAGCACGCCTGGCTCGCTGGCGCCGGCTGCGAAATCAGGGTTGGCGATCGTCGGCAAAGACGCGATCTGCGGCCGGCCGCTGGTTGACCCCGGCGCCGTCGCAGGGCGATGCCCCGCCCGGTCGTTGAGATACGGCGGTGCGACCAGATCATCGCTGTCAGCCGAAATCACCGTGTCTTGCAGCGGCGCTGGTGCCGGAGGCAACGGAGCCGGCGGGGTGCTGCCGCCGCTCTCCTCGGTGGATGCCGCGAGCTTGAACATGCGACGCGACGTTGGTGCCGGGATTGGCTCGACGGTGTGCGTTGGCAAGCCCTGCAACGCCGCAGCATCGACAGTGGCAAGGAACCGTGACGAGGCCGGCACAGGAGGGGCGATCAGCTCATCAACCGCACCGGAGGCCATCTCGCTGGCAGCCATTGTCGCCGGCTTGGCCCCGGCGACCGGCTCCGCCTGGGATTGGCGGAACGGATTAGGCGGCAGCCGGCCGGGGGAGCCCGGCCCCATGATTGGCGGCCCCATCGCGACCGGCCCGGTAATGCCGGATTGCTGCATATCGAGCGCGCGGGCGGCCTGCAGATTGTACAGCGCGACCCCATTATTGCCATCGGCCCGCGCGATCTCGGCCTGCAGATAGACCAGCCGCGGATTGGTCGGATGCTCCTGCATGCCATAGGCGAGATAAGCCCGCGCCCGGTCGAGATCGCCGGCCTGGATCGCGCCGCCGACCGCACCGCGGATCACGCCGACATCGTTCGGGGCCTGACGGAATGCGGCATCGAAAAACGTCATCGCGACGCTGCTTTGCCCGGCCGAGGCATAGATGCGCCCGGCCGCATTCAGCAGGGTCGGGTTGTTCGGATAGGCGATCAGCAATGCCGACAGCTGGTCATAAGCGCCGGCGAAGTCGTTGCGTTCGCGCAACTGGTCGGCGCGGCGCGCGGCGATGTCGCATTTCAGGTTTTCGAGGTCGCGCCGGTCGGCACCGGTAATGCGGCCCGAGGCTTCCGCCTCCGTCAGATACGCGGTTGCCGCGCCATCCTGACCGGCCCGGAACAGCAGTGTCGCATAATCGATCACCGCCGATTTGTTGGCGGCGTTGGTCGGCCGGGCAATCTGCAAGGCGGCCTGCGGATCGCCGATATCGATCAACGCATCAGCGACCATCTGCGTCTTGTCGGTCGTCACCGGCGGCCGCGAATTCAGCGCCAGCAGGATGTTGCGCGCCGCCGCCCGGTTGCCGCTGCGCGCCAGCTGTTTGGCGTGGGCGATTTCCGCGGTGATCACAACGCGGTTGCGAAGCGCGGTCGTTTCGGCGTTGCGCGAACCCTGTGGGATGCGGTCGAGGGCGCTGAGCGCTTCAGCCGGCCGGTTCTGTTCGGAATAGAAGATTGCCGCGGCCTGCAGGCTGTCGACCGACACACCCGCCGCGTTGGGGTTGATGACCGCGTAGGCCTGCGCCGTGTCGCCATTCGTCATCAACAGCCGCGCGAGATCGAGCCGGGCCCAGCCGTTGCCGGGATCGACCGCGATCGCTTCCTGGTATTTCGCGACCGCCCCCGGAGTGTCGCCGCGGGCGAGCAGGCTTTTGGCGTCGGCGCGCAGGATGTCGGAGCGCGCCCGGTTGATGCCCGCCATCTTGCTCGGGTCGAGCCGGGCGATGCGCGCCGCCAGTTCCGCAGCCTCGGCGGTTTTGCCCTCCGCGGTCAGGGCGGTGTAGAGGCCGACGATGGCGTCGGTATTGTCCGGCTGCGCCGACAGGGCGCGGCGATACGCCGATTCCGCAGCGGCGTAATTGCCGGCGTCGGCCGCCGATTTCGCCTCGCGGATCGTCACCCAAAACACCGCACTGCCATAGGCTGCGGCCCATTGGCCCCGCCGCGCCGGCGCCGCGTTCATCGCCCGGCCGAGCAGGTCGCGTGCCTCGCCAAAGCGCTGCTGTCGCAGCCGGATCAGGCCCAGGCCGGCAATGGCGTCGGCATCATTCGGGTTGCGCCGCAGCTGTCCCTCGAAGGCGCGTTCGGCTGCCGCGAGATTGCCGCGGTTGAGATCGCCGTAGCCGGCCGCGCTGGCCGAAGCCGGGCCGGGCGCACCGGGCTTGGTGGCTTCGGCCATATGCTGACGCACTTCGGCGTCCTGCGGAAATTTACGCAGGTACGACTTGTAGAGCGCGCGGTCTTCGGCGCTGCCGCCAAGCCAGAATACGGCCTTTTTCCAGGATTGCGTGGCCAGTGGCCCGACAACCGGATCGTCGCTGAGCACCGCCAGCGCGCGAATGCCTTCGGCACGCGTTTCCGTGTGGTACGTCAGTACCTCGGCCAGGGCGAGGCGTGCCTTGCTGTCGTTCGGTGCCTCCTGAACAAGACGGGCGAGGCCCTGGCGCGCCTCTGACCAGCCCTGCTGCGTCCCGGCCAGCGTCTGGTAGTATTCGATGCCGAAGGTCGGCGGCGGCGCGCCCTTGAAGGTCTGCTGGTATTTCGCGGTGGCCTGGGCGAACTGGCCGGCTTGCGCCAGCCGCCTTGCCTCGCTCAGCTCGCTCGGCGAGACCTGCCCGGCGCGAATGGCGTTTTCCAGATCGGCGATGCGCTGGCTCGACGGGTCGACGGTGCGCAGCCGCGCCAGATACGCTTTGGCGTCGTCGAGCTTGTTCTGCTGCACATCGATGATGCCGTACTGATACAACGCGTCCGGTTGGTTCGGGTTGATGCTGAGCAGCTTCTGCAACGCCTCGATCGCGAGGTCCGGGCGGTCCTTCAGCCGCCAATAGCGCGCCTTGTCGAGCAGGATCTGCTCGGCGGTTTGCGCCGAATACGCCACGGGCGCCGGGATTGCCGTTGCCAGCAGCAACCCGAGTGCGATGTCGCGTGCCCAGGACCTCATTCCACCTCCCCCGGGAATACCGCCCCCGAGATGTTTTGATGTCGTGGCATCGCCCCGACGACGAGCCGCCTCAAATAACCGGGGCAGTTCCGCTTCACCAACCCACCAACCCAACCAAAAACCGCCGGGCCAAAAGCCGCCAGGGCAAAAACTGCCAAGACGTCGCCACGGCGTCACGTCCCCACTCGACGCGCGGCAACGCGGCTCAGCAGCCAGTATGCCACCAGGGCAATCAGAAGCACGCCAATCAGCGTGAACAGGATCAACAGCAGCGGCGAGTTGCCGAGCCACCAGCGAACCTTGGTCAACATCGGCAGATGGCCGACCGTGTACTCCGAGCCGACGCGGAAGCTCGTCACCTTATCGTTGGTCGCCACCATCAAATCGCCCTGGATCAGCGAGTTGAGGTCGCGATTGCGAAAGGCGCTGAGCACCGTCATCTGCTTTTCCGGGGTCGAGCCGGTGATCATGACGACCGTATGCCCCGAACTGAGCGGCGATTCCATCCCGATCATCGTCGCGAGGTTGTCGCCCTGCTGCACCAGGAGCTGGTCGATCCGCTCGCGCTCTGCCCGCGCGTTCGGGTCGAGCGCGGTATAGACGCGGTTCGAGCGACGAGGTCATCGCCACCCGCAACCGCCCGCCATCGATCCGCAGCCGCGCGTTCTCGCTCCACTTGGCGATCAGTGGCTGGCGCGAAAGCGACCCGAGGACGATCAGGTCCTTGTTCGCCACCTGATCGACCTGGCCGGCCGCCGACCACCGTGACCCGCGCGACCGGGAAGCCGGTCGAATCACCCATCATGCCCATCAGCGTCAGATAGGTCTGCACGTCAGCCGGGCTCAGCTGATCGGGGACCACGACCGCGGTCTGGCTCAGATCGGCAAATTTGGTGAACGGGTAGCCCGAGTTGACGAAGAAGGCGAGGTTCGGCAGCGTCGTGAACCGTTCGGTTTTCGACAGGTCGATCGTCGAATCCGGGTCGATCGATTCCTGCACATTGTTCGGCAGCACGTCCTGGCACTCGCCGCGCTTCATCGGCCGCAGATCGTAATAGAACTGCAGCTGGTTCTGTCCGAACACGTAATAGGGCGGCACCCGCACCGTCTGCTCGTTCATCGCGAAGTCGGGCGAGATGATGTCCTTGACCTGCTGCACCGTGCCTTCCTGCGTCATCGGCAGGCTGCGCAGGTACGAGTTGTTGATCGACACGTCGAGCCGCGAATCCGAGAAATTCAGCCAGGTGCCGGCCGGATAGCGGTAGCGCACCATCAGCGGCACGCCGCTGTTGCCCCACACGAAGATGTCGGGGGCGGTGCGGAAATTGACCGTCAGCAGGCCGGGGACCAGGCCGTTGCCCTGCAGATCGGTCGGCTGCACCAGTTCGCCGAACCGCACCGGCCGGTCCATCGG
This sequence comes from uncultured Alphaproteobacteria bacterium, assembly GCA_963737875.1. Classification (GTDB taxonomy): domain Bacteria; phylum Pseudomonadota; class Alphaproteobacteria; order ATCC43930; family CGMCC-115725; genus DATARH01. The sequence goes on along the minus strand of CAVTUM010000009.1, from coordinate 28,065 downwards.
GATCCAGCGCGGCGCGTCATAGGCCTGCCGGGCCGGAACCTCGGGCATGCCGACCACCTGGGTCTGGCCGCTCAGCGCGACCGACCCCAGCGCCAGCGTTTGCGCCGCCGCGGTCAGTTCCTCCGGCGTCCGGCCCATGACCAGCAGCAATTTGGCCTCGGGGTTGTTCGGGTTGGGCACCACCGAGATCGTCGGGCCGCTCAGCGACGGAATTTGCACGCCGCTCGGCTTGTCGTTGTTGGTTGCAAAGACCACCGCGTTGCCGGCCGGCACCGTGTCGAAACTGACCGGGAAGGTCGCCCCCTTGTACGAGGCAAGGCTGCCGAACCATGAAGCGGTAATGCCCGCCGCCTGCAACGTCGCCGGCGCCGGCTTGCCGGAGAAGACAAACGGCAGCGTGAGCGACTGCATGTCCTTCGAATCGTAGAACGGTGCCGGCAATAGCGACAGCTCGTTGGCGAGCGTCAGCTTCTGCAATTGCATCGTCACCGCGCTGGTATTGCTGAGCACCAGCCAGAGGGTCGAATTGCAGCGGGTCTTCGCAGCCCAGCGTGTAGTGGCCGATAAAGCGGAACAGGATGCGGTTGTCTTCCTGGAACAGGACCGGGTTGATCGGCAGGCTGACGATCTCGCCCGACGCCTTCTCCTTGGGCAGCGGGATCGAGCCGATGATCTCACCGTTGAGCAGCACGCGTCAGGTGGCTGATCTCGGGGATCAGCGCTGGAGAGTAGGCGATCGCGACATCGACCTTGCCACCGGTCACGACATCGTCGCGCCGCACCGAGAACGGCAGACTGCCTTCGCCCTGCACGCCGAGCAGGCGGATCGGCGAACTGGCGCCAAGGTCCTTTAGCGTCAGCACCTGCTGCCGCGTCGAGCCCGTCGCTTCGGTCGTCGTGCCGCTGGCCGGACCGGGCAGCGCCGGCTGTCCCGGCGGCGTCAGGCTCGATGGCGGCGGAGCGCCCGGCACGGGCGCCGAGGGCGCCATGACCGGCACCTGCGCGCCCTGAGCCGGCGGCGCCGCGGCGCCGGTCGCGGCAGCCGATGGGTTGGCCGCGCCGGCGGCACTCGGGGCCGGCGCCGCGCCACCGCGCAGCGGCGAGGTCTGGGCCGAAGCGGCGCCGATCATCGCCATCGTACCGAGGCCGATGCCGGCGGCCCATATCATCCGCGACGTCACCCTCTCGCGGCGCGGTGCGGCCGCGGCGGCTGCCAGCCGGGGGTGGCGCAGCCGATGCCGCGGCGGCCGGCACTGGCGCAGCGGCGACTCGTGCCTGACCGAGCGAGCGCCAGCCGCGCATCACGAACAGCCCGCCGATGCTGCGCAGAATCTGGCTTACCGAGCGCAGCGGCTGGTCGATCGGGTGGTCCTCCCAATCAAGCCAGGCATCGGCGCGGCAAAGCACGATCCGCACGATGTCGCGCTGTTGGTGCACGGTCATTTCGGTAAACATCAGACGAAGCTGATCGCCGGCCCAGCCGACGATACGGGCCGGGAACATTGCTGGACGGTCACCGATCATCACCTCGAGTTCGATATTGTCGCCGGGGCCGATGCCCTCCGGCTTGGCAGCGGTAAACTGGCCGCCGGTGGTCGACATGTTGCGCGATTGGGTGACGATCGTGCGCCCGTTCGGCAGGTGCACGACCGCTGGCATCACCAGATCGTGCCGCACCGAGCCGCGCACCTGCCGCGCCTCGCGCGCCACCGCAATCGCCGCCGCGATGGTCAGCAGGTTGAACGCCGCCCAGAAGATGTTGAGCAGCAGCACCTCGGTATCGGCGTAGTCGATCAGGAACCAGCGGATCACGCCGACGACCAGGCCCAGGAGCAGCAGGCCGCAGACAATCAATTGCGGTCGCACGATCTTGTAATCGAAGTAATCCGACGGCAGCAGACCGCCCTTTTCCGTGACGTTGAACTTGCCGCGTTTGGGGTTGATCAGCGTCGTGATGGTCGGCTTGAGGATATAGAGGGCCAGCACGCTCTCGTAGATCTCGCCCCAAAAGGAATGCCGGTAGCGCGATTGCAACCGCGAATTGGTGATCGTCGCGTGCCAAAGATGCGGCAGGGCATAGGCGATGACCATCAATCCGCTCGCCGCGATGATGTTGAGGCGGAACAGCAGGTAGGCCAGCGGCGCGGTCAGGAAGATGAAGCGCGGGATGCCGAAAAAGAAATGCATCATCGCGTTGAGGTAGCAGACGCGCTGGCCGAAACTCAGGCCGCGCCCCAGCATCGGGTTGTCGACCCGGAAAATCTGGGTCATGCCGCGTGCCCACCGCATCCGCTGTCCGACATGGATCGACAGCCGCTCAGTCGCGAGACCCGCCGCCAGCGGCAGCTTCAGATAGGCCGAGTGCCAGCCGGCGCGGTGCAGTTTCAGTGCGGTATGCGCATCCTCGGTGACGGTCTGGGTCGCGAAGCCACCGATCGATTTCAACCGCGCTGCGCCGGATCACGGCGCAGGAGCCGCAGAAAAACGCGGCATTCCACAGATCGTTGCCGTCCTGGATCAGCCCATAGAACAGCAGCCCCTCGTTCGGGATCGACCCGCCGCCGCGCAAATTCCGCTCGAACGGGTCCGGCGAATAGAAATGATGCGGCGTCTGCACCAGCGAGAGCTTCGGATCGGTGAGAAAGCCGCCGACCGTCAGTTGCAGAAAGGCGCGGTTCGGCACGTGGTCGCTGTCGAACAGCGCCAGCAATTCACCGTCCGTCAGGCCGAGCGCGTGGTTTAGATTGCCGGCCTTGGCATGGATGTTGTTGTCGCGCGTGATATAGCCGACGCCGAGTGCCTCGGCGAACGCCCGGAATTCCTCGCGCCGCCCGTCATCGAGAATGTATATCTTGAGCTTGTCAGCCGGATAGTCGATCGACAGCGCGCCGAAGACGGTGTTTTGGACGATCGACAGCGGCTCGTTATAGGTCGGGATGAACAGATCGACGGTCGGCCAGGCCGACAAGTCTTCCGGCATTCGCGATCGGCATGCGGTTCAGCGGCCAGGCCGTCTGGACATAGCCGAGCACCAGCACCAGCCAGGCATACAGTTCGGCGAGAACCAGCCCGATCCCGAGAAACGCCTCGAACTTCGTCCCGAACTGCATCGTCTCGGTCAGTCGCCACCAGATGTAGCGGGTCGAGATGACGATCGACAGCGTGATCAGGATCACCGTGATGCCACGCGACGGATGCCCCTTGATCAGCAGCATCGCAATGATGGTCAGCAAGGCAAACAGCGCCTGCGACACAAGATCGAGCGGCGTGACAATGACGATCCCGACGAGGAACAGGCCAGCGACCACCAAGGCTGCAAGGACGAGATTTTGGCCGGCGAATTCCGCGTGCGAAACCCGCCTGATAAGCCCCTGCATCTGCTACCCTCCCCGCCCTCAGACCGGCGCCAGACTGGCGTGCACCCGTTGCGCGATCGCCGTGATGTCATGGCTGGCGACACTTTCGGGGGCGTAATCGAGAACCGTCAGCTGGCAGGCCGCCGCCTCGGCGACCCCTTCGTCTTGATGAATCATGCCATAGAGCGCGTCGCCGAGGACATCACGGCTCAGCGCCAGAACGTCGCGGCACAACTGGCGTCGCGGATCGACCTGGTTCAGGACAAAACCGACCGGGGGCGCCCGGACACCGGCCCCGAGCATCAGCAATTCTCCGTGCTGCAACTTGGGCAGAACCGCCAGGCTCATCGCGTCGGCGAGCAGCGGCACAACGTGCAAATCGGCAAACGGGTCGAGATCAGCGTTAAACGGCGAGGGACCGGGCGGCATGTCGATCACCACCATCAGGTCGCGCTGGTCGGCGAGGCGGGCCAGCCGCTGCCGCAGCCAGCCCGGGTTCTGCGCGACATGCGTCTGCAGCCGCAAGGCCGCGGCCGCCGGCACGGCGCCGAAAGGGATCAGGTGGATGCCGACCGGGGTCTCGACCGCCAGCTCGTCCCACGGCCGGGCGCTGTCGACCTCGTCGACAACGCCGCGCAAATCCTCCGCCAGGTCGAAGCTGAGGCGCAGCGCATTCTGACGGTCAAGATCGATCGCCAGCACCCGCCAGCCCAGCCTGCGGAGCGCCACCCCGACCGTGGCGGTCAGCGTGGTCCGGCCGACGCCGCCCTTGGGCGAGGCGAAGCAGACAACCGGCATCTCAGCGCGGCCTGTTGAAGATTGAGCCGAGACCCGGGGCGGTCCGGCCGCGATTGCGCGGGTCGGGCAGCCGTTCCCGGCCGCCGGAGAGCCGGTCGAACACGGCGCCGAGCGAGCGGTCCTGGCGGTCGGCGATTTGGCCGGCGGCCCGGTCATCGCGGGCGCGGGGTTCGTCGCGGAACAGGCCGCGATCGCCATCGGGCGCACCCGGCGCCGCGGCAGGCGCGCGCGACGGCGGATCGGGCTCCTGACGGCCTCGACGCGGCTGGTCCTGGATCAGCGGCGGCAGCGACGACGACCGCGACTGAAGCGGCGGTGCGGCAGGGGTCGGCTCCTCGAACCCGGCGATCACCGGCTCAACCGGCGGCGCCGCGGCCTCGCGCCGGATCAACGGCGGCGCCGGGGGTGGCGCTGGCGGGGGTGGCGCCGGCGGCAGTGGCGCGGGCGGCAGCGGCTCGGTCGGCACGGCGGCATGAATGCCCTCGGCGCGTTCGAGATTGGTCGCATGGACCCGCTGCCCGAGCGCCGCCACCAGGCCATCAGTGGTCGCCCGCGGCCGGTCGACGATCGTCGGCGCCAGGTTCGGCGGCGCTGCTCCCGCGTTGTCGTGCAATGCCTGTGCAACAATGGCCGGCAGGCCCATCTGATCGCGCGCCACGCGTTCATGCGCGGCGGCACCGCCATGCGGCACCACGCCCCCGACATCCATGCCTGATTCCGCGGCCGCGCGATGCGCCAGCGGCCACGCCGCGACAGCCTCGGCCACGTCGACTTTGGGAGCAAATTCCCGGTAATGCACCATCGGCGCGCTCAGCCAGGAGAAGAGCCGCTCGACATCCTCTGCGTTATCCATACGCTCAACCACCGCGACGGTCGTGAATCCGAAAAACATGCTACGCCGAGGCCTGGAATCAGGCTGGCAGCAGACGGCGACCCTCCCCGAAATGACTGAGAATTAATGAAATTCTCAGACCAGAGGCCGGAGGAGCTGCTCCTCCGCCGGGCGGGTAGCCTCGTCCAATGGAGGCTATACCAAAGCGGAGCGGCCAGCCGCAATAGCCCATCACCATCGGTTGAGCTACGCCGACCGGGTAATCCCTATCTGTGGCATTTGCCCGCGCCCAGACCGGCTCAAATACTGCCGTCAGATCGCGATGGCTCGCAGGCAGGCGCGAGCCGCCGCATCGACGATTGCATCGCTATCTAGGCATACACCCGATACAGATCGGGAAGGTCACCGGACTGGCCGAATCGATCGATCCCGAGCGGCACGACCGTGTTGCGCGCGACACTGCCGAGCCACGACAGCGTCGCCGGATGGCTGTCGCACACCGTGACCAGCGCCGCACCCGGGCGCAGCCGGCGCAACAGCCGTTCGGCGGCGCCCTGCCCGCCGCGACCCAGCGCGATGCGCCAGTCACGATGCAGCCGGGCCGGCGAGGTGATCGCCAAGAGCCCGGTCCCCGGCAGGTCCTCGCAAACCGCCTCCCACGCGGCAATCGCCTCCGGCGCCAGCGCCCCGCAATAGGCGATCGCCAGTTCGGCATCAGGCCCCGGCTCGCGCTGCCAGTACGCCCCGGCGACGATCGCCTTGGCGAGCGCCTCGTCGATCTCGCGCTCCGGCTGCTCGATCGGCCGGGTCGACAGGCGAAAATAGACCGATTCCCCGTCGTCGCGCTGAATCTCCGCAAGCGCCCAGCGCAGCAGCACCGCCAGTTCGTCGGCGTAGGCCGGCTCGAAGCTGACGAGGCCCGGCTGCCCGAGGCCAATCAGCGGCTCGACCACCGATTGGTGCGCCCCGCCCTCCGGCGCCAGCGTAATGCCCGACGGCGTCGCCACCACGATGAACCGCGCATCCTGGTAGAGGGCGTAGTTGAGCGCATCGAGGCCGCGCTTGATGAACGGGTCGTACAGCGTCCCGATCGGCAGCAGCCGGGCCCCGAACAGCGACCCGGCGAGCCCGAGCGCCGCCAGCTGCAGGAACAGATTGCTCTCGGCGATGCCGAGTTCGATGTGCTGCCCGAGCGGCGCCATCGCCCAGCGCTGCGCCGAGACGACGTTCTCCTCGCGGAACGTGTCGAGCCGCTCGGTGCGGTCGAAAATGCCGCGGCGGTTGACCCAGTTGCCGAGATTGGTCGACACCGTGACGTCGGGCGAGGTCGTGACGATGCGCGACGCCAGTGCGCTGTCGCCGGCGGCAAGATTGCCGAGGATGCGGCCGAAGGCTTCCTGCGTCGATTGCTGCCTGCCGCGCGGCGCCGGCAACACGGGCGGCACCGCGATCGGCGCGGTGACATGGCGCCGCCCGCCGCCGCTCGCCAGCGGCGTCTCGGCGAGAAAATCGGCGAGCCTGTCCGGTGGCAGGTCGAGCCCGACGAAACGGTCCCATTCCGTGCCCGCGGGCACCTTCATGGTCTCCTGGAACGTGGCCATCTGCTGCAGGTTCATCAGCCCGGCATGATTGTCCTTGTGCCCGGCGAAGGGCAGCCCGTGGCCCTTGATCGTGTAGGCGATGAAGCAGGTCGGCTGGTCGTCGGTGACGCCATGAAAAGCCTCGAGCACCGAACCCATGTCATGTCCGGCGAGATTGGTCATCAGCCGCGCCAGTGCCTCGTCGTCGTGCTCGTCGAGGATCGCGCGGATGCCGGGATGACGATTGAGGTCGCGCCGCAAATGCTCGCGCCACCCCTCCCCGCCTTTGTACACCAGCGCCGAGTAGAGCGAGTTCGGGCAGGCATCGATCCAGTCGCGCAGATGCTCGCCGTCGGGCCGGGCAAACGCCGCCTGCAACAGCCGGCCGTATTTCAGCGTGACGACGCGCCAGCCGAACATCTCGAACAAGGCGTCGATACGCCCGAACAGCCGGTCCGACACCACCGCGTCGAGGCTCTGCCGGTTGTAGTCGATGATCCACCACAGATTGCGGACATCGTGCTTCCAGCCTTCGAGCAGCGCCTCGAAGATGTTGCCCTCGTCGAGTTCGGCGTCGCCGACCAGCGCGATCATCCGGCCGGGCACGTCGTCCTGCGAGGTCAGGCGATGCAGCCGCAGATAATCCTGCACCAGCGAGGCGAACAGCGTGACCCCGACCCCGAGCCCGACCGAACCGGTCGAGAAATCGACAAGGTCGCCGTCCTTGCTGCGCGACGGATAGGCCTGCGCGCCGCCGAGCGCGCGGAAATCGCTCGAGCTTGTCGCGGGTCTGGTGCCCCAGCAGGTATTGCAGCGCGTGAAACATCGGCGAGGCATGCGGCTTGACCGCGACCCGGTCCTGCGGCCGCATCACGTCGAGATAGAGCGCGGTCATCAAGGTCGCGAGCGAGGCGCTCGACGCCTGGTGGCCGCCGACCTTGAGCCCGTCGCGGCTCGGGCGCAGGTGATTGGCGTTGTGGATCATCCAGGTGGAAAGCCACAGCACCTTGCGTTCGAGCGTCGTCAGATAGGCGAGCTTTTCGGCCGCCGCCGCGGCTTCCGCGTCGGTGTCGGCATCGGTATCAGTCTCCCGGGGGCGTCCGCCCGGCACTGCCCGCAACATGCTGCGTTCCTTCTCTGCCTTCACCGGCTTTGACAGGGTGGCGAGAATGCTTAAATACACAATCGGAAGAACCCGAGCGAGATGCCCTAAAGGGGCAAGAGAGAGCACGGACGCATATGACTGAAATTGCGCAGGATGTGATCAGCGAACGGCAGATCGTCGTCACCGACAACGCAGCGCGGCGGATCGCAGCGCTGAAGCAGCAGGAAGAGGCGCAGGGCGCGTTCCTGCGCATCGCGGTGTCGGGCGGCGGCTGCTCCGGCTTTCAGTACGGTCTCAGCTTTGACGACCAGCAAAATGCCGACGACCATCTTTTCGAACGCAACGGCGTCGCGGTTGTCATTGACGACACCTCGCTCGACCTGCTGGCCGGCGCCGAGGTCGATTTTGTCGAGGACATGATGGGCGCCTCGTTCCAGATCAAAAACCCGAACGCCGCCTCCTCCTGCGGCTGCGGCAACTCCTTCTCGATCGCGTAGCCGCGCCTGCACCCGCGACGGACGTTCAGAAAACTCCGCCGTTTCTGTCATTCCGGGGCGGCCCGCAGGACTGAACCCGGAAACCAAGAACACGGGCAGCGCGAAAGAGGGCGAAGGACCGTGTTCATGGGTTCCGGGTTCAGTCCTGCGGACTGCCCCGGAATGACAGCTGCGTTTGGAGCGGAGGTGAGCACGGCATGAAAATCGCGACGTGGAACGTTAACTCGGCCAAGGTGCGGCTGCCGCATCTGCTCGATTTCCTGAAGGATTCGCAGCCTGACGTGCTGTGCCTGCAGGAGATCAAATGCCTCGCCGACGATTTCCCGCGACTGGAGATCGCCGCCCTCGGCTACAATGTCGAGGCGATCGGACAGCGGGCGTATAACGGCGTCGCGATGCTGTCGAAGCAGCCGCCGCAGACGATCCTGCGCGGGCTGCCCGGCGATGACAGCGACACGCAGGCGCGCTACATCGAAGCCTCGTTCAACGACGGCAATGGCGAGGTCCGCGTCGCCTCGGCCTATATGCCGAACGGCAACCCCGCCGATACCGACAAATTCGACTACAAGCTCGCCTGGATGGATCGGCTGATCCCCCATGTCGAAGGGCTGCTCACGCCGCGAAATCCCGTTCGTCATCGCCGGGGACTACAACGTCTGCCCGACCGATGACGACGTGTACGACCCGGTCGCGTGGCGCGACGACGCGCTATGCCGCATCGAAATCCCGCTCGCGGTACCGCGCGCTGATCAATCTCGGCCTGACCGACGCCTACCGCGTGTTCCACCGCGAGCCGCACAAATACACGTTCTGGGATTATCAGGCCGGCCGCTGGAACCGCGACGAGGGCCTGCGCATCGACCACCTGCTGCTGTCGCCGCACGCCACCGACCGCGTCGCCGCCTGTGAAATCGACAAGACTCCGCGCGCCAGGGAACGTGCCTCCGACCACACCCCGATCTGGTGCGAACTGGCGGTTTAGCCGCCCACACGTCTTGCGTGTGGCCGCCCCCTGGATGACGGCGGCGGACGAGCGCTATTTCGGCGAGACCACCATCGTCATCTGACGGCCTTCCATGCGCGGCATCTGCTCGACCTTGGCGATTTCGTCAAGGTCGTCGCGCACCCGCATCAGCACGTTCATGCCGAGTTCCTGGTGCGCCAGTTCGCGGCCGCGGAAGCGCATGGTCACCTTGACCTTGTCGCCTTCCTCGATGAACTTGTTCATGCTGCGCATCTTGACCTCGTAATCGTGGTCGTCGATGCTCGGACGCAGCTTGATTTCCTTGACTTCGATGATCTTTTGCTTCTTCCGGGCTTCGTTCTTCTTTTTCTGTTCTTCGTATTTGAACTTGCCGTAGTCGAGGATCTTGCACACCGGGGGATCGGCGTTGGGCGCGATCTCCACGAGGTCGAGGCCGGCCTCGGCGGCCATCGTCAGCGCTTCGTTGCGCTGGACAATCCCCACCATCTGACCGCGTTCATCGACGAGTCGCACGCGCATGACATTGATTTCTTCATTGATGCGCGGCCCGTCGCGGGTCGGGGTGAGGTTCATGGGTGGTCTGGGTATGTAAAACTCTCCTCTCGTTGGTTGAACCGCTCGGTTCATCTGATCGTGCGGGTGATCGCGCGGGCGGCTGGGCTACCCTGGCGGCATAGCCTCCACGATTCAATCTAGCGACGGCTTCGCCAAGCGCAAGTGCTTCCTGTGCGGAACTGCCGAGACGACGCAACGAAACCGCGCGTTGTTCGGCCTCGCGGCGTCCGACAACCACCATGACCGGGATTTTCGCGACACTGTGCTCGCGCACCTTGTAGCCGATCTTCTCGCTGCCGGTATCGAGGATGACCCGCAACCCGGCGGCGCGCAGTTCCCGCGCGACCTCCTCGGCGTAACCCATCGCCTCCTCGGTGATCGAGGCGACCACCGCCTGGACAGGCGCCAGCCACAGCGGGAAATTGCCGGCGTAATGCTCGATCAGAATGCCGATAAAGCGCTCGAACGAGCCGAGTATCGCGCGGTGCAGCATGACCGGCCGGTGCCGCCCGCCATCCTCGCCGACATAAAGCGCATTGAGCCGCTCCGGCATGACGAAATCGAGCTGCAGCGTACCGCACTGCCAGTCGCGGCCGAGCGCGTCGCGCAACACGAATTCGAGTTTAGGACCGTAGAACGCGCCCTCGCCGGGGTTGAGCGTGTACTCAAGCCCGGCCGCCTTCGACCGCGGCTTCGAGATCGCGTTCTCGGCGATAGTCCCAGATGGCGTCAGTGCCGGCGCGCACCGGCGGCCGGTCGAGAATTTCACCGCGACATCCTCAAACCCGAAATCGCGGTAGATCGACATCAACAATTCGCAGAACGCGATCGCCTCCGGCGTCACCTGTTCCGGCGTGCAGAAGATGTGCGCGTCGTCCTGGGTAAAGGCGCGCACCCGCATGATGCCATGCAGCGCGCCCGACGGCTCGTTGCGGTGGCAGCTGCCGAACTCGGCGAGGCGCAGCGGCAATTCGCGATAGCTGCGCAGCCGGTTGCGGAAAATCTGCACATGCCCCGGACAGTTCATCGGCTTGACCGCCAGCACGCGCTCGTCGCGGCTTTCGGCGATGAACATGTTGTCGCGGAAATTGTCCCAATGCCCCGAGGCTTCCCACAGGCTGCGGTCGAGCAGTTGCGGCGCTTCGGACCTCCTGATATCCCGACAGCGTCGAGGCGGCGGCGCATGTAATCCTCGATCGCGCGATAGAGCGTCCAGCCCTTCGGGTGCCAGAACACGCTGCCGACCGCCTCTTCCTGCAGATGGAACAGGTCGAGCTCGCGGCCGAGCTTGCGGTGGTCGCGGCGCTCGGCCTCTTCGAGCCGGAACAGATACTGGTCGAGTTCCTTCTGGCTTGGCCAGGCGGTGCCGTAGATGCGCTGCAGCTGCGCGTTCCGCGAGTCGCCGCGCCAATAGGCGCCGGCCACGCTCATCAGCTTGAACGCCTGGCCGAGGCGCCCGGTCGACGGCAGATGCGGCCCGACGCACAGATCGACGAAATTGCCCTGGCGGTAGAGGCTGATTTCCTCGTCCGGCCGGGATTTCGCCGATATATTCGGCCTTGTAGCGCTCGCCGATGCCGGAGAAGAACGCGACCGCCTTGTCGCGCTCCCACACCTCGCGGGTGATCGGCTCGTCGCGGCTGCACGATTTCGCGCATGCGCTCCTCGATGCGCGCCAGATCATCCGGCGTGAACGGCTCATCGCGGGCGAAATCGTAGTAGAAGCCGGTTTCGGTCGCCGGGCCGAAGGTGACCTGCGTCTCGGGGTACAGCTCCTTGACCGCCTCGGCCATCACATGCGCCGCGTCGTGGCGCAGGATTTCGACCCCCTCCGGCGTCGCGGGCGTGATGATCGCGACCGTGGCGTCATGGTCGATCACCGTCGCCAGATCGCGCAGCCCGGCCGTCGATCTTGACCGCAATCGCCGCCTTGGCGAGGCCGGCGCCGATCGACGCCGCCAGTTCGGCGCCGGTGACCGCGGCGGGAAACTCGCGGCGGCTGCCATCGGGGAGAGTCAGAGCTACAGACATGGGAGCATGCTCGACGGTCGTTGAATGGGTGTACAGGGGTGCTCTTGAACGCAAAAGACCCCGTCGTCGCCGGCGGGGTCCCTGGGCTTTCGCTATGCTGTCAGATCAGCGCGCGCAATATCCCGCCACCCCGCCGCCGGGGGTGGTAGTCAGCGCGATGATCCAACGTGCAATCATGTTGAGAATATCGCGCTGGGTGCAGGCCCCGTCAAGATCGTGAAGCGTCGCTGTTCCGGAGCGGCAACCCGTTTTCGTCATATAGCAGGCTGTCGTGGTCACACGCGACATACTCAGCGCCGAGGCGTGCTGCGCAATCCCGCCCGATGGCAAGCAGCCGTTCAGCCAAGCTCTCGTAGCCCCCCTCGCACATGTGTCGTGTCTCCATGCCTGCGCTCCTCGCTATTTGTCGAGCCAGATGTCTTCCATCCGCCAGCCGTTGTAGATGCTGTTCGGACTGAGTTGGACCGATCGAAAATACTTAATATATATCCGATATTTATGATCAAACTGGCTAGAGGTTTTAGATGAAGGGCTAGCAAAGGGGCTAGCATTCGGCCTTACCCTCTGGGAGTGAATGCCGCTCGGCAGCCGTGTCCGAGCGTTGTGAGGATTGCGGCCATAGCCGGATATCACATGATTCCGCAACCGGCGTTTGTCCAAACTACGAGGGTGGGCCGGTGACGGGAATGCCTGGCTGACCGCGAGGCCGATCTGCCGCCGGTCGGCTACGTTCACCTGGTCTTCACGTCGCCGGCAGAGATTGCCGCCATCGCCAAGGCGAACAAGTCGGCGTGCAGGATCTGCTGTGCTGTGCGGCGCCGGATACGCTGCTCACGATCGCGGCTAACCCTGGAGGCGCGGGCGCAGCTGATGATTGCCGGCAGCCTCCTCTACCCGCAGCAGCAGCAGGCAACCGGCAGTGTACTGCGCACCGGCGAGGTGCGGTCGTCCGGGGGAAATGTCTCCCTCGGCAACGGTAGTCTCGGCATCGGGGAGGATCTGTTGTCCGGGCGCAACGTCGCCTTCACCGCCTACAACGCCGGCTTGGGCTTTGGCTGGGAAATCGATTTCTGGGGCAAGTTCCGGCGAAGCATCGAATTTGCGGATGCCGGCTATTTCGCCAGCATCGCGCAATATGACGACCTGCAGGTGCTGATGGCAGCACAGGTCGCCGACACTTATTGTACGATCCGCACCATCGGATTGCGGCTCAAGATTGCGCGTGAAAACGCCGCGCTGCAAAAGCGCAGCCTGCAGATCACCGAGCGGGTGTTCAAGCATGGCAACGAGTTGGAGTTGGATGTGCAGCAGGCCAAGGCCGATCTGGGAACCTTGTCCACTATTCCGCAACTCGAGGGCGCGCTTCGCCAGACCGAGAACGCACTCGGCGTGTTGCTCGCCCGGCCCCCGGGGGCCCTGCCCGAGATCGCGACCGGCAAGGACACGATCCCCCAGGCCGAGCTCGCGGTCATCGTCGACCTGCCGGCCGATCTGCTGCGCCGCCGCCCCGACGTCCGCGCCGTCGAGATACAGTTGGCCGCGCAGTCGGCCCTGATCGGGGTGAAAGAGGCTGATTTCTATCCGTCGATCACTTTGCTCGGCTCGCTCGGCCTGTCGGCCACCTCGCTTGCCGGATCGCCTCGCACCCTTGCCTATGGCATCGGTCCCAGTTTCGTCTGGAACGTCTTTGATCATGGCCGGCTGACCGGCGAGGTGCTGGTGCAGGACGCCCGCTTTCAGCAACTCTACGAGCAGTATCAGGCAGCAGTCTTGAAGGCAGCGCGCGAGGTCGATGACGCCGCGGTGGGTTTTGCCACAAACCGCGCGCAGATTCCGATCCTGACGGACGCCGTCAAGGCCGCACAGCGCTCCCTGGCGATCGCCAACATTCAGTACCAGGAAGGCATATCGGACTTCCAGCGCGTCCTCGACACGCAACGCACGCTGTTCAGCCAGCAGGAGCTGCTGGTAACCACCCTGAGCAACGTAACGCTGAGCCTGATCTCCTTGTACAAGGCGATGGGCGGTGGCTGGAGAGCGGGCCGCGACCGTCCTTTGGTAGACGACGCCACCCGCGCAGCGATGGGCGAGCGCGACGACTGGCAGGAGCTGCTTACGGCGCCGCTGCCGCCGCCCGCCGCCGGCCCGAATCTCATCAAGCGGACCGAGTAACGCCATGGCTCAGGAACCAGCTGAGCAGAACCCGCCAGCCCACGGCGTCGACCCGGTCGCGCCGAAGCCTGGGAAAGGCACCCGGATCGGTGCAGTCCTCCTGCTGGTGCTGATCTTGGGCAGCCTGCTCTGGTATTTCGCCGCCGATCGTCTGACTCCGTACAGTTCGCAGGCCCGGGTGCAGGCCTTCGTCGTGCCGGTGGCCGCGGAGGCGGCCGGCAAGGTGCTGGCGGTGCACGTGAAGAACAACGATGACGTCGAGCGCGGGCAGCCGCTGTTCGATATCGACCCGACCCAGTACCGGATCGCATTGGAGCGCAGCCGCGCCGACTACGAGTTGATGCGCCACTCGGTCAACGCTTCCGTGGCCACCGTCGAAGCGGCGCGCGCCTCTTTGCAGGCGGCACAGGCCAATCGCATCAAGGCCGACAAGGACGCGACGCGTCAGGAAGCGCTGTATGCCGAGGATCGCGGCGCCATCTCGGTACGCCGGCTGGAGATCGCGCAGGCCACCCGGATCGAGGGGCACAGCAAGGAGCAGGCGGCCGAGGCCGACCTGCGCAAGGCCCAGGAAGCCGCCGGCGAGGCCGGTGACGACAATGCCCAGTTGCGCAGCGCGCGTTCGGCGATCGAGAAGGCCGAACTGGATCTGGCGCGTACGAAGGTGGTCGCCCCCGCCCGCGGTCTGGTGACCGACCTGCGCACCGACATTGGTCATTTTGCCCAGGCAGGCGCGCCCGCGATGACCCTGATCGCAATCCACGATCTGTGGATCGATGCCGACATGACCGAGAACAACCTCGGCAACATCGAGCCCGGCGACGAGGTGGCGATCGTCCTCGACGTACTGCCCGGCAAAATACTGAAGGGCCGGGTACGCAGCGTCGGCAACGGGATCAGCTCCGGCCAGCCGGCGCCGCCGGGCACACTGCCGACGATCCAGAACAGCCGCGACTGGCTACGCCAGGCGCAGCGCTTCCCGGTAGCGATCGAGTTCGACGCCTCCGACACCGAACGCCTGCGCAAGGTCCGTGTCGGGGGCCAGGCCGAGGTTATGGTGTTCACCGGCGATAACATTGTGATGAACACGCTCGGCACCGTTTACATTCACCTGAAGAGCTGGCTGTCCTACCTTTATTGAACCCTGACGATGAACCGTGCGGACAAAGCAGTTTTGCGACTGACCCTCGGTCTTGGATTGGCCGTCCTGATCGCATACGGCTTTGCATTGCCGCTGCCCTTCGTCGTCTGCCTCATGTCAATTCTCGTGTTGTGCAAGCCGGGACCGCCACTGCCCTTGGTCAAAGGATTGGTGATCGCCGCGATCCTTGCGGTATTGATTGCCTCCGGCGTGTTGATGGTGCCGCTGCTCGAACACTACGCGTGGAGCGGCATTCTGCTTACCGGGGCAATACTTTACGGCATCTTCTTTTTCGGCGCGGTCCGCGCTAATCCGCTGACGATGGTTCTGGTTATTTCATTTGCCCTGATCCCGGTGGCCGGTGTCGCCGATCAGGCGATTGTGGGCAAGCTGAGCACGGCGCTGGCCATTGGCATCCTTACCGGAGCCCTGGTCAGCAGCGTTTCGAACGCCTTCTTCCCCGATCCCCCGGCTGCCGCCGCAAATCGCCCATCTCCAGCTTCCGCCAGCCACGAGGCAGCCCGCTGGATTGCCTTGAAGGCCACGGTAATCGTGATGCCGGTCTTCGTCCTGGCTCTCACCAACCCGTCATTCTACGTCGCGGCAATCATGAAGACCGTGGCGCTGGGTCAGCAGGCCGGGGAGGTCGAGGCCCGCTTTGCGGGGAGAGAACTGATTGGATCGACACTGATGGGTGCGTTTGTTGCAGCCGTCGTGTGGCTGGGCCTGTCGCTCCACCCCAGCCTGTGGATGTTGGCCTTGTGGATGATGGGCGCGGCGCTGTGGACCGGCAGCGGCATGTTCCGTACGCGATCGACGTCGTTCCGGCCTTCCTTCTGGAGCAACGCGCTGATCACGATGCTGATCCTGCTCGGCCCGGCGATCGAGGATAGCGCGAGCGGCAAGAGTGTCGTCCAGGCCTCGGTTGTCCGCACCGTGCTCTTCGTTGCGGTCTCGCTCTATGCATGGGGAACGGTCTGGGTACTCGAACGCTGGCGCAACTCGAGACGACCCGCACTGGCTTCCGAGCATCCCTGATCGAAGAAAAAAGCAATGATAATCGCCAATTTCCTGGTCGGGCTTTCCGCGATGTTGGCGTGCCTTGTCGTGCAAGCGGCGTGCGCGTTCTGGAGCGTCCGTTATTACATACGGCAATCCTCCCGCGCGGCAGCACCGCACAAATTTATCGCGAGCATCCGGCCGCTCATCGTCTCCATGCTGGCCATGCTGGCTGGAAACTTCGTTCAGATCGCCTTATGGGCAATCCTGTTCCTCTTGTTGGGAGAATTCACGGACCTGTACGAAGCCATCTACCACTCGGCCGTCAATTTCACCTCGCTCGGGTACGGCGATTTGGTCATGAGCAAAAACCGAAAGTTGCTCGGCCCTCTCGAAGCCGTTAATGGCGTCATCATGCTGGGGATGACTTCCGCGGCGCTGATGGTGATACTCCAGCAGCTCATCAGGGCTCAGCGAGACGAGGTCATCGCCTCGGAACGCCGCAGCATCGATCGCGCTGGCGCATCCCGCTAGCCAATCTTACGGCTTAACCGTCAGCCGCCAGCGCGGTTCGAAGTTAGTGTCCCCGCGGCACGCACGGAAGAAGCGAGTGTCCTCTTGGCCGGCCACAGGGATTGTCGCTTTGACGCGGCTGGAATGGCATCGGTGTGTCTCGGTGATGCTTATCATGGAGCAACGCCAGTTCGATGGCTGTTCGGCACCTCGGTGGTACACGGCAATGGCCACGCACAGGCCCACAGGCCGCGATATAGCCATAGCTGAGATCGGCGGGCGATGCCGGCAACGCCGTAAAGCCGCCCCAGCCGGCCGCCCAGATCCTTCGTAAAGCACCAGATTTTCCTCGCGCAACCGCAGGGGCAATGTGCCTGATCGGTCGAGTTTATTGCTGCCGCCGATCGGCCACCAATAGCGGCGCACGAAGTTGCCCATCGGTGCGCCGGCTCTGTCTCGGTTAGGCGTGCAAGCGGCTCCTACTTCGTGAGGCGCCCGACCCGTCAAAGCCCGCAGTTCGGATAGGTCGGGTATGGGCAATAGGGAGTTGTCGGATAGTAGGCGCTGGACGCAGCGGCGCCGACGACCGCACCCGCGGCGACACCGGCGGCGACACCACCCAGCCCGCTCCATTATATCCGCCGCCGTAGCCGCCGTACCCGCCGCTAACGTTGACGTTGCGGTTGAAGTTGTTGTTATTGAAATGCCGCGATTGCCGCCGGAAACCCCGGCCGAGCTTTCCCCGCCTCACGCCTCCGGCATAACCGCCGCGACCTCCTCCGGCGTAGCCGCCGCGACCGCCTCCAGCATAACCACCGCGACCGCCGCCGCCGTAACCGCCGCCGGAAAACCCTCCACCGCCGCGACCCCCACCGGAACCACCACCGCCACCCCGAGCCACCACCGCCTCGCGCGAGCACCAGCGGCCTATCCGTTTGCGCGGCCGTCGTTGCGGCGATACTGTGGCCCATGCCGCCGTTCCAGGCGGCCTGGGCGGTGGGCGCCGCCGTAGCCATCAGCCCGACGAAGGCGATCGGCGCCATGTAAAGCAGACACTTGGTCATCGCTGTGGCCTCACTCGCTGAATCTGGTGACCTCCGGCACGGGTCACGGCCTTGTCGCGCGCAGTCACCGCCGGCGCCCGACGACCCATGGGCCTGAGCCCTTTTTCGGGATATTAACGTCCCTCTTGCCACCGCACTCTATCAATTGTGTGGATGAAACTCGCGCATTTGTATATCAGGTCGGGCTCTGACGCTACCGGCGGCAACGACGCCGGGGCTGACGCCGATCGTCTTGCAACGGGGAGCAACGCGATGAACGGAAAAACCGCAGGGGTGATGTTATCCGGACTGCTTTTCGCCTGCGCGCCAACACAACCGCCACCGGCGGCCCCCGAACCGCCCCCACCTCCCCGCCCACCGCGGCTCGCCCCGGCGCCCGTCCTTCTGATCGTATCGTTTCGATCCAGGGAGCGACCTGCGGTGCCTTTGTCGCGTTGTCGCCGGCTGACCGTGACGATGCCTCGATGTTCTATATCGGCTATCAGGCATCACGCCTACGGGCTGGAACCATCAATGTGGCCCTAGTCCCCAGCATCATCGCCATCGCTACCGATTACTGCGCGGCAGCGCCCAACCTGCCGGTGCCCAGGCATTTGCCGACGCGTACGTGCAGAGCCGATAATACGCAAATCCTTGACAAAGCGGGGACCAGGGCAAAGCGATGCATCGTTGACCCTTGGGTTTTTAGGCCGCGGTCTGAAATGAGAAGCCGTCTCGAGTTAGAGTTGTAGTGCTCACTGGGCGGCTGCTCCGGACCGCGCTGCCCTCGGCCAATGCTGCGATCAAGGACGCACACCGTGAGCCGTGCACCTTCAGTTGTCGTCGTCGATATCGACGCGGGTCCACGACAGGTCCGGGTCGTAGGTCTTCATCGTCACGCCCCAAACAGGCGGTGTTCGGCCCGAGATCCTTCTGAAAACCGTGCCGTCCTGGTTGACGACGAACGACATGATGCCAGACGCGCCATAGAGGGCCGGCCAGGCGACCAGCGCGAAACCGCCCGTCATATGGCCGTTGGCGATGTAGCTGCGCGCGCCGTCCGGCGTGTCTGCACCCTGCTCGGTCAGGATGCGGAAGAAATAGCCGTGATACGGCACCCGTTTTCCGGCGACGCGTTCGCCGGGATAGCCTTCCTCGACGGCCTGCGCCATCAGCGGTGCGAGCGGGCTTTCCGGTTCGCCCTCGCGGCTCGGCCAGTAGAGGCCGTCATGCCGCCCGGCGGTGCTGGCGAGCAATTGCGCGTATTCGGGCTGACCGCCCTTTTCGGTCATCGCGTGAAACGCCTTCTGGGCGTCCACGTAGGCGAGACAGGCCCGGATCGCGGCCAGTTCGTTGCGGCCGATGCGGCGATCGACAAGCTCCTGAGCGCCGGCCTCGGCGTCGAAATGCCAGGTTCCGTCCGCAGCCTTGACGATCGGGATCGGCAGGGGCCAGTCGCCGTCACCGACCAGGACCGTGGCGTCGGCCCGCTCCCTCTCGACGATCTGATGCTTCTTGTCGAATGCGTCGAGAAACCGCTGGCGCTCCCCGGCATCGGAATAGGGGTCGCCGGAGCTCAGCAGCTTATCGGTGCCAGGTCCGAGAACCCGTTTGACCGCATCGAGTTTGTCGGTACGCAGGGCTGCTACCAACGCCGCCGCGGCCTGCTCCGGATCGGCGAAGGTTTGTCCCAATGCTAGCTTCGAGCGTTTGGGCTGCAGCCGCGCCGGGGTCTGAGCCGATGCCGGGGAAATAATGCCGCGCTCGGCGCGATGGCCGCGACAAAGGGTATTGCGAGGCCCAGTGCGGCGCAGATCAGTTTGGTGCGCATGTCGGATGCCGGCATCTGATCCTCCCTAGCGCCGGCCGCCGCCGCCACCGCCGCCACCGCCGCCGCCGCGACCGCCGCCACCGCCGCCGCCGCGCCCTGGAAGCCGGAGCCGCCGCCACCGCCGCCCCGGCCCTGGAAGCCCGCGCCGCCGCCACCGCCGCGGTTTTGGAAGCCACCACCGCGCTGCTGCAATCCCCGGCTCTGCGCGCCGCGAGCGCCGAACTGATTGGCACGCGTGCCGCTGCCGACACCACCGAACGCACCGCCCGGTGACGTACCAGCATTCAACCGTCCGCGATTCACGCTGCCGGCGAGCCGCCGCCTACGGCATTCGGCCGCTGGTTGCCGACCCCGGCTCTGCCCTGACCCAATCCCGCGGCGCCGGGGCGGCCGACCGCGCTGCCCGGCACCCGAACGTCGCCGCGTCCGATAGCGTTCGACGGCAGCGTGCTCGCCCGCCCCGGCGCCCCGACCGGGCCGCCGCCGATGCCGCCCGGGCCGCCGATACCACCGACGCCACCAACCCCGCCGGGCCGCCGACGCCGCCCGCGCCGCCAATACCACCGACGCCACCGACCCCGCCGGCCCGCCGATGCCGCCCGCGCCGCCAACACCACCGGTGCCGCCGACCCCGCCAGCCCTGCCGATGCCGCCCGCGCCAGCCAACACCGCCGACGCCACCAACCCCGCCGGCCGCCATCGCCGACCGCCGCCAATCCCGCCGGCCCGACCGATGCCGCCGGCTGCCCGCCACGCCCCGCCCTGAAAGCTGGCGCGGCCGCCGCTGATGCTGGTATAGCGGGACCCGTTGACATTGATCGTGCCGTTGCCCCAGCCGGCATTGGCCCAACCCCACAGCCCGGCCGTCAATGCGACACCGGCGGCGAAAGCGAGGCCCGCGCCCACCGCATAACCGGACGGATAATATTCCGCCGGCGGCGGATAATAGACCGGCGGATCCGAGGGATACGGCCACGTGCCGTAAACCTCGCTCGGCTGGTATTGCGGAACATATACGACGTCGGACTGCGCCGGCTGGATGACGACCGTCTCCTCCTTGACTACGACCATCTGCTGCTCGGTCGACTTCAGGTTGCCGGCTTTTTGCGCCTGACGCCGCAACCGCTGGATAAAGTCGAGCACGGCCGCCTGCTGCACCGTCACCGCGTAGCCGATCTGTTGAGTCCATTCCAAATGATCGTTCATCATTCGGACGACCTGCTGGAACGGAAGCAGCGACTTCACGCTCGGGTCCCAATTCTCCAGCTCAAGCGCCTTCATCAACGCGTCGCCCTTGAGCGTCTTGTTTTCGGCCTTTTCGAGCCATCGAGCCGCCGCGACGATCTGCACCGGAAAGGTTGAGGCCATCAGCATTTGAGTCAGCAGATCGTCGGGGTAAAGCGCGATCGGCGCCAGCATAGCGTCGAGCTGTGCGACGCTGAATTCAGTCGCCGTCGATGGTGTAACTGTCGCCGGCGGTATCACTACCGACGCTGCCGGCTGTGCAAAGGCTTCGGGGGGCGGCAGGGCGACCGCAAACGACGTCATCAAGACAACACCCCGCACGAGGTTGCGCGACCTCATCTTCACCTCAGTCGCAAATGGCTTGGGTTGCGCGACTCATTTGTTGCACTTGCTTTCGCGGATGACACATTTGTCGCCTGCGTGCTTCTGGCAATTCTTCAGCGCAGCGAACTTGGCCTCGTCGACCGATTTACGAACGGCGCCGCCCCACGCTGGTCCGGAGTCGGGGGTCGCCAATGCAGCGCACATTTTCGGTCCCACCCCGAACCGAACCTTGCAGGCGTCCGAGCCGCAATCGCGCTTGGCGGCGTCGTTGGCGCTCTCCTGCGACGGCTCGTCCCATGCGAACCCCTGCTTTCGCGCGTCCTGATCGTAAGCGACCGCGCCATGCCCGGCGAAGGCTGGCGCGCCAGGGAACAGCGCTACTACGGCAAAAAGTGCGAGTAGGCATAGAGTGGTTCGGTGACGCATGGGCACCTTCCGCGACGCTCCGAAGCGGCCACGCCGGTGCGCGCCGTATACTTTGGCTAGAACCGATCTGTCCGCTCTTCGCCAGCATTGATCTTAATCAAGCTGCAATTGGCGGCGCAATGGCGGGAATAGGGCACGTCCGAACGAGCTGTTCTCGTCCAGCGAGGCAGGGAAAAGCGGGGCGGCGAGCCTTGCTTCTTACCTGTCCGTTGGTCGTCCGTACCAATCCGCCGTACCCTGGGGACGGCGGGCGGACGCCCGCCTCCCGCGCATACAGGCGTTCCCGGTATGTCTGTGGCTTCGAACGTCGCGCGATTGAGGATCATCGCAGGGATTTTACCGACACGTTAGGGCGTCGCTGATTTTGGCGGCCTTCCCCGACGCCTGGGGGTTGGCGCTGCTGAGGTCTCGTTCGCAGTCTTACCAGCCCCCGCCGATAACACTCCGGTGCCCGTAGGCGCCATTCTCGGATTTCGGCTGCCGAAGCCCAGCCCCATTTGTTTCGCCACGTCTGAGCGGCGGCGCGAATAGTTAGGTGCGATCAAGGGATGGTTCGGTGATAGCCCCCAGCGAGCGCGGTATGCTTTCAGGCGTCAGCCCGTGCTCGCCCCGTAGATGCCGCCGCAGCATAAGCCCCGATGCCGCAATCCAGGCACACCACGTAATCCGGCCGCACCGATTGTCGGATTGATACCGCCGGGACCAAGGGGCTTTGCATCTCAGCCTCAGCGATGCCCAACCCTGACAGGGCTTTGCTGTACCAGCGTGATCAACGCGCCGATTTCGGTCAATGGCGACCTTGTTACCTCGCACGTAGCTGGCGACGATCCCCGCCGCTAAAGCCCCGATTTGCCCATCGGATGCGCTTGGTGTCATCTTGCCCCTGTCCTTGGCCGCGATGCTTCGCCAGTCGTATCTCAGCTCACTTATAATCCGGTTGAGCAATGTTGCGTAGGCTTCCGCTGCTTCTCTGTTTGCAATGGATTGGGTCAGGGGCCGGCAATTAAAGAAAATCGGCGCACCGTTTTCGGTGTCCATGATTTGAAAGCCAAGCTCGGCGGCACGACAAGGTAGCGCGTCGTCAAATTCAGACTTCCCGAATTGGATAAGGCCCAAAGTGCTTGAAAATGAGCGCAACCGCATACGGTCAACCAGGGCTGTTTCCAGCCCGACGCCAAGAGCCACCACAGAGGCGTCGAAAATAAGCAGGATTCTCAACAAAATTAGCAATTTCCGAGGTACCCAAACGTTACGATCATCGCCCCGTTCACTTTTTGCCGCTATCCACCTCCGTCAGCGCAATGATCTGGACGAGTTTGCCGGTCTGCAAAACGCTTCCGGTAGCTTTGCTGCTTTGTTCAACTTTGAGCGGGAGTAGGGCTTAGCGAGTTCGGGCTGATATAAACCGGGTCTGGGCCCGGTTATTAGCGGCGCGACAGGGTAGCATCATCGACGCGATCCTGATCCTGATCGCGATCTCGACGCTGCATTTGAGGCGCGGGCAGCGGCCAGAAGGAGCGCAAATGGGATTGGTGATGAACTCGGAAGTCTGGGCGGGCCTTGTCACGCTGACCGCGCTCGAAATCGTTTTGGGCATCGATAATCTGGTATTCATTGCGATCCTCGCCGGACGCTTACCCCAGGAGCGGCAGAACTCAGCGCGGCGGCTCGGATTAGCGTTGGCGTTGGGTAGCCGCTTGGCGCTGCTAGCCTCGATCGCTTGGATCATCGGCCTGACCCAGCCGGTCTTTGATGTATTTGACCATCCCGTATCGTGGCGCGATGTCGTGTTGATCGGGGGTGGTTTTTTCCTGCTCTACAGTACCCCTCCGGCGAGGGCCACCTTTAGTTCGTGACGCTACTCGCCGATAATTCGGCGATGTGGGACGTGTGGGACGTGTGGGGTGAAAGTGTCCACGAACGCGATAATGGACACGATCGACGGGCGGCGTCGGCGGCGGACTTGGACGGACGAGTTGAAGCGCGAGATTGTCGCGGCATCGTTTGAGGCTGGGGCATCGACGTCTGTTGTAGCGCAACGATACGACGTGAACACCAACCAGGTGTTTCTCTGGCGCAGGCTCTATCGCAACGGATTGTTGGGTTCGACTGATGCAACTGAGCCGACCCTGCTGCCGGTAAAGATTACCAGCGATGCCCCGACCGAGAATGCAGGGGTTCCCGGCGATATCGGCCGGATCGAGATCGAGCTACCGAACGGATGCCGGCTGCGCGTCGATGTCTCCATTGACGGCAAAGCGCTGCGTCGCATCCTCGATGTCCTGGAACGTCGATGATCCCGGTTCCGTCGGATGTGCGGGTTTGGCTGGCGGTCGGGCGCACCGACATGCGTCGGGGCATGAACGGGCTGGCGCTGCAGGTGCAACAGACGCTTGGCCGAGACCCGCACGCCGGCGATCTTTACGTCTTCAGAGGTGCCCGGGGCGATTTAATAAAGATTCTCTGGCATGACGGTCTGGGCATATCGCTCTACGCCAAGCGGCTTGAGAAAGGGCGCTTCATCTGGCCGTCACCGGCAGACGGGATCGTTGGAATATCAGCCTCTCAGCTGGCTTACATGCTCGACGGAATTGACTGGCGAAACCCGCGTCATACCTGGCGGCCGACCAGCGCCGGATGAGGCCGGCCGGCGCGATTTTGCAGGAGTCAGCGAGCCGAGATTGTGATTCACTTCTGGTCATGGATGCCGATCTCGCCGCGTTGCCGGACGACGTCGATGCGCTGAAAGCGGCGCTGGCGATCGAACGCGCCAGGATGCAGGAAGTGCTCGCCGAGCGCGATGCCGGCGCCGCGGAACTGGCGGTTGCACGCGCCCAGGCGTCCGAGGATGTGGCCCTGATCGCGCACCAGAAGTTGCGCATCGCCAAACTCGAACGCCAGCTCTATGGGCCTCGCTCGGAGCGGTCGGAACGGCTTATCGATCAGCTGGCGCTGCAGTTTGAGGAATTGGCAGCGAGCGCCACCGAGGATGAACTCGTCGCCGAAATCGCCGTCGCCAAGACCACGACGGTGGCGGGCTTCACCCGCAAGCGTGCCGAACGAAACACCTTTCCCGAACACCTGCCGCGCGAGCGCGTGGTCATCGATCCGCCGACCAGCTGCGAGTGCTGTGGCGGAACGCGGCTACGCAAGCTCGGCGAGGACGTGACCAGCACACTGGAAGTGATCCCACGCCGCTGGAAGGTGATCGAAACGGTGCGGGAAAAGTTTACCTGCCGGGATTGCGAGAAGATCAGCCAGGCGCCGGCGCCTTTCCATGTGATCGCCAGGGGTTGGGCCGGGGCCAACCTGTTGGCGATGATCCTGTTCGAGAAGTTCGGACAGCATCAGCCGTTAAACCGGCAGGCCGAGCGCTATGCTCGTGAGGGCGTGCCGATCAGCCTCTCGACCATGGCCGACGCCGTCGGATCGAGCTGCGCCGCGCTCGACCCGGTGCTGAAACGGATCGAGGCCCACGTCATGGCGGCCGAACGGCTGCACGGTGACGACACGACCGTCCCGGTTCTGGCCAAGGGCAAAACCGATACCGGGCGATGTTGGGTCTATGTGCGTGACGACAAACCATTCGGCGGGCCCTCGCCGCCGGCGGCGATGTTCTACTACTCGCGTGATCGCAAAGGCGTGCACCCGCAGAGCCATCTGGCCGGGTATGCCGGACTATTCCAGGCCGATGCCTTTGATGGGTATCGCGCGCTTTACCTCCCCGAGCGAAGTCCCGGCCCGATCGTGGAGGCGGGATGCTGGGCTCACGCCAGGCGTCCGTTCTTTGCCATGGCCGATATTGAGGAGAACGCTCGACGAAAGGCGGCGGGCAAGAGAGAGATCGTACTGTCGCCGATCGCGATCGAGGTGGTGCGCCGCATCGATGCCCTGTTCGCGATCGAGCGATCGATCAACGGCAAGAGCGCGGAAGACCGGCAGGCGGCTCGCCAGGAACGGAGCAAGCCGCTTGATCGAAGAACTTCAGGCCCACATGCGCGAGCAGCGTGCCAAGCTCTCCCGAGGTCACGATCTCGCCAAGGCGATCGATTACATCCTGAAGCGTTGGGCCGCCTTCACCCTGTTCCTTGACGACGGGCGTGTGTGCTTGTCGAACAATGCCGCCGAACGCGCGCTTCGAGGCATCGCTCTTGGGCGCCGGTCCTGGATGTTCTGTGGTTCCGATCGTGGTGGTCATCGCGCCGCTGCCATGTACAGCCTGATCGTCACGGCCAAGATGAACGACGTCGATCCGCAAGCTTGGCTTGCCGATGTCCTGGCCCGGATCGCCACCCATCCCGTTCATCGGCTCGACGAATTGCTGCCGTGGAACTGGGCCGCAACGACAGCGGCCATGGCAGCCGCGGCCGCCTGAGCTTGCCCGTCAACAAGGTCAACCACGTTCACACCATCTCTCGCGTCGCCGAAATGCTCGGTGAAGACGAAGACTGGCTATGGGACGTGGCCACCGAAATGGACCCAGAGGACGGCCTGATCTGGGTCTATGGCCCAGGTGACGAAAGTGTCATGGCGTTCACCGACTTCGGCATCGAAACGCTCACCGGCCTCATCCAGATCTACAAAGCCGATCCTCACCTCCTCAAGCGCTCGACCGACCCGGAGTGACAGACCTGCGGCCTACGCCGCATGCTTACGCTCAACTGCCGGCCACGCTCCGATCTCCGGTTGCCACACTCCGGACTTTCGTTGCTGCTACCCGGTGAAGGAGAACACAACCCGATGTACCCGCCGAGGGTGCGGCCGGGCTACGAGCCTCATCCCCCAAGGACATTACAAGGAGCTATGATCGCATCGCTCCCTCGATGGGCGGCTTCACCCGGCCACTGACATAAACACCCAAAAGCGGCTGCTGGTTCTGCACCAAGGTGCGGCCGGACTACGCGCCTCATCCCCATCGGGAACGGTCAAGGGGGCATCCCTAACCCCCTGTCGATGGCGGCTTGGCCCGGCCGCTGCTGACCTTAACGTGAATTGCAGCGACTCGCGTATCCGGCAGGTCTCATAAGCCCTGCGCCGAGGTGCGGCCGGGCTACGAGACCTCATCCCCCGCACCGGTTTTGCGTTCGGGGTAGGGGGGCAAAGGATCCGATCTTTTACCCCCCACGCCCCGATAAGGCGGCTTTCGCCCGAGCCGCCCTCTGCTGACCATAACCGCCATGCGACACCCGCCCGATAAGCTCCGCCAAAGTGCGTAGAGCCGGTAGGCCAAGGCCGCATGGCGAGTGGTTGCCCCGGCTCGATCAGGCGCTGGCCTTTGCCAGTTTTTACGCGCCGTTAGTCTGGCGCGGGTCCCCTTCAGAATACTTTTACGGTTTGGCTGGCGCGGAGCCTGGGAAGGGACCGAGCATCGTGTTGTGGAACGATGCGACCCACCATACACCATCGTCCTTGACGAAGACGCGGAGGCTTAGCTTCTCGATGTGGTGGCAAAGTCTGTCCATCGGGCGATACAAGGCCACTTCGTCATTGGTTACATGGACGAGCGCCACGTCGGGTCTGATAAATCTGATCTTCACGTCTTCTGTTTTCAGCATCGCCGCTTTGGCCCTGGTCTCAAAGATACGGCGGAGCCCTTTTTCAGCCGCGTCTTTGCCGATGCCAACCTCGCCTCTTACGCTCACAAAATCGGCGTCGGGCTTATACATGCGAGTTGCGGCTTCCGCGTCATGCTTGTTGAAGCCGTCGGTCATCTCGCCGATCACCTTCTGGATGGCGATTTCATCGTCGGGGGTGCCAAGGCTTTGAGCAATGCAGACGGTTGCGAGGCCAACAATCGTTCAGGGCGAGAGCCACTTCCTGATAAAAAAAATAGCGCCGACGTTCCTCCTTAAATCATACATCACCCTACTTGTTGAGGGTGGGTCTAACGAGCCGTGCGGTGATAGCTGCGTAATGCTCCGCTGATTTCGGCGGGTGCGCATTTTTAGCGAGTTCCCTCGTCAGCGAAGCTTGCGAGCACCTGATCGATGGTTTTGGCGTTTTCTGCCGGCATCGTGAGCGCATGACGCGGATAGACATAGCTCATGAGGTACTCGCCCGAATTGTAGGTGAGCCACACCTTGTCTTTGTCGTCTTGCCAAACTAGCGCCTTCAAGGGTACGTCGATCGCTAGCGTTGGCGCACCCTCCATTGGCTTCGTGCCGAGTTTGGGGTTGCCGAATACGATAACGATGCGGGGTTTTAGCGTGAGCCCGTTCTTGCTCGCCGCAGCAGCGTGATCGATCTCGGTGAAAACCATCCAGCCGTTGGCCTCCTTGGCCTTCACGGCGCGCTCAAATCGCTCCACCGTTTCCTGGACAGAATGATTGCTTGGCTTGGAGATCAATCCAGTTTCGGCAGCGTGAGAGGCCGGCAGGCCCACCGTCAAGACCCCAGTAACCGCGAGGGCTCGGCTGAATATGGCAACTGTACCCATTTGAAAATTCCCTGATCTAAATTTCACGTTCTTTGGCCGAGATGCGGCGCCCTCAGCTTGCGCCACTCGAATGCGCAACAATAGCTTCGGAATGTTCTACTTATTGCGGCATGCGCCCGATCCGGCGGTCGAGATGCGCGACGGCGTCCGCGAGCCTCGACGAGGCGCTGGCCCGGCCGGAAGAATGTAACCATCC
>CAVTUM010000008.1:0-231096 GCA_963737875.1 uncultured Alphaproteobacteria bacterium | reverse complement strand
GACCCGGCATCACTCGCGGAGCAAGATGTGGAAGCCGAAAGCCGAGGCGATGTGGCGGCGGCGCTCGCCCTGTACAGCGATGACGCGATTGTCCAGAACGGCGGACTATGCTGGACCGCGTGTGTCGGCAAGGCCGCGATCCAGAAGGAGCTTGAGCGCCGCGTGGCGGCCAAGAACCACGCGACGATTGTCGGAAAATACGTATCGGGCAATGTCGCGGTGATTAAGGCCGAGGTTCGCCTTAGCGCGAGCGATAAGCCGGGCGCGGATCATGCCGTTGATTGGAGCCCCGGGGTGGATCGGCTCATCGTATGGAACATTTACGAGCTGGCGGGAGACAAGATCGGAGTTGTCACGTTGGTAGGGCAGCGCACGGATCCGCAGACCGCACGCTTTATCGCATGGCTGCGGTCGTGGCAGCAACCAGCGCCGTAATCGCGCGCGCCTTCGACGCTGCCGTGCTTGCTCGAGCGTCGTTTGCCCCAGCTTCGTTTGCTATTGTGCGTTCAGCCACGCGTCCGAACCGACCAGCTTGACGGACACATCCGAAAAGAAGATCCGCAAAGGCTTGCCATCCGCTGTCCCTTGACGGTCCGTAGAGATAAGGAGAGGGCCAGCTCTCTTGTAACCCGCCCACGCTGCTGCGACGACACTCGGCTTCACAGGCCCGCCGCGATGATAGACGAATTCCTCGACTCGATTGTCAGACCCGACATACAGATCCCACGTATCTCCAGGCGTGTAGCCACCTGCTGAAGGATATTTCACTATAACCTGTTTCGCCGAACCCGTTCCCAGAGGCAGTTTTTGCATCCCCATGTCTTGTATATCGGCACCGAAGTCCCAGTAGACATGTAAAGGGAACAGTAGATTATATTGATCGTTATAGAAAGCCGGGTCGATTTCGTCCTTCACGTTGGCGGGTTCGCCGATAAGCTTAGCTTGAACATAGGTAACCTTCACCGGGTTTCCGTTCTTATCTTTTCCCTCGTAGGAGATTTGGCCAGTCTTAGGTTGCCAAACCCACGAACGGCAGACCTTCACCCCGGGCAACTCAGCGTTGAACGTATATCGAATCTCGGAGATTTTATCGAATGAATCAAGCCCATAGGTCTTGGCAATCTGTTCGGCAATGGGTGGGCGCGTCTGGGCCCGGCAAGTAGCCGCAAAGACCAGTACACTCAAAAAGAGGCAGAGGGTCGTTGTCGAACGGCGCAATTTTGTCATGGAGGGTGTCTCCTCAGTGAATGACTCCGCCGGAGCCTGCTCTAGCTTGCTACTGCGATAAGGCGACCGGTCATTCCGGTTTCGCCGCGCGCATACGGTTTCGCGGTCAAGATCGCGTCGATCCCGAGGCTTCGCCCGTAGCAATGGACCGCGAACGTCAGCTGAAGCAGAAACAGGAAGAAATAGGTCCATGGCCATTCACCGGGGGCGCTGTAGAGGCCAAGCCACAGGTTGAAGATCTGGAGGGCACCGACCAGCGCAAACAGGCGGGTGAACACCCCGAGCATCAGCGACACGCCGGTCAGCACTTCGGCGACATAGACGATTGGCGCGAACAGGTAGAAATGCGGCAGCACGATATGGTTGACGAAATCGGCCTGCAGCGGGATCGCGGCGTGCTTGCCCATCAATCCCATCCAGTAGGCGAGGCCGGTCTGCCCGAATGGCGCCTCGGGATGATCGGTGTATAGCGGCGGCATTTTCCACAGGCTCTGCTGCCACCAGAACGCGCCAATCACGAAACGGAACGACCACTGCACCAGACGCGGGAAGGTCCGCTGTTCCGGCAGGCGATACCAGACGAACGCCGCGATCAGCATACTGGCGAGCACCAGCAGCCAGAAGACGGCCGTGGTCCATACCGGATCGGTGCTCCACGCGACGACATCGGAAAACGGGTTTGGGTTCATCGGGCCTGCCTTCCGGCCGGCGGCATGACCGCGGCTGTCCCGCGCCGCCGCTCAGTCGCAATGCGGACAAACGCAGCCAGAATCCGCCAGCCTGCTTTGACCGTGCCGCTCAGATTGCCTGACACCTTCGACACGCCGCCGGCCCGGCGGCGATGAGCGACCGGCAACTCGATGATGCGCAAGCCGGCACGTGCTGCGCGCATCTGCATTTCGAGGTTCCAGCCGTAGGTGTCTTCGCGCATGCCGAGACGCATCAGGGCATCGCGCCGGATCGCGCGAAACGGGCACATATCGGTGTAGCCGACGCCGTATAGCAGCCGCACCGCCGCCCCGATGACCCGGCCGGCGAGGAGCTGATGGGCCGCCATGCTGCCCTTCTCCCGCTCGCCGCGGGCACGCGAGCCGATCACGAAATCGGCTCTGCCGTCGGCAATCGGCGCGACGAGGCAGGGGATCAGTTCCGGGCAGTCGCTACCGTCGCCGTCGAGAAACACGATGATGTCGCAATCCTCGGCGGCCTCGGCACCGGCCCGGCAGGCCCGGCCGTAACCGCGCTCGCGCAGGCTCACGATTTGGGCGCCGGCGGCTCGCGCGCGCTCGATCGTGCGGTCGGTGCTGGAGCTGTCGGCGACGATGATCTCGTCGACCCAGTCTCGCGGCACCGCGGCCAGCACGCCGCCGATCGCATGCTCCTCGTTGAGTGTCGGGATCACCAGCGCGACCCGTGGACGGTCCACCCTCACAGGCTCCAACGCAGCCCGCAGCCGGCACAGGCGGGAGGCGGCTGATCGCTCAACAGGGCGCCGCGAAATTCCTGGTATCGCGGACCGTTCCAGATCTCCCGCAGGCTTTGCTGGGTCGCGTCACCGAGTGTGAAGCTGTCATAGCCGCGCATCGAGAACGGCGCGATGCAGCAGGGGATCGCGCGGCCATGCGCGGTGAAATACATCAGGGTCCAGGGACGCCGGCACAGCGACCAGGGTCGCGACTCGTCCTGCGGCGCGAGGCTGCTGGCCGGGTCGGTCGCTCCGGAGGCGTTGAAGCTGATCCCGAGTTCGCGGGCGAGCGCCTCGGCCTCACGCACCAGCCGTCCTTCTTCGTCATCGCCGCCGGCGAACAGCGCCGAAGCCGGACGGGCCAGCCCCTGCCCTTCGGGGAAATAGACGAGGCGCTGAAGATAGATTTCGGCGACATCGATTTCGTGCGCGAGACGCACGAAATCGTTCAGCTGCTCCACGGTTTCCCTGAGTCCGGTCAGCCACAGCGAGACGCGTGGCGTCTCGACCGCCAACTCGCGCTGCATCTGCCGGAACGAGCGAACATTGCGGACGATGCGGGCAAACATGTCGCGGCCGCGCACCAGCTTGAATGCCTGCGGTTCGGCCGCATCGATCGATACACGCAATTCGTCGAGACCGCTGTCGATCAGTTCCCGCCCCTTGCGCCGCGTCAGCAGCGTGCCGTTGGTATTGAACAGCACGTAGGCGCCGCGGTCCTTCAGGTAGCGGATCATGCGCGGCAGCGCCGGGACCATCATCGGCTCGCCGACGCCGTGGAGCACGACACGGGCGATCCGCGGAAACTGATCGACGATTTGAGTGAACAAGTCCCAGCCCATATCGGCGGGCGGTTCGAGCGCCTCGAACGTGCGGGGACAGGTGGTGCAGAGCAGATTGCAGCGGTTTGTCGTTTCGAGATAGAGGCAGACCGGCTCGACCTCGGCGACCGCGCCGCGCTCAGCCTTTATGTGATCGAAATACCGCCGCGGGTTGGGTGGCGTTGCCTCGTCTACGCTGACCGACATGTTCAGCTGCTCCGAATGGCGCGGCGCCGATGATACCAGAAATCAGCCAGCGCCAGAGCGGCGAAAGGCCCGTAGATCAACGATTCCACCACCAGCCGGTAATCGTCGCGCCCGATATGAGAGCCGACCGGGACCAGATAAAGCAGCAGACACGCATTCGTGAGCCACAGCAGCGCCAACGAGCGCAGGAAGCAGCCAAAGACGATCAGCCAGGCGAAGTACCAGGCATAATGCGGTGAAACGAGAACCACGAAGGCCGTCGCCAGCAGGGCGGCGGCGGCAAACGGCGAGCGCGCCTCATCGCGGGCGAAGACGCTCGCGGCACCGAGCGCCGCGAGGACCGCCACGGCAGCGACCTCATAGGTCCGCCCGCCCAGCCCTGCGAGCGGTGGCAACTGGCGCAGCAAGCTGAGCACGTAAAACCCGGTGCCGCCCGCATCGAACCCCTCTTCGGCAACATAGCCCGGCAGAAAACCAAGCACCCGCCAGCCGGCGCCGAGAAAGGGCAGGTAGG
Organism: uncultured Alphaproteobacteria bacterium; assembly: GCA_963737875.1. Lineage (GTDB taxonomy): Bacteria > Pseudomonadota > Alphaproteobacteria > ATCC43930 > CGMCC-115725 > DATARH01. Next base: position 226,862 of record CAVTUM010000008.1, on the reverse strand, counting down.
CGACAACCAGCGCTGCTACGAAAGCAGTCGGCATGGCCCACCCCCAGCGTCGATAGACCGCCGGCAGTAGAACGGCCGGATAGAGCTTGGTCAGCGTCGCGCCGGCCAGGAGGAGGCCGGATAACCCGGCCCCGCCGCGCCGCGCCGCCCAGAGCGTTCCGACGACGAGCGCGATCAACGCGGCGTCGATGTGGCCGCTGCCGGCAAACTCCCACAGCGGCAGTGGATGCCACGCGTAAACAATGACGCGACCGGTCGGCAGCCCGGCGGCGGCGAGCACGCGAACGAGCAAGGCAAACGTAATGACCTCGAAACCGACCATCGCCGCCTTCATCGCGGTCGCCGTCTCGCTGACGCGCGTGACCACCAGAAAAATCGCCTCCGCCACTGGGGGGTAGATGGTTATCGCCGAAGTAGCGCGGTTGATTTGCCGGAAAATATCCGGGTCGCCCAACGCCGCGAGGTGCGGATCGGCCGGGACGTAGCGATAAGGGTTGATGCCGGCGGCCTCGATCCGACCGTCCCAGACATAGCGATACACGTCGCTCGACAAATAGGGCGGCGTGCAGACGATCGGCACGCGCATCACGGCGGCCACTGCCGCTATTGCCAGGACGACGCTGCGGGACGAACCGCCATGCCATACCGACCACACCGCAACCGAATAAACTGTAGCCTGCAATGCGGCGACGGCGAGAAATCGGTTGAGGTTATCCTGCCATTGGATCAGCAGGGCGATGGCGGTCAGCACCACCAGGGCGGCCCCGCTCGCGGTTAGCGCGAGAAGGCGACCCCAGCTCACGGGCGGTCGCGAACGGTCCCGGTCCCGGCGCGGCCGAGCCTCATCCGCCCGCCCCCCTCGTCACCGAACAGCCCTTGCAGAAACGCCGCGGTATGCGGTGCGGGGTACACCGCGCGCCCGTTCCGATCGCGCAGTTCGCTGTCAAGCCGGCGCAGCGACGCGATATCATCGACGTCGTACCACGGTGACAGGATGATAGGATCGAGCCCAATCTCCTGCGCCCGCTCGATAGTTTGTGCAAAGACCTGCGGCGTGCTCCAGGCGATTTCCTCGAACAGTCGCGCATGCGCTCGCTTCAAGCCGATCAGGTAATAGCCACCGTCCTCCGCCGGGCCGAGGACAACGCGGTCGCCGGGAGCGCCCAGCGCCTGCACGGCGTCGAGGATCAGCGATGTCGGCAAGGTCGGACTGTCGGAGTTGATCAGGCACACCGCACCGTACCCGGCGGCAAGCAGATCCTCGGCAGCGTCGTAGAGGCTCGCGCCGAGGCCGTTGCGGCGCGATGGCAGCAGCCGCGTCCCTTCTGCCAGCAGCGAGGCGAATTCGGCCTCCGACCCAATAGGCAAATAGGCGATATAGCCCTCGATCGCCGCCTGTTGCGCAGCGGCGGCAATGTTCTCAGCGGCATCCCGGATAAAACAGGCGCTGAGGCATGCCGCTTCCACGGCCGACAAAGCAGGCACAAGCCGCGTCTTGGCCTCGCCGACGCGCGGCGCCTTTGCCATGATGGCCACGGCGCAATACCCGGATTTCGGGGCGCTCATGCCGACCGGTTTTCGCTTTCGCGCCACGAACGTGCGACAGCCGCGATAACCTCCATCGAGGCATAGGCGCCGTCAGCCTCACCCTTTTCGAAATCTCCGCCGCTGACCGCCATCTGATTGGTGACATGCGCCAGGCACAGCACCGGCCGCCGCCGCGCCCGGGCAAAAGCGTATAGGGCCGCCGCCTCCATCTCGACCGCGAGGATGTCGCGCGCACGGCACCGCTCGATGGCACCGGCCGTCTCCCGGTACGGGGCGTCGGTCGTCCAAGCCGCACCACGGTAAACCTGCAGGCTGGTTCGACCCAATGCCCCCATCGCGCCATCGACGAGGCCCGGATCGGCCTCGGCGAACTCGGCGGGGGGCAGGTAATGATAACTCGTGCCTTCGTCTCGCAGCGCACGCTCGATCACGACGAAATAGGGAGGCGTGCCTCGCGCTGCAATCTGGCCGGCCGACGTGACGCTGATCAAAAACCGGCAGCCGGACACAAAGAGCTGCTCGGCGAGCAGCACCGCAAAGGAGGCCCCGACGGCGCAGCCGATGATGCCGAAATGCTCGGGACCGTGGTCAAACTCGTAAAGATCGGTGTGATAGCACGCCCATCCTGGCGATAACGATGCCCGCCCCTCGCGACGCAGCGTCCGCAGAATATCACCATCGGGATCGAGCACGCAGATCTCCGGAATGTTCTTCTCGACCAACGCCTTCTGCCGCCGTGCCTCGCGCAGCAGATTGGCCGGCTCAAAAACCGATTGTGCCGCGAACTCCTTGCCGTCCAGAAGGGGCGCCATATCGGGCGACGCGTTCTTGCTGCTCATTCGGCTGTTGTCGAGCATGCCCCGTGGGTACGTCAAGCCACAGGCAAAGCGCGTTCAGCCTCGATACAGCGATGACGTTAGCCGTCCCAGCGCCGACCGCGCGAACCGGCACCCACGTCCGTCAATAAATAGCCGGTATTGGCGTATGCCAACGTGGATCGGGAGTAGTACCTACTTGCCACCACCCACCCACTTTGGGACCAACCGCTAAGGTCCGGTTCGGGGCATAAGAAGCAGCGCCGTCGCCGGCCCCGACGGTCGGCTCCCGGTTCAGTAAGCCGACCCGGGCCGGGACGCTCGGCAATGGGTCAGGAGCGCCGTTAACGGACATTCGACGTCGATTTGTGAGCTTCCCTCCTTGGCACTAACCGACACAAGGATGCGGGGCCTATGCCACCGATTGATAACCGTCGGCCTCCATGGAAATGCGCGTTCCGGCGGGGACGACGTCGTTGCGCGCCAGGAGATCGGCGAGCGTTGCGGTTTTCTCGATCACTTCCATGCCGGCCGTTGTGAACGTCCCCGCATGATAGACTTGCGGCGAAAGCAGCGGGTTCGTCAGCGCGTGGGAGAACGCGTCTGCGGCTACCATCCGCCCGATCAACGGTGGCACAGCCGAGCGCGGCGCCAACTCCTCGGCAAATAGCCCGGTAAAAAACTCGATCCGGTCCACATCAGAATAAATCCGGCGAAGCTCGCTCACCACCAGCGGATCGCCGTTGATCTGCTCGAACCGGGTCACCCTCGGATACTTAAGCAGCGCCCGATAATCGTTGTAGCTGGCCAGGTGGTTGTTCCGACCTTGCTGAATCGAGGCCGCATCCACCCCATCCAGCATGGGCGCCGTGTTGAAAAGCCCGATCCGCCAGGCGCGGGTCTGACTGGCTCCCGCAAGGGCCGTGACCAGCCCATCCTGCAGAAGCGTTCGATTGTCGAAGCGCAACCCGGCCAAGTCGACGGACGCCCCGCCCCATATCGCGTTTGCCGGTATGAGGCTGTGCCAGCGATAAAGCAGGTTGAACTCGACCGGAATCCAGTTTTCCCGGTTCCACCCCGCCGTGTAACACACCGTCGGGTCGGCCAGCAGCCTCATCCAATAGGGCGAGATGTGGTTGATGTATTCCTCGACCACCAATTTGATGAGCAGGACGATGTTGATGTTGCGTGCGGTCTGGAACACGCGCTCGTCGTCCCAGCCGGGATTATTCCGTTCGAGCATGGTGCCGATGCGGTTGTGCTCGCGCAGGAACAGCGTGTTGATGGCCGCGGTGAATGCCGTGGAATTGGCGCGTTCTCCGCCGAACGCGAACAGCGCCGCGCGTTTTGCGATCGGCCAATCGCCAGGCAGGTGCGTCGGCTCCGGCACGACCGCGAATGCAGGATCCCGCGCGCCGGCAGCATCGTAGAGTGGCGGTGCCCACTCGCCCTTGGCCGAGGTGACGGACTGCAGCTTGCCTTTCTCGCCCGGCAGTTCGCTGCGTCGCCGCAGCACCGCCGTGACGGTCGGATTCAACCCGTAAAGCTGGGACAGATCGATCTGATGGTTGGTGCTGGTGCGCCGGCGGTCCGCCTCCGTCATCAGGAACCCGTCGGTGAACCATTGCGCAAAACTCGGGAACAGCAGCGTGGACCGGTCGGAGAGCACCGGAGGTCGTTCCGGGCGCAGCTTGAACAGGCTGGCCACCTCCGCCACGGGCGGCAGCCCGTCCTGCGGCGCGGGCGGCAGGTAGCGGCTGAACCAGGTTCTGTCGCTCAGCGTCGCCCAGCTTGTATAGGGCGCCTGCGTGCTCAGCGCCAAAGGCCGGAACGGCGCCTTCGACACGGCATTGCCGACGATCAGACGGTTGGCGATCGGGGCCAACCATTTAGTCCCGTTAACGAACGCCCAAAATGGCCGGAAGCCAGAGAGCAGCAGCGCCTCGACGGTATTGCGCAATCCGTCGCGGCTCGTGTCCCGCTGCAGGGCGGATCCCTGCATCAGTGCTGCTCCGGTGCCTGCATCAGGATGCTCCAAAGCCCAGCTTGAACGACTCGGCAAACGGCCCTCCCGCGTTGTCTATGGAGCTTCCGCCCTGCGGCAGCAGGTGCAGACCAGGCACCAGCAGAATTTGCCGGACAGCTTCCGGGATGATCTCGTAGGCGACGTACTGGCCCAGGCAGATATGCGACCCGAATCCCACGTGCAGGTAGAGGTCCCGGGGGCGAGTTTGGAAATCATCCGGCCCCGGAAACACCGCCGCGTCGAACATGGCCGAGCCGATGCCAGCCGCCACGACCCGCCCCGTTGGCACCGTGACCTGGTAGCTGGAGTCCGGCGCAAGCACCGCCGGTTGCGCCGCCACCCTTAAGACGAAGGTGGTCATGGGGTTGAAGCGCAGCGCCTCCCAGACGATGGCGTCGAGCGCGGCATTATCGCCCTTTTGCGCCGCCCGGGTCGCCTGGTCCTCTTGCGCCGGATGCAGTAGAATCTGCTCGGTCGCGTTGACAATCGCCTGCGACGTCGTCTCGATCGCGCCGACCAGCAGGCCGCAGATGTTGCTGATCACGCCCTGCCGGTCGAGCCCGGAGAGCCCTGCCGCGGTTAGCCGCAGTAAGCGCGAGACGGTGTCTTCCCCCGCCGCGTCGGCCCACGGCTGGCGGGCGTCGACGAATTTCCCCACCCAGGTCTGCATCGCTTGTCCGGCCGCGATATTCGCCTGCAGTACGGCGGGATCGTTGGTCAGGTTATGGAACATGTCCGCCTGTGTGGCGCGGGACCACGCGAGCATGCTCGCGTCGTCCGGGCCGGGGAAGCCGAAGCAGCGCTGCACGGTCTTTAGCGGGACAAGCCGCGAGACGGTCGCGACGGCGTCAAACACGCCACCGGCCCCTTGCGTGGCGGCGCGCAGCGCGGCGGCCGCAGTCTCGGCCGCCGTAGCGCGGATCGCCGGCAGATCGTCCCACGGTAACAGCGTGCGCATCGCCGCCTTGTCGCGCCAGTTCTCCACCGCGCCGTCCCGCGCCAGCATGAACGGCCCCACCGATGGGTCCATGTGCGGGGTGTAGGTCACGCGGAAGGTCTCGTTGCGAGACAGCAAGTCCACCACATCCCCCCAGCGTGTGACGACGGTCATCACCGGCAAATCGAGGATGGGCCGTGTCTCGCGCAGTTCGGCGAAGAGAGCACGCCAGTCCGCCCGCAGCGCGCCGAAAAATAGCGCGGTACGGGCCGCCGGGTCTGCCGTGCTGTCGAATGTTTCAAGAAAGCTCATCTCGCCAACCTCCTCACCAGGCAGGACCCTTCGTATAGTCGAATGGCGCTACACAGTAATTACGCCATTAGCAGGAGTACGCTCAGACTTTAACTTCAGTTCGCGGACAGATAACTTAAAAAACCGGCTTAGTCGGGGGATTTTTCGGATCTTGAGATTCAATGTTCACTTCATAATCCAAGGGCCGCGTGCTTATGAGTTTAAAGCGCCCATCTTCAATCTTGACAGAGAAGAGACCAGCACTGGCACCCCTGGGCGGTATGCAGGCAGCGGTCTCGCCAACACGGCGGGTGTTGGTATCAACGGTTCTAAAAATGCTATGCATATAATCGATGTTGTCCTTGGTCATGCGTGCTGTGCCGATAGCAAAACCGAAACCCGCCTCCGTATCTTTAACACACGCGCCATGATTGCCGACTTTACGTGAAGTCACGTCCTCATAGTGGCACGATCCATCTGGTGATTTTCCCCACATCTTGTGAGCATAATAGAAAACACCACCCTCGTATTTGATGAATGCGATCGCTAAGCATTGATAATGCCCCAGTATTTGCGCGGTTCGCGGATTTACGTTTCTTACTTCCCCGTAGTAGACCGGCTCACCGGCTTCCTGCGTCCAAAAATGAAGATGCGACGCAATTTCGTTAGGGTCGGTGATTGCCTGAGCACGGGCCGCCGACGCCATGCTTAAAACTGCCATAATTGACACAATTGCTTTCCACATGGCCGACCCTTCTGGTTAACTTTTGGCGTCAAAGGTTCTCACCGAAGTTACGGCAACGCAACAAAAAGGGGGCGGGCCATGCCTTCGACGGGATCGATCGGTGAGTGTCCCGTTCTGTTCTCCCCGGCACATCGGCCGAGAAGGGAGGTCGTAGCTCTACTCGATCGCCGCCGGGTGAGCCGGAAATGGACGGTCTGGTGCGCACGAAGGCGAGTGAATAGCCGACGGGCGGCTATCGGGCCGGAACCGGCGCCGCCTGAGCAGCATCTCCATTGCGCACCACCGAAGGTCCGCTTTGGGGCAAAATGAGCCGCGCGTGTCGCGCCGGCCGACGACGGCTTCGGTTCTGGGTTGACTGGTTTTTGGCGATCGGTTGAACGGCCGCTATTTCGCCGACGGCGGCCACAGGCCGATAACTATTCCCCTCACGTCGCGGTCGTCAGCGCTACGGTTCGACCGAACCAAGCACCGTCTTCCTGGCTTGCCTGGGAGCAGCAGCCCAGTCCATCTCGTTGCCCAGGAGGACCGACATGGCCGAAATGATAACCACTGTCACCGGCAAGAACGTTAACCCCCTCGTGCTGACGGAGGACGATATCGATATCCGGGATATCGCGCATGGGCTGGCTCTGTTGTGCCGTTTCAACGGGCATTGCAGTGAGTTTTACTCGGTCACGCAGCACAGCGTTTGGGTCTCAAAGGTTTGTTCGCCGGAGAAAGCGCTATTCGGGCTACTACACGACGCAGCGGAGGCATATCTCGGTGATATTCCGACTCCCGTAAAGCGCCAGCTGCAAAAATTCGAGAAAGCGGAGGAGTGCGCCGACGCCGTCATATATAAGGGTTTGAGGCTTACTGCCCCTACAAAGTCTGAACATGATAAGGTGAAGGAAGTAGACAAAAGAGCGCTTGAGTACGAGATGAGACATTTGTTTCCAGGGGTCGATGGTGAACGATCGCCCAATTTCAAAGCCGAAACCTGGCGACGGGCTAAACAATCGTTCTTGGAGCGATACGAGGAACTCACGGGAACGAAGGTGGATTGAAGGGCCGCACCGGTGATTATGTAGATGCTAGCTTTGCAGGTCAAAAGAGTCGCTGAGCCTATTCCCCCACAACCGGATCTCCTTTCGGGACAAGTTCTGCACCGTTGACGAACTTCGGACGCCATCCTGCCGGAGCATTCGCGGCGGCGACAAGTAGCTGGGGGTTTTGGGGATGGACCAGCATCACGAACACCGCAAATGGTGTCCTGAAACACCAAAGCCGCGCGTCGGGCGCGACCGCGGAGAGGCGCGTTCCTAATTTCGGGATGAATACCTCCTTCTTCTCCATCGGGAAGTGTTGGTAGAGGACGATGGAGTGGTTCTGTTGGTAGGCCGCCGCAATCTCATCACGATAAACAAATTTCGATGAATATTTCCGACCCTTCGGCGTAGCCTTACGTTCGAAGCCATTGTCCGGGTCAAAGAATATCAGATCGGCTTGCTTGAAATGGTCCAGTGCGGCCTCGAAGTAGATTCGCCGCTCGATCGCCTTATCCGATAAGGGGTCGTTAAAGTAGGTGGCGTTCGGAACGATGCCGCTGCCCTCGATGAGGTTGAGGCGGTGTTCGCCCTGGTCGCTCGAGACCGATTTCAGCAGATCGAACACGATCGGGTCGTAGTCACGCCAGGTCACCGGCTGATCGAGATAGCCCGTCTTCTTGCCCTCTGGCTTCCCATCGGGTGGCGTCAACATCCAGCAAACGCCGATCCGGACGCCACCCGCATTGGCCAGGTGCCGCAGCAGCGCGTACTTCCGGTAGTCGTTCCATCGCCGACGTACTGCTCCTTCACGGGCGCCCCGGTCACAGGAAGACGACCGGGGAATCCTGGCACGTTTCGCCCTACGTTTACATACTATAGTTGATATACCGAGGCCGCTCGCTCCGCTGAGCTTCCGCGCATGGACATGCGCCAGCTGGTGGGCAGCAATCTAAAGCGCGTCAGGCAGGAGAAGGGCCTGACCCAAGAACAGCTCGCCGAGGTTTCCGGCTTTAGCCAACAGTATACAGCGGGTTGGAACAGGGGCGGCGCAACCCGATGATCGTGAGCCTCTACGAGCTGGCGACGGCGCTCGGTGTGAGCCATATGGAGCTGGTGAAGCCGGAATGACGACCGGGCGATGGCCCGGGTGGGTACGCAGGTACGGTACGTACGGCATTGAGAAGCAAGGAGAGGGGGATGGTGCACGGTCGGTCGGCGATGGCCGTCGACCGGCGATAGCCATGTCGTCCCACCGCAGGGACGGCGCCTCGGGGTGGATACGGGCGCCGGCAGCTATAGAAGTAGCGGCGCGGCCCGCGAGGGCAACGGGAGCGCGCCGTCGCCCCCTACCGGGGATACCAGTTACCAGTAATAGGTCTATGACGTGACACCCTGGGGTGACGCCTCGGCGTCCCGGCAATTCCGGGCGTGACGCCCGTGATGCCTGTGATGCTCATTAGCGACCCGCGCACTGCGCGGGCCGCCTCGGTGCGGGGAGAGAAAGATCGTCCCTTCCTTGAGCGGATTCGGCACATACATGCCAGGGTATGTCTTGTAGAAGTCCACCGTGCCACGCGTGTAAAGCACGCCCTCGGTTTCGGAAATCGCCAGAAGCGTCCCGCGCTTCGGCGGATACTCCTTGTCGCCGAACAGCCTGACATCGGTGTCCGTTATCGCCACGAGGTCCTTCGAGCGGATGCCCTTTTCGTCGAGCGCTCGCAGGAATCCCTTCCGCTCACTCTCCCGGAAGTGGCTCGACTTGTAGAAGCCGATGCCGATGTAGCACGACCGCAGCTTCGCCGTGTCCTCGACAAGACGCCATGGAATCGTCCGGCTGCCGTACAGAAGTTCCACGCCTTCGTGGCCGCGCTACAGTCCTGCTCGCCCGACTGCTTGGTGATGAGGATGGTCTTCTCGCGCACCAATCTCGAGCTGCCTCATCCGCGCGCCCATCCTACAAATGATCGACTTTCGTCGGGACGGGAACGCAGAGGGAACATTTCAAGGGGCGGGCAGTGGGGGTCGAGAAAATCCCTCCGGCCGCGTCGCGAACCCGCGTCGCTGCGCCGGCGAGCCGATGTATAGGCGCTGGCGTGGGGCCGTGCGAACCGTCCCCATCCAGATGGAATTGCAATCTGGATCGGAAAGACCGTCTTCCAGGTGAGAGCGCGATACGTCCGCATTCGGCGCGAGGCTGACCGTCGTTGTCCCAAGAAGCGACCCAAGCTTTGTTTTCGCCCGATGATCGACCGGTTAGGGTCCAGAAGTTCTCATAGCGGAAGCGGGAGCGCTCCTCGGCGACGAACCGATCGCGGAACTCCTCGCTGCGGCCATCGACCCAGGCGAGATACCAGTGCAAGCGTTGCCCACCTTACATTCTGCTTGCCGGCCACAATTACGCGTCCATAGTCCACAGCATTGACACTGCGGACGATCGACTTGGCGGGCGCATTCGCGCTTTCGTAAGCGCGGTCGCGAAGTAGAACGGTTTATTCTCCCGCTGCTGCTGAACTTTGCTTCGCTGATGTGGATGGGGCGCGAGGGCCGCCCGTCAGCGACGCGCCCCGACAATCCAGAAGGCAGCCGGCAGGGTCACGCCCTCGGGTGTAGCGAGGCTCGCGAAATATGTTTCCAGCCTCGCGCGCACCTCCGCCTCCCGCTCCGGCGGTTGGCCGGGTAGCACCCGTGTCAACGGCCCGAACAGCAATGTGAAGTCGGTGCTTCGGCTGCGCCACCCGCCGGGCCAGCGAGCCGATACTCGAAGTCAAAGGGCGAGAACGATACATCGCGGAACCCCGCGCCCTCCAAGATGCCGCGCACACGCGCCTGATCACCCCAAGAGAACATCCCCGGCTCGCCCGGTCGCGGCGGCGGGGTTGGCGGCAGTAGGTGTCGCACCGCGGCCATCGGCGCCGATGGCCACGGGTTCTGGTTTGCCGCACAAACACCGCCAGGGCCAGCCGCCCACCCGGTTTTGTCGCGCGATGCACGTTGATGAACGCACCGACGGAATCTTCGAAAAACATCACACCGAGCCGCGAGAAGACGATATCGAACGATGCTGGCTGGAACGGACGCGTCGCCACATCGGCGCAGATCACCTCGGCCTGGCGCAGCCCGGCGGCGGCGATGCGCTCCATGGCAAGCGCCACGGATGGTGCCGCGATATCGGCACCTAGAACATGGCCGGTTGGACCGACCCTCGTGGCAAGTTCAATGACGGTCGTGCCGGTCGCGCAACCGATATCGAGCACCCTTTCGCCGGTCATCGGTGACGCCACGGCCAGCGCCGCGTCGGCAAGTCCAGCGACCGCCCGGTCCTGCCGGTCGTGCTGATCGGTCCACGCACGGGCCGCAGCGCTATTCCAATACTCCGCCTGAACACCATGCGGAGATAGTGGCGCCTGTTCTGCCATCGAGGCCTACCATATCGAACTGCTAGGCGGATTTCCCGGCGATTGCGGGGCCAAGATCGTCCCTACGGCGGGTCCCGGCAATTGAGAATCGTGCTCCGTGTCGGTTTAGGGCAGCAAGGGGTCATTTGATGTCACTACGGCGATGAAACGGGCAGCATTACCTGCGGGTGGCAAAAACGGCGCCGAGCAGGCGGTCAGGAATGTCTACTGAAGCAGGCGTGGATACCTTCGACCTCGCAACACGAGAGAGCGACGTCTGGGGCCGGGGAGTCTCGCTTGACGGATCGACGCTGGCTTGGGGCGCAGATCGACGAGGAGCCTTCGGCGATATCGCGGCCATAGAGCATGAATGTGAAATGGGGGGCGATGATCCGGGCGCCCGGTGCGACATCTTCTTCGCCGGCGGCGGCCACCTCACCGTTCACCTGAATGGCGACAAGCCGGCTGAGATCGCGGTCTACCGAGCGTTCGTACTGACCCTCCTTCAACGGCTCGGGCCGGCAGAGAGATCGCGCATTGTCTTCCGGGAGGGTGATCGCCCTTTCCGCCGGGCCATGAATATCGGACTGAGCGGTTTTTGCTTGGCAGTCGCGCTTGTCGGGTTCGTTGTCGCCGCCTTTTCCCGGGATGTGTACGAGCAGCCAAACGAGTGGCTTGCGCTTCCGCTATTACTGTTATTCATCGTTGTGCTTAGCGGCATGCTGTGGGCAAGCCTGAAGAGTGGTCAAAAGCAATTTGATCCTGAGGCTATTCCAGCGGCTGCGTTGCCGGCGCCGCCGCGGGAAACCCGATGAAACCTACGCAAGCGCCTTGGCCGCGACGTAGGCATGGTCGCGCGCAGCTCGGTGTCGATCGCCTGAAGCCTTGCCTGTAAGTGCCGCTGCTGGTTGAAAATCGCCTCACGCGCGTCAGCGAATGCGTTCGCGGTTGGTTCTGATGAGTTGCGCCTCGTCGAACCCGGCCTGCTGCGCCTCCCGGACGGCGGGATCTGTTGGGTCAGGTACGGAGCTCAAGATCCTCGGCTTCCGCACCGATTGTTCAATCGCGGTCTCATTACGGGGGTGCGGCTGCAACCAATTTTGGTTTAGGCCGAAACAGAGCCTCCGCGTTCTGTCGTATCCGGTCAGTGTGCTGATCCGGCTGTTGAGAAAAATTGCGCTGGCGTGACGGCTGATCTAGCAAAGGGTATTAACCTGATCATTAAAACGGGGAATTCGAGAATCACATATATAGTGTCCGCGGCGAACGCAAGTAGTCAAAAGCTCTAAGGATCGAGCAAATGGTAGTGAGAACATCGAAAGCCGCTCGATTGGCGGCCGAGCTGCATGCGGGCCAGGTTGACAAAGCCGGCAAGCCATACATCGAGCACTTGGCGAGGGCCGCGGCTATCCTGCAGCGGCGATTTCCCGACGCCACGGGCTCGGAGATTGAGGCCGCGTGGCTCCACGATAGCGTCGAAGATGCTGGCGCGACGCTGCAGAGCCTGCTCGCCGCCGGTATCAGCGCCGAAGCGGTTGAGATCATCAGGCTCGTGACGAAGCCGGATAGCGTCGTCTACCTAGACTGGATTGCCGATTTGGCGAAGGCCGGAAACATCGGCGCTATCCGCGTGAAGCTCGCATGGTGGAAGGTCGGTACGCACCCGCACGTCGAATCCTTCTCGAAGCCCTAAGGAAATGCCGAATAACTCGGATGTGTTCAACTAGCGCCGAGGAAAACCAATGACTTGCGAGCGCCTTTCATCGGATCGGCGTCTTTATTCAGCGGTTCCCTAAAGGGAATCTCGGCCTAAAGAGCCGCGCATAAGCGCGAATCGTCGTTTCGAGAGCGCTCTGCTGGTTTCCCAAATATCCGCCGAAATCCTCACCCTATTGACCGGATTGGACACCCGCCGCTGCCAATCTGTAGCTTTTAGAAAAAACCCTGCCGGCGCTGTTGAACGCCCAACTGGAGGGGGCGCGCCAGTCGACGCCCCGATGGTGCCCGATATTTTGCCGGCGCAACGGAATGCCGGAAGGCAAAGATGATGAACTCCCAGTCTACGGTCAGAAAGGCGAGCAAGATGCTCGGACTCAATTTGCATGTGTGGGAAATACTTATGGTATTCTCCCTCACTATGGTCGCTTTCGCGACCCTGTTCGTGATGATTTTAACTAGAAAAGAAGCCGCTGAGATAAAGCAAGAATATGACACGTATAAGCTCAGTGTCGACGGGAAGGTCGCTGAAGCTAAAGTGGAAGGTATCAAGGCCGGAGAAGCCGTCGGCGCCGCTTTGGTGCGCGCTGCAAGCTTAGAAAAAGAAGCTGCCGCACTAACCAAGGAGGGTGAGGAGGCCAAACGAGAGACCGAGCGTCTCAAGGCTCAGGTCGCGTGGCGACGCCTATCGGCAGATCAGCACAAGCTGATCGTTGATGATTTGTCGGGGAAGACTCTGTCGATACATTTTGACTATTCACAAAACGATCCCGAAGCGATGCAGTTTTCAGAGGAGTTGCTACAAGCAATAAAGGATGCGGGTATAATTGCTTATACGCACCCGTTGGTGGCGCCTCCAGCTCCGCCGGGCGTTATCGTCTTCGGAATAGCAAGTGATCCTGCATTCCAGGCTATGAAGTCCGCGTTAGAACGTGCCGGTGTTCTTTTCAAATTGGCCCCGCGCAATGGGCCAACTCGTCTTTCGATCGGAAGCAAACTCGCTCCATTTTGAAGAGCGTGACCGCCAGAAACTCCCTCGTACCCGTACTCGCCAAGTTAGCCATATAGAGCGAGCGAGACGCCCTGATGCATGCGCAGTTGTCGGCGGTCGATTACAAGCCAGATCGCCGCCAATGCGGTGAAGGGTGGCCTCGATTTAGCGGCGTCCCGATGGGCCGCTTTGACGCGGTTGCCGCTGCTGAGGTTGCTGGGTCGGTCGCGCGGGCTCCGGGTCTTTCTTGGCGATGAGGTGAGCTGACCGTTGTAGGGGCGAACCACGATTTCCGTGACGTAGCGGGTGTCTCCATCTTTGTTATAGGAGCGCGTTTTGATCTGGCCTTCCACCATGACCATGTCGCCCTTGCGGATGTTGCGCTCGGCGAATTCGACGGCCGCTTGCTGAAAAACGGCGACTTGATGCCACTGAACGCGTTCTTGCCTCTCGCCCTGGCTGTCGGTCCATTGCTCCGATGTTGCTACCGATAAATCGGCTTGTGATCGGATAGCAAAGCAGACTGCATCGGTCTGCCGGGAGGCCCGCGTCTCCATCTGCAAAAGCCAGCCGGCGAATGGAAAATGGAATGTCGGCGAGACGGTTGCGGTCGGGACAATCCTCAAGCTTGTCGAGCGCTTCGGTGAAGCGATACAAGAAGGCCATGGATGCCGTGCCGCAGACCTTAAGACCGGCGATCTTTTGGGTGTGCATCGCAGGCGAGGCCGCCAGTGAGTGGGCGCGGCGGAATGCAATGGTCCCTCAAACCGGCCTGCAGGTTCTCAGGTTCGGCCTAGCGGAGCTGGCCCACCATTATGGTCTTTGCAAACTCGCGGAGACTGCGCCTACAAATCCGTAAGCCTTCATCTGAATATGGAAGGCATATGTCACAGGAAGAGAATTTCGCAACACTCGGCAAGCTTGCCGATGCGGTTTCAACCGGAAAATTCGAGCTTTTGGATGATGTTTTCGCGCAGAATATCGTAGATCACGATCCGGCGGCCGATCAGGGGCCGGGACCAGACGGCTATAAGCACTTCTTTGCTGGGATGAGGGCCGCATTTCCTGATCTGAAGGTCACCGTCGATCACCTCGTCAGCACCGACACCGACATTGGGATGGCCTACACGATCAGTGGCACCCATAAAGGCATATTCGCGGGAATAGCGCCGACCAATGTTTCGATCTCGGCTCGGGGGATGCAGATTGCGCGGTTCGAGGGTGGCAAGATCGTCGAGCGCTGGGGCAGCTCCGACGAATTGGGGATATTGCTGAAGCTGGGCGCCAAGATCGGTTCTGCTTGAGCCAGCGGGGCCGCCCCGAAGGACGGCCCCGCTCAGCGTAAGAGATTAGGCCGCAGGCCGAGCTACGCCAACCAACTTGTTGCCGTCGGGGTCACGCAGATAGGCAAGATACGCGCCGTTAGGACGGACGCCCGGCGGGTCCTCGACTGAGGTGCCGCCATTCGCGACGCCAGCCTTGTGCCACGCTTCGGCCACAGCCGCGTCCTTCATCTGGAAGCCGATGGTGCCGCCGTTATGCGGGGAGGTCGGCTTACCGTCGTTAGGCTTTCCCACCATGAACCGCCCGCCATTGTGCGAATAGGCCAGTCGGCCCTGGGCGTTCGGGGTGGCCGGTTCGACGTCCATTGCACCAAAAATGGCATTGTAGAGGTCATGAGTTCGATCCTCATTGGCTCCGCCAATTCGATCAAGGGCTTAGCCGGCAACGGCTAGGCCCTTTTTTCTGGATGTTTTGTTCAATTGAACATTCCAGCGGTTCAGTGGGCTCTTGCAAGGTTCAAGCACCAATGCTACTTTAGATTGAATGAAATTTACAAGCACAATCTAAGATCTTTATACGATAGCTCGGTTCTGGGCGAAGGTGAGGGTTGGCGGTCCTTCGGACTGCTGGCCGTGGAACGGTGGATCAACTGAAGCCGGGTATGGCCGGTTCAAGATCGATGGGAAACTGATCTCGGCACATCACGTCGCGTGGCAGCTGGCGCACGGGCGATTGCCGGAAACGTCGGGATACCATGGGCCGGTCGTTCGTCACGCCTGCGATAACCCGCCATGCTGCAATTGGCGACATTTGAAGAACGGGACGCAACAGGGCAACGTGGCCGACATGATGGATAAGGGGCGACGCGGCTGGTGTTGCAGGCCCCTCAAGCTCACGCAGGAGCAGGCACAAAAGATTGCGGTCGATCCGCGTTCCAATCGAGTGATCGGAAAGGAATACGGAATCGCTCATTCCCACGTTGGATCTATAAAGCGTGGGGAAAGGCGTGCTTACCCTTTCAGCTGCTCAAAGCCGAGAGCGTTTGGTGCAGTAGAACCGAACGAACACAAAGCGCCAAAACCCCGCCGTCGGTGAGGGTCCCTTCCCGGTCTAGACAGTCTTCCGCTATACGCCGGTTGAGCTATCCACTGATGTAACTCGGCCTTAAGCCCCCAAGGCCAGCGGAGAACGAGGGCAGAATCGGCTAACGGCGCCCTGATGGCTCTGCTCGCGAACCGCGATCCCGGCGATTGGCGCTGGATCGGCTAGGTTCGGTATCAGGCGCTTTGTCGAGCATCTTTAACTCGCTGTTGAAGGGCCGCATGACGACAACGTTTTCTGTCTTGCCGTCACGGTCGCGGCTCTCCAGAGTTCCCTCGACGTAGACATAGCTGCCCTTGCGAAGATACCTGGTGCATACTTCGCCAAGCGCTACATTGAAACAAGCAACCGATACCCAGTGGGTGCGCTCCTGCTGCTGGCCTTCGCGGTCTTTCCAGCGATCTGACGTAGCGATTGATAGATTTACAACTTTGCTGCCGTCGTTGAAGGTGTGTTCGCGCGGATCCTGGCCGAGATGGCCGGTTACCTGAACTTTAGACCATGATGCTGGCATACTCTGTGTCTCCTAATGTGCTTGGGTTGATGGGTAGGCACTTCACTGCAAAGGGCTCAAGCTCATCAATGCGATTGATGTTCTTTGCCAATCACTAACATACCGGATTGGTTCGCGGGTTTGTTAGATTAACGGCTTTTTGCAAAACCAGTTGCCTGCTGCGCCAAGGCGTCTGACCATCTAGATATTTGAATATCCGCACGATGTAGTTGATTGCTTCAGGGTCCGCTGTAGTGTCTCCGCGTATGGCGCCGGCGACGTGGTTCAGCGCAGAAATCTCGCCGGGGCTAAAGTCGTATTTCCAGTCCCGATTTACGCGCGTCATTATTTCGAGGCTCTCGGCGATTAACTGCGGCGACATAGATGCGATGCTTTCTTCGAGGGTCATGGCACGGGCTCCAGCGCTGGGGTTTCGAGGTCTGACGTGTCGGTCTTGTGATCGCGCGCCGCGTCAATCGCGTAGTCACCGACCTCTTCGGCAACCGCCAATCCCATAAGGGCGTCAGCCGCACCGTCCCGGTAAGCCCAGCTCGCGGCGCGCCAGTAGCACTGACGCTCGGGGTAATCCGTCCATGGCCCTTGCTTACCGCTAAGCCTGGCGCGTTTGGCGTCTTCGAATGAAAAGCTACGGACGTAGGACTCGCCCTGGTCCTTACGCTTTAGCGAGACGGTGACCTTGTATCCCTCACCCCATTTGCCGGAATTTTCCTTGCTCTCGACAGAGGTCTTTATCCACTCGATTTTGCCGCTGTTCTGCACCAGTGCGGTCGCACCATCCCCGTAGATGCAGGCCTTGCCATTGATGACAAGGATTGTGCCGACGGCGGTGACTGGGCCGTAGCCCACTTCTGCGCCCTTACAGATAGCTAGCATCAGCTTCGCTTTGATCTCCTTTTCGCCGTCCTGTTTGCCTTTCAAGCCGGCTGGAACCATGTCCGCAAGGTAAAATGCTTCAGCCATGCGCCACGCTTCGTCGAGATTGCGGGGCGTGAGTGCCATGACGCCGCCGGCATGGGCAGCGACTTGCGTTTTTGATTTAGGAGCTACTGTGGGAACCTGGGATGCGGCTATCACTTTTGGTTCTGTTAGGTCTTTGTCGTCCTCTTCGGTCATAGCGTCTGTCATGCAGCCTCACAGGTCGGTTGTGTATGCAGGAAATTCGTCGTCGCGGAAATCTTCGATAGCACCGTCATCGACCCAAGGAAGGTCGCCGAACTTTTTCATGTTTGCCCGGAAACGGCCGATGGCCTCTTCGATGGCAACTTCACCGCAGCTCCATAGCGATCCGCGCGTGAACTTGCGGCAACGGGCCAGAGGGGCAATCCCCTTCTGTTGGAATACGGCGTAACAGCCGTGTTGATCACATTCGAAAAATGGTTGTCTGAAGTCTAGTGTGCATCCATGCCAATTTGGTTGGCGTTTTGCTGCTTCGCACGCGCGCATGTAAAATGCAAATTGGATATGATATTTGCCGCTGGCCATGCTGCTGATGATGGCGCTGTCGATTGGCTTACTTAGGAAATTGCCAAAAGTCTTTAAGTCGACGAATGCCTTGGGCTTGAGGTAGTCGATGCGGGCTTTAAATCTGATGCCGCCGTCCGTCCAGATGACCGACACTTCGGGGTAGCCGCCGCTGAAACACTTGCTGATCTCCGGATGCGCCTCGATCATCGCAGCGGCGATCTCGATGCGCTCGATCAGGTCGTGCGAGAGAAATTCCTTCCCGTGGTGTTCGACATTGTAATCGGTACGCAGCTGGTCGAGGACGAGGGCGCCGGGCTGTATCGCAAAAAGCTGGTCGATAAGGTCAGGCTTCAGACCCTTGGGTTTCTCGACGCCGCACTTGATCAGCGCGTCCTTGATGTCGTCGACGGTGCGCAGACAATCCGTCGGCGGTTCGAACGTTGGCGCATAGTCTCCATAAAATACATCGCGTCCTTCGAGTATGCGCTTGTGATAGGCGCGACCGACGGACTTCGCTTCACTATCCTCATCGACGTAGTTCGGATTGAGCCATGGGCAGCAATACCAAAAATCAGGAGCCGAAATGAGAAGATTTTTGATCCCGCTAGCTGACAAGGCAGGCACACGATGATAAATTTCGGAATCTAATCCGAAGTACACCCCGTCTGATATTTTGCCTGCGTCTATCATGCCGCCTCCAGGTTGGATTTACGCTGTTTATAGCGGCGCACCGCGTCTCGATTACAGGTGCGGCAGTCACGATGACCGTCGTGATAGTAACAATTCTGCTCATCAAAAGGATGACCTTTGTGGCAGTGGGTTTGTCTAGCACGAAGAGCTGCCGGGCCAAATCCACGAAGGGTATTTTCCTTTATGGTCACACATTCTAGATGTTGGGGATTAACGCAGCACCGTAACCTGCACAAATGATCAAGTACTTTTGGATACGGGATGGTGCCTCCATTAAGGAGCCATGCTATTCTGTGTGCTTGGTGGGTCTTTTCCTGAATTTTATACGCGCCATAGCCGTACGGGTTTTTGTGTGCGATCCAGATGAAGCAGCCTGAATTTGGCTCAGGGATATACTTTTCGTGAAATCTGGCGATGACTATTGGCGGAAAGATCATGGGAGCAGCACACTATCGCCTGGTGCGCTATCCGGGTCTTTTGGGGATCGCGGCGGTGCAGCGGGCTTACGGCTGGGCTTCAGACAATCAATCGCGTGACCGTCAGAGCTCCCGCATACGGTTGCTTCCTCAAACGGCTTGCGCTTTGGGATTGGGTCTCCACCGCCGGGCTGATTGTCAGCCAGCTTGCGGAATGGCGCCAACGGCAGAGCCTCTGACAGCTTCATTGTCGGTGCATCGTCGCCGAGTGATAGTGTGGCAGTAAGATATCCTGAAAAGTGCAGATGGCGTGCTACGAAGATGCCGACCGCGAGAACCAGAGTCAGGACGGATGAAAGGATGGTTGTTGCTAAACGCATGTGGTAGTCCGGGGTTGGAGTTTCTTACGTCTGCTGTTGACGTAGGGTATGAACCGCAAGCGGGGATAAGACAACGATAAAACGCGACCGAATATTTCGTTTTTAAAAAATCTATTGCTAGCGTGGCGATAAGACAATATGTCTATAGGGCATGAACACAGCTCAATTCAAGTCGAAGATTGACAAATTCTTAATGAGAACGAAGTTGCCACCGTCAACATTCGGGCGCAAGGCTATGAACGATAGCAAATTCTATTCGTTCTTGGTTAACGGCCGTTCTCCGACGCTGGATACCGTAGAACGTATTGAAACTTTCATGCGCAATTATAAGAAGGGCGATGGATGAGCGCCCGTAGAGGCCGCCGCTTGGGTGCGAATGGCGTCTAGTAAAAATGCGAGCGTGATTGCTTCCGGTAGCTCGGCTTACAAAGAACGCGGCACCGGGGGGACAGTGCCGCGTTACTTCGTGTTTAATCGGACTGGGGGATGCGCGCCCGATTGCTAGTTAAAACAGGGGTGGATGGTTTTCGTTCCAAAGCTGTTAAAAGAAAACGCGGCGCTCGATCGCTCGAACACCGCGTCTTCCCCGTCCAGCCACCCCCCCCCCAGATAGCTTCCCCTCAGCAAGCGGACATTGCATTAACTTCGGAACTTAGAAAGCGTTCCGCGATTACAGCGCAATATACGGCTTCTTTTCAATTAATGCGTCAACGCGACAGGCCGATCCACTGATCCCTTCGTATTATGTGGATTGGGTCAGGCGCTGCTGTCTGCATCCTACACTGCATTGAAAACCCGTATAATTCTGTATCGCGATACGGGCTGGGGCAGTACCGGCTAGCTCAAGCTGCGCGCCGATTGATCCCTCGATCTACCGCCGTGTGAGAGGCACCCGAGAGCCCCGCCTCGATGCGATCCGCTTCCGCCTCGAGATCTTCGGCGGTGCGAAGCCGTGCATCCCAAATGACAGGGTTGCCCGCGCGTTCGGCCTGCTCTCGATACCAGAACGCCAGCTGGCGGAGTCTCAGATGCTCGGTTTCCATGGCGCCATCCCAATGTCGTTTCATTGTGCAGTGCAACATGGGGGCCGATGCGCCGCAACTCTATGGCTAAAATGTGAGTGGGCTGCACAATGCGACGATGAGTCGTCATGGGTGGTACTGCGGCGGCCTCAATCGGTTGGCTGCGGGCGCCACACCCGCCTCGGGATTACCGCGCCGCCGTGATTTGGTTTGGTCGTTGTGCTGCCGAAATGCACACCGATGCTGGCCTTCATGAGATTGTCGCGCGCGGCCGGCCCCCTGTCGCGGTGATTGTCATCGATCGAGGCAGCGTTCTGCAGCTCCCGCATGCGATGCGAGATCGCCGCATAATCGTCGATAATTGCCATGCGTTCTCCCCGAGGAAGGGCACCGATTGGGTGGCGGTTTTTTGGTCGTTATGCGCGGAAAATGATAGCATATAGGGTATCCGATCGGACTCCACGTATCGGCCCGGTCTTGCCCAATGAGCAAGTCGACCGAGGGGATGGCCATCCATTCTGATGCCCGCTGACGAAATATGAATACCCTGTCGGCGGTGAGGCGGCCATAGCGGTACGGAGAGCGTCGATCCTTGTCTTGATTATCCCTGGTTGAGCACCTACCTGCGGGGCGAACGAAAAGGATATCGCGGCGTGCCAATCTCCCTTGATCAGAACAGCGCCTACGAGCGCGTTCTGATCGGGAATCTGAACCGGGTTATTGACTGGGTGAAGTATGGCGACGCGAAGAACGCCGCGCTGCTAGCTTTTGCGTCGGTGTGGCTGGCGGGGGTCGGCGGGATCATTCTGAACGCGGAGGAAAAGCGTACGGCTCCGCTCTAATCGTCTTCCTCATGATTATCTCAGAATTATCGTTCGTACTCGCTTCTTCCTGTGCGCTATTGGCTCTGTCTCCGATCACAAATCCACTAAAATTGCTGCACCATTCAATGCCCTGGCGTCACCGTATTTTCAGCCATAGCCCGCAGCCGCGTCCGAACCTCACATATTTTGGTCAAATCCGAGCGCTCGATCCCTACGAACTTCGAGACCAACTTCGTGTCCATTATTATCCCAAAGGTCACGAGATCACGAGAGACGAATATGTAAATGACTTGTGCTCTCAGATGGTCATTAACAGCCGAATAGCTGACCGAAAGTTTAAATTCTTCGATCGTGGTGCCGGCGCAGTGGGTGTAGGCTTACTGTTCGTTTTTTTCTCGGTCTGCATCACCGCGCTCCGGGTGCTGTTCTAGGAGATATCGTTGAGTGTCAAAGACGTAAAGGACCGTACGGCGGAAGAAATATCCACAATACTGGCGCCATCTTTCCGGGTGGACATCACTAAGACATCTCTTGTTCCGCACTCAGACGACGGCGGAATAACTTTCCCTAATCTCGATACCGCGACACAGCGATGCAAATTGCTAGAAACGTCGGTTCTATATATCGACATTAGACGCTCTACCGAATTGAACCTAAGACACAAGCCCCATACCGTAGCGAGGCTATACTCCGCTTTCGTACGCGCCATGACACGATGTGCGATAGAATATAGAGGCCACGTACGAGGGATTATTGGCGACCGGCTGATGGTTCTGTTTAACCCTAGCACCGCGTTTCCGGATGCCGTCAATACAGCTGTATTGATGAACTCGGTATCGAAGTTCCTATTGAACCGCCATTTTAAAGCCAACGAGATATCGTGCGGCATCGGTATTGATTTCGGCACGATGCTGGTGACTAAGACGGGAATACGACGGCGGGGCGTTGAGCAGCATAACTACAAATCGCTGGTTTGGCTTGGCAGACCTGCAAACATAGCCTCAAAATTGACAGACCAGGCGAACAAAACAACCACTTCTACCAGAGAAGTCGTAGTTGTCGGAAAACAAAAACCTTCGGAAGGCATCGTCGGGCCCGGATACGTGAGCAACCTTCTCAGCGCGACCGCCGCAGGCCTGCCATTTGGCTACCTCGGAATGTTCGATTTTCCTCCGTACAGTTATGCCGACGTTGAGTTAGCAGATTTCGTGAACAGTCTTGGCTGTGACTATTTCAGCCCGACCATACGACACCACGATTCTCAATTTAGGTCATTTCGGATTGCGGAACGCGTATCAGTCAGGAAAACATCCCCGATTCTGATGACTAAGGCTGTCTACGACGGATTTTGCAATGTATGCCCTGACGATTACACTGTAAAAAACAATTTCTGGAAGCCAGAACCAACCGTTTCTATTCCTACGCCAGTATTCGGAGGCAATGTTCACTTTACGATATTTGATAAATAGCATCCGCCGTCCAACGTCATTCAAATCAGAAATAACTTATTTTCAGCTGACGAGGAAGTCAACTAGACCGTGGGGAAATAAGACAGCAGGTCGTTCGTATCAGTCCGAATGGTCTTGATGGCGCTTCCGCCGTCGAGCCAGCGGTAGAGAGCCGTGTTGTCTCCATCACGATAGTAGAAGCGGTTACATGATCCGACAAAGTGAATACCGAATACGGAATAGCCGTGATCATCGACAGTTATCGAGGCGAGAGAACTGGGGTTCGGTCCCATCCAGATTAACGCATCGCTGGTCTTCTCCTGCGCCATGATCGCGATCTCGGTCATGATGTTGGCGGACGGGTTGGCGATATCGATACACACGATCGAGCTGGATTTAATCAGTTCGGACACAACCGACTTCCAGTCTTCGTCTGATGATCGGATGACAAGCGTACCCAGCTGCCAGCGGCGGCGCAGGCGTCGCTGAGCAAGCATCCCCGGGGTGTACGGCTGTCCTACCAGATACCAGGCGGAGCTTCGGCAGTCGCGCAACCAACCGCCGGGCGATCCACTCCATGAGGCTAGTCATAATTCTCGCGAAAAGCGGAGTTTCGCGACGTAGCGGCCACGGGTACACGAAAATCGTTACCATGAGCACCGCGACCATCACGGCAGCCGCTACGAATGACAGCAACGCCGCCACTATGAAAAATACAATCAGCAGGCACGCGGTCATCGCCGGCACCAGCATCAACCAGGCTACGACCATCGCGACGATCCCGGCGACTGGCAGAATGCTGGAGTTGTCGCTTTGTACCGCGGTATCGGCCAACGTCACCGTTTCGTAGCCGTCGCCACCAAGGACCGAAAAGACCCGCGAGAGTGGATAGTTCGGCGGATTTTCGGTGTGAAACCGCCTCAGGAACAGGACGCGACCGCGCACGGGGCGGAAACACCGGACCAGATAGAGCAGGAGGGCCGCGACTGGAAACCAGGTTCCGGCAACCCAGCCGATCTCGTAGGCATCGTCTACGCCGAAATACAGAAGATACGCCGCGCCTGGTAGGAAGCCGCCTAACGCGATCAGGGGGCCGGTGACTGTTGATAACTTATTTTGGTTGCTCACAGTAGCTTGGCCTGCTGCAGAAATATATCTGAGCTATCAAGGTATCGACGATCGATATTTAAGGGGTGGGTCGCTCGGAATTTCCCTGCAAGCCCTCGTCTCATGTCGGACTAGGAAAATGCCGAAATAGGCGGGGTTATGGCTGTGGGATCGGCGCCGAGCGACGTGACGAGGCGGCTTTCGGACGCAGTCGCCGCGAGAACCGATCAGCTTCAGCCAGCGCTTGCGCTGTCTGCCATGGTCGTCACTGAACGGATGTGGATCGACCATGGTGAAGATGCTAAAATCCGCCTCGTTACGGAGCCATACGCAGGAACCAGGAGGACGGAACGATCACTGGTTTAATCAATATTTTGCTGGTTCACGAGACATTTGCTCAGGATGCCTCTTGGACCAAACCCGGTTCCCCCATCTATGACGCCATAGCCCGGAACTATCCCGGTGCCAATATTACTCGCTTTGGATGGAGCGGCGCAAACTCAGTCTTCGAACGCCGTTCTGCCTCTATGGCCTTAGCGCAGCTTCTCAAGAAAAATACAGAAGAGGATCGGCCGACTTACATAGTCGCGCACAGCCATGGCGGAAACGTCGCGGTGGAAGCGATGGTGGCCCTTGGAGATTACCAAAATTTTGGGATTTGCTGCCTGGCGACGCCCTTCTTTCATGCAAAACCCAGAAGTATGACGGCTCTCGGAAAGGCCCCGCTGATTTGGGGCCTTTCCGGTATTTTCATCAGCTTGTCAGCAATTTGCAGCGCTCTGCTCGGCGAATCCAGTTATCGGATTCCCCTGACAAGCTTTCTGATCGGTCTGGGTGCCTTTCTCGGTCTATATCTGGGCAGTATGATTGAGACGCTCGAAGAACTCTCAGGTTATTATAGCGGCCAGACTCACAGCACTGTGCCTGGAGATCTGAACCTCCACATAATCCGGGTGTCTGGTGACGAGGCATCCCTCGTGCTGGGCTTTGGACAAATTCTCGCATGGGCGTCAAACAGACTATACGGGATGGTGCTCCGCGGGTTTCAATTTTCTCTTTTCGTCTCACCCTTTAAGCGTCCGTGGTTTTCTGTTGGTGCGGCTATCATATTTACAGTTCTAGTGGCCGTAATCTATACCATTTATCCTGAAGATCACCTCACGTTGATGGGGCGCGCATATAAGCTATTTTGGCCGCTCCGATTAGCATCCCTAGCCTTCGCGGTACTTCTTATCGGTTCGATCACCAGGATTTACGATCGGCTGTTGCTCGGCTTGACGTTAGTCGGCGTTTTGATCTCTTCACCCTGGTTTGCAAGGTTGTCGGCACCAAAGACCACCATTCACTTTTGAATGGAACGCTGAAGGCGTTCTGTATCGATGTGGACACCGAAGCAGCTCCCGCTGGTGTCTGGCATATAGCCCAGTTTTCAAAAGCTGATCGCGCTGGGACGACTTAATCCGAACTCGTGCACAGCATTTATGTCGAGGAGCGCGTGCAGGAGGAGGTAATCTCATGGATAAAGTGGTCGGAGGACTTCCGGGAAAATTCCGAGGTTAGAGGAGTTTTTCTAAAACATGAATAATAAAAGCACCACCTTGAAGGTGGGCGGCGTCAATGTATAGACTAACGTTAAAGAATGCCATGGATATATTGAACTATAATGGGTAAGATGGTTGCTGGATTTTGGTAGTTATTTACGCTAACAAATGGCTGCGCCTCGCTTATGGCGCAGTTTCGGCTCTTATCCAATCGAGATAAGCCCGACTTCCGGATTCTATGGGCCAAGCCACAACGCAAGGGCAAGAATACGAATGCAGCTCTTTGACGCGCTGCTCCAATTTATCGAACAAATCGGACCGCGTTTTTGCGATCAGCGCGATTTCCTCGGCAGTTTCTATCTTGGATTTCCAACGGTAAATGGACCGTACACCGGGTAAAATATTCACACAGGCGGCGAGCCTGTCCGAGACCAGCGCCTGCGCGATTTTCACAGCTTCAGGCTTGTCGGCGGCCATGATGTAGACGGAGATAAATTCGCTCGCCATAACCGTCTCTATTGCCTGGTCTCCCGTCAAAATAGGACCGCGTAGTGACGACGGCGAGGGCATAACCGACGCGGGCGGCCCAGCGGCTGGTTCGCATGCGATGGTCAGCGTGTCAGTACGAGGTGGGTCGCCAGCTCCGTTGGGACCACCTCCGTCACCCGATAGCCAAGCGCTGGTAGGTCAATTCCTGCGAACAGGGATTCACCGCGTCCCAGAAAAACGGGCGACAGCGCCAAGTGCAACTCGTCGATCGCTCCTGTGAGCAGGTACTGGCGGACCGTCGCAACACCGCCGCCGATCTTCACGTCCCTGTCTCCCGCGGCGGCCTTAGCCTGGGCAAGCGCCGCCACGATCCCGCTGGTGACGAAATGGAACGTCGTCCCACCCTCCATCACAATTGGCGCCCGGGCGTGGTGGGTGAGGATGAAGGTCGGCGCGTGGTACGGCGGATTGTCGCCCCACCAGCCTTTCCAGTCGGGGCCACCCCAATTGTCGCCGGCCGGCCCGAACATATTGCGGCCGAGGATGAAGGCGCCGAAACCTTCCATCGCGGCGCCGGCAAAGCGATCCTCAATGCCGCCGTCTTGCCCGATCATCGAGCGAAAGGCCCGGGTCGGGTAGAACCAGTTGTGCAGCTCCGGGCCCCCTTTGCCGAGCGGATGCTCCAGGCTCTGGTCCGGTCCGGCCCCGAAGCCGTCGATAGACACACCAAAACCCGCTACGCGCACCTTGCCCATGGGCATCTCCGGCTGATTATGAACTGCGATCCTCGGGTGAATCGGCATAAAATGACAACCTGCTTCTGCTCGTCGGCCTCCACTGTGCGCTTCACGACTTCTCTACCAACTGCGTCCATCGCTCAGCGTTTGGACACCCAATAATTTCAGTGATCATCTTGCCGGTCTCCAGGTTCTTTAGAATTGCTGCGGGACGGTCGATATATCCCTGCACTTGCCATACCGAGCCGTCGCGGTCTTGGTAGACCTCTCGGCCCGTTTCCTTACCTGTATATGGGGCAAGCGGAATAGCAATTCCTGGGGTTAAGGTTTATTCCGCTCTGCGATCATCGCATCGGCAAATTCGTAGGCGTATTTTGCAATCAGAGGGACGCCTTTCTTGCCGCCTGTCGTGTCCTGGCCGTTCGACTTCGTAATCATGGCCTGCATGGCCAGACCCGCGAACTGGTCGCGCAGTGCAAGGGTTTCATCGTTAGTTAAGTTATACCAACCGCCGAAATTCCTAGACTTGCCCGACGTTTAGGGATTCCCCTTTGGCCTGGGGTGCGATTCTCTGTTGCGGGGTCTTGCTTCGCAAGAGGGCATCATGGGTCGTGGGATCGAGGTGACGCGGCGGGAGCTGTCGGCGAGGGAGCTTCGGCAACGAGCGTCGCGATGCGGCGATAGTCGGGTAGCGTGCCGTGTTCTGGCGATCGCCGAGGTTCTGGAGGGAGCCTCACGGACCGAGGCGGCGTCGGCCTGCGGCATGGACCGGCAGACACTGCGCGATTGGGTGCACCGCTACAACGCCGATGGGATTGCCGGGCTGAGCGATGCCCGGCGCAGCGGCCGTCCGCCGGCGTTGTCGCCGGCCCAGATGGAGGAGCTGAAGGAGCTGGTTCTCGCCGGCCCTGACCTGGCCAGCGATGGGGTGGTTCGTTGGCGCTGCATCGACCTGCGCTCGGCAATCGAGGCGCGCTACGCGGTGGTGGTGCACGAGCGCACCGTGGGCAAGCTGCTGCGGCGGATGGGACTGAGGCGGTTGCAGCCGCGGCCCTACCACCCGAAGAAGGATGCCGAGGCGCAGGAGGTTTTTAAAAAAACTTTGCCGCTCGGGTAGCGGAGATCCTGCCGCCGCAGGCCGCTGGCAAGAGGATCGAGATCTGGTTTCAGAGCCTGCCCCGGCGAAGGCCGGGGATGAAGCGCGCGTCGGCCAGCAAGGCACGCTGTCGTATCTGTGGGCGCCGCGTGGCTCGCGCCCGGCGGCGGTTCGCGACAACCGCCATGCCTCCGCCTACATCTTCGGTGCGATCTGCCCGAGCCGAGCCGTGGGCGCCGCCATCATCATGCCTTGGGTCAGCAGCGAAGCGATGACCATACACCTGGCCGAGATTGCCAGGCAGGTCAGCGCCGACGCCCATGCCGTGCTGGTCTGTGACGGTGCCGGGTGGCACCAGACGGGCGAGCGCCTGACTGTGCCCGGCAATCTCAGCCTGCTTCGGCTGCCGCCATACGCACCCGAACTCAATTCCATCGAGAACGTCTGGGAATATCTTCGCGGCAATCAGCTCAGCATGCGGGTCTGGGACAGTTACGAAGCCATCCTCGACGCATGCTGCAACGCTTGGAACCGCTTCCTTGCCGATACCGCCCGGGTAGCTTCAATAACCACCCGGGATTGGGCATCGGTCACAATTTAAGGCGGTTGGTTATATTAGACATGGCATTTTCAGGGGTTAGGGGAAGCGGGCACGGCGTTCTGCCGCGATTTCTTTCTTGTAGGTCTTAACGAAACGCGAGTTGAAAGTGCGTAACCTATGGAACGCTGTTTCCGCGACGCGCTTTTCTGACTGCCATTCAGGTGTGGTGCGCACGTCGTCCGGCGTCAAATTCATCGAACCCTTGGGATACTTGGCAAGCGCCTGTTCCGCAGCTTGCAGTTCCGCCTCGATTTGGTCTCTCACTTATTTGGCGATTTCGTAGGTCATAGTGTTTTCTAGGTTTAGGATATCGTCTTGGTGGGAGTGATTGCGCGAACCTCGGTGTCAGTCGACCCAAACACCCGGTCGCGCCACAGGTCGTTCAAGTATTTCGCGCCGCCGTTAAATCCTACGGTTGCGCCTTCAAGCACGTCGTCATAGGTGATTTGAGACGGCCCATATCCAATGACAGTCATACTTTTGACGCCCTCGGCCTTATCGGCCCATCTGCGCAAGACGTTCGCGACCTTAACGCGCCATGTTTCGCCAAGTGAGAAGGCCGCGCAGGCGTCCGAATGTGAACGCACATTGAACCCGCATGGCCCTTGGAATTTTATGCCGAGGTCGGTTACTTTTGGCTTGCACATTTCTCCTCACTGGTTGGGGAATCTAACCACTCGCGGCTCCATGTAAATTCGGGGTAGTGTTTCATTTACAGCTTGTATTCCACATATTGACACTGTATACACAAACGTGACGTATCCGTCAAGAGGGAGCAATGACTATATTTGCTGACAGACTAAAGGGGGTTAGAGAAATGTCCGGCCTCACTCAAGTTGAACTGGCGAGAAAGACCAAGCTCCAGCCGTCCTCTATAGCTCACTTCGAAGCTGGACGACGCGAACCCAATCTCGAAAACCTAACCAAACTCATCAAGGCCCTCGGCGTATCGGCTGATGTGCTCTTGGGAACGGCGAGGCCATAGTGTTCGAGGGAGTTTACATCTTCGAGATCGAACCGGGAGTATACAAGCTTGGCTGCTCAAAAAACGCTGGGCGCAGATTGGCTCAATTAAGTCAGTGGTATGAGCGCACACTCCAACCTGTCCGCTTTTGGAGTATCGCGCACCCACATAACTTCCACGTCGAACAGGCGGCGCGGGTTGTTCTCAAAGAATTTAAGTGCAAGAAGTATGGTGGGGAAGAGGTCTACCAGGTTTCAAGAACCGTAATAATTGGTGCAGTCAAAGAAGCGCTACAAGCGACAGGCGGCAGCGTGCGTGCTGCTGCGAAGCTTTTGAAGTGTGCGCCGATCACAATCATGCGCAGACAACAATCAGGAAGAATACCGGAGGCTTCGATATGAAAACAGATACCACGCCCTTAGAAGCGAAAGTCGCTGAATTTATAAATCGCCTTCATAGTGAAGGTTACGACGTAGAAGGTGTTCCATCGGGAAAGCCAAGCTTTGAAGAAAGAATAATCGAGTTTATTCGGAGCCTGTCATGACTAAAAACCACGACAGTGTCTCCGCGTTTCATCCACATAAATCCGGCTGATGGCAAATGGCGGTGGGAAGTTGACTGGAACCAAAACAATCACTTTTACGGCTTTGTCGGTACGTTCGAGGACGCATTAAGATCAGTTACCAATATGCTCGAGTTTGTAAGGGACAATCTATGAAATCAGAAACGACGCAAAGCAATAAAAGTTCTTTTATTCGTGAATGAGATCAATGAGTGCAGTTCGGTAAGTCTTTGAAGTTTTTTCAGAAATGCGAAGTGCGAAAAAACCGTGTGATATAATTGGTCAAGTGCAGCGCAGATCAACCCCGTGCAAAGGAGAAAGACATGTTCCAGATAAACGCTATCGATAAGAATGGTGTGAAGCGTGTGTTCGGCAGAGGGCCTACGTTGGATGAAGCAGAAATCCAATGTCGCAAGGAGCTAGCAGAATATCTTAAGCTGCGTAGAGAGATGAAGTATGAAGACTTCACGCTGACAATTCCCTACGCCGAAAACTCACAACCCATGTAACCCTGCACGGGTGCGCCGGGGGAGCAATCCCTCGGCTGCCCCGGCCACGGAGATTGTCATGACGACTAAAACCACTGACTGCGACCACATCGTTATCGAAGAACGCGAGAACGAAGGTTGCATCAAGTGCGGCGCGTTTGCCGACCGCGAGCATCAACTCGAAAAAGCGTTGCGCGAAGCCATCGCGACCATCCGCGACTATTTGAAATACGAACATGACGGCGATCCGACCAGCGACGATGCCCGTTCTATGAGCGAGATGGACATTAACGATTATGGCCGGGACGGACGGCTTGGACGGACAGTCAAACTATTGGAGCAGCCATGACAACTGAAACGACCAAGTTCGACGACATAGCTATCGTTGACCACAAGACCACAAACGCCATGGCGCAGAAAATATGGGACGATATTTCCGCAAAGCTTAGGAACGATACGGTATGGAAAGAGACCGGTGTTCCTCACAATTTCGATTACGCGAAGATCATTGCCTACCATCTTCAGCGGGGATGATATGACAAATAAACCAGAAACCACAATTCGCATGCGCGATGATCGAGTTTACGAGGAGCTTCGGTTCGTACAACCGACCAATGATAATCAGCCAACATGGGAGCAAGCGGTCGCGCAAGTACGAAGGCATTATGAAATCGGGCTGCGAAGATTGAGGGAGGCTGGACGATGACGCTAGTAACGCCGACGGGGCGAAAGATTGCGGATCTGATCGATACGATGATCAATCAGGCTGTCGGCATTGCATGTGGGCATGGGTCGATGGTTGAGCAACGAAAAATCGAATACCGGCAAGCCAAGGATCGATTAGCCCAAGTTTTGAACAATGATAATGATAATGCCTGAATTCAAAAACCACAAAATCCGTCCCGGCTGAATGCTCGCTGGCGGCGGCATGGAAGGGTGTCGAAGCATTCATGACCATCCTCAAGGTAATCGAAGGCGGACAGATCAAGCTGGTCCCCAATAGGGAAAAACATGTGACCGCTATGCGTCACGCTTACAAAGCTATGGTAGAGGCCGAATGTCCATCAAACCAGTAACCACGCTCATCCGCGAATGGTTGAAGTTTTGGTTTGTTGTAGTGCTTCTTGCTCCAATTGCTATCTGGATTTACCTAACTGAGGGAGATGTCGATGAGTTCTGAAACGACACCGGAAGAAAAAGAACTTCTAACCATTCGAGTATTTAGCATCGATGGCCACACGATGATCAAATGCGATCAGGTACGCGGGTTGTTTCTGGCCACGAAGGATTTCGACGCAACGATGGAACAATTACTGCCAGCCCTAAAGCTGCTGGCTAATGCGGGCGCAAAAGTGCCGGGAGTGAACGTATGACTGAAACCACCGAACTCCGCCAACTTGCCGAGCAAATGGCGCTTGCTCTTGAAGCTGTCTACACCCAGACGATTATCGAAAATAATATGGCCCGATGTGCAAGACGGTCGTGCGCCGCGCCTACGAAAAGGCAAGAGACACTGGATTGCTCGTCGATGTTAAGTACGGCGTGTTCAATAAATGCTCTGAGCCTATGACAAACTCGTATGAGGAAACGAGATGAGCAAAACTGAAACCACGAACAGGAGTGACGATGGAATGTTACAAAGATAGATGTTTCTGCGGATCGCCTGACTGCAAAAACAAATGCGGGCGGAAGATCACCCCTGCGGAACTAGATGACGCCGAGCGTCGAAACGTTCCCATAGCCTATGGCTATTTTTGTGGAGAGCCGAAGGGGGACGCTCTTGATGTAGGGGTTCTGGAATGAAAGCGGAATCTACGATGGAGGCGCGATGTTAGAGCCGACGAAATATCCGGCAGTTCCCGGCTTTAAGACAATAGGAACGTCATCCGAGGCCGCGACGAAAATCGGCAGCAAGGCTGCGACGTTACGGCAGCGCTGCTTGGAGGCGCTCGAGGAAGCCGGACCATTCGGGCTTACGCCTGACGAAATAGCCTCGAAGCTGGGAGAAACGGTCCTGGCAACGAGACCGAGGCTGACCGAACTCAAGGTGAAGGGGTTAGCAAAGACAAATGGCTTGAGGCGCCGGAATGCTTCCGGTCTCTCCGCTGGCGTGCTCGTGGCCGTATGACGATCGCGGGTATTCTTGGCTGCGCGAGTACACAAAATGTCAGGCACAGAGATTATTTTGCGCCGACGCCGCTAGGGTGCGTAGAAGCGCTGATAAGGGCTGAGGGCTCGCGGTTTCCGACGGTGGTATGGCAACCATGCTGCGGGGACGGCGCGCTATCTAGGCCGATGCGGAGAGCGGGCGTCACGGTGATCGAAAGCGACCTTGTCGACCGCGGCGCAGGACAGTCCCGCATCGACTTCCTGATGGAACAGAAGGCATGGGCCAATGCGATTGTTTCGAACCCTCCTTTCAAACTGGCCTGTGAGTTTATCGAGCATGGCTTCAAGCTTAACGTCAGCTATATCGCTTTTCTGCTCAAGGGCGATTTTCTGAATAGCGAGGCATCCAGACAGCTTTGTAATGCGCATCGGCCGGCCAGGGTTTATGCATTGGCGTGGCGCCCCGATTTTACCGGCGAGGGCCGTCCTACGATGACATGTAGCTGGTATATTTTTACTAATCTCGCGCCGTCCCGAACGACTCTAGAAATTCTTCCTCGCCCAAAGAGCTAATGTTATATCGCCTTAAAATCATCATGGAAACCGGCGATTTTAACGTTCGGCAGATAGCAGTTCTCATTTTATCCCGCATTCCCCGGATAGAACATCGATTTTGAGCGCCTGATCTGTGAGTTTGATATAAGATTTAATAGGTTATCCCAGGTCTGATGGGGCGGCGATGGCGGACCCGACGGGTGAAACGAAAGCCGAGACGCTGAGGCTCGATTTCGACCGCCGACTGATGCTCCAGTTTCGCGATTTGGTGATCACCTCCGATGGCGGGTTACTCGCCTACCGCGAGTTGGACGACGTTTTCCGTCTGACTACAAGCGGCGGTGGAAAGCTGGCGGAGACACGCACCGGCAAGAACCGGCGGCATCTGTTGGTCGGGTTACTGCGCCAATCGGTGTTCGGGCGGCTGGCCGGCTACGAGGATGTGAACGACGCCGAGCGGCTGTGCCGCGACCCGGCGATGCGTTGGGTCGTCGGCGGTGGAGCGCCGATGGGCCGGGCTGCCTCGACCAGCCAGATGGGACGCTTCGAGACCGAGTGGCTGGCGCGGTCTGAAAACCTCGCCGTCCTCGCCGATCTGCCGGGCGAGTGGATTGACGCGGTGCATCGACGACGCTCGCCGAAGCTGATCGTGCTCGACATGGATTCGAGCGAGAGCCCGACTTACGGTGAGCAGGAAGGCAGCGCATACAACGGGCACTTCGGCTGCACCTGCTACCATCCGCTGTTCGTGTTCAACCAGCTCGGCGATCTGGAACGGTGCACTCTGCGGTCAGGCAACGTGCACAGCGCCGACGGTTGGCGGAATGTGCTGGAACCGGTCGTCGCCCGCTACCGTGACGCCGTGAAGCAGCGCTATTTTCGCGGCGACGCAGCCTTTGCCAATCCCGAGATATACGAGTTCCTCGAAGCCGAGGGCTATCGCTATGCGATCCGGCTGCCGACCAATTCCGTCTTGCAGGGCAAGATCGGACACCTGCTCAAGCGTCCCGTCGGGCGACCGCCGCACGAGGTACGACGCTACTACGCCAGCTTTTCCTACCAGGCGCAGAGTTGGGACAAGCCGCGCCACGTCGTGGCCAAGATCGAATGGCATCCGGGCGAATTGTACCCGCGCGTCGGCTTCATCGTCAGTAATCTGGCGCGCTCTGCCGAGGGCATCGTGGCTTTCTACAACCAGCGCGGCACGTGCGAGCAGTACATCAAGGAAGGCAAGAACGCGATCAAGTGGACGCGGCTGTCGTGCCGAACTTTCGCGGCCAACTCGGTACGCCTCCAGCTCCATGCCTTGGCCTACAATCTCGGCAACTTCATGCGGACGCTGGCGATGCCAAAGACGGCGGAACCATGGTCGCTGACCAGCCTGCGCGAGAAGCTGATCAAGATCGGCGCAACGGTTGTCAGCCATGGCCGCTACGTTACCTTCCAGATGGCCGAAGTGGCGGTGCCGCGACAGATGTTCGCCGACATCCTGTCGCTGATCGCGGGCCTTCGGGCACCGCCCGCGCCAGCATGACGAGCGCCACAGAGCAGATGTGACAGACGATGACGGCAGAGGTGCGCCTTGATCCATAGCAAAGCCGAGAGTTTCGGCGCTGCAACGCCAACCAGACCGCCTTTTCGCCTGTCACCCGGTCGGCGACGAGCAAATTTTGTTGCCGCGAGGCTGCCAGAGACAGAAAATCACGTCCGCCAGGCTTGGAATCTGGGGAATGCCGGATCAGTCGGCGCCCGCGTCGAATCGCAGCTCCCGTTGGATCGCTATAAGAACCGCAGCGAGCTCGATCCGGACAACGCCTGGCGCAACCTGATGCTCTGGGAAGCGGCGGAGAGACTGCGTCGGGACTTCGAGGCCTCCGGCATGGCGCCGAAGGTCTGCGGCAGCTTCCAGCCCCGCGTAACGGGCGGCAAGGGCATCATGGAGGCCGACCATCAGATCGATGCGTGGAAACGCTACAAGAAGAGTATGGATTCAGTGTCGCAGACATTAAGGCAAATTTTATTTTACGTGGCAATCGCCGGTGAGGCCGCCAACGACTGGGCTCGCCGTAACGCGATGATACCGCAGGCCGGTCTGGCGGTGCTGAGGCTAGCGCTGGCAGAGCTAGCCGACCATTACGGGCTATGTAAGCTTTCTCAGCCAGAAACTCCAAACCCTAGCGCGGTCGGCAAGTGACGGCCGGGCGCGAGGCCGCCCCGAAGGACGGCCTCGCTCGGCGTTAGGTGTTAAGCCGCCGGCCGAGCTACGCCAACCAGCTTGTTGCCGTCAGGGTCACGCAGATAGGCAAGATACGCGCCATTCGGACGCACGCCCGGCGGGTCTTCGACTGAGGTACCGCCATTTGCTGTACCGGCGTCATGCCAGGCCTTGGCCTGCGCCGCATCCTTCATCTGGAAGCCGATTGTGCCGCCGTTGTGCGCGGCTGTCGGTTTTCCGTCGTTAGGCTTCCCCACCATGAACCGGCCGCCATTGTGCGAATAAGACAATCGGCCCTGGGCGTTCGGGGTGGCCGCTTCGACGCCCATGGCGCCAAAGATGGCGTTATAGAACTTCTGCGACCGGGCGATGTCGTTGCTCCCGATCAAGATATGGCTGAACATTTAGTTCCCTCCTTATTGTCTTCACGTCGCCGCCGGCCGCACGATCAGAGCACGGCGTGGCGGCTTTTTATGTGGGTGCTTTGGTCATCAAATGAGAGGCCCTGGCCTTCAATTCCGGTTGCCCCGGCTGCTCCATCGCGCAATTCTTGCCGAACATCACCAGAAAATCTGGGGATAAAGTGGGAGAAACGCATGCTGAACCGCCGCGAACTCATGCAGGCGTCCGCGGGGGCGATAGCCGCCGTGGGCCTTCCGAAGGCAGCGTCCGCCGCCACCTGGAAGACAATCGACGCTCAGGTACATGCCTACGAGCGTAACCATCCGGAGCGGCCATGGGCCGGCACGCTCGTCGGTCCTGACGAGATGACGGGCGATCAGATGGTAGCGCAAATGGACGCCGTCGGCGTCGACGCCGCGGTGCTGGTGTCCCCATATTCATTTTACCGCTACGATCCCAGCTATGTTCTCGAGGTTGAGGCTAAGCATCCGACCCGCTTTTGCCTGGTCAAGCCCGTCGATCCGACCGACCCCGCCATAGCCGAGAACATTGCGGACTGGAAGGCAAAGAAGGGCACGGTCGGCGTCCGGCTGCTGTTCCAGGACAGCTTCTCGACCGACCCGGCTGACCCCGGCTTGAACCGCGTCCTCGCTGCCGCGGCGAAGAATGGACTGGCGGTCAATGTTCAGGGGCCGACGCGGTTGGATCAAATCGCGCAACTGGCGGCCCGCAATTCGAGCACGCAAATTGTGGTCGATCACTTAGGCTTGGTGCAGCCCCAAAAGCCGCCGGCGCCACCCGATGCATGGGCCAATCTGCCGAAAGTGCTGGCACTCGCGGCGTACCCAAATGTGGCCATCAAGATCACCGGCGCCTGCACCCTCGCGCATGACCCGTTCCCGTATAACGACATCTGGGAACCGCTGCAGCGCATCTTTACCGCCTTCACACTGGACCGCTGCCTGTGGGGCACAGACTGAACTCGAGCGATCAAGATTCTGACGTACAAGCAAGGCGTAGACGCGTTCCGCGACAACGCCAAGCTGTCGGACAGTGATAAGGCGAAGCTGATGGGGGGGACTGCGAGCAAGATTTACAAATGGTCGCCAGGAAAGGCTTAAGCGCCTTTTTGCTTGCCGAGCTGCCAGTCTGTCGGCGACGAGCGAATCCTGGACTTTTGTTTGCCGCCAACCTGCCAGAGACGATTAGGTCCGGCAGACTGGGAATCCGGTTGAACTTCCAGGTTTTCATGGCCGCCGCAGCAAAAAGCCGTTCAATCGTTTCTCGCTGAATATGCGCGACTAGGCGTGGCCGCGCAGGTCACGGGCGACGAGAAGAAAGAGTGGGAGGAGCCGTCGATGCGAACGACACACCGCCGATATTGGGTCTTTTTCCTGCTGTTTCTGTTCAGCGGCATTGCTTATGTCGATCGCGTCAACATGTCGGTTGCGGGTAAGTTGATAGCGCGCGAATTTGATCTGTCGCCGATTGCGCTCGGTTACCTGTTCTCCTCGTTCCTGTGGGCCTATGTGTTGATGATGCTGCCGGGCGGCCGGCTGATCGATCGCTGGGGTCCGCATGTCGTCGCCTCGGTCGCGACCGCGGTATGGTCGGCGGCTCAGATGGCTACCGGAATGGTTGGCAGCTTCGCGGCGATGTTGATGGTGCGCCTCGGTCTGGGAGTCGGCGAGGCGCCGTTCTCTCCGATTTCCTATAGCAGTGTGCGGTTATGGTCGCCCTACACCGAGCGCGGCACTGCGATTGCAGCGATCTCTTGCGGGTCCGCCCTCGGGCTCGCGCTCGGCGCGCCGGCTGTGGCGTGGCTGATCGAGACATTGTCCTGGCGTTGGTCCTTCATCATCACCGGTGCGATCGGCTTCGTCTGGATAGCGGTATGGCTCACGCTGGTATCGACCCCTGAAAAGACGGCGTGGCTGCCCGCAGCTGAGCTCGACCACATCCTCGCCGGGCGCGACGCTGGCATCCCGCCGCCAGGCCACAGCGGCGTCGGCTATCTCGGGCTGATCCGCTGCCCTGTGATGTGGGGCATGTTCGTCTCGCAGGGCTGCCTCGTCTATACCAGCTATCTGTATATTTCCTGGTTGCCGAATTACCTACAAACCGCACGGCACCTGTCGATCTTGAACTCGGGTATCTACACCGCGATCCCGTTCCTGGTCTCCACCGTGGTGGGCGTCGCTGCCAATTGGGTCGGTGATAGGATGCTCACCGCCGACGCGGTGCGCGGCGGTAGCCGCCGCTACCTAGTGGCGCTCAGCCTGCTGTTTATGGCTGCGGGCCTGGCAATCCCGTTTGTCCAGTCCCTCGCCGCGGTCATTACTCTGATCACGATCGTGGTATCGGCCGCCCATGTCGGGCCGGCCGCCAACGGCGCCCTGGTCGGCGATGTGCTGCGCTCGCCAAGCGATGCAGGGCGGGCTACGGCCTTTCTCGTCCTGGGCGGCAATTCCTTCGGCCTACTGGCACCGATCGTGACCGGCTACGTCGTTGCCGCAACTGGCAGTTTCAACACCGCCTTCGCCGTCGCCGGTGCGCTGGCTCTGGTCGGGGCAGGGGCGGCGCTAGTGCCTGGAACACTCGGCGAACAGGCGCCTTCGTCTCGAGCGTCATTCGCCAATTGAGGTGCGGCCGGAGGCGATACGTGGTTTCTGGGCCCTGTTATCCGAGATAAGGGCTCAATGCATTCGGATATCTGGCGCGGTACAGCCGCAGAGCTAGCCGACCGCGATGCAATCGGCATCTACCCAATCGGTGGAT
Source organism: uncultured Alphaproteobacteria bacterium (assembly GCA_963737875.1). Lineage (GTDB taxonomy): Bacteria > Pseudomonadota > Alphaproteobacteria > ATCC43930 > CGMCC-115725 > DATARH01. Next base: position 188,583 of record CAVTUM010000008.1, on the reverse strand, counting down.
GGTGGAAAGAGAAACCGCGTCTCGCACGTTGGGACCGTCCGGCGCGATACGCATTGCTTGTGTCCTTGCGCATGCAGAAGTCGATATCTACAACTCGATTGTTAACGAATTGGCGGCCGCCGTCCCTGCGGATTAACTTCACGGGAACTTGCGTCTTAAGAATAGTTAACAAAATACGCAATAATATTACTAGCATTAAATGCTACATATGTTTATATGAACACACTAAAATCATGGCGGCTCTCGCGAGAAATGTCTCAAACATTAGCTTCTCGCCTATTGCGCGTAAAGATCTCCACATGGGAAAAATGGGAGGCCGGCCTAATACCAACCGCCTTAAATTGTGACCGATGCCCAATCCCGGGTGGTTATTGAAGCTACCCGGGCGGTATCGGCAAGGAAGCGGTTCCAAGCGTTGCAGCATGCGTCGAGGATGGCTTGGTAACTATCCCAGACCCGCATGCTGAGCTGATTGCCGCGAAGATATTCCCAGACGTTCTCGATGGGATTGAGTTCGGGTGCGTATGGCGGCAGCCGAAGCAGGCTGAGATTGCCGGGCACAGTCAGGCGCTCGCCCGTCTGGTGCCACCCGGCACCGTCACAGACCAGCACGGCATGGGCGTCGGCGCTGATCTGCCTGGCAATCTCGGCCAGGTGTATGGTCATCGCTTCGCTGCTGACCCAAGGCATGATGATGGCGGCGCCCACGGCTCGGCTCGGGCAGATCGCACCGAAGATGTAGGCGGAGGCATGGCGGTTGTCGCGAACCGCCGCCGGACGCGAGCCACGCGGCGCCCACAGATACGACAGCGTGCCTTGCTGGCCGACGCGCGCTTCATCCCCGGCCTTCGCCGGGGCAGGCTCTGAAACCAGATCTCGATCCTCTTGCCAGCGGCCTGCGGCGGCAGGATCTCCGCTACCCGAGCGGCAAAGTTTTTTAAAAACCTCCTGCGCCTCGGCATCCTTCTTCGGGTGGTAGGGCCGCGGCTGCAACCGCCTCAGTCCCATCCGCCGCAGCAGCTTGCCCACGGTGCGCTCGTGCACCACCACCGCGTAGCGCGTGCATGACGACGATTACGGTGGCCGCTTGACGACAACTACGATGGCCGGTTGGGTTTCGCTGAGGCTGTGATGATCAATGTTCCCCCGCGATCGCGGGGGAACATTGATGTCCGGCAAGCGGGTCACTGACCGCCAGGTCAGGCGGTATATGGACTCACGCAAAGACGGACACAGCCAGGCGGCCGCAGCCGTCCGTTCTGGGTTGAGCGAGCGCAGCGGGCGGCGGATCGAGAAAGCCCCGATCCTGCCAAGCCAGCGGGATCGGACGCGGCGTTATCGCACGCGTCAGGATCCCTTTGCCGAGGTCTGGCGTGCGGAGCTGGTGCCGATGCTGATCGGCATGCCGAGTTTACGAGCGACAACACTGCTCGAAGAGTTGCAGCGCCGCCATCCCGCCCGCTATCCCGACCGCCGGCTGCGCTCGCTGCAGCGCCGGGTGGCGCATTGGCGGGCGACCGAGGGGCCGGAACGCGAGCTGATCTTTCGCCAGGAACATCCGCCGGGTCTGCAAGCACTTTCGGATTTCACCGACGGCAGCGGCCTTGGCGTCACCCTCGGCGGCGAGCCGTTCCCCCATCTGCTGTATCATTTCTGGCTCGCCTTCAGCGGCTGGGAATACGTCAAGGCAATCTGCGGCGGCGAGAGCTTCACCGCATTGACCGAAGGCGTGCAAGAAGCGCTCTGGCAGCTCGGCGGGGTACCGCGCACGCATCGCACCGACCGGCTCTCGGCGGCTTACCGCAACTTGTCGAACCGAGACGACGAGGCGGCGCGCTATGCCGAGTTCTGTCGCCATTACGGCATGGAGCCGACCCGCAACAATGCCGGCGTCAGCCACGAGAATGGTGCGGTCGAGGCCTCGCACGGCCATTTGAAGACCGGCCTCGGTGAGGCCCTCGAACTGCGCGGCGCGCGGGATTTTCCCGACCTGGCTGCCTACCAGGCCTTCCTCCAGGAGTTTATCGCCCGCAAGAATGCCCGGCGGCGGGAAGAGGTCGCGGTCGAGCTTGCCGCGCTGCTCCCACTGCCGCCGTATCGCACCACGGATTTCTCGAGCGCCACCGTGACGGTGACGCGATCGGGCACGATCTCCGTGCGCAACGTCCTCTACACCGTGCCCTCGCGCCTGGTCGGCTGCCGCGTCAAGGTGCATATCGGAGCCTGTCCTCGGGCCGGCCGGAGGCCGGACCCGGGGGATGACCGCCTGGTTTGCTATCTCGGCACCACACCGGTGCTGACCGTGGCGCGGCGCTACTTCAAGCGCAACGGGCCGCCGCAGCGGGTCGTCGACTATCGCCACCTGATCGGCGCCCTGATCAGGAAGCCGCAGGCCTTCCGGCATTCGGTGTTTCGCGACGAACTGTTCCCGAGCCCGATCTTCCGCCGCGCCTGGGAGAGGCTCGATCAACGCCTCGATCCGCGCAAGGCTTGCCGAGTTTATGTCGGGCTGCTGCATCTCGCCGCCATGCAGGGCTGCGAGGCGGCGCTCGCCGATCATCTCGTTGCCGTGCTCGACGCCGGCGACACACCCGATCTCGAAGCCGCGCGCGCCGCCGTTGTTCCGCCAATCCTCACCGCTGCACCCACCGTGATGGTGACGGCGCCCAATCTTGCCGCCTACGACGAGTTGCTGTGGATGCCAATCCTGGGAGGTGCCGCATGAGCGACGTCGATGCCGCCAAGCTGCCAGTGATGCTGAACGCACTACGCCTGCCGACGATCAGCCGGATCTGGCAGGACTTCGGTGCCCGCGCCGATCGCGAAGGCTGGGGCAGCGCCCGTTTCCTCGCCGCGATGTGCGACCACGAACTCGCCGAGCGTGCCGCCAGGCGCATCGCCCGTCATATGGCCGAGTCCGGACTGCCGCATGGCAAAACCTTCGCCACCCTCGACTTCGCCGCCGTGCCCACCATCCGCAAGGCGCATGTGATGGCGCTCGCCGAGGGCGACGCGTGGATCGAGCAAGGCGGCAACCTGCTGATCTTCGGCCCCAGCGGCACCGGCAAGACCCATCTGGCCGCCGCTTTCGGCACCGCGCTCGTCGATAAGGGTAAGCGGGTGCTCTTTACCCGTACGACCGACCTCGTCCAAAAGCTCCAGGCGGCGCGGCGCGATCTCGCCCTTCCCGGAACCCTGGCCAAGCTCGATCGCTTCGATGCGCTCGTCCTCGACGACCTCGGCTACGTGCGCAAGGACCAGGCCGAGACCAGCGTTCTGTTCGAGCTGATCGCTGAGCGATACGAGCGCCGCAGCCTGATCACCACTTGCAACCAACCCTTCAGCGAGTGGGATCAGATCTTCCCCGACCCGGCAATGACCGTGGCCGCGATCGACCGGTTGGTGCACCACGCCACCATTCTCGAACTCAATACCGAGAGCTACCGGCGCCGCTCCGCTCTCGCCACCAGCGCCAAGGCCGCCGTCACACGCGCTTAATCGGCGCCGCTAATTGTCGTCGGCCTATCGCCGCGCCGACAGATCGTCATCAGAAACCGGCCAACCTAATTGTCGTTGACCGGACATCACAATTGTCGTTGCACAGCGCGCCTCGATTGCCGAGCGCAGGTCGATGCAGCGCCAACGAACCACCCCATCGCTGGCCAGGTCAGGGCCGGCGAGAACCAGCTCCTTCAGCTCCTCCATCTGGGCCGGCGACAACGCCGGCGGACGGCCGCTGCGCCGGGCATCGCTCAGCCCGGCAATCCCATCGGCGTTGTAGCGGTGCACCCAATCGCGCAGTGTCTGCCGGTCCATGCCGCAGGCCGACGCCGCCTCGGTCCGTGAGGCTCCCTCCAGAACCTCGGCGATCGCCAGAACACGGCACGCTACCCGACTATCGCCGCATCGCGACGCTCGTTGCCGAAGCTCCCTCGCCGACAGCTCCCGCCGCGTCACCTCGATCCCACGACCCATGATGCCCTCTTGCGAAGCAAGACCCCGCAACAGAGAATCGCACCCCAGGCCAAAGGGGAATCCCTAAACGTCGGGCGAAGTCGGGAATTTCGGCGGTTGGTATTAGCTTTCAAAGTCTGGCTCAACCGATGAAGTTGTGGGGCGAACATTTGTTCGAAACCTTCATAGGTAACGCAGGGGTTTTCCAGAATTTTGCTCCTCAAGATATGGTAACGGCGAGATATCTTTCGGAAATGACCGGTCAGACGACCGGCTATTCGCATGGCGGGAGCGGCCAGAAGGGATGGGGCAGTGGAAACGCCTCGGTTAGTCAATCAGGCTCGCACAATACCATTCCACGCCCCTTGCTGCTGCCTCACGAGGTTCGTCATCTCGATGAAGGATGGACCCTAAATTGGTCTCACCAATGGAAGGGTACGGCACTGTCGTATTTACCCTGGCCTGGTGAATTAAACTGGATGAAAGAGGTCATGCGCCTTGATCCGAGTAATTGAACGTGTTCGCTCTGATGCCTGAAAGGAGAAGTGTGATGAGAACGACGAACAGGTCAGATACAGAAGCTATGCGCATTTCGAACCGCAGGGCATGGAAAGACGGTTGGTATGAGGGTGTAATCCAGACCGCTATCGAAAAATTTTGCAAGAACGACAATGAAATGATCGAACTTGCAGTGCTGGTGACTGGCCGCGACGGGGCCGAACGCGTGCTTTCCGATTGGCTAACTGACAGCGATCTTGGCGCATCGAAGTTGCGGCATTGCTGTGAATCCGCCGGTGTTTTGGATAAATATGAGCAAGGGCGCGTTACGCAGGACGATTTTCCCGGCAAGCATATTCAGGTGAAGCTGATTACGCAAAAGCGCAACGGCTTCAGCGGGAACCGGATCGATGATTACCGGGCGCTCTAGACACTCTTCGCAGCGCCGCACGCTTACGGCGTCTCGCCATGACCTCGGCCTTGGCTTGGGCTTTTAGTGCAGCTACAGCGGCCTTCCGGGTTGCTCGATCCTTGCATGTGCGAAAAAGCTCGAGCCGTGCGGCTGAGAGCGATCGGTAGATGTCATCATCATCACCGAGAATTTCCTGCGGATCGCCCCCGACTGGCTTCTATACCCGCCTCACTTTCTTCTCCCTCGCGGCGACTAGCTGCAATCTTTTCCGCCTTGGCGTCCGTAACTTCCACATTGTAGTCGTTTTTCCAGCGCGCCTTGATGTCCGATATTTCCTGATCGCGGTCATACACTTCTTCCCGCGAAGCCGGTTTTTCCTGTTCCCCACGCTGCGCCTGGTATTCAGGCTCCGCCATCCGCTCCTGCAAAGCCGACCGCTGCTCTCGCAGGTAATTGGCCATGTCACGCCATTCTCTGGCATCCTGCTCGCGCAGCTGCGCCTGCTCGCTGTCTCGATCTCCGGTTATGACCTTGCTCATTTCAGCTAGCCGATGGCCGGTGTACGCATAATACTCGGCGAACTGGATGTCGCGGCGCATCTCGATAAAATTTCTTTTATCCGGATCGGCCTCCGCTTCCATCTGTTTCGTCAGCCGCTCGTGCTCGATCTTTGCCTCGCGTCCTTCCATGCCAACAATCATCGACAGCGAGCCGTAGGGCCGCATCATGTCGTAATATTCACCGGCCAGATTGAGGAACCGGTTGCGGACGCTTGTGATGTCGTCGCCCTGCTCCGCGCGCTCGGCATCTTCCTGATCACGCTGGCGCCGGGTGAGCCTGCCATCTTCGTGATCGTCCTTTATCGCAGCAAAGAACCGCCGGTGCTCGACCCTCTGTGCTTCCATTTGCTCAACATCGGCTTGCCCCTCGGCAATGCGGACTTCGAACGGATCTGGCTGAGACTGCGCCATGATGCGGTCCTTTCGTGCTTCTGTGAGGCTGATAATCTCCGCTTCGTTACGGGCTCTGATTTCCCGGTTCTCGTCGCCGGTCTCGCTCCGCTCACCCCGCAGCTCGGCTTGATGCTGTTTAGAGCCGAGATGCTTGGTCGGCTCCTTTGCGATCCCGAGAGTTTTGTAGCTGTCGCAGGTAACCCGGAAATCGCATCCGCTCTTGGCGAGCTGCTCATTCAGCCGGTCCTCGATCATGTGCCGGCCCCATTCCAGCTCGATCTTCGCCGTGGCGAAGGCTACCGGCCCGCGTACTTTCGCGCCGAAACCGTCGGGACCGACCTGGCGCATATTGTGGACAATGTGACCATGCCAGTTCCGGCTATCGCCGTGCGCGGTCGGCTCATGCACCGCATAGGTCGTCATCACGCCGTAGTTGTCGGTGAAGCTTTGGGCGATGGCCTTGGTGACGGCGATCTTCTCGTCGACCTTCCACCCGTCCCACAGAGCGAACTCCCAATGGCGGGCAGTTTGAGCATTTTTGCGGCCGTCGGCCGCCTGTGCGTTATTCCAGGCTTCTGCAAGTTGCTTTGGATCGGTGAGGTAGGCCGGCGCCCCAGGAGGTGCAACTGTACCCCATGCCGCCACGTCGCCCGGATGATTGCGGGATCGATATTTCCCGTCCTCCCGGTTCTCCAAAGTCTGCCCGGTCACATAAGCAGCTGCACCTACCGCGGACTTGCCCTTTCCACGGCTTACCGGATGAGCAGATGCGTGATACCAGTTCCCCAGTTTCATAACAGGCGCCCAAACGCACGCAAACCGACAGAGGTTTGCTTAGGGAAGCGCTGAACAATTCAACCCGGGACGATACGCTCTGCATAAAATCAATGACATACGGGCTGATTGAAGCCGATTATCGTCTTTATTCAGCGCTTCCTTAGTGCGCTAAAGCTAACTTTTTGGGTAATCCTATTCACTGCGACTAGACCCTTCCGTCATCGGGCGGGGTGGTGGTATATATAGCATACAAACGACATTCCAGTTAAGGCCCTTCCCCGTGATTTCCATCGATAAACTCGAAAAAGCCAATAAGCGCGAAGCCAAGGCCGCCGACCGGGCTCGTAAAGCCATCGAGGATCAGCGTAAGGCGACCATTGCCCGGAAGGCTCGGGAGGATGAAATTCGGAACGCCCGGGCATTCCGGATCGGACGCACCATTCTTGATGCCGATCTATCACCAGAAGAGTTACGGGTTTTAAGCGCCGTGCTGGATCGCGGGGTTAAAGGCGATAAATCCCGCGAGCTGGTTTCTCAGTTTTTGTCGAAGCCCAAGGCGGGTCCGAATTACGATGAGCTGCGGCAAGCGGGGAAATAAGCCGATGGGGAAGATTCGGTATTTTCTGTACCGATGCCATGACCGAACGGGCCACCATAAGGTCGAAAGGCTGTTGCGGAAGAGCTTACGCGCTCTCCATCGGATCGAGTCCTACGCGCTAAAGCGCGGTGTGATATTTTGCGACGTTCCATGAGGTGCTGATGGAAGCTCAGCAACGTGGACACTGTACTGGCCGAATATGATGGTCGAATTGACGCGAGACCGGCGAAGACTCACCTGACTCTAATTCGGCACGCCGCGAAGTGAGCCGCGACGGCTGGTGCCGTCATGATCGCTGGCCGAACCAAAGGCTGGTTCGGCTTCGTCTTGATGCTACCTGCGATGGAGAATACAGTTAACCTCAACTGCGACTAACGCAATTTTGACTGCGCAGGACGGTACCGATGGCCGATGACGAGATTGACATCCAGCTCGCATTCGAAGGGGCTGATGCTGCGGAAATGGCTCGCGATCTACGGGACTGGATCAGGGCCGAAGGCACCGTTGAGCTAAGAGCTGATCTCGCAGCCGGACAAGTGGTGCCCGACGCCATGGGCGTCGATCTGGCTACGGGCCTTCTCCTGTGGCTCTCGAAACACGGGCTTACCTCGGTAACGCGTACGCTGACGACTTGGATCAAAGTGCGACAACCAAAAGTTAAAATGACATTCAAATCCGGCAAAAAGCAATTTACGATAGAGGCGCAGAATGTACCCATTGACGAGGTTCTCGTAAAAAACTTGAGCGACTTGATAGCGGCGACGCGATGAGTCGCGCCCTATGCTCAGCTTCGATCCATCCAACAGCCAGTTTGTTCTGATCGGGACGAGTCACTATGTGTCTCCGCCGTCTCTACCAGACGCGCCGCCGCATGACCCTTCATTTATTCTTCAGGAGCTTCCAGCCGTCCTGAACAATCTGAGCAAACTTCGAGAGCTGTTACACAATCCCGAAGTCGCAGGCATTCCTTATACCAACATCACGGTTATATCAGACCCTACGAACAGGGTGGACTTGTCGGACAGGCTCATCCCGGCGGTAAACCGTGCGCAAGACCTTCTCTTTGTCTACTACGCTGGGCATGGTCTTATCGGGCACCAGTCGAAAAAGCTATATCTGGGCGTGAATGCAACAACTGATCACGGCGCTGACTTTAACGGCTTCGATTTCGGCGAACTGCGCCTCGCCATGGACAGTAGCCGCGCGAAAAAACGTATCCTGATTTTAGATTGCTGTTTTAGCGGCAACGCTCTGGAGGGAACATCTGGAACGCTGAGCGGCCTTGTCGACGGGCAGATCGCTATGAACAGTACCTATTCTATCGCTTCGGCACCTCCTAACCGATTGGCCATCGCGGAACCGGGCGAAACGTACACCGCATTCACGCGCGAGCTGGTCGAGATTCTGGAGAACGGAACCGGAGGGCCTGAGGAATTTCTGACTATTGACAATATATTCCAGCATCTGAAAACACGTATCGGATTGAAACCCAGCCTGCCTGAACCTCGCCAAGCTGTTCATTATGATGGGGCAAGTCTGATTATTGCCAAGAACAGAAAGTCGGGCTCGCTGGCATTGCAGACGCAACTTGAGAGCCTTTACCGTTTGGTAAACGAAAGTACCACCAAACTGGGAGACAGCGTAGACGGGCTATCAGCGCGCTTGGCAACATTAGAGAGCGCTAAACCTAACCACATTCCGACGCCGGAAGATCGCGAACCCGCCAGCGATGGGGTAAGGAGCGATGGGCCAATCATCATGCGTGCTCAGGTAAGGGACAAGCTTCGCGAAATGTCATTGAACCTGCAAGACTGGTTGAGCTTGGAGCCCAGTTTACAAAACGCGATAGTCGAATATTGGACGGCTGTGATAGCAGTAAGGCTTATGGATGGCAAATTCTGGATTGCTCAAGGTGCCCTGTTAACGTGCTGGATTTTGGTGTACGCTTCTAAATTTTACATATCGTGGAGCACTGTGTTCGCTACACCTGTTATAATTTTAGAATTTTTGAGTTTGATCATCGCCATATCATATTTTTGGGAAGCCTACAGAGTTTCCACCTTGGGTCAACATAATGATTATATGGTTTCCGAAAAGATGAAATATTTACCCATCCACCTTCTTGAGCATCGCGAATTGTCTATTTTACTAAATACAATACGCGGAACCATCGTCGCAAAAGTTGGCGACAGGCCCTATCTGTGGCGTTCTGGTCTCTCACTCGTCCCGTATGTGGTAACTTACTCAGCTTCATTGGCTGCCACTATATTTTTTACTGTCCGCTGGCTTATAGATCTTTATGGACCAAATTTAACGAAATGAAACTGACCCTGCAGGGCCGATAGGAATCGTCGTCGGATCACACGCTGATTCTTCCACCATGGGCGTCACCGCAACCGCTCTCGCTCGATGTCAGGTCTTCAATCATGGCAGCGAATAACCGACGGTACCGCGGATTGGTTCGCAAGCGCCTTTCGTGATCATGGCGGTAGCTTGAGCTCATCCGTGCTGGAGTCCATGGAGATAATCGGTCGCTCTCTGAGCATGGGCTGCAGTCGAGAATATTGCCCGCTTGTCGTTTTTCAAAACCTCGAGCCATGACGCGATATAGCTGGCGTGGTCGTCGCGGATTTCGGGGGTGATGCCGAGGTCGGCGCAGAGAAACGCGCTCGAGATTTCCGCCACGAGTTCCTCTTTTGCGTAACCCTCGTCGCCGTATCTGGTGCGCCCCATGTCCCGGTTAAGCCTCGTTTCGTGTCTCGTCCAATGTGCGCATTCGTGAAATGCTGTGGCGAGGTAACTTTCATTGTCTTTAAAGGCCTCGTAAGGTGGAAGCTGGATGCAATCTTCCCCGATCTGATAGAAAGCCCGATTGCCGCCATGCCTGATATCGGCCTTCGTGTTTCTCAGGAAGGTTTCGGCGGCGGCGTGGCGCATGGGCTCTGGTAATGGGTCGGCCCGTTTGGGTTGGAAGCGTTCCGGCAACCCGTCGATCTGCTCGCAATTGAATCCGACGTATGCCTTCAGAAACGGAATGCTGCGCTCAATCTCCTCTCCATTGTCGGCCGTCTCGGTTTTGCTGAAGCGGTCGGCGTACACGACGAGACTACCCTTCTCGCCCTTTCGTACCTGGCCCCCGAGTTCTGATGCCTGCCGGTAGGTCATCCAGATCGGATTGTCGTAACCGCGCTCGATGCCTTCGCACCATAGATTAATCGTGTTGATGCCCCTGAACGGCTCGAAGTTCCAGCGCAACGGTCTGGAAATCTTGCCAGCCATGTTGCCCGCGTTCCACGGGCGCTGCCATGGCCTAACGCCATTCTCCAAATCAGCTATGATCCGGTTGGTTACGCGACTGTACAGATCTCCCGTTGTTTCTCGGACGGCGGTTTTAAAGCGTGTTTTCAGACGGGCCGCTCTCCTTCCGTCTTGGTCATCTCGTGTTGAATTTTATTGATGCGTCCACCAATCCAAGCCATCACCGGAACAGCCATTGAGTTGCCAAGGGCTTTGTATCGGGGACCATCGGCAGCCATTTTCCGGCGATATGGAATGAGGGTATAGTCGTCCGGAAATCCCTGAAGGCGCTCGCATTCTCTTGGCGTTAATCGCCGTACTGCTGAAGCTGCGAGGACTGCTGTTGTGCTGCTATTCTCTATACTTCCCGGCGTCCTCGCGGGGATCGCTCCGGCTACGTCTGTGAAGCTCGCCGCCCGCGCAGTCTTATCCGTGCCGTGAATGGTTATGCCTTGAGCGAAGGAACCAACACCGATGCCTGCCCTTCCACCATTTGGAGTGAGAATTGCGTTAGCCGTTCCGTCTTCTTGTCGGTATTCGAGCGCGTGCCCGTTTGCCCGTCCCCTTACTGCCAGCGTGTAAGGTTGAGCGACTATTGGTGTTCCCCTCCCGGTCCCGTCTTCGCTCGCGTCGAAACCTTCGCCCTTGAGGGTGTGAGCGATAAGCGTCTCTGTCTCATAATCCTGCCTGCCCATGCCCCCGGCATTTAGGCAATGCGCTACATCGCCGGTCGATGCTATCAGGGCTCCGGCTTCAATGTCGCTCGCCGCAAGTCCCTTGTGTTGGAGACAACCAGAAACCTCGGTCTCGTAGGCGTGGTTGTTGCCTTGCTGCGCGCCGCCAATGATCTTGAATGGAATTAAGTGTCCAGCTTGTCCTTGGTTGTCGTCTGCGCCGCATGTTCCAACGCCATTTGCAGTGAGGGCGGCAACTGCCTGCCTCGCTTTTCTGCTCGGCGGAGTATTCCCTGACAAGCTTTCGCGCTCAAATAATACCGCTGCGGGAGGTCGCCAGTCTCCAAGATATCCGACAACGAAGATACGGCGGCGTCTTTGGGCCACTCCGAACCACTGAGCGTCACAAACCCGGTAGGCGAACCCATACCCGAGTTCTGCCAGCCCTCCGAGGAAGGAGCCAAACGACTGTCCTTCGTTAATAGACAGAAGACCGGGGACGTTCTCCCAAACCAACCACTTGGGGCGTAGGCGTTGAGCCAAGCGCAAAAATTCGAGTGTGAGGTTGCCTCGCTCGTCAGCAAAGCCTTTACGAAGTCCAGCGACTGAGAAGGACTGACAGGGCGTTCCACCAACGAGAAGGTCAATTGCATCATACTCTCCGGCTTTTATAGTGGTGAAATCTCCGTGTAGTGGAATGTCAGGATAGTGGTGTCTCAGGATAGCCCGAGGAAATTGATCTATTTCCGATAGGAATGCCGCCTCAAATGGCAATCCTGACCAACCAACAGATGCGGCTTCGATGCCGCTGCATACGCTCCCGAGTTTCACGCAATACTGCTCTCCCTTCCTCTTTGCTTGCCGATTATGGTTGATAGATAGGCTGGTCGCCCGGCATCCATCGCCTCGTCGGCCATACCCGTCCGTTGTAACTCATGCGCCCTATAAACTTTCCGTTTGCATGGATGTCACCGCCATCGATGATCTCACTGGAGCCTATGCCGCTGTTGTCCCGATAAGATGCCCATGCGGAGCTAATCGCTGCCAACGTGCGACCCTCGAGTGAGAGAGTCTCCGTCTCCGTCTCGATGAACATCCTAAGAAGTTCTGATTTTGCGGCGGTCATAACGCAGGCCCCTTCCCTCTGGATGATGACTTCCGGCTCGCATTGATCGACGGCCCGCGCAGGCGGTAGGGAATACCCTGCGAAATTCGGTCGTTCATCCCAGCGCGAAATTGCTGGACAACTTCCGCGCCTGATGTTGCCCACCATGTCGATAGCCCGGTTAGGAATATGATATCGGGATGTGCCTTCGCCGTCTTCACGGCCTGCACATAGTCGCCGAGACGAATAGCCCGGTCAATGCTGGGGACCTACACGACACGCCCGGTCATTGTTGTCCCGCCACGTGCCACCAGTTAAACACGCGGCGGAGGCAATATGATCTAGCGATTGAAATGACGGTAAAGATCAGCCCAATGCAAATGTTATCTCGTAAGCCAATATGGATTCCAAATAACGGGAAAACCAGAATTTGGGACGCTAGTGCAATCCCATATCCTATCAGGACATTGACGATCGCCTCCAATAGGCTATGGGCTTTGGGTTGTGATGGTGACGACATACAAGGCTACGACTCCCCTCTTCTTGCTATTTCAAAACAGGCCCGGCTCCTTGTACCTGTCGTCGGCTTTCCGCACTGCGGCTGGTCGATGATCTTGCTTTAGCTCAAACAACGCGGGCTGCTGCGTTACTTCTATCTTCGCCTGCTCGCGGCGCAATTCAAGTATGTCGCGCCACAGATACGGTTTGCCTTCGATGATAATGAAGCGGTTCCGAGCCATAGCGGGGCCTACGGCTTCAACACATCTGGCAGCCATTTCTTGCCCGTTACGCGGCGCTCGGCTGACGCAGCGAGCTCGGTCTTTTTCATCGGCGCAATCTGTGCTGCTACCGCCTTACCGGCAACGGCTGTAACGGCTTTCAGGGTTTCCGGCTTTGATACTCGGCTGAAATAGTTGGCGGCGGTCGTTTCCCACCGTTCGGCCATGTCGAGTTTGATTGCCTTCGCCAACTCGGTGCTGTTCGGTGATGCTTTCGCACCGTTAATTTGAACGATATCGACCGATGCGGCTGCGCAGACGGCCAGAAGCCCCTTTATGGTTTCATCGTTCTGCTTAACCAACCAGCCCCAAAGCTGCTCTTGCTTGCGCGGGATCTTTTTCTTCCAAGAGGCCATGATCCCGGCCAGTTTCTTACCGGCTGCGGACTTCTTGACGGCATCGTTGATCGCCATTGGGTAGGTTGTTGGTTTCACGTTGATCTGCAAAGCCTGATCGCCGAAGTGATAGAAGACGCCTGTTGCCAGTGCGTGGGTGACGGCCAGCAGCGTAACCTTTGGCTGCTCGGCTAGCACAACTTGGGCGGCAACATTCTTATGGCTGGTCAGTTCGGTGATCAGCGCCGCCGATAGGCCGGCCTTCTCCTTCGGCTTCTTTGGATCGGCTGGCTCCCGCGCGTTGCTCACGCCCGACAGCTTCTTCATTGCCGCCTTGTCCTCGGGCTTTACAACGCCGTATCGGATCGACGGTTCGCCGTTATGGCTGATCGTGATGACGACGCCCGCAATGGGTTTTTGATCATCGGTCCAAGCTGGTTCACCCTTTTCGATCGCGTCGATACGATCCTGAATCTCGATCATGCGGTTGTAGGCGCTCTCGTCCTCGGGCTCCTCGCCGTGCTGTTCCGTGATTTTGTCGTACTCAGCCCGAAGCGATGACGCCTCCTCCTCGGCCTTCGGTGATGGCTTGCCATAGACCGGGAGAATCCGCCCGGTTTTCTGTTCTTCGCGCCAGTCCTGCTCAATGCCGCAATCAACCCACTTCCAACCTTCGGCGCGGATCGGTTGCACGATTTCCTCGAACCGCTCTCCGACGAGCCGGTTGAGCAAAGCAGCATCGGTAAGCCATGATTTGTCGTCGTCCGAAAACAGGTCGCGCAGCATCCCACCCCCTGCCTTGCGATAGGTGTCGATGCCGACAAACCGAGCCAACTTGCTTGACGCCGATATATGCGCCTCGGTGAGTTGATCCCTGATCGGCTGGTCGCTGCCGCGCTCCTTCACCCATTCCGGTAGTTCCTTCCAGACCTTCTCCTGCTGTTTGTGATCGTCGACGATGGTGAAGGCCATAAGCTGGTCGAGCGTCATTTCGTCGGCACGGTACGCTTTGATAAGCTTGGGGCTAACGCGGGCCAGTTTGAGGCGGCGTTCGACGACTGCCGGGCTGGTGCCAAAGCGCGCGGCGATGTCCTCCGGGCCCCTGCCCTCGTCCACCAGTTTTTTAAACGCGTCAAATTGGTCGGCAGGGTGCATTGCAGTACGAACGATGTTTTCCGCCAAACTTGCTTCCTGCAGCGACGGATCATCCGCGCCACGCACGTCGGCTGTAATAATGAAGTCTGCGGGTAGTCGGTCTCTCTTGAATAGCAACCGCAGACCCTCTAAACGCGTCCTGCCAATCGCAACGCCAAATTTACCGCCATCCATTGGATGAACGACTAGGCTTTGTAGTAGCCCGTGAGCCTTCAGGCTCGCAGCCATTTCCTCTATGGCCGCTATAGTACGTGTGGTTCGCACGTTTTTTGGTGACTGATCAAGCTGATCGAGTGAGAACTCCTGAATTGCCATGACTTGCGCCTCCTTTGTTTAATGTTTTTCTTGTCTCGTGACATCGGCGACATGCGCCCATGACTGCCGGAGCGCGACCTTTGAAACACTGGCCACACTAATGCCTATCAATTTCGCAATTGCTTTCAGCATTATGCCATCGCTTCGCAATTGCCTGATCTTTCGAACGTCATCGTCAGTTAATTTAGAAAATGCGTTCTTAGCCCCAACCAATCACGTCGCTTGCGAACGACAATATCTCGCGCATTATCAGAAAGTGTTCCGGACAATAAATGTGCCGGATTACAGCAACGAGGATTATCGCAGGTATGCCTTATAACGATACTGTCCGGAATGTTGCCATGAATAGATGCCCAGATTATGCGGTGAACCCTTCGGATGCGGCCTCCGAACCTGATTATGCCGTAGGGGAAATTCACAGGAGAGATAGAGGTTCGCCCAGTCCACAACCAACACTCGTTTGGATCGGCAATAGCTATCCGGCTCCATATAGTCCTTAGGCTATTCTGCTTTCGTTGGCGTCCACCAAAATCCCCAAGAATATGTTGAGGAGTTTAGCATTCTTGAATTTCTGCATTGGCTTTTCGCATCTGGATTTGCCGAATTGACACGCTGGTTTCCTTTCTTGCTTGTTGAGGCCTTAGCCCGTTAGTCAAACTTGCTGTTGGCCGCTGGTACGGCATCTTAGTTGTTCAGAGCCTCGCGAAGTTGTTCCGCGATCTCGGTCACGTCCTCGCCGGGGCAGCCGATGAGGTAGTCGAGAGCGCGTTTAGCAGCGTCCCTTAACGGATCGGCCGGTTGTTCTGCTGTCTCAGCTGCCACGATCACTTCGGGATATCTTTCCTCAAGCTTCCGCCAGTCACGTTCGGACATCGTGCCACCTAAGCCGTCGCAAACGTGATCCCATGAGATCGCCAACCCATCGCACTCGGCGCAAACAGGGTATTCGATGCCGCCGTGCTTGGTTGTCCAGTTTGGGTATCCGGGACCGCAGTTAAGGCAGAGGCAGTCACCAGAGCGAAGCCGGGTGATTATATCGGTTCCCAGGGTTACTGATTTCTTGGCGACATGGCCGAGGTCGACGAAGCCGTTTCCCCTCCCCTGCTTTTGCAATTCTTTACCGAACGCATCAAGTTTTTCGGTCGTTGAAAGATCAATAATTATTGTCATAGCGGCCTCCTTGTTGTTGAAATAATTACTACGATAAATTCCGTAGAAGCACAAGGGCTATTTGTATATATTCGAGAAATATTCTTGCGTTTTCATACTTCGTAGATTATCATGTTTGGATGGAACAAAACAACAAACCTGCGCTGAAAGCAATAAACGCCCTTATCCAGAGCAAGGGCAGTAAGGAACGGGCCGCTAAAAGCCTCCGAATTTCAGCGCAATATCTGAGCGATATTATTCACGGTCGCTGCGGTGTCTCGGATACGGTCGCGCGGCGTCTGCGGCTGAAGTGGGCGCTGGTTCCGCTGTAGGCGCGATCGACAGGCGTCCGGAACCCTCGAGGGCATCGCCAGTCTTGAGAGCTTTAGCTAAGATGGCTGTCCGTTGGCTTCTCGTGTCTCGCCGCCTTAGGGACGCGAGAACCTGCCAGCGATACGAGCGCAACCCGATGGCGGCTGCGCCTCACGGAGGAGACGGCATATGGCACAAAAAGGTCGTGGGATTTTCATGGTGTACGTCGATATCGACGCCCAGCACGCGCAGGAGTTCAACGAGTGGTATAATAAGGAACATTTACCGGAACTGCTGACGGTGCCCGGCATTCTCTCAGCGGCCCGCTACGAGGCGATCAAGGGCGGCCCGAAATACCTTGCATGCTATGAGCTGGAAAGCGTGGCGGTGATCAAGACGCCAGCATTTACCGGACGGCCGCGGACGGCGTGGGGACAGAAAGTCTCACCGTCGGTGATTGGGACGAATTTGACGCGCATTGTCGGCGAACAGATTTACCCGGACGGCGTGGAAAACCCGGATCGCGGCATGGCGCCGGTTCTGCAGATTGGCCGGATGTCCGTCCCCGCGGGGGTCGATGCGGAGTGGAACGCCTGGTACAGCGGAGAATATGTGCCAGGTTACCGCAAGGTGCCGGGAGTGATCTATGCCCGTCGCTATCGGGTGCTCGAGGGCACCAGCGGCTACAGCACGGTTTACGAATTTGCCAGCGCAGCGGTGCCGGAAAGCCCGGAATGGAAGGAGCAACAGCAAAATTCCTCGCCCAATTCGGGGCGCATGCGGGAGGTCATGACGCATGCACCGGGTTCTGCCGGAGTGTATGTGCGGGTGAACGCCTAAAAATCAGGCCAGGCACGCGACGCGGCTCTCACAAAGAGCCGCGTGATCCGCTTTCTCCAACCATCAGTAATAGCCGATAGCTTGTCGACCACGTTAATATATGCGGGTTCTGTCCTGGCATATCGGCAGCAGTGCAATTACCCACCTTGCGGATCCACACAACCAAACGAAGTTCCCTGCGGCGTCCTACGGAGGCATGAGTGTTCGGCTGGCTCAGTTATCGACCCCAACCGCTTCGGGACGATTATCCAGAGCGGCCGAAATGGGCTCGGGGTGAACCCATCGGCCATGCTAACGTAAATGACGACCGAAAAGATGACCCAAAATACGGAAAATTTCATACTGGGCAGAATTTTCGGATTGATTCGTCATTCAAGCGCTGTACTTTTGTGTCCTGTCGGTTCTATTCTGACCACACCTTCCTATTTAATAACTGCCGGCTAATCAATTGCTCATTTGGCGAATACAGTCCCGACCGCAAATCCACGCAGACACTCAAGTTTATTCTTACCCGATCTTATTTGTGTACCGGAAGTAACTGGAACGATATTTAATTGGACTAGCAAGCAAACAGTGACGTTCGGTTATTTAGATCTATCTGCAATTTTCTGGTCTTGTCGATTTTCAAGTATTATCTTTTCTGAAGTATCGTGCCGCCAACTTCAATTCAACGCTTGCTTAGGGCTGGAATCTTGCCGCGGCCTAGACCGCATTCGCATTGCCGAGGATATTATTCCCGCTCTCAACTACGATCTACAGAACTCGAATAGAGCGCGATGGATTAATCGGTATGCGCATTGGGAGAGATTACGGACGTTCGGGAGACTGCCCCTATTCGGAACCTCCCTCTCGGCATTAGTCACGATTCCTATTTTGTTTTTTCTCCTAGCATATTACAATGATCGCGTAGGCCACCTTCAGGAAGAGGCGGCAAAACACCAATCATACTTGCCACCTCATATAAATTTTTTTATAACCAACTTGAGTAAAATACCGGTACCTGAACTATCGTTTTGGCTGCTCATCTCCACGCTGCTCCTCGGCATTGCCTCTACCCTCTATAGCATTGCCTGTCCACCACGCGTTCGTGAATTTTCTCGAAGCCAGTGGACCGACGAAATTGGAAATTCACTTCTTGTATATCTATCCGACTCGTGGAGCCTTAGCACCATTCGGGTTGTTGTCGGCATTTGCTATTGTCTCGGCAGCCTAGGTGTAGTAGCCATCCTGCTCAGAAAACTCTTTAACGCCGCAGTATTTATTTGGGACAACTCATTGTTTGACTGGCTCTGGATGTAAACTCCAAGGAATACTCAGCCCTGATACTCAATGAAGCGCTGGCGGATCGCGCGGTTGATCTGCCGGTTGGCAAGCCATAGGCGGATGCCAGCATATGCGACGGCGATCATCAGATAGATCGTGTCCGCGTTCCCCGCCCGATGTAGTAATTGCAATCCTCGATGATCCTCTTCCCAGCGGCATGAAGGATTTCGAGCTGAGCGGCATTGTCAAAGCTCTTGGCTTGCTTCATCGTGCGCTCCATCTGCACCTTGATCAGTTCAAATCCGGCAAGAAATTCATCAACTAAATCTGCGTGATCAGAAGCGTTCGGCATAATACCCTCCTAATGTTTTGTTGTTAAATGCACGTCCTTCAAAAATTCCAACGTCGATAATACTTCAGTAGCCGGAATGCACCGCACCCCTCCATTCCTGCGATCTTCAACCCACACCTGCCAGGCGGCGTCTAACCATTCGCATCCAAGGACCTGTGTCGACTGCGGTCCAATGCCGTCGTTGATCAGCACGCGCTCGCTCGGTTGGAATGGGATGGCGCGGCTCATGCACGCTTCCTCCGGTTCAGCACCGGAGCCGCCTCGGCTGGGGTTGGCTCGCGGCGGATAGCGGCGATGCTTTCCGGCGCTATCACAATGGGCTGCGCCGTGGCGTTTCTGACGTCGATGTAGGTGCCGATGGCGTAATGGATGAGTTCCTTCGCCGTCCGCTCGGTGTCGAGCTCGAACAGCCAGCGAATGAGATACCCGCACAACAGGAGGCCAAGGGAGTAGCTCGCTATTATCGTCCATTCTAACGGGCCGAAATTCATCATCCCCGCACCACCGCGCCAAGGATGGGCGCCAGAAATAGGGCAAAGAACGCAAACCACAATTCGTAACGGCTGACTGGCATGTTAACCTCCCTTGCGAAGATGCTTGGACGCCCATTCTTTCAAGACGCCACGAACAACCACTTGAATGGTTGTTTCGTTCTCGGCGGCCCAGACCTTGAGCCGCCAGGCCAAACTGGCGTCGAGATAAAGGGTGATGGGCGTTCTGGAACTCATGCCTTAATGTATACCGGCAAAGTTAACATTACACTAAAATACTGTATTACATCGCGAAAGAAAGTTTCGTTTTGAAAGATGTTTTTCTGGTGAAGCAAAGAACAGCGTTTTTCCGGAGCCAGCAACCCCCAGAGACCGCATACAAAGGTATTGGTCAACGCTGTAACGACCGGAGGTCGCGAGCGCAGCTCGGCGTTGAGCAATGCCGTTATGCGGTAGCATGGACATAGTAGGCAGCCTGATCCGATTATTTCTCCTTCTTAAAGCGCGGTCTATTAGCACTCATCTATGAAGAGTGCTAACAATGCCGACGTGAATAATTGATTATATGGACCAAAGTCGATATTCGTTTTGCACCCTGATGCATGCCTTGCTTGCAGGATACGCATAAAACGCGCTTGACACCGGCGATGAGTTGTCCGTGCATATACAAATCTCTCTTCCCCGAATTTCCCAGAGTTTTTGCAGGAATCTGCGTGGAGGGAGAGATGTCCAAAGTGTTTACGATAGCCACCGCTGCTGAATATCTACAATGCAGCCGCGCTACAATGTACGCGCTTTGCAGGAGGAGAAAGATACGATTTTTCAGGCTTGGCGGGTTAACCCACGGGCCTATCCGTATTTCAGCTGAAGCAATGGAAGAATTTATCCAATCTGGTGAAGTGGTCAAGAAAACGCCACCAAAACCTCCGCCGTCGTCATCATCGCCACCGCCGCCACCGCCATTTATTCCGCCCGACAGGCGGCCCTAGCTTTCGAATTAAACTTCATGCTAGGAGAATAGCGCGATGAGAATATTATTTTTTCGTGGCAAGTTTAATGTCTACCGCGAGCCGAGCGAGGGTGAGCCTCGGCGTATATCGCTTCGGACTGCTGATCGGGATGAAGCGGAACGGCGTTTCGCCGATTACCAAGCGGCGCTGAAGCGGTCGGCGACTACGGTGGCGGAGATTACCGAAGACTACCTGGCTGATCGCGGGCCGCGTATTGCCGGGCTCGCCACCGCCAGGTTCAACCTCAAGGCAATCCTGCCGGCCTTTGGTCATCTGCGGCCGGATCAGGTCAATCGCGCCAACAGCCGCGAATACGTGACCCTGCGCCGGGAGCAAGGGCGCAAGGACAGCACGATCAGGCGCGAGCTAGCCGTGCTGAGTGCAGCGCTGCATTGGGCGAACAAACAGACGCCGGCCATTATAGAGATGCCGCCACAGCCACCACCGAAGTCTGGCCATTTGACCCGAGTGCAGTACCGGGCTTTCCGAGAGGCGTCGAAGCAGGTTTTCCATCTGCACACCTTTGTCGTCCTCGCGTATTCGACGGGAGGAAGGGCATCTGCTGTTCTCGACCTTAAATGGGAGACGAATATCGATTTCGGTCGTGGCCTTATTCACTTGGGCATTCCCGGCGAAAAACGGCAAAAGGGTCGCGCCACGGTGCCGATGACGGATGGGCTGCGAGCGGTGCTCGAAGAAGCTCGCAAGGCAGCGGTAACGGATTATGTGGTCGAGTATGGCGGTAAGCGAGTTTTGAGCGTCAAGAGGGCGTTCAAAGCTTGTTCAGCACGTGCTGGTCTGCCGAAAGATACGAGTCCAAATATTCTTCGGCATTCATGTGCAGTACACCTCGCAGAGAGCGGTGTAGATTTAATTGAAATTAGTAGATATTTAGGGCACAGTAATACTCTTACTACGTACCGGGTTTACGCGGTTCACTCCCCGCAATATTTGAAGAAAGCGGCAATGGCATTGGAATGAGCGTTAAGGCTACACCTATTCTTGATCGATTTGAAAGGCTTGTGGTTAGGGGATCTTCGCCGGATTCTTGTTGGTCTTGGGTTGGCTGCAAGACGAAGTATGGATATGGTCGCGTGCATACGAAGCGAAAAGGGCATCCTGACAGTGCGCACCGAGTGTCATACGGACTGCATATTGGCGAGATACCACAAGGCCTACACGTGCTTCATCGATGAGACAATCCAGAATGTACTAATCCAAAGCATTTATTTTTGGGCACATACGAAGATAATATGCGCGATGCGTCGCGGAAAGGTGTTTGGTGTGGCAAGGGTCGCGGAATGTCAAGAAACGGAGGAGAGAGAAACGGCGGCGCAAAGTTATCTGATGCGGAGGCAGCACAAGCTTATTCGTTACGCCATGATTTTGGTTTTATTAATAAGACAAGTGGCCGGCATTTTCGGCGTATCTACAACCTGTATTCAGCAGCTTGCGGCTGGGACAAGGCGTCGCTATGTCAGACAATCCGCATTACTGGATACCGTACCACGGGCCAGATCCGTGGGATGAGGTCTGTCATCTATGTGGGGTTTTCGGCGGGGGACACGACAAGCGTCCTGATCCTCCGGAGGCAGCCAAACACTGCCCGATTCCTTGGGCGGAATGGCCGTCTGAGGAGATGTAGTTCCCTCTTGAGCAACTGAACACGCACACCTGAAAAGGCGCAGTTTCGATGCGCGAGGATGCACCTGCCGCGCAGGGGATTTCGAGAGAATGTGCGGAGTTTGATGGCGGCGAGCTACGATGGCATTGTAGAACTTCTGCGACCGATCGATGTCGTTGCTGCCGATCAAAATATGGGTGAACATTAAGTTTCCTCCGTAACAGCTTCACGCTGCCGACGGCCGCAGGATCAGAGCGCGACACGCGGGCGGCTTTTATGTAGGTGCTTGGATGGTCAAATGAGAGACCCCTTTGGTCTCGATTCCCATTGCCCCGCTGCTCTATCGCTCTTCCATTGCATTGTTGGTCGGCCGCCCGTCTTCGAAGCGGTTGCCGTTTTGATGCTCTTGATTGCACGATTACGCCCGTGGCGTTCGCGGTGGAAACTCCATATGCCACCACCAAGCCAAACACGCGTCGCTAACCCTCGGGTGTAGTCTGCATCCATAGAAAGAACGCTTCTACTTCGGCACATGGCCGCCATCAGCCCAGCTGCCTGCAAGTATCCGAATGCGCCCGACTAGCCAGCCAGCAGTATCGGAGCTAGGGCCGCTGTGGGCCTCACCCCGATTCCGCCGCCGGGCTACGAAAACCCAGCAATCCGGTTCGTCCAAGGCCGAGCGCAGGCTGTCTTGTAACCACGCGGTAACCGCGGCGCATTTGGCACGCCCCTCGCTCTTCGCTTCCCTGCCCCCGGCTTACCTCAGCAGGTCGGCAATGCTGGCCCGGTCTATCCCAGCGCGAGCTTGCGGTAGCCATCCGCCGCGACGGCGTCGCAGTGCTCGCGATAAGCGGGATGTCCGCCGCTGAAGCGCATGATCCGGGGCCGCTGTTTGCCCTCGACGTTGCGGTTGACGCCCGTCATCCACGAGCTGACCTCGTTCATCAGCTGGCCCTGCCCGAGCGCCAGGACGTGGTCGGTCCATTCGGCGACGCCCTCCGCCGTGGCCTCGATCCGGGTGAGGCCTCGCTCGGTCGCGAACCGGATCAAATCGGCGACCCACTCGACGCTGTACTCAGCGGTACGCGTGTAATTGCCGAGCCCGGCATGCGGTCCCATCGCCATCAGCATGTTCAGGAATCCCTCGATCAACACGCCGAGATAGGTCTGCGGCCCGTCCCGCCAAATATCCTTCAGCCGCGCGCCGCCCGCGCCACGGATATCGATCCGGTCAAAGGCACCGGTAATGGCGTCGAACCCCGTCGCGTAGATGATGATGTCGAATTCGTATTCGCTATCACTGGTCCGGATGCCGGTCGGGGTGATGCGCTCGATCGGCGTGTCGTTGATGTCGACAAGCTCGACATTGGGCTGGTTGTAGACCTCGTAATACCCGGTCTCTAGCGGCACGCGGCGGGTGCCGAACCCGTGGTTCTTCGGGATCAGCTTTTCGGCGGTGAGGGGATCGTGAGCGCGCTGCCGTATCTTGCGCGCGATGAAATCGGAGGCCAGCGCATTCGCCGTGCGGTCGGTCAGCATATCGCTGAAATTGCCCATCCAGATACCGAATCCAGGCGAGGCATAGAGCGTCTCCCAGAAAGCCTCGCGTTCCTCAGGAGGCACCTCCAGCGTCGCGCGCGGGTCCGGAGCGTGGATGTAGCAGCCCGGCGAGGTGTGGCAGAGCGCAAAGATTTCGCGGTAACGCGCACGGATATCGTGCATCTCCGCATCGGAAATCTTGCCGTTGTGGAGTGGCGCGCACCAATTGGGCGTGCGCTGGAAGACGGCAAGCTGTCCGACCGTCTTGGCGATTTCCTGGATCGTCTGCACCGCCGTCGCGCCGGTACCGATGATACCGACCCGCTTCCCGGCAAAATGCACCCCGTCCTTGGGCCAGGCGTGCGTGTGGCAGGACACGCCCTTGAACGTGCCGACACCCGGAATGTTCGGCATTGTCGGTGCCGAAAGAATGCCGATGGCGGTGACGAGGAAGCGCGCGGAATAGTGGCGGCCATCTTCCAGCGTGAGTTCCCAGCTACGCGCCTCATCACGGTAATGCGCGGCTGAGACCCGGCTGTTGAACTGAATGTCGCGGCGCAGGTCGAACCTGTCGGCGACATGATTGAGATAGCGTTCCGTCTCAGGCTGGGGGGCGAAACGCTCGCTCCAACTCCACTCGTCGAGCAGTTCCTGCGAAAACGTGTAGCCGTAAGTATGGCTCTCGGAGTCGAAGCGGGCGCCCGGATAGCGGTTTTAGTACCAAGTGCCGCCAACCGCCGAACCGGCTTCGAAGGCCCGCACTCGCAGTCCGAGCGCGCGCAGCTTGTAAAGCTGATAAAGCCCGGCAACGCCGGCGCCGATTACGATGGCATCGAAACTCGAACTTGCCGCGCTTGCCACACCCCCGCTTGCCTCCGCGCGCGTATTCATGCGTCTCTCCCACCATATGTCCGCAGGCATATTTCCAACCTTAACCTGCCTGAACGCGATAGCGCAGCCAGATCGCGCCGCATTCCAGAACTTCGCTGGTTGCAGGCGTCGTTGATCCGCAGGGGACTGGCGTGCCGGCCTTGTCCTCGCGGGAGTCTCAAAGAGCAGGACGCTCCTTCACGGCCGTCTGCGGTCGGAATGATGGCGAGGCTGATCTCGCCGATCACCCCGGCGCGCCTGAAGGCGCCGGTCATGCTTCCGGCGAAATCGCGACGGTTCAGGGCTGTGGCGTATGATCGAAATAGCGTTCCAGTGGCGCCCGCCGATTCCCGATGCCGGCCGCCCATCCATGCAGCTCCGCGCGACAGGGTGGCGCTTTCTCAGCCATACGGTAATCGCACGATGCTCAATTTCTGAGCATGGCAAGATAGCCGGCATGACCTCACGCCCGCCGGCCCAAATCCCGACCCAGGACGTCACGCCGCAGCCTGTTGCCGTGCCGCAACCCCCGGCATCGCTCTATCTGGCAGCGCCTTTCAGCATGGGATATGTCGATTTCTTCACCTTTCTGATCCCGCTTTACGGATTGTCGCTCGGGCTCAGCGCCTCCGAAATCGGCATCCTGGTCGGTGCTCGATCGATCCTGGCGTTGTTCCTGTCGATCCATATCGGCGTGCTGATGGACCGGTTCGGCACCCGCGCGGTGACGCTTGTGTTTGTGTGGATCGGGATGTTGCTGGCGCCACTGTTTCCGTTGGCGGCGGGATTTTGGGCGCTGCTGGTACTGCAACTGGTCAACGGCGCCGCCGTTTCCTTCGCCTGGTCCGGCGCGCAGACCTTGATCGCCCAGCTCGCCGAGGGCGATGCCCGATGTATCGGCAGGTTCACATTCTTCGCCCGGCTCGGTTCGACCTCGGCGCCAATCTTGGCGGGCGCCGTATGGGATATTGGCGGCGTATGGGCGGCTTATCTGCTCGGGACCTTCTGGGGCGCGATACTGACCGGAGCACTGCTTCGCGCCCCCGAGGCGGAAATTGCGACGCAGCAACCCGCACTCGGGTCCGCGGTCTTGCGGCGGTTCCGCGTGCGCGATATCTGGCCGCGGCCGTCAGACTACGTCAATTCGATCAGGCTGATCGCGATCCCGGCTGTCGCGGTGTCGATGGCCGTCATCACGATGCGCAATACAACCTACAGCCTGCAGACGTCGGTCTATGTCGTCCATCTTCATCAGCTTGCGCTGGTCGGCACGACGATCGGGGTGTTGTTCGCGACCGCAGAAATCGCCAGCGGGCTCGGTGCGTTGATCGCGGGCCGGGCGATGCGCCTCGGCAACCCGCAACGAACGATGTTGAGCGGCACGGTAATCTCCATCGCACTGATCGCGGCGACGCCGATGCTGGGCGAGTTTCTTGGATTGCTGCTGCTGTTCCAAGCGGGGCGAGGATGGCTTGAAGGCGTGATTCAGCCGGTGATCCTGTCGGTGCAGGCGCGCGCGGTGGGCCGGCATCAGCAGGGCGCGGTGGTCGGGCTGCGCCAGACGGGCCAGCGGCTGAGCTCCATATTGGTCCCGCCCGTTATGGGCGCGGTCGCCGATAATTTTGGCGTCAATCAAAGCTTTCTGGTTTACGGCACCGTCATGCTGCCGCTCTGCGGCCTCCTCGCGCTTATTATCAAGCGCTTGCAACGCTCCGTGGCGGTGGCCACGGGCGACTAATCACTGAAAGTCGGCGCACATCTCATCCTCGATTGCTGATTCAGCGAAAACCGTCACCGTCGCGAGCGGTCCGGATGAATGGGCTGTTCGCTTCGCAAGGTCCAACTTGATCCCTGGACGGTTCCGTGGGATGGGGTGTCTTGGCCCATGACCTCACCTTGGCACGATGATGCCGTGCCGGGGCCCTCCGCCCCCATCAGCTCGCGACGATCTCGCTACCCAACTGGTTTCGTACGTTTACAAAGGACAGCGGGAGCAAACTGCATTGACCACCACCGACATGCCACGGGATTTCATAGGCTACGGCCGCGAGACGCCGAAATTCGATTGGCCCGATGGCGCGCGGCTCGCAGTCAACATCGTCGTGAACTACGAGGAGGGCGCGGAGCGCAACCCGCTCGATGGCGATCCGCTGCAGGAGATGGCGAGCGAGGTCTCATATCCGTCGCGTGAAGGCGAGCGCGAACTTACCCAGGAGTCCGTCTCGGAATACGGTAGTCGCGTCGGCATCTATCGCTGTATCGATCTGTTCGACCGGTACGCGGTGAGGCCGACGGTCTTCGCCTGCGCGGTGGCCCTTGAGCGCAACCCACCGGTCACCGCGGAGTTCGCGCAGCGCGACTACGACATCGTCAGCCACGGTTACCGCTGGATCAATCACCTCGGGTTCACCGAGGCGCAGGAACGCGAGGAGATTCGCCAGGCGCGCGAAGCATTTGCGCGCACTGTCGGCAGGCCGGTTGTTGGCTGGTTCAATCGGATGCCGCAGACAATCGCAACTCGACGCATCCTTGCGGAGGAGGGGTTTCTTTACGATTGCTCGGCAGTGAACGACGACATCCCGTATTTCCAGGATGTAAAGGGCCGGCCATTCCTCGTGGTGCCTTATACGGTGGACGTGAACGACTTCCGATTCTGGAGGGGCACAATGTTTACCGGTCGGGATTTCGAGGTCTACTGTTGCGATGCTTTCGACACTCTTTATCAGGAGAGCGCGCGGACGCCGCGCATGATGTCGATCGGGCTTCACTCGAAAATCATCGGCCGCCCGGGGCGGATCGGTGCGCTTGAGCGCATTCTTGCGCACATCCGGAGGTTCCCGGACGTATGGCTGGCGCCGCGCACGGACATTGCCCGGTTCTGGGCAGAGCGTTTTGCGCCCGCCGATACGTGGAATTGGCCAAGCTAGTTTGACTGCCGGTTGAGGGGCTCTATTCGATAGGGCCGTACTGGTGGGCGAAGCGGGTGATCAGGTAGCGGAAAAACTGGTCGGTGAGGAGACCCAGTGCGCCGAGACAGACGATCCCGATAAAGATGCGATCGGTGGCCATCCACAGCCGCGAATTGAAGATCAGATAGCCGAGGCCGCTATCGGCGGCGATCATCTCGGCGGCGACAACGGTGGCAAACGAGTTTCCCATCGCCAGACGCATCCCGGTCAGGATGAACGGCAATGTGGCCGGTAGTGTGACGTGGAAAAACGCCTGCACCGGGGTCGCACCCAGGCACGCCGCGGCGCGCAGCTTGTTTGGAGCGAATGTTTGCGACGCCTACCATCGTGTTGATCAGCACAATGAACGTCGTCGTGTAGATGATGATCAGAACCTTGGACACCTCGCCGACGCCGAACCACAGGACGACCGGCGTGAGCCACGCGATCGACGGCACAAAGCGGAAGAACTGCGTATACGGATCGAAGAATCACCCGAACCTTGCGGATCGATCCCGCCAGCAGGCCGATTGGTGCGGCGATGACGCTGCCGATGAAAAAGCCGGCCAGGATACGCTGCATGCTGATCGCGATGTGCTCGAACAGTTCGTGGCTTTGCACCATCTCGACGCCGGTCGCGAAAACCACGGCCGGGCCGGGGAAAAACGCCGGTTTGAAGAAGCTGATGGCGATGACCTGCCACAGCCCGATCATCCCTGCGATCGACGCGATATAAAGAAGGTACTCGCCTTTGAGCTTGCCGCGTACCCTGGCAAGGAACGGCGGCGGCGCCTCGAGCGGGCAGGGCGGCGGAGAATTTGTCGGCGGCGCTCATCCGGCGCCCCTGCTGCGATCTTCGCCCTCGATGCGCGCGTTGATCTGCTCCCACAAGCGTCCGAACTCGGCGCTGCCGCGGCGGCGCGGGCGGGGCAGTTCCACCGGGATGATCTCGGCGATACGAGCCCCGGGCCCCTTCGTCATGACGCCGATCCGATCGGCCAGCAGGACGGCTTCGGAGATGTCATGCGTGATAAATAGGACGGTCTTCTTGGTCTTGTCCCAGATATCGACCAGCTCGTCCTGGAGGCGCGTCCGGGTCTGCGCATCGACGGCACCGAACGGCTCGTCCATCAGCATGATCTTCGGGTCGTTGGCGAGTACGCGTGCAATCTGAACGCGCTGCTTCATTCCCGCCCGACAGCTCGCCGGGATACTTGTCTTCCTGCCCCTCCAGATTGACCAGTCGCAGAAACTCGCGCGCCAGCCTATGCCGCTCGTCATGAGACAAGCCCGCCATTCGCGGACCGAACGCAACATTGTCAATCGACCGCAGCCAGCCGAACAACGAGTCATCGCCCTGGAACACCACCGCCCGGTCGACACCGGGGCCGGTGATCGGCCGGCCCTCCAGCGTCAACGTTCCCGAGCGGGGCTTCAGAAATCCGGCCATTAGGTTCAGGACGGTGGTCTTGCCGCATCCGCTCGGGCCGAGCAGACAGAAGAATTCACCCCGCATGATGACCAGTTCGAGCTGCGCCAGAACCGGCGGCGCGATGGCGCGCCCTTTCGCGTCGTAGCCGTAAACCACATCGCGGGCGACGAGAAAATCGGCCGAAGCTGGCGCTGGCGGGGCGGGCGGCATCGAGAGGCTCAATTCGTGCGATCCGGCGCCGCTTCCTTCATGAACTGCGGCCGAATGAAATCGCTCAGATCGGGCGGTTTCTTGATGATCCCCTGTTCGAGAGCAAAATCGGCCGCTTCCTTGAAATTGGTGGTGACCCGGCCGATCGGCATCTCCATGCGATATTTGATCCGGCTCATGTAGAGCTTCATGTCCGCTTCGGGAATGCGAAAGGCCTTGGCCGCCTGCCTTGGCGGCATCGTCCGGATGCTCGGCGCAGTAATCCGCCGCCTCGATGAGGGCCTTGGTTGCCGCGATGGCCCGTGGCGGGTCATTGAGGAGGCCTTCGGAGTAATAATTGTAGCCGGCCAAGTGAAGACTTCGTCGTCTCCCGAACGGGCAAGAACATGGGCGCCGGAAACCAGCGTAACCGCTTTGCTGTGCCAGGGCTCCCACAGGAAAAAGGCGTCGATATCGCGGCGTTCGAGAGCAGCGACCATCTCAGGTGCCTGCAGGAACTTCACCTTGATCTGATCGACGGGCAGTTTGTATTTTTTCACATAACGTCCGAAATAGTAATGACCGGCGGAGGCGCGCGGGTAACCGACCGTCTTGCCGATCAAATCCTCGGGCTTTTTGATCTCCTCGCGGGCGGCAATACCAACCTGTTCCTTGCTGGTGATCATCATCGACGTGACGTAGAGCTTGCCGCCCTTATCCCAGCGCGCGAGCCCTCCAAGCTCGCTTGTGGAGCCGATATCCGACGATCCGGTGAGGACCGCATCAAGCGCGACATTGCCGTCATCGAACGGCTTGTAGCTCGGCTCCAGCCCATATTTCTCGAAGATCTGCCGATCCGTCGCGACGACAAAGGGCACGAAGACCGCATCAATCCCGGTCGACATCGGCACTTTCTTGAGGTCGGCGGCGCCAACGACACCCGGGACGGCCAGGATCGTCAAGCCAGTACCAAGCGAGAGGCAGAACGTTCTGCGACCGATTGCTCGGTCGATGGAGCATTTCGTCATGCCGTCCCTCCCTACGATTCGTGACACGCTCTGCGGCATGCTTTGTGCGCAGGCCGTGACCCGCGCCTCTTCAAAAGTCGAGCCGGCAAACCCATGCCGCGGCCACTATCGGGCGAATTGGACCAGGTAAGAATGCAGATTACGCGCTTGCTGGCAAGGATCGACCGGCACCCGAACTTCTATGCCGGCGGTTTTGGAAGGGCGGCGCGTCTCTATCGGGCTCCAATGGTGCAGCGCGTGGCGTTCGCACGCTCACGCGGACTAATTAGGCTCCGAGGAACCGACAGGGCGCCTCCATCCTTTTTACCCCATCGCCGTACCGGCGCTGATAATGGCGCCGACGCGGGCCGACCGTCAGAGGAGCGTTACCTCGGTACCGTATCTCGTCGGTCTGCGGCTCTCATCCGGATCCCGTCATAAGGACCACGAAAACCCAGCCTTCGGTTCGTCCAAGGCCGAGCGCAGGCTGTCCCTGTAACCACGCGGTAACCGAGGCCCTTCTAGCGCGTGTCTCGTGCTTCGCTTCCCATCCCCCAAATACGCAAAAAGCCGCGGTTTTCCGAGGCTTTTGACCCATTCCGTCTTGGAGCGGGCGATGGGATTCGAACCCACGACCCCAACCTTGGCAAGGGTCGGTAAGCTAGGGAACTCAGGATCTGGCTCGGACTCGGACCACTGCTCAGCTGCCGCCGCGAGCGATCCCGCGGCGATGACCTGACCGACTTCTATCCCCAGGTATCCGTCTCAGCGACCCTTATCGATTTGCTCTTTTCGCGTTTCACCGCTCGGCGCAAGTCTTGTTGGTGAGCGAGTATGAGTGACCGGCGTTGTGGCTTCTTGGGCGTGCTTCAGCCTTCTCCAGCCATCCGGAAGTCGATGTCGTCCACACAGCCCGATCAATCGGCCCTGGCGCTAGCATTCGCAACGGCACAGGGCGCCGGAGGCATTGATGACCGAAAATCAATTCCTGACTACCGATGAGGTCTCCGAACGCTACCGTGGCGAGATCACCGTCGGCACACTGCGGAACTGGCGTGCAATGCGTATCGGGCCTGGCTTCATCAAGATTGGAAAGGCGGTGCTCTATCCGATCACCGAGCTTGATGCTTGGGACCAAAAGAATATGGTGACCTGCCGGGCGTCACGAAGCTTCGTCATGGAGCAGAGTGATGAAGCGTGATCATCACGCAGGCTCACGCGTCGCCGCTCCCGGTACACGACCCCACTACGAGTTCATGATTTCAATTATCTCATATATATCAAGCACTTATGATGTCGGCGTCTCATGATGCACAACCACCCGTCGGGCAACCCGAAGCCCTCCCCGGCCGACATCGCCGTCACCCACGACATTATCCGCGCGGCGACCCCGCTCGGTGTCATTGTGCATGACCACATCATCGTCGGCCGCGGCCGCCACACCAGCCTGCGCGACCTGGGATACCTGAAGTAAGCGCCTACCCCGGCTCGGTTAAGCCTTCGTAGGATGGGCTGAGCGCAGCGAAGCCCATCGCTTCCCATGGATCGGCAGGATGATGGGCTTCGCTGCGCTCAGCCCATCCTACGCCACTTTTCTTTCCTCTCCTTTTCTCCTCTGGGCGACGCTCAGAGCGCTTTCAGCATCGACTCGGCATCGGACACTTCGAATTTGCCGGCGGCTTCGACGTTGAGCTTCTTCACGACGCCGTTATCGATCAGCATCGAATAGCGCTGTGAGCGCATGCCAAGGCCGCCCTTGCGGGCGTCGAGTTCGAGTCCGATCGCGCGGGTGAAATCGCCGCTGCCGTCGGCCAGCATCAGCACCTTGTCGCCGGTGCCCCGATCCTTGCCCCAGGCACCCATCACGAACGCGTCATTGACCGCGACGCAGGCAATCGTATCGATGCCCTTGCTCTTCAGGTCGGCCGCCTTGTCAACATAGCCCGGCAGGTGGCGCTGCGAGCAGGTTGGGGTGAAGGCGCCCGGCACCGCGAACAACGCGACCTTCTTGCCGCTGAACAATTCATCGGTGCTGATTTCCTTGGGGCCTTCCGGGCTGAGATATTTCAGGGTCGCCGCGGGCACCTTGTCGCCAACTTGAATGGTCATGGGTCTCTCTCCAAATCGCAGTCCGCCACGGGCGGCGCCGGTGCCGCCGCAGCAAGCGAGAAGCCATCGATACCACAGCCAAACGCGCACCGTAAACGGCGGCGCCACGCCACCGTCGCGGCCTCCGGGAAGCTGCCATCCGGCGTAATTTTTTGCCCGCGATGCAGGCAGGGCTTATTCTATGGCGGATGACTGCCGGGCTCCGGCGCTAGCCGAACTCGTGCAGCGGGAGGCAACCCATGAAATCCCTTGTCGGTCAGCTTCTTGTCGCGATGCCCCAGATGATGGACCCGCGCTTTGCGCGTTCGGTCGTCTATGTCTGCGCACATAACGAGGGCGAAGGCGCGATGGGGCTGGTGATCAACAAGCTCCTCGATTCGCTGTCGATGGACGAACTGCTGAAATCATCTCAAGCTCGCCCCGGCCGCCCAAGGTCGGCCATCCGGTGCATTTCGGCGGCCCGGTCGAGCCGGGGCGCGGGTTTGTGCTGCACTCGCCCGATTACCGCGAGGACGCGACCCTGGTGATCGGCCAGGAATTTGCGATCACCGCGACGCTCGACATCCTGCGCGCGATCGGCAAGGGCGAAGGGCCGCATCGCAGCCTCTTTGCCCTGGGGTACGCCGGCTGGGCGCCGGGCCAGCTTGATGCCGAGATGCAGGCCAATGGCTGGCTGTCGGTCGCCGCCGACGCCGATCTCGTGTTCGACGCCGATTTCACCGACAAATGGAAACGCGCCCTCGCCAAACTCGGCATCGACCTGACAATGCTCTCAACCGAGGCCGGGCACGCATAACGGTAAAAAACCGACGCATTTAACTTTCCTACCGGCGCCAGTCTTCGCGCAGGATGGCGAACAGCAGATGGTCCTGCCATTTGCCGTCGATCAGCAGGTAGTTGCGGGCATAGCCCTCCTGCTGGAAACCGGTGTGGAGCAGCAGCGCGCGGCTCGGGACATTGATCGGCAGGCAGGCGGCTTCGATGCGGTGCAGGCGCAACCGGTCGAAGGTGAAATCGATCACCAGCGGCAGGGCCGCCGATCATATGGCGCTGGCGGGCGAAAGGTTCGCCGACCCAATAGCCCAGGCTGCCGGTTTCAGCGACGCCGCGGCGCAAATTGGACAGGCCGATGCCGCCGACGAGCGTGTCGTCGTTGCGGAAGATGAAGAAATTGTAGCCCTGGTCGGTACGCCAATCCTCGGCGTAGCGAGCGAGGCGGGCGCGGTAATTGGCCCGGCTCAGCGCGTCCGGCGGCCAGCTTGGTTCCCACGGTGTCAGGAAATTGCGCGAGGCGGCCCGCAAGCTGGCCCATTCCTCGTAGTCGCCGCGCTCGGGTGCGCGCAGAAACACCTGCTCGCTGGTCAGGCGCAACGGCTCGGGACGGGTCTGGAAAAGACGGGGGAAGGTCTTGCGCTGCGGAGCCATGACGCGCGTCCCGTCTCCCCGCCTACGCCGCCAGTCGACCGCGCAGGCGTGTCAAAATCCTCAAGCTGCCCGACCGGACCGAGCGCCGCGAGCGTCGGCGGCGCGGTGCGCCACAGTGCGATGACCCGCGCGATCGCGGCGGCATCCACCGCCTCGACGCGCCGCACCAGATCGGCGGGATCGAACGGCGTGCCATGGATCAGCATATGCTGCGCCATCTGCTCGCAGCGCGCGCCGGTGCTTTCCAGCGACATCAGCAGCCCGGCCTTCATCTGCGCCTTGGCGCGGTTGAGTTCGACCTCGGTCAGCCCGTCGGCGAGTTTCAGCGTCTCGTCGCACAGTACCGGCACCAGTTCGCCGGCCTCGTCCTCGCCGGTGCCGGCATAGATGCCAAACAGCCCGCCATCGCGATAGCCGTGCGCGAAGGAATGGATCGTATAGGCCAGCCCGCGCTTTTCGCGGATTTCCTGAAACAGCCGGGACGACATGCCGCCGCCAAACGCGGTCGAGAGCACCGAGGCGGCATAATAATCCGGGTCTTCCAGCGTCTGGCCGGGGAAGCCCAGAACGAGGTGGAGCTGTTCGAGATCGCGGCTCTGGCGGTGCTCGCCGCCGACATAGGCGGCCGGCTCGGTCGTCACGGCGCGCTCGGCCGGCATCGGCGACAGCAACCTGTCGGCGAGATCGACAAGACGGTCGTGATCGAGATTGCCCGACGCCGACAGCACCATGCGGGCCGCGCCGTAATGGTCGCGCAGATAGGTGACGACCGACTCGCGCTGACAGCTTGCGGATGATGTCAGGGCTGCCGAGCACCGGCCTGCCCATCGCCTGATCGGGGAAGGCGCGTTCCTGGAAATAGTCGAAGATGATGTCGTCGGGCGTGTCGTTGGCCTGGCCGATCTCCTGCAGGATCACCTGCCGCTCGCGCTCCAACTCGGCCGGGTCGAAACTCGAGTTCAGCAGGATGTCGGAGAGGATATCGAGCGCCAGCGTCGTATCCTCTTTCAAGCACCTTGGCGTAATACGCCGTGCTTTCGCGCGAGGTGTAGGCGTTGAGGTGCCCGCCGACTGCCTCGATTTCCTCGGCGATGTCGCGGGCGCTGCGCCGCTCGGTGCCCTTGAAGGCCATGTGTTCGAGGAAATGCGCGACGCCGTTGATTTCCGGCGCTTCGTGCCGCGTCCCGACATCGACCCAGATGCCGAGCGACACGGTATCAACGGTGTCGATCCGGTCGGTGACGATGCGCAGTCCATTCGAGAGTGTCGCCAGCCGCGTCTTCATGCCGCCCCCTGAACTTTCTGGCCGCTTTGCGCGGTCCGTCGCGCGTGGTCTCGCACGAAGCGCGCCACCGCCCCGACATCATTCGGCAACACGGTGAACCGCTCCTGCTTTTCCATGATCTCGGCGAGCGCCGGCGGCGCCACGGGCCTGATCCCGGTCGCCTGCTCCACCGCATCGGGGAATTTCGCCGGGTGCGCCGTCGCCAGCGCCACCATCGGCGCCGCGTCGTCCTCATGTCGCGCGAGTTCGGTGCGAGCCGCGGCAACCGCGACCGCGGTATGCGGGTCGATCAGCATGCCGGTGCGGCGGTAGGTGTCGCCGATCGTGTCGAGCGTCGTCGCGTCGTCGACGCGGTGGCCGGAAATCTGGCCGCGGGCGCGATGCCACGACTGGTCGTCCGCCGGCAGCGCTCCGGTCTGGCGGAACGCGCGCAATGCACCCTCGACGGCAGCGCCATTGCCGCCCTTTCAGCTCGAACAGAAGGCGCTCGAAATTACTCGACACCTGGATATCCATGCTCGGGCTGAGGCTCGGCAATACCGGCGCGATCGACATGTCGCCGCTGGTCAGATAACGCGTCAGGATATCGTTGGCGTTGGTGCCGATCACCAGCCGCGAGATCGGCAGGCCGAGCGCCCGCGCCAGATGCGCCGACATAGACATTGCCGAAATTGCCGGTCGGCACGCAAAACGACACCGCACGGCCCGGCGCACCGAGCGCCAGCGCGGCGGCGATGTAATAGACGACCTGTGCCGGCGATGCGCGCGAAGTTGATCGAGTTCATCGCCGACAGATTGAGGTCGCGCCGGAAGGCGCCGTTGGCGAACAGCGCCTTCACGATGTCCTGGCAGTCGTCGAATGTGCCTTCGATCGCCACGGCATGCGCGTTAGCAGCGCCGAGCGTCGTCATCTGCCGGCGCTGCACCTCGGAGATACGGCCTTGCGGGTAGAGGAAGAAAATGTCGATCGCCTCGCGGTCGCGGCAGGCGGCGAGAGCCGCCGAGCCGGTGTCGCCCGAGGTCGCGCCGACGATCGTCATCTGCTCGCCGCGCCGCGCCAGCACCGCATCGAACAGCTGACCGATCAGTTGCAACGCCAGGTCCTTGAACGCAAAGGTCGGCCCGTGAAACAGCTCGATCAGCCACAGCCGCTCGTCGAGCTGGACCAGCGGCGCAACGGCCTCGTGCCGGAAGGTGGCGTAAGCGGCTTCGGTCAGGCGGTGCAATTCCGACGCCGCAAAAAATCGCCCGCGAACAAGCCGACCACCCTTGCCGCCAGATCGGCGTAGCGGAGACCGCTCAGCGCACCCAGCGCGTCTGCGTCGAGCGCCGGCAGCTGCTCTGGCACATACAGGCCGCCATCGGCCGCGAGACCGGCCAGCAGCACGTCCTCGAAGCTGAAGGTTTCCGGCGTTGGCCGGGCGTCGCGGGTACTCAGATAGCGCACCCACCGACCCTATAGCCCCGCCTCCCCCACCGCAACCCGCTCGGCTTCCTGTTAAAGCGCGAGGGAATAACGCGGATCGGCCGCGAGGCACTACAACTGAGCCGAATGCCGGGGCGATTGAGGCCGACGACAAAGACCTCCCGCTGCGCGAGGACATCCAGCTGCTTGGCCGTGTGCTCGGCGACACAGTGCGCGATCAGAGCGGTGCGGAGGTGTTCGGCACGGTCGAGAGCATTCGCCAGTACGCGGTGCGCTTTCACCGCAACGAGGATGTCACGGCCCGCGCCGCGCTCGAAACGAGCTAAACAGCCTGCCGCCGAGCGAGGCGTTGCAGATCATCCGCGCCTTCGGGTTTTTCTCGCACCTCGCCAACATCGCCGGAGTTCCCGGACCGGCTAGGTGAAACGGTTTCATCGACATCGTACCGCCTCGCTTGCCAGCCATGCATTTGTCGTGCGCGTGCAGGTTGGGGGCCGTCGCCAATCGACAGGACGAGGGAAATCGGGATAGTTAGCCGTCAGCGCAATCCCTGGCGTCCCGAAAGGCTCGGCTTGATGCTCATCGAGATCATCTGCACCGGCGACGAAGTTCTCACCGGCAAGATCGTCAATTCCAATTTCAGCTATGCCGCCCAGAAGCTCGAGGATGTCGGGCTGTCGGTGCGCTGGGGCACCACGGTCGGCGACGACCGCGAAACCCTGCTGGCGGCGTTCCGCGAGGCCGGTGCCCGGGCTGACGCCGTGATCGTGAATGGCGGGCTCGGGCCGACGGTCGACGACCTCTCGCAGGAGATTGCCGCCCAGGCCGCCGGCGTCGATCTCGTACTGAGCGAGGAATGGCTGACGACGATGGAGGCGTTCTTTCAGCGCCGCAGCCGGGTCATGTCGCCGAACAACCGCAAGCAGGCGATGCTGCCGGCCACCGCCGAAATTCTCGACAACCCGATCGGCACCGCCTGCGGCTTTGCGCTCGATATCGGCAAGGCGCGGTTTTTCTTCACCCCCGGCGTACCCCGCGAACTGCGCCGCATGCTGGAGGAACAGATCATCCCGCGCCTCCTGGCGCGCAGCGGCACCCAGACCGCGATCCGGTTGAAGCGCTTTCACTCCTACGGGCTCGGCGAGTCGCATGTCGATTCGCTCTTGGCCGGGGTCGAGGAACTGGTGCCGGACGGCAGCGCCAAGCTCGGCTTCCGCGCCCACTACCCGCAGATCGAAACCAAGCTGACGGTCCGCGGCGCCAATGACGCCGACATAGAGAAGAAGCTGGCGCCGGTGGTTGCC
Source organism: uncultured Alphaproteobacteria bacterium (assembly GCA_963737875.1). Classification (GTDB taxonomy): domain Bacteria; phylum Pseudomonadota; class Alphaproteobacteria; order ATCC43930; family CGMCC-115725; genus DATARH01. The sequence continues at coordinate 151,156 of CAVTUM010000008.1, read as the reverse complement.
GAAGTACGCAAGCGGCTCGGCAATTTCATCATGGCGGAAGACGACGACACGCTTGAGGGCGTGATCCTGAAGGCGCTCAGCGGGCGCGGCGGCTCGCTGACCGTTGTCGAGATGTTCACCAGCGGCCAGATCGCGGCCCGCGTCGCGCCACTGCCGGGGGCCGAAAAAATCTTCCGTCGTGGCATCGTCGCCCGCGAGCCGCAGGAATTATGGGACGCGCTGCGCCTGACAATCCCGGTCGAGATCACCCGCGAGAGCGCCGAGGCGGTCGCCGAAGCCGCCCGCCAGCAGAGCGGGGCGACCCATGCGCTGGCGGTGTTGATCGATCTCGACGACGGCCCCGACCGGATCGATTTCGGCGGCACAATCTGCCTCGCTATCGCCGGGGACGGCGGGGTCGAATTCGCGCCGCTCGCGCATCCTCGGCGGGCGCGAATGGGTGCGCCTCGGCGCGGCGGAACTGGGCCTCGACTGCCTGCGCCGCTCTCTCTACGAACTGCCGGTCACCGAACGCATCGATTTCGAACGCACCTGAACGGAGTCACGATCAATTGCGTGCCGTAGCAACCATTAAACGTGCCGGCGTTATTTGAGGATGACGCCGTGCTCGCCGCCGTCAAGGACGCGGTGCGCCGCTGCGCGGTGGCCTTGCGGCCATCCTGGACGGCGACTGTGCGCGGCGTCCTTGGGGAAGCCGGGTCGGGACGAAGAAACGGGCTGTTTGGGTCGAACCAAGAAACGGCGTGTTGGCGTTAGGTGAGCAACGGCGGTGAGCTAGACGGCGGTGAGCTAGACGGCGGTGAGTTGGGGGTGCCAGGGGGTGCCGCGGGCGACGACGGCGTTGGCATAGGTCAGCAGTTTACGGGCGCAGGCGATGAGCGCGACCTTGTGCGCCTTGCCGGCGGCGCGCAGGTGGTTGTAGCGGGCCTTGAGCGGTTCGTTCCAGTGGAAGGCGGCGGCCCAGTGGAAGGCGGCGGCCCAGTGGAAGGCGGCGGCGGGAAGGCGGCGGTATAGAGGGCGTGGCGCAGGCGTTCGCGGCCGCCCTCGATATGGCGCCGGCCGGTGCGGTCGCCGCTGTCATCGTCATAGGGCGCGAGCCCGGCCAGCGCGGCGGCCTCCTCGCGGCTGACCCGGCCGATCTCCGGCAGGCGCACCAGGATGGCGATGGCGCTCGCCAGCCCGATGCCGTCAATGCTGGCGATCAGGTCGAGCCGCTGTGCGAGGTCGGCGTGATGGCGGATCGCCGTGTCGAGCCGCTTGAGGACCTGGCGCCGGGCCGCCTTGAGCCGGGCGATCTCCGCTTTCCAGTATTGCTTGATTTCGGGATCGTGGCAGGTCTCGCGGCGGGTTTTGGCACAGGCGACATCCTCGCCGAGCTGGTCGAGCAGCGTCAGCTGCGCCGCCAGCGGCGCCAGCCGCGGGTCGGGCGGGGCATGGATGGTGCGGGCCGCGGCGGTGCACCGGGCGATCAGCGCGGCGTCGAGGCGGTCGTTTTTCGCCCGCTGCAGCACAAAGCGGGCATAGGCGCGCACCTGCCCCGGCTGGAAGACGATGACGATAAACCCGTCGCGGCGCAGCTGTGCCACCACCGCGCCCTCATAGCCGCCGCTCGCCTCGATCCCGACCCGTTTGACGCGGTGCCGCCGCAGCCACGTCGACAGCTCGCCGTGACCGCCGGCATGGTTGGCGACCTGTAACCGCTCGCCATCCTCACCCCCGAGTGCGACATCGAGTGCGACATCGAGCGCGACATCCAGCCGGGCCTTGCCGGTATCGATACCGGCGCAGCGGGCCCGCGATGCGGTGCCGGACTTGCTGATCGCGGACTTGCTGATCGCCGGCTTGCTGGTGTTAGACTTGGCCATCTTCTTCGACCCTTCCTTGAATGCGAACCCAGGGTTCCGTCAACCATTCGGGTCCGATGAAGAGCCGACCGCGATCCTGCTACGCGACAGCCGAAAAGGCTTGGATGGGCAACGATCCGACGATCGGCGGCCCGGTCCGGGAGGCCTCCCGGACCGGGCCATTCCTCACGGAACGCACGCAGTCTAACCACACCAGCTGATACAAGGATGGGCTGAGCAAAGCGAAGCCCATCATCCTGCCGGTCCAAGGGGAGCGATGGGCCAAGGGAAGCGATGGGTTTCGCTGCGCTCAACCCATCCTACGAGGGCTACGGGGGCTTAACCTTCATTTCACCGAGATAGGCTTCGCGGATCAGCGGGTTTTGGCGGAGTTCGGCGGCGGCGCCGCTCAGCACGACCTGACCGGTTTGCAGCACATAGGCGCGGTGCGCGATCGACAGCGCCATGTTGGCATTCTGCTCGACCATGAAGATGGTCATGCCCTGGCGGTTGATTTCCTGGATGATGTCGAACACCTGTTCGACGAATAGCGGCGACAGCCCCATCGAGGGTTCGTCCATGCACAAGAGCCTGGGGCGCGCCATCAGAGCGCGGCCAATCGCGACCATCTGCTGCTCGCCGCCCGACAGCGTGCCGGCCAACTGGGTCAACCGCTCTTTGACGCGCGGGAACAGGCTGAAAACGCGTTCCAGATCCTGATGGAACTCGCTGCCGCGGGGTCGCGTGAAGGCGCCCATCTCCAGGTTCTCGTACACCGTCATGCGCGGAAACAGGCGGCGCGCCTCGAGTACCGGGGCGATGCCGCGCCGTACCCGCTCGGCGATGCTGATGCCGGCCAGCGACTTGCCGTCAAACATCACCTCGCCGGCGCTCGGCCGCACGACGCCCATGATGGTTTTCATCGTCGTCGATTTGCCGGAGGCGTTGCCGCCGAGCAGGCACACGATCTCGCCGGACATCGATCCGGTAATCGACCGATTTCAGCACATGCAGGTCGCCGTAATGCGTATCGACCCCGCGAAATTCAAGCAGCGGGACATCAGCCATCGGCGGGCGGCTCAGGCAATTGCGGCGCTCCGGCCGAGATAGGCGCGGATTACCTCTTCGTTGCGGCGGACCTCGGCGGGCGAACCCTCGGCGATCTTTTCGCCATGGTCGAGCACGATGACCTTTTCCGCCAGCGACACCACGACATCGAGTTTGTGCTCGATCAGCACGATGGTCAGGCCGAGCCCGTTGAGCTTTTTGATCTGGTCCGCCAGTTCGAGCGTTTCGGCCGGGTTCATGCCGGCGGTCGGTTCGTCGAGCAGCAGCAGCTTTGGGTTTGACGCCAATGCCCGGGCGATCTCAACGCGGCGCCGATTGGCGTAGCTGAGCGCGGACACGACATGATCGACGCGCGGCAGCAGCCGGTTGCCGAAGACCGCGAGGATTTCAAAAGCCCGCTCGCGCGCCATCTCCTCCTCGCGCCGCGTCGCCGGGAGCCGCAACAGAGCGCCGGCCGCGCCGGTATGCAACCGCGCGTGCATCCCGATCATGACGTTTTCGAGCACCGTCAGGTTTGGGAACAGCCGGATGTTCTGAAAGGTGCGGGCGATGCCGCGCTCCAGCACGACATGCGGCGGCTTGCCGGTAATGTCCTCACCGGCAAACCGGACATTGCCGCCATCGCTCTCGACGAGACCGGTGACGGCGTTGAACAGCGTCGATTTTCCCGAGCCGTTCGGCCCGATCACGGCGAGCACCGAATGCGCCGGCATCGACAGCGACACCGAGTTCAGCGCGACAAGACCGCCGAACCGCACCGTCAGATTGTCGATCGCCAGGAGCGGGTTGGCGACGGCCTCATCGACCGCGCCGATCCCCCGCAACGCCTCAAACCCGCGCGCCGCTGACCTGGCTGACCTGCGCGGCCTGCTCCTCCAGCGTCAGGGCGGCGACGCGTTTTGTCGCCGGGATCAGGCCGTCGCGGCGATACAGCATCATCGTGACCAGGATGATGCCGAAAATCAGTTCGATCGACGACGCCAGTTCGATCTGCTGCAGCCAGCCGACATCGATCAGGCGGCCGAGCGCGTGCAGCCATTGCGACAGATCTTCGAGAAACCACGATTGCAGCATCTGCAGGATCAGCGCGCCGAGCACGACGCCCCAGACACTGCCGATGCCGCCGAACACGACCATCACCAGGATCATCACCGACACCGGAAACCCGAACATGTCGGGCGTCGCGGTCTGCAATTTGGCGACGAACAGGGTGCCGGTGGCGCCGGCGAAGGCCGCACCGGTGGCAAAGGCAAGCAGCTTCAGCTTGACGCGGTTGACCCCCATCGCGGCGGCGGCGATCTCGTCCTCGCGGATCGCCATCCAGGCGCGGCCGATGCGCGAGAATTTGAGCCGCTGGCTGGTCGAGGATCAGGAAGGCGACGAGCGCGACGCCGACGTAATAATAGGGCGTCGCGTTGACCCCGAAGCTCCAGCCGAAAATATGCGGCGGCATGACGCCGTTGAGCCCCATCGCGCCGTTGGTGACGTAGGGGATGTTGCGCACGACGATCGGCACGATCTCGCCAAAACCGAGTGTCACGATCGCCAGGTAGTCGCCGCGCAGGCGCAATGTCGGGGCCCCGAACAGCACGCCGAAAAACGCCGTGATCGCCGCCGAGATCGGCATCATCAGCCAGAACGACACCTGGAAATGCACGACGTCGCCGCCGGTGTCGTGAAATCGCGCGACCAGACCGAGCCACTGGAACGGTTCCCAGAAACTGCTCCATTCCGGCGCCATCTGCCACGAGGCCGCGACGCCGTAGGCATAGGCGCCGATCGCGAAAAACGCGGCGTAGCCAAGGTCGAGCAGCCCGGCGAGACCGACGACGATATTGAGGCCGAGCGCCAGGGCCGCATAGGTCAGGGCGTTGGCGACCGCGTCGACATCGGCGTCGTTAGGATGGAGGATCGGGAACAGCACCGCCGCGGCGAAGACCGTGGTGACAGCGGCACGCGACCGCACACGCGGCGCGACCCGCGCCAAGGGCGAGGCGCGGCGGAGCCACGCGAACGAGTCGCCCATCATGCCGGTCTTTACATCCGGCATGTCATCCGCCGGTCCGATTCAGGATTTGGTGGGCGTCGCGCGCCCGAAAAGCCCGGTCGGGACAAAAACCAGCACCAGCACCAGGATCGAGAAGATGATCACATCGGCCCAGCGCACCGCGAGGAAATGCCCGCTGAGGCTTTCGATCAGCCCGATCAGGATGCCGCCGACCATCGCGCCGGGAACGCTGCCGATGCCGCCGAGCACCGCCGCGGTAAAGGCTCGCAGCCCGGCGGTGTAGCCGATGATAAAGCTGGTGAAATTGTAGTAGAGGCCAAAGATCAGCGCCGCCGCGCCGGCCAGCGCCGAACCGAGAAAGAACGCGGTCATCGACCACCCGGTCGACATCGACGCCCATCATGCGTGCGGCCTCGGGGTCCTGCGCGGTCGCGCGCATCGCCTTGCCGAGCCTGGTACGGCTGACGAACAGCTGCAGCCCCAGCATCAGCACGCACGGCGATGCCCCAGATCAGCACCTCGCGCAATTGCAGCGTCGCGCCGGCGATTTCCCAGCGGATCACCGGGAGCGGGTTCGGGAAATTCTCGGACGAGGCGCCGGCCGTCAGCAGGACGATGTTGAACAGGATGTACGAGACGCCGATCGTCGTGATCATCGCCGCGGTGCCGGGCACGCCGCGCAACGGCCGCAGCGCGACACGCTCGATCACGACGCCGATGACACCGGCCCCCACCATCGTGACAAGAAAGGCGAAGAGCAGCGTGCCGACCAGCGCAAAGCCGGTCAGCACCGTCGCTCTGACCGGACAGGCCGAACTGGTGCAGCACCCACATGCCGATAAACGAGCCGACCATGAACACGTTGAAGTGCGCGAAGTTGATCAGTTCGAGAATGCCGTAGACCAGCGTGAAGCCAAGCGCCAGCAAGGCATACATCGCCCCGAGGCTGAGACCGTTGATCACCTGTTGGATCAGAACGGGATCAGACGGTCATTCGGTACGATCATCAGCGAGCGGAACCCGGCCACACTTGACGCGGTCACGAACCCTGCGGGGCGACGCCGAGGTATTTGTACTGGTGGAGCACGTCGTCGAGCGGGAATTTGTCGTCCTTATTGATCTGGAAGACGCTGACGACGCGGCTTGAAATATCGCCGTTCTGGTCGAAGCTGATTTCGCCCTGCAGCGTCTTGGCTGTGTGATCCTGGATCGCGTCGCGCACCAGTGTCGCGGGTGACCTCCTTGCCGGAAGCCGCCACCCGCTTGACCGCGTCGAGGATCACCAGCACGGCGTCGTAGGCCGTGATCGAATAATTATCCGGCTGGTGGCCGTTCTTCTTCACGAATGCCTCGACAAACGGCTTGACGTCCGGGTTGTCGAGCACGTTCGGCGCGGCGATCGTCGCGTACCAGCCTTCGCCGCCGGGAACCCGGCGGCCTTCAGCATCTCGGCGCCGTAGATGCCGTCACCGCCGGCTCTTGATGATCTTGGGCATGATGTCGTAGGACTGCTTGACCACCTTGACCCCGGCCTGCGACACGCCGCCGTAATACAGCGCATCGGGGTTCAGCGACTTGATCTTGGTCAGGACCGTCGTGTAGTCGGCTTCCTTCGGGTTCAGCTGGTCGCGCCCCAGCACCTTGATGCCACGCTTTTCGGCCTGCTTCTGAAAGGCATCGGCGATGCCGACACCGTAGGCGCCGCTGTCGTCGAGCACGTAGACCGATTTGACCTTCAGCGTGTCGGCGAAATAGTTCGCCATGTTCGGGCCCTGAAAGGCGTCGGTGGTGACCGTGCGGAAATAGATCGCCTTGCCGGCCGGGCGGTATTGTCCGGCGAATTTCGGGTCGGTGATGTCGGGGTTGGTCGAGGCCGGGGTGATGATCGCCAGATTGCCCTGGCTGAGGATCGGCGACATCGCCTTGCCCGAACCGCTCATCTGCGGCCCGACCGCCGCGACGACGTTGCTGTCGGCGACCATCTTGCGGGCATTGGTCGCGGCCTGCGCCGGATCGTACTGGCCTGCCGTCGCGGTGCCGTCATCGAGCACGATCACGTTGATCTTGTAGCCGGCGACACCGCCCTTGGCATTGGCTTCGTCGATCGCCAGCAGCGCGCCTTCCTTGATCAATTCGGCGTCATGCGCGTCGGCACCGGTCAACGGCAGGTTGATGCCGATCGTCACGCTCTTGTCGGCCGCCAGCGCCGGGACGACCAGACCAGCCGCAAGGGCAACCGCGGGAAGATGCAAAAGCAGATTGCGGCGCAATAACATCGTCGGTCCCCTGTTCAAAAAGCGGCAGCATCGAGGCCGCGCGAGTTTCGCTCTATCCGATGGGAGCGGCAAGCCCAAGGCAACCGCCGCACTCCTGGTGCTCAGCCCGGTGGCTTCATTGCCACATCGAGCATGACATTCGGCAGAATCTCTCGCAGCACGCCACGCAACGTCGCCTCGTCGGAGGCGGTCGCCGCCGCTACCAGCCGTCGCGAACCGCGTCGCAAGACGCGTGCCGTGGCCCGCCCTTCCCGTCCCGGCCGGATCTGCGCGAAGACATCGGCCGGCTCGATCCGGCGCAACGCACGCTTCAGCGCAGCGAGGCCGTCAGCCGCCTCGACATCGAGCGCCGGCGCGTCGCCTTCCTCCGGTTCGGCTTCCTCGTCGACCGCCGCATCGACTGCCTCGACCGGGCGGTGGCGGGCCAGCGACTGATAGACCGCGCGGCCGCTTTCGGTATCGATGCGCGACTGCAATTCCCAGCTTTCACCGCGCGTCGACAATTCGGTGATCAGCGCGAACAGATCGTCGCAATCTTCTTCGTGAGTGCAGGTCAGAAAGGCCAGCCGGCCGTCATGCTCGATGATCCGGTCATCGTCCTCGGTAAAACCAAGTTCGCCGAGCGCGTTGTCGAGGGCACGGCGCGACGCGACCAGAAGCACCGTGACGTGCAGCCGGCGGCCTGCTTCGGGGGCTTCCGGTGCTTCGCTCTCAGCCATTGCCGCTCCTCGGGTTCATCCCGCTCCCGCGAGTATCCGCAGCGGCGCGCGGCACGCAAGCACGCGATCAGCTAAGGCGGCTTTCACCCTGCCGGCTGATCCGCACATCGCGGTGAATGCCGACATTCATCAACAGCCCAAAGCCGAGCATCACCGTCACCATCGCGGTGCCGCCATACGACACCAGCGGCAACGGCACGCCGACCACCGGGATCAGCCCCATCACCATCGCCATGTTGATGAACGCGTAGAGAAAGAAATTAACGGCGATGCCAAGCCCGAGCAGCCGCCCGAACTGGCTGCGGCTGCGCAGCGCGATCGCGAAGGCATAGGCGATGACCAGAATGTAGAGCGCGAGCAAGGCCAGTCCGCCGACCAGCCCGAGTTCCTCGGCGATCATCGTGAAGATGAAATCGGTCTGGCTTCTCCGGCAGAAAGCTCAGATGCGCCTGCGTGCCGAGCAGAAAGCCCTTTCCCGACAAGCCGCCGGAGCCCAGCGCGATTTTCGATTGCAGGATGTGATAGCCGGCACCGAGCGGATCGCGGTTGGGATCGAGAAACGTGTAGAGGCGCGTCTTCTGATAATCGCGAAGAAACGACCAGGCGAGCGGCGCCGCCACTGCCGCCGCCGCCGCGCCGGCCACAAAAATCCACAGGCGGATGCCGCCGAGGAAAAACATCACGCCACCGCAGGCGAGCAGCATGATCGCGGTACCGAGATCCGGCTGCTTCAGCACCAGCGCCGTCGGCGCCAAAATGATGATGACAGGCATCACCAGATAGCGCAGGCGGCCGGTATCTTCGGCCGGCAGCCCATGGAAGTAGCGTGCCAGCGCCAGCACCAGCGAAATCTTCATGATCTCCGACGGCTGCAGCTGGATGACCCCGAAATCGAGCCAGCGCTGCGCCCCCATGCCGATCGTGCCATGCAGATCGACCGCCAGCACCAGCAGCAGCGACACGCCATAAATCCAATACGCGGCGCGATACCAGTGGCGCACGTTGATCAGGGCGGCGGCGATCATCGGCACCAGCGCGAAACCGAACCTCGCCATCTGGCGCGATGCCCAGGGCTGGAGACTGCCGTTCGCCGCCGAATACTGCATCGCGAAACCGACCGCGGAAATGGCCGCGATCATCAGCACGAGACCCCATTGGATGCCGCGCACCTTGTCGGCAAAGGTCAGTTCGCGATGACCGATATCGGGAGAAAGACTGACCACCCGCTAGCCTCGGGTCGGTGCCACGGCCGCCGTCGGGACCGGTGCCACGGTAGGGCTCGCGCGCCGGGTTCTGCACCACCGAATCCGGCTGCGGCACGCGGCGGGCCGGGTCGCGGCGCTGCGCCTCGATCAGCACGTCGCGGCAGATCGGCGCCGCCACCGCCGAGCCGCCACCGCCGGTCTCGCCGCCATGCTCGACGACGACGGCGCAGACATAGCGCGGCGACCCGACCGGCGCGAAAGCGACAAACAGCGCGTGATCACGGTCCTTCCAGGGCACCTCGGAGCCTTTGCGGATGCCGTGGTCACGCTCGTACTGGGTGATGCGGCGCACCTGCGAAGTACCCGACTTGCCGCCCATCGCCATCGCCGGGTCGGTGATGCGGGCGGCATAGGCTGTGCCGCCCTGCTCGTTGACCACGGCGGTCATGCCGTCGAGCACCAGGTTCAGATAGCGCGTGGGTGATGCCGAGCGGCGGAAACACCGGCGGGCGCCGATCGCCGCCGGGGGCGGCGCGGCCGTCGCGGACCAGATGCGGCACGACAGCGCGGCCGGTAACGAGACGCGCCACCATCGTCGCGACCTGTAGCGGTGTCGCCAGCACCGCGCCCTGCCCGATGCCGGCGTTCAGCGTCTCACCCTGCTGCCAGGTCGTCCCGGTGGTCGCCAGCTTCCACTCGCGGCTCGGGATGAGGCCGGCGTGTTCGCCGGCGATGTCGAGCCCGAGCGGTGCGCCGATATCCGAACCGGCGCGCCATGGCACCCAGCCGGTCGATGCCGGCGCGCCGCGCCGCCTCGTAAAAATACACGTCGCAGGATTTCTTGATTGCCTCGTGCAAATGGACGGCGCCGTGCCCGCCCTTCTGCCAGCAATGAAATGTCGCGTCGCCGAGTTCGAGATAGCCCGGGCAGTTGATCGGCGTATCCGGGGTCAGCACACCGCCTTCCAGCGCAGCCAGCGCAACCATCGGCTTGAACGTCGAGCCCGGCGGGTAGACCCCGGCGATGGCCTTGTCGCTCAGCGGGTTGCGGGGGTCCGTCGACAATTCCTGCCACATCGCCTGCGACAGCCCGGTCGTGAACATTGCCGGGTCGTAGCTCGGGCTGGACACCAGCGAGAGCACGTCGCCGGTCACCGCATCGAGCAGCACGCAGGAAATGCTCGGTTCCCCGGCACAGCGCTTCATCGCGAAGTCCTGCATCGCCATGTCGAGCGCCAGCACGACATCCTGTCCCGGCTGACCCGCCTCATGCGCGATCTCGCGCACGACGCGGCCATAGGCGTTGACCTCGACCTCGCTGGTGCCGGCGCCGCCGCGCAGCCGCGTGTCCTGCGACTTTTCGATACCCGCCTTGCCGATCCGGAAATCCGGCAATTCGAGCAGCGGGTCGCCGGTCAGCTCCTTTTCCGACGCGACCGCGACATAGCCGATAATGTGCGCCGCCGTCGGGCCGTAGGGATAATAGCGGATCGTCCCCTGTTCGATCGCGACCCCGGCCAGTTCCGGTACGGCAACCTCGACCTTTGCCACCTCCTCCCAGCGCAGATTGCTGCGCACCACCAGCGGCACGAAACTGTGCTTGCGGCGGGCGTCGCGCATTACGCGGTGGCGGTCAACGTCGCTGACCTCGATCAGCGTGCCGAGCGCCGCGAGGGTCGACTTCAAGATCGCCGACCTGTTCCGGGACGACGACGACGCGGTAATTCTGGCGGTTATCGGCCAGCGCGACGCCGAACCGGTCGAAAATCCGGCCGCGTGGCGGCGCCAGCAGCCGCAGATTGATCCGGTTCTCGTCGGCCAGAACGGTGTAGCGGTCCCGTTCGAGGATCTGCAGCTGGTACATGCGGCCGACCAGCGCGGTCGCAAGCAGGGCCTGCCCGCCGGCCAGAACGGCCGCGCGGCGGGAGAAAAGCTTATGGCGCTGGGTTTCGCGAGGCACGATCGCAGAACCTAGAGCATTTTGGGAAAGGTTGAACCGCGACCTGTTGCCCAGGGTGCGGCGCCCCGGTCTGCGTCCGGTCAGGCGGCGGTTTCCATCAGCGCGCGCTGGGTCCTGCCGAGCGCGAAACTCGCGAGCGGAAAGAGCGCCACGGTCGCCACCGCGCGGAACACCGTGGTGCGCAGATCAAGGACGCTCAACTGCATCACGCAGTGCAAGGCCCACACGCCGAACAGCGCGCCGCCGGTCAGCACCGTGAAGCCGGCCCAGACAAACGGGAACGTCCGATTAATGAAAATGCGCCGGTAGCGCAGCACCGCCGCGCGCGCCAGAAGCAGCGCCAACGCGCTGACGCCGACCATGCCGCCGGTCAGCAGATCATGGGTAACGCCGAGCACAAATAATCCGACCGGCGGCAGCAGGTCGGGCCGGTAGATCGTCCAGTGATAGGCGGCCATCAGCATGAAGGCCGGGGTCAGCGCTGTGTAACCGGGCGCCGGGATCGGAAGGATCGACATCACCATGGCGATGACGATCGTCAGGATTGGAAACGCGCGGGCGAGACCGCCATTGACCCGCGGCAGCGTCGGGATACTGGAGACCTTGAGCGCCATGCCTAGCGCAGGCTCGCCTCGTCGGCCGACACCGACCGGCCCGCGGCGCGCGCGCCTTCGCGGAAACCGGCACCGGCTGCGGCAGGGAGCGCGACAGCCCGTAATCGACGACCAGCAGGTAGTCCATCCGCGACATGTTCACAAACGGCTCGACCCGCGCACTGCCGCTCTCAAGCCCGGTGATGACGCCGATCGGTAGGCCCGGCGGGAACACCCCGCCCTCACCCGACGTCACGATACGGTCGCCGATCTTCAGCGAGTCCGGATCGTTGGCGTACAGCAGGCGTGGGCGGTCGGAATTGTCGCCGGCGAGCACGGCATTGGCGTGCGAGCGCTCGACCACCGCCGGGATGCGCGAATTCAAGTCGGTAATCAGCAGCACACGCGCCGCCCGGGTGCCGACCTCGGTCGTCCGGCCGACCAGCCCCGAGCCGGTGATCACCGCCTGGCCGCGGGCCACGCCCTGATCTCCGCCGGCATTGATCATCACCGTCCGCACATAGCCGCCGCCCGAATTGGCGATGATGCGCGCCGTGACGTAGGACACCGCATTCTCCGGGATGACTTTCAGCAGGCCGCGCAGATCGCGGTTGTCGGCCGACAGCTTCATCGCGGCCTGCTGCCATTGCAACAGCCGCTCGTTTTCCTGCTTCAGCCGGACATTGTCCTGGTAGGTCGAGAAAAAGCCGGAGACGCGGTCGACCGCCGCCGAGGCGATGCTGACCGGCCGTGACAGCGCATCAAGGCCGGGCGCGACATCGTCGGCGATGGCCGTGCGCAATGACGCGAACATCGACTGGTCTGCCTTGCCGACGATGATGACCGCCGCCGACAGCAAAACCAGCAGCGGCGGCACCGTGCGCTGCAGCGCGGCACGAACCGGCGCTGAACGGATCACCATGGCAAGTCCACGATCTCAAACCTGCGGAACGCGCCTGGATGGCCGGCGCTGCGGCGCTGTCTGTTCATGTCCCCCGACACCCCCACCAGGAGCTTACCCCGAGACAAACCCCGTCACCACATATTGATCAACAGATTTCTCAGCGTCTTCATCTCCTCCAAGGCGCGTCCCGTTCCCAGCGCGACGCAGCTTAGCGGATCGTCCGCAATCGAAACCGGCAGCCCGGTTGCGTGTCGCAAGATAAAGTCCAGATTGCCGAGCAGCGCCCCGCCGCCGGTCAGCACAATGCCCTTGTCGACGATATCCGCGGCCAGTTCCGGCGCGGTATGCTCAAGCGCCACCTTCACCGCCTCGACGATCGAGCCGACCGGCTCGGCGAGGCTTTCGGAAATCTGCCGTTCGCTGATGACGATCTCCTTGGGCACGCCGTTCATCAGATCGCGGCCCTTGATCTCCATGATCCGGCCTTCGCCGTCTTCCGGCATGCAGGCCGAGCCGATCTCCTTCTTGATGCGCTCGGCGCTGCCCTCGCCGACCAGCAGGTTATGATTGCGGCGGATATAGGCGATGATCGCCTCGTCCATCTTGTCGCCGCCAACCCGCACCGAGCGCGAATAGACGATGCCGCCGAGCGACAGCACTGCGACTTCGGTCGTGCCCCCGCCGACATCGACGATCATCGAACCGGTCGGCTCGGTCACCGGCAGCCCGGCGCCGATCGCCGCCGCCATCGGCTCTTCGATCAGAAACACGCGGCGGGCGCCGGCGCTTTCCGCCAATTCCTGGATCGCGCGGCGCTCGACCGCGGTCGAGCCGGAGGGCACGCAGATGATGATCTGCGGGCTGGCAAAGCTGCGCCGGTTATGCACCTTGCGGATGAAATGCTTGATCATTTCCTCCGCGACGTCGAAATCGGCGATGACGCCGTCGCGCAGCGGGCGGATTGCCTGGATGTTGCCGGGCGTGCGCCCGAGCATCAGCTTTGCTTCTTCGCCGACCGCCAGAACCTGCTTGCGTCCCTTGACGCTGGCGATCGCCACCACCGAGGGCTCGTTCAAGACGATGCCGCGCCCTTTGACGTAAACGAGAGTGTTCGCCGTGCCGAGGTCGATCGCCATATCGGCGGATAACAGCCCCAGCATTCTACCAAACATAGCAATGACAAACCTGAAGTTGCCGTTGTTCCGGATAATCTGGCGCGATGGTCAATCGCGCCTTGAATCACATTGCCGCTTCAATGACATCTGCCGCTTCAGACGGCAACGAGTAGATGCCGCCGCGACGCTATACAAGGGCGCAGAACCCGGCGCCGAAGCCGCCGGTGGGTGATCCTTGCGGATTGCCTGGGTTATTTCAAGCCGCGCACACGGCGACTCGCCACAACATCGAATTGATGGAGCGAAGTCAGGCACTTGAAAAAACGCCACGGGCAGGCATCGTGGCGCGATGACAGGCAGGTCGCGGCTGGTCAAGCATTCGGTCCGAATCGCCGGGCACGCCACCAGCGTATCGCTCGAAGGCATCTTCTGGGCCGGCATGTGCGAGATTGCCGCACGACGGCAACTATCAGTCAACGCCTTGCTCGCGGTGATCGACGCCGATCGCGATGGCAATCTGTCGAGCGCCATCCGCCTGTTCGTGCTCGATGGCTGCCGGCGCGGTGAACTGGCCGGATGGAACGAGGATGACGGGAAAGAACCAGCCGACCCGACGATTGCGCCGGGGCCAGGCAATACTCATGTTGAGTGGTAGATTCGGCAGGGATCGGGACGGACGCGATGGGCTCGGTAATCAACCTCAACCGCTTCCGCAAAGCAAAACAGCGCAGCGACGCGGAACGCCGCGCCGCCGAAAATCGTGCCACCTTCGGCCGCACCAAGGCACAGCGTGAAAAGGCCGAGACCGAACAGCAACGCCAGCAACGCGAACTGGACGGCAAGCAAATTAATTAGCTGCTGTTCCGCATCGCCTTTCAGTACTTCAATACGCTCGGCCTGCTACGCCAATTGCTGGCTGATGTCCTTTCCGAACAGCCGTTCATCGATGATGATCCCGTCGCCGTCGCCAGGCCTCGGTGTTCCGCGCAAGAAAACCGCGGCTGGCGGACGCCGGCCTAAAAGTCAAAAAAGGGCCGGCGTCTGCCGGCCCCGAAAGGCTGCGGGTGGCAAGTCCGCATAGGGAGACTCCGCCGAACGCCCGGTGTCGATCAGGCGAAGGCCCGATGCTCGCCACCCGCCGCATTGCTGCGGCAAGCCAGAAAACGTCAGTGCAGAGCCGAATAAAGCATCGCCGGCGCGGCGCGCCGCTGCAGCGCCTTCGCGACGCAGCGGTTCTTGTCGGACAAGGCCGCGATCGGGGCACCGTTCGGAAAACCGCGATCGGCCCCCGGACGAGAGGCCCCCGGACGAGAGGCACTGGGATGCGCCATCATCGCCTCGGCCTGGCGGTCGGGCACGATGCCGATCAGCCGGCGCAGGGCCTCGCGGCCACGCGACAGCCGCGAGCGCACGGTTCCAACGGGCACGTCGAGCACGTCGGCGACCTCCTCATAGCGCATGCCTTCGAGGCCGACGAGCAGGATTACCGAACGCTGCTCCTCCGGGAGCTTTTCGAGCGCGCGCCGCAAATCGCGCAGTTCAAGCTGCTTTGCCTGATGCGGCGCGCGGGTCAACATCGGCTCGGTTTCGCTGAGCCCGACAGATATTCCTTCGCGCACCGAGCGGCGCACCCGATTGACATACTGATTGTGCAAAATGGTAAACAGCCAGGCTCGCAAATCGGTCCCTTCCTGCCACAAATGCAGCTTGCCCAGGGCGCGGACCAGGCAATCCTGTACCAGATCGTCGGCGGCCGCGGCGTCGCGCGCCAGCGCCCGGGCGTACCGGCGCAGACGCGGAATTTCGGCTTCGATGTTCCGATGGATGTCGGTCACGAAAAACTCTCCCGCTCAACCCGACCGGCATTGCAGCCGATCACCATGAACGGGACTCTATCGGCGGGCTGTAATCGAATGATGTCGCCGGCTTCGGTTTAGTGTAAGAAATTGTAACCGATTGTGTGAGCTAGCATATGTTCTTGAAGCCACCACCGTTGTTGCGTTTTCTCGCCCTTGGTAGAACCGTTCGCTCCTAGGGCTACCACCGGTATGAGTGATAACGGACACATCATAGTCGTTGATGACGAGGAGCAAATTCGCGAACTCGTCGAGGAATATTTGGCTGGCGAAGGCTATCGCGTCTCGACGGCGCAGGACGGGGCGGCGATGCGCCGGGTGCTTGCTCGCGAGCCGGCCGACCTTGTCATCCTCGACCTGATGTTGCCGGGAGAGGACGGGCTGACCCTGGCCCGCTCGCTGCGCGGCGAATTCGGCATCGGCATCATCATGCTGACCGGCCGCAGCGAGACGGTCGATCGCATTATCGGCCTCGAAATGGGCGCCGACGATTACCTGTCGAAACCGTTTCACCTGCGCGAATTGCTGGCGCGCGTCAAAAGCGTGCTGCGCCGGGTGCAAAGCCGCGCCAGCGAAGCCCCCGCCGGCACCCGGACGCTTGCCCGTTTCGCCGGCTGGAGCCTCGATCTCGCCGGTCGCGAACTGATTTCGCCGAGTGGCGAGGAAGTGCGGCTGACCACCGGCGAATTCGATCTGCTGGCGGCTTTTGTCGCCAACCCCAGCCAGGTGTTGTCTCGCGACCGTCTGCTCGACCTCGCGCGCAACCGCGAGGCCGGGCCGCTCGACCGCACCATCGACGTGCAGGTCGGCCGCCTGCGCCGCAAGCTCGAAGACGATCCACAAAACCCGGGGCTGATCAAAACCGTCCGCGGCAGCGGCTACATCTTCACGCCGGCGATCGAATTCGGCTGAGCTGGCTGAGTTGAGCTGGGCTGAGTCGGGCGTTCAGTCGCGCGATAAGGCGGCAGCAAAGCCGGGGCGGCGGCGATCGACGAGGTGCGCCAAGGCGGCACCGAGGCGTTGAAACCCTTCGACCTGATGGCGCAGATAGCCACCGCGGATGGCGGCTCCGGTCAGGGACGCGACGCCGGTCGACGGAAAGACCGGATCGCGCCGATACGTGCCGAAAATCACGTCCCAGATCGGGAAAATCACCGCGAAATTGCAGCCCCGCGCGCGGTCGAACGGCGGTGCGGCATGCTCGATGTCGTGGTGCAGCCGATGGTAATGCGGCCCGACCAGCAGCATGCTGCCGAACCGGCCAAAACCCCAGCGCACATTGGTGTGCGACAGGCTTTCGACAAGGCGGAAGGCAACGAGCACCATCGGGAACTCGGCCGGCGCCACCCCGATCGACAACGCCACGGTGCCGGCCCACACCCAGGCCAGGACATCGTCGAGGATGTGGTTGCGGTCATCGCTCCACAGCGTCATCTGGCGCTGGTCGTGATGCAGGCTGTGCAAGGCCCACCACCACGACACGCGGTGCTGCAAGCGGTGCCGCCAGTATTCGCCGAGATCGAGCAGCAGCACATAGACCAGCAACGTCATAAACGGCCATGCCCGCAACGGCGGAACGAACTGCTCAACGGTCGGCGGGATGTAGCCTTTGTACCGCAGATACCCGTCGATCATCGCGCCGAGCGGCGTCAGCAGCAGGAAGATCAGCGCCGGCACGACGCCGATCCGGTGCAGCAGCGTGTAGACCACGTCGGTCCACACCGCGCGGCGCTCGGTCCAGCGCTCAACCGGCCTCCACCATTCGAGCGGCCGGAACAGCATGAAGGCCAGGGTGATTTCGATCGCGCCGAACAGCGCGAACCCGAGGCCATCGAACACCTCTTCTGACCAGTCCATCAGTCCGAACTGGTACAGCGCCGGCTCCGCCGCACCCTGGAACAGCGCTCCCTGGAACTGGTCGATCAGCCGCGTCAAGGCGTCGAACATTGTCGCCGCCCGGGCTCAGTAGAGGTAGATACCGTGCGGCGACCGGCCGACCGGTATCATCGTCTTAACCGTCCCGCTGGCGCGATCGATCACGAACACCGCCGCGCGCCAGCGGCCAGTGACCCACAGCTCCTTTTCGTCGGCACTCAGGGCCATGTCGTCCGGGCCGCCGGGAGCCACCAGCGTACCGGTAATGTCGAGCGTGTCAGGATTGAGGATCGAGATCGTTCCGGCGACCCGGTTCGACACGTAAAGGGTCTTGCCGTCCGGGGTCAGCAGGAAATTATGGGCGCCGCGGCCGGTGCGGATGCGCCGCATGATGCTGCCATCGGCGGGGTTGACCTCGACGATGTGGTCCGACCCCATGATACCGACCAGAACCGTGCCCGACGAACGCACCAGGACCCCGGCAGGCTGCCGCCCGACCGGCACCGACCAGCGCGGCTTGCCGGTCGCGAGATCGACTGCCTCCAGCGTGTCTGTCCCTGCAGCGAGACGTAAACGGTGCTGCTGTCCGGCGAAAAGCCGATGTGACTCGGCATCGTCGGTGCCGGCAGGCGGTATCGCAGGTGATAGCCCGCCGCCTCATAGATATCGATGCGATCGAGCCGCAGCGAGGTCGCGACAAACCACTTCGCGTCCGGGCTGAACCCGATCTGATAGGGATCGCTTGCCGCGATGCGGTGCCTGACCTGCCCGGTCGTGCGATCAACAAAGGCGAGTTCGTTGTTCCCCGCCATCGCGACAATCAGGCTCTGCCCGTCGGGCGTCATCATCAAATGATGCGGCGACCGGCCGACATAGACCCGCGATATCTCCCGGTAGGTCGAGGCATCGACGACGCTCAGCGAATCGTCATCGGAGTTGAGGACGATCGCATTGGTCGCCGCCGCCGGACCGACCAGGGCACCGCAAAGGAGAAACGCCGCCAAACCAGCAACCAGGCGGGCGGTCTGGCGGCGAACAACATCAGGCGAAGCAGCGAACAGCACCACAATCACCGGGCATACGCGTTGAACCGGACGTCGGATGACGCCGGCGGCCTCCACATTACATAACGCAGGCAGGAATGGAAAAAGCCGCTTTGGCAGCGCTTCAGTAAGCCCCGCGGTTTTTCACCGCAGCCGTTGCGGGAGTGCCGCGATCGCCGAGTCGAGCAGCGCCATGCTGCGATGCTCGTCGAGTTCGGCGACAACGACATCGCGCGCCGCGGTGATCGCGACATCGATCGCAACGGCGCGAATTTCATCGACTGCCTTTGCCTCGGCCTGCGCGATGCGCTCCTCGGCAAGGCGCTGGCGGCGGGCCAGCGACTGCTCAAGATCACGCGCGGCCTGGGTGGCGATACGCTCCGCCTCTTGCCGCGCATGGGCGACAAGCGCCTGCGCCTCGGCGACCGCCTCGCGCTCCTTGCGCTGATATTCCGCCAAAAGCTGCTCGGCTTCATGGCGCAGCCGCTGCGCCTCGTCGAGGTCGGCGCGGATGCGGCCGGCCCGGTCGTCGAGGCTGCCGAGCAGTGTCCGGCTCATCGGCTTCCATACCGCGACGAGAAAGATCGCGACCGACAGCAGGACCCAGAATTCCGGATCCTCGAAAAGATGATGCATCAATGAACTTGTCCCGGGGCTTGCCTGGCCGGGGCTTGCCTGGCCAGCACGGCGTCGACCGCGCCGCCCAGACGCCGATCATCCGCCGGGGTGCCGATCAGCTTTTCGACCACGGCGCGGCCGACATCGATCGCGATGCCGCGGACCTCGCCCAAGGCCTGCTGCTTGGTCGCCGCGATGCTCTGCTCGGCGGCGGCGATCTGGCCCGCCAGAACCTCGGCCAACGCGTGCTGCTTTTCGGTGGCCTCTGCGGCGAAGCGGTCGGAGGCTTCCTTGATGATTGCCTGCGCCTGAGCGCGTGCCTCGGCCAGCGCCTTCTGATAGGCCGCCGCCGCTTCGTCGGCGGCGGCCTTCAACTGCGCCGCCCGTGCGATGTCGCCGTCACGCTGTGCCCGCCGCGCATCGATCGCGACCGCGATGCGCGGAATGCCGACCTTCAACATCAGCACGTAAAGGATCGTGAACCAGATGGCGAGCCAGATCAGCTGCGGCGTATAGGTCGCAAAATCGAGTTGCGGCATGCCGCGCGCTCCTGAAAAACCGCGCCGGTGCTAAAATACGAACAGGATCAGGAAGGCGATCGCGAGACCGAAGAGACCGGTCGCTTCCGCCAGCGCGAAGCCGAGGAACGCGAAAGGCTGTACCTGCGCCTGTGCCGCCGGGTTGCGGGCGACCGAACTGATCAGCGACGCGAACACGTTGCCAATGCCGATGCCGGCGCCGACAAGCGCAATGCAGGCGAGGCCGGCGCCGATCATTTTGGCGGAAGCGAGATCCATTGTGCGATTTCCTTTTGACGAAGACTGGATGAGGAAGAGAGCAGGCCGCTCAGTGCAGGTGCAACGCGTCGTGCAGATAGAGGCAGGTCAGGATCGCGAACACGTAGGCCTGCAACGCGGCCACCAGCAATTCGAGCCCGACCAGCGCCACGTTTATGCCCAACGGGAAGATCGCCAGCAAACCGACGCTGGCCGCGAAACCGCCAAAGATCGCCAGCATCGTGTGCCCGGCCAGCATGTTGGCGAAAAGCCGGATCGACAAGCGTGAACGGGCGAATGAAATACGACAGCACCTCGATCGGCACGAGGATCACGAGCAGCACCGGCGGCACACCCTCGGGCACGAACAGCCGCAGGAAATGCGCGCCGTGCCTGACAAAGCCGATGATCGTGACGCCGATGAACACCGCCAGCGCCAGCGCGAAGGTGACGACGATGTGGCTGGTGATGGTAAAGCTGTAGGGGATCAGCCCGAACAGATTGGCTGAACAGCACAAACATGAACAGCGTGAAGATGAACGGGAAAAACGCCTGACCGCCATGGCCGGCATTGGTCTCGATCATGTCGGCGACAAATTCGTAGCTCAGTTCGGCAATCGATTGCCATCGCCCCGGCACCAGCGAGCGCTTGCGGGTGGCAAACACGGTCAGCAGCGTGACCGCGACGACGACGATCGTCATCATCAGCGCCGAGTTCGTATACGAGACGTCGATCCCGCCGATATGGAGCGGCACGAGGCGCTCGATCGTGAACTGCTCCAGCGGCTTGAAGCTCTATCGACACGCCCTATTCCTCGTCGTCCCACGCGTTCTTCGGCGGCGGCGCCCGATACCCGCCAACCGCCTTACTGATGCCGGTTACCGCACGGTAGACGGCTCAACATGCCGGCGGCCACGCCGAGGAAGAAGAAAACAATCATCCCCCACGGCCGGGTGCCGAGCCAGCGGTCGAGCGCCCAGCCCAACCCGACCGCCACGACGATCGACACCACAAACTCAACGCCGATCCGCAGCCCGACCGCCATCCCCCTGCTGCAGCGCCGGATCGCCGCCACCATTGCCGGCCGCGGGTTTGCCGCCTTCGCGGGCACGCGCCCGGTTCAGCGCTCGCCGAGCCGCGCCAGACCGGTCTTGCGGCTCTCCTTCGCTCATTAGGGAAGCGTAACCAACGCATCTCCGATCCCGGCCGTTACCGGCCGGAGCGGCGCGCACAGTAATCAGGCATCCCTGCCCTGTCAACCCACGAGTTCGGATTGGTCAGCACACATCATTCGATTATATAGATGCAAGTACTTATGCGGTCTGCCGCAGTTCGGTGGCGCGGGCCAGATCGACCGAGACAAGCTGCGAGACGCCGCGTTCGGCCATCGTGACGCCGAACAGCCGGTCCATGCGCGCCATCGTCACGCGGTGATGGGTGATCACCAGAAACCGCGTGCCGGTATTGTCGGCGATATCGGCGACCAACCGGCAGAAGCGGTCGACATTCGCATCGTCGAGCGGCGCATCGACCTCGTCGAGCACGCAGATCGGCGACGGGTTCGTCAGGAACACCGAGAAGATCAGCGCAATCGCGGTCAGCGCCTGTTCGCCGCCCGACAGCAGCGACAGGGCCTGTAGCCGCTTGCCCGGCGGGCTTGCCATGATGTCGAGGCCGGCTTCGAGCGGGTCGCCATCGCCGGTCCAGGCCAAGTTCCGCCTTGCCGCCGCCGAACAGGCGGGCGAACAACTCGCCGAAATGCCTGTTGAGCTGCTCGAAGGCGGCTTCCAGGCGGCGCCGGCCCTCGCTGTTCGAGCGTGCGCGATGCCGCGCCGCAGCCGCGCGATCGCGGCGACAGGTCGGCGCGCTCGTGCTGCAGGCTGTCGAGCCGCGCCTCGACCTCGGCGGCCTCCTGCTCGGCCAGCAGATTGACCGGCCCCATGCCGTCGCGCTCGCGCACCAGCCGGTCGAGCCGGCCCGCCAGTTCGTCGCCCGCGGCATCGGACGCGTCGCCGCTTTCCGCAATCGCGCTCGCGCAACTCCTCCGGCGTGTAGTCGAGCCGTTCGGCGATCTCGGTGCGCAGCCGCGCCAGCCCTTCGGCCGCCGCCTCGCGGCGGGCCTGCAACCCGGCGCGCCGCTCGCGCGCCTCGGTCACCGCCGCGTCGGCCTGCCGGCTGGCGTCGGTCGCATGACGCAGCCGGGCGTCGCCGGTCGCCAGGGCTTCGGCCGCCATATCCTCTTCGGCCGACGCCGCCGCTGCGGTGCGCGCCAGCGCCTCGCTTTCGGCGGCAATTTCGGCAGGCCGGCCGGCCAGTTCGGCATTCTCCGCGGCGAGGACATCCTGCCGCTCGGTGAGGATGGCGCGCTGCGCCGTCGCGCCGTCGTGCCGCTTGCGCCATGCCGCCGCCTCGGCTGCGATCGAGGCGAGGCGCTGCCGGCGGCCTTCCGCCTCGCGCGCCAGACGATCGAGCGCCGCGCGGGCATCGCTGTCGCGGCGGCGTGAAGCTGTCGCCTGGGCACGGGCGCCTTCGAGCGCGGTGCGCGCCAGCGCCGGGTCGGGCAAGACAGCGAGGGCGCGATCGGTTTCGCGGGTCTGGGCCACAAGTTCGCCGAGTTCGCCGGACAGCCGCTCGATGGTCTCGCTCAACCCGGCGAGCCGGGTCTCCGCGGCGAGACTGCGGCGCGTCAGTTCGGCCTCCGCGGCGCGCGCTCGCGCCAGCCGGTCCTCGGCGGCACGCAGCGCAGCAATCGCATTCCGCTCCGCCGCTGCGGCCGCTTCGCGCCCGGCCCGCGCTGCCAGCGCGTTTTCGCCGGCGCGCCGCGCCCCCACCTCCGCGGTTTCGAGTTCGGCGGTGAGTTGGTTCAGCCGGTTGCGCTGACGCAGCCGCTCAGCCGTGGCCGCTGAGCCGGGTGTCGGCCGGGCAAAGCCATCCCAGCGCCACAACCGGCCGTCGCGGTCGACAAGGCTCTGCCCCGCCGCCAATTGCGTCTGCAAGCGCCAGCCATCGGCCTCGCACTCGACCCATCCGGTATGAGACAGGCGGCGTCCGAGCGCCGGCGGTCCCTCAATCTCTGCGGCCAGCGGCAGCGCACCAACCGGCAATGCAGCAGCCGCGAGCGGCGCCAACCCGATCCAGCCCGCCGCCGCCCCCTGCCCTTCGGGCAGTAGCGGCGTCGCCAGTTCGCCGTCGAACAACGCCGCGGTCGCCGCCTCGAAACCCGGCGGCACATGCAATTGCGACAGCATCGACGGGCCGACGCCCTTCTCGGCTGCCGAGGGAGCCAGCACGCGCGTCAGCGCGTCGGCCTCAGCGCGCAGCCGCGCAGCCGCCCGCTCCGTGTCGCGCGCCACATCCGCCGCTGCCGCCTCGTTTTTCTGGCTGGCGGACAATGCCTGCGCGGCGGCGGTGGCGGACGCACGATCTCGTTCGATATCGGCCGCAGCGGTGGTGACAACGGCTGCTGCCGCAGCGATGGCATCGGATGACACCAGCGCGCCGAGCAGCGGCTCGCGCTGGCGTTCGCTCTCGGCCAGCCGCCCTTGCAGCCGGGCCTGCCGCTCGGCTAGCTCACGGCGCTGGCGGGCCAGCGCGGCGCGACGCGCGTCACCGGTGGCGCAGGCTTCGGTCATCTGCTGCAAGCCGGCTTCGGCCGATGCGACCTCGGCGGCAGCCGCCTCGGCCTGCACGGCTGCGTCCTTGCGGACGGCATCGGCTGTCAGCCCGGCCTGTTCCAGGCTGCGGGTCTCGTCGGCCAAGCGCACCAAAGCGGCACCCGCATCGGCGAGGTGTTCTGCCTCGCGCGCGATATCGGCAGCGACCTGCGCCAGCCGCCGCTCCAGCTTCGGCGCGCGCCGCGACGATGCGGCTGAGTTCGCGCTCGAGCGCCTCACGGACATGCGCGATGCGCTGCCGTGCGGCAGCGGCCGAGGCCTGCGCCAGCCGCAGCGGCGGCAATGCCTCGTCCGCCTCGGCACGCGCCCGCTCACGTGCCAGCGCGGATTCGGTAGCGGCGGCGAGATCGCGTTCGGCTGGACGCGCAATTCGCCGGCGAACCCTTCGGCTTCCGCCGCGGCAGCCTGCCAGCGCGCATGGAGCAGCAATGGCCTCGGTGCGGCGAATCTGGTCGCCGAGCCGGCGGTAGCGCTGCGCCTGCCGCGCCTGCTTCTTCAGGGTCTCGATCTGGGCTGTCAGCGTCACGACGACATCGTCGAGCCGCGCCAGATTGTCTTCGGCCGCCTGCAGTTTCAGTTCGGCCTCGTGGCGGCGGGCATAGCAGCCCGGCAGTGCCGGCGGCCTCGTCGACCAGCATGCGCCGCTCGGTCGGCTTCGCCCCGATCAGCGCGCCGACCCGCCCCTGGCCGACCAGCGCCGCCGAATGCGCCCCGCTCGCGGCGTCGGCAAACAACAGCTGCACGTCCCGCGCCCGCGTCTCGCGGCCGTTGATGCGGTACGACGACCCGCCACCGCGCACGATGCGGCGCGCCACCTCGATCGACACGGCATCGTTATGCGCGAACGGGGCATCGCGCGCGCTGTTGTCGATCGCCAGCGCGACCTCGGCGAGGTTGCGCGCCGGCCGGTTGCCCGAGCCGGCAAAGATCACATCGTCCATCTCGCCGCCGCGCAGCTTGCGCGCAGAGGCCTCGCCCATCACCCAGCGCAGCGCCTCGACCAAATTCGACTTGCCGCACCCATTCGGTCCGACGATGCCGGTCAGACCGGGCTCGATCGCCAGCTCAGTCGGCTCGACGAACGACTTGAAGCCGGCAAGGCGAAGGCGGTCTACCTGCATGGGCCCGGCGGCGGCGTCATTTGGGGATCATGATTTCGGCGCCAACCCCGCGAGAAACTGGTCGAAAGCCTCAAAGGTCGGGTCGCCCTCGAATTTCTTGCCGTTGATAAAGAAGGTCGGCGTCGAGTTCGACTCCCAGCACCTGTGCCGCGGTCAGGCGGCTCTGCGCCACCTGATTTTCCACCGCCGTGTTGGCGAGACAGGCATCAAACTCCTTCGGGCCGACCCCGGCAAACTTGACGATTTTCTCAAGCGCGGCCCGCCAATCCTTGGCGAGCACCCATTTGTCCTGCGTCGAGAACAGCGAATCGACCATTGGGTAGAAGCGCTCAGGCGGGGCGCAGCGCGCCACCATCGCGGCCCGCAAGGCCGTCTCGTCGAGCGGAAAATCGCGCAGCACCAGCTTGGCCTTGCCGGTGTCGAACCACTTCTCTTTCAGCTTCGGCAGCACCGTCATCGTGAAATGCGCGCAATGCGGACAGGTCAACGAGGCATATTCGACGATCGTGATCGGTGCGTCGGCGCTGCCGAGCACTCGATCCTGATCGGTCAAAGCCAGCGCGCTATCCGGTTTCGCCGGCTGCGCCGCCGCCGGTCCGACCCCGGCCAAGCCCAACACGACCAGCACCGCCAACCACATTTCCCGCATTTGAACCTTCCTGCTACCAGATGTTGATATTAATCGCTCGATCACCAGCGTGCAACGCCCGCCGCCCTGCCTATCGGCGGCGCCCGGTGCTGCCCAGCACCAATTCTCCCAGCCCGTTCAACGCGGCCCGCAGTTCCGGGTCGGCAATCCCGGCAAGGCCGGCATCGAGCGCGATCTTGTCCCGCTGCGACAACGGTTCCGGCGGCGCGGCCGGCAGCGGAGGCGGCAGCGGCAGCGGCCCCTGCACCAGCGCCAGCCGCATCACCGCGTCGCGCCCGAAATATCGGTTGATCCGCTCGATGACCAGCGGCGCGCGATGCTGCAACTCGAGCGCCGCCGCCGGTGCCACCCGCAGTTTCAGCGCGCCGTCGCGACCCAGCGCCTCGGGCCAGGCAACGCCGGCCCATTCCGAGCCGACCACCGCCAGCCACTCGGCCTTGAGCCGGCCGAGCAGGCCGCCGCCATTGCGGGCGACGATCGGCGCCGCAATTCGCGACGCCGTCCCGCCGATCGCGCGCATGCCGGGCCGGCGCTCGCCCTCGACGGGCGCGCCGGCTAGTCTCGGCTTGTCTCCCTCCGTGCGCTGACGAGCCATGCCGTCGATCCGCCCTCATCCCTCACCGCCAAAGCCGCTTCCCGACCCGGCGGCGCTCCTCGCCTGGTACGATCGCCACCGCCGCGACCTTCCCTGGCGCGCGCCGCCCGGCGAACGCGCCGACCCATACCGTGTTTGGCTCAGCGAGATCATGCTGCAACAAACAACGGTTGCAACCGTCGCGCCTTATTTTGACCGATTCGTGACGCGCTGGCCCGACTATCGAGGCGCTGGCCGCCGCCTCGCTCGACGAGGTGCTGCACCAGTGGCAGGGCCTCGGCTATTACGCCCGCGCCCGCAATCTGCACGCCTGCGCCCGCGTCGTGGTCGCCCGACATGGCGGGCGTTTCCCGGATGACCCCGGCGCGTTGCGGGTTCTGCCGGGCATCGGCGACTACACGACGGCGGCCATTGCGGCGATCGCCTTTGACCGGCCGCTCGCGGCGGTCGACGGCAATGTCGAGCGCGTCGTTGCTCGCCTGTACGACGAGCGCCGACCGCTTCCCGCCGCGAAGCCGCGCCTGCGCGAACTTGCCGCGGCGTTGGTGCCGCCGCATCGTGCCGGCGATTTCGCGCAGGCGATGATGGACCTCGGCGCGACAATCTGCACGCCGCGCCGGCCGCGCTGCGTGTTGTGCCCGTGGCGCGAGGATTGCGCCGCGCGCGCCCTCGGCATCGCCGAAGACCTGCCGGTGCCGGCCGAAAAACCGGAGCGCCCGCTGCGGCGCGGCGTCGCGTTCTGGCTGCAGCGCGCGGATGGCGCGGTATTGCTGCGCCGCCGCCCGGAAAAGGGATTGCTCGGCGGCATGATTGATCTGCCCTCGACACCGTGGCGCGAGATGGCCTGGAGCGAGGTCGAAGCCATTGCCGAGGCACCAGCGAGCACCACCTGGACATCGCTGTCCGGGGTGGTCGAGCACGGTTTCACGCATTTCCGCCTCGAACTGGCCCTACTGGCCGGAATCACCACCGACCCGCCCGACGGCATCTGGGCCAAGCCGGCCCAGTTCAAAGACCACGCCTTCCCGACCCTGACCAAAAAGCTGGTGAAATACGCCCTCGCCGCTTTGAAGACCCCGTAGGGTGGGCTGAGCGCAGCGAAGCCCACCATCTTGCCGGTGTCGATTTGGTGGGCTTCGCTGCGCTCAGCCCACCCTACGCGGCCACGCGGCTATTGTTTGCGGTTTTTCTTCTCCGCGACGCCGGAAGTGCCTTCGCGGCGGGCCAGTTCGGCGGCGACGTCTGCGGGGCTGACGCCGGCAGCGGCCCACAGCACCAGCAGGTGATAGAGCAGATCGGCGCTTTCGCCGACCAGCGCCTGCGGTCGCCGCGCACGCCCTCGATTACCGTCTCGACCGCCTCCTCGCCGAGCTTCTGGGCGATCTTGGCGCGGCCGCGGGCGAACAGCCGCGCGGTGTAGGAGGTTTGCGGATCGGCGCCGCGGCGCGACTGGATGACCTGCCACAGCCGGTCGAGCGCGGTCGCCGAGCTCGTCTCGGCCATCGGCTCAGCGCCGCACCGGGATGCCGCAGGCGGCGAGCCGCGCCTTGGCCTCGCCGATGCGGTAGGTGCCGAAATGGAAGATCGAGGCGGCGAGCACCGCGGTGGCGTGGCCCGTCGCGGATGCCTTCGACCAGATGGTCGAGCGTGCCGACGCCGCCCGAGGCGATCACCGGCACGCGCACCGCATCCGCGACGGCGCGCGTCAGCGCGATGTCGAAGCCGGATCTTGGTGCCGTCGCGGTCCATCGAGGTCAGCAGGATCTCGCCGGCGCCGTAATCGGCGAGGCGGCAGGCCCATTCGACCGCGTCGATGCCCGGTCGGCCGGCGGCCGCCATGGGTGAAGACCTCCCATTGCCCGGCGCCGGCCGCTTTGGCGTCGATCGCCGCGACGATGCACTGGCTGCCGAATTTCTGCGCCGCCTCGCGCACGAATTCGGGGCGCGCCACCGCGGCGGTGTTGATCGACACCTTGTCGGCGCCGGCCAGCAGCAGTCGGCGGATGTCCTCGACCGTGCGCACGCCGCCGCCGACGGTCAGCGGCATGAAGCATTGCTCGGCGGTGCGGCGGACCACGTCGTAGAGCGTGTCGCGGCCTTCGGCGCTGGCGGTGATGTCGAGAAAGCACAGCTCGTCGGCGCCCTCGCGGTCGTAGAACCGCGCCTGCTCGACCGGATCGCCGGCATCGACGAGATCGACGAAATTGACGCCCTTGACGACCCGGCCGTCCTTGACGTCGAGGCACGGGATGACGCGCATCTTCAGCACGGTGGGCGCCTCCGCCAGTCAAGCGCAATGCCGCCGCGCGGGTCGACGCGGCCGTCATAGAGCGCGCGGCCGCAGATGACGCCGGCGATGCCGTCCGCCTCGTACGCCTTCAGCGCGGCGATGTCGGCGAGCGAGGAGACGCCGCCCGAGGCGATCACCGGAATGCGCGACCCGCCGCGCCAAATCGGCGATCGCCTCGGCATCGACCCCGATCAGCGCGCCGTCGCGGGCGATGTCGGTGTAGACGATCGCCGCGACCCCGGCATCCTCGAAACGCCGGGCGAGCTCGACGGCCGTCGATCTCGGTCGTCTCGGCCCAGCCTTCGACCGCGACCCGGCCGTCGCGCGCGTCGATGCCGACGACGATGCGGCCGGGATGGTCGGCGGCGGCGCGCCGCACCAGCTCGGGGTCGCGCAACGCGGCGGTGCCGAGCACGACCCGGTCGATGCCGAGCGTCGAGCCAGCACTCGATCGCGGCGCGGTCGCGGATGCCGCCGCCGAGCTGGATCCGCAGATCGACCGCGCCGCGGATCGCCTCGCACCGCCGTCGCCGTTGACCGAGCGCCCGGCAAAGGCGCCGTTGAGGTCGACGACATGCAGCCAGCGAAACCCGGCGTCGGCGAAATGCCGGCGCCTGCGCCGCGGGATCGTGGTTGAACACCGTGGCGCTCGCCATCTCGCCGCGGACCAGCCGGACGCAGGCGCCGTCCTTCAGATCGATCGCCGGGAACAGGATCACGGCTGCCGCCAGGTCTTCCTCGAGCAGCTTGTAGTAATAATGGCCCGGCACGATCCGGCCGTCGACCTGGGCATAGACCGGGTGGGTGCCCCAGCGCCGGTAGCCCAGGCTCTCGTAGAGCCCGATCGCCGCGCGCTGGGTGTCGCGCAGATCGAGGTTGAGGACGGCGAGCCCGAGCTCTCGGGCGAGCCGCTCGATCTCCCGCACGATGCCGCGGCCGATGCCGCGGCCGCGCGCCCAGGGCGCGACGAAGGCGCGCTGGTCAGGGTGCCCGCGAAGGCCTGCGCCTCGTTGTTGCGCGGCGCCCGGCCGAGCTGCGCCGAGCCGGCGATGACGCCGTCGAGCCGGCCGACGACGAGCCGGCGCTCGGGCACCAGCAGCACGCCTTTCCAGTAATTCTCCAGCACCTGCCGCGGCGGCGGCTTGAGCCAGCCAAAGCCGCCGCCCTCGGTGATCGCGCTCTCGGTTGCCTCGCAGAGATCGTCGAGATCGGTGCCGGTGTACTGGGTCAGCCGCTCGACCGGACACCGTGCCGGCCGGTGCGCAGACCGCGGTCATGGCCACCATCGCAGGAAGTTGCGCGATCAGCCGCAGCCCGGCCACCTGGCTCTTTTCCGGATGAAATTGCGTCCCGACCAGATTGTCGCGTCCGATCACCGCGGCCAGCGGGCCGCCGTAATCGGTCTCGGCGAGCAGGTCGCGCGGTATCGGCGAGGCGGAAATGGTAGCTGTGGACGAAATAGGCGTGCGTACCGGCGGCGAGCCCGGCGAGCACCGGATGATCGGCCACGCGGCATCAATCTCGTTCCACCCCATATGCGGGATTTTCGAGCGCCGGGTCGCGCGGTTCGATCGGCGACGACCTCGCCGCCGATCCAGCCGAGGCCCTCGACCGTCTCGAACTCGCGGCCGCGCTCGGCCATCAGCTGCATGCCGACGCAGATGCCGAGAAACGGCCGGCCGCGACCGATCACCGCCTCGCACAATGCCGCTTCGAGGCCCGGCAACGGCAGCGAGGCCGCGCCGGCAATCGGCGAAGGCGCCGACCCCGGGCAGCACGATCCGGTCCGCGCCGGCGACGCTCTCCGGCCCGCTGGTGACAACGATCGTCTGCCGCAATACCGCATCTCGGCCGCGGCGCGCTCGAACGCCTTTGCGGCCGAGCGCAGATTGCCCGAACCGTAATCGACGATCGGCGACGGTATTCCAGTCGGCCTATGCCAGACTGCCGCCGAGGATGCCCTTGGTCGAGGGCACCGCGCCGGCCCGCCGCGGATCGATCTCGACCGCCTGGCGCAAGGCGCGTGCCAGACCCTTGAAGCAGGATTCGACGATGTGGTGGTTGTTCTCGCCGTACAGATTCTCGACATGCAGGGTGACCCCGGCCGATTGGGCAAAGGCCTGGAACCACTCCTTGAACAACTCGGTGTCCATCTCGCCGAGCTTTGGCCGGGTGAAGGCGACCTTCCACACCAGATAGGGCCGGTTCGAGGCATCGAGGCTGACGCGGGTCAGCGTCTCGTCCATCGGGATCAGCGCGCTGCCGTAGCGCGGATGCCGGCGCGGTCGCCCAGAGCGCCTTGACACCGCCTCGCCGATCGACATAGCCGGTGTCCTCGGTGGTGTGGTGGAAATCGATGTGCAGATCGCCTTTCGCCTGCAGCGACGATGTCGATCAGGCTGTGCTTCGCCAGCTGCTCCAGCATGTGGTCGAGAAAGCCGATCCCGGTCGAGATCTCGGCGGCGCCGGTGCCGTCGAGATCGACGCGGCCCTTGATCCGGGTTTCCCTGGTGTTGCGCTCGACCGTCGCGACCCGCACCGCTCTTCTCCCGCCGCGGCAGCCGCCCTGCCCCGCGGCGGCGCTCTTCTAGCAAGATTGGAGCGCCCCCGCCATCTTCCAACCGCACCTAAAATGTGTGGACCAGCGCCGGTACGGTGGCAAGGAAAAAGAAAAACCGACGCAAAGGACGCGAAGGATACGCAAAGGACGCGAAGACGCTGAATTGCGCGCAGCGCAATAACCTGATCTGCAGTTGCCAGCAGATTTATAGCGCTTCGCACAGAAAAGTCGCCTTCGCGCCCTTTGCGTAATCCTTAGCGTCCTTTGCGTACAATTCTCTTTTTTACGCCGCGCCCTGGCAGACGTGAATTTCGCGGTTGGCCAGCAAATCCTTTGTCTTGGCAGCGTAGGCGGCCATGTGCGGCGAGGCGCCGTGGGCCTTCAGATGGTCGAGACTTTCCCATTTTTCGACGACGACAAAGGTGTCGCCGCCGAACTTGGCGCCGGGGCCGCCTTCGGCGTCGATAACCGGGCCGTATTCGACGCAGCCGGCTTCGGCATGCACCGCCGGCATGTTGGCGCGGAAATGCCCGAGCACCTCGTCGCGCTTGCCGGGCTTGGTTGTGATGATGGCGAGGACATGGATCATGGCGTTGTTCCCTCTGCGTTCGACAGGTGGTGTTCCCTGGACGATGGCGGCAGGATAAGGGCGCTCGCCACGGGAGGATAGATAGAACGCATTTGTCAGAAATATCGGAAGATTGTCCCGGTATGTGATCAGCGTCACACGCAAGGGCTTGCAGATAGGGTTAATTTGTGCCTCGGCAAGAACCCTTTATTAAGGACAACCGCCATGTGCCCGTCACGGCCGGTACAGTGGATTGGTGAGGCAGAGGCAAGGCAGGTAATGGTGATCGCACGTTCGGAAGCGCGTCCCGAACAGCAGCACCAACCAGGTTGCGAGGATCGCTCGATGTGGCTCGACTGGCTCCGCCGGTGCCTCGGCGGCGAGCCGTTGTCCGGCGATAATGCGGTGGACCGACAGCAGCCGTTGTCGCTGCGCCATTTTGGTTGAGCCGACATCACGGCAACGTTCTATGATCGGGTGATCTGTCGGTTACCGAGGGAGCACCCGGGGTGAAGCCCGAAGAAATCCTGGCCAGTCCACCACGGATGCTGAGTCAGGCGCAGCGCGAACGGTATTTCGAGACCGGTTTTCTGGTTGTCCCCCGGCTGATTCCCGACGCGTGGCTGCGCCGACTGATCGGGCTGTCCGACGAATTCATCGAAAAAAGCCGCACCGTCACCGCGTCGAATGTCGAGTTCGACATTGGCCCGAACCATCGGCCCGATCGGCCGCATGTACGCCGGTTGCGCGCGCTGGTCGATCGGCACCCGGATTTCTGGGGCTTTGCGTCGGAATCGCCGCTCGCCGACATCGCCGCCGACCTGGTCGGGCCGAATGTCAAATTCCACAGCAGCAAGCTCAACTACAAATGGCCCGGCGCCAGCGAGATCGTCAAATGGCACCAGGACATTCCGGCCTGGCCACACACAAATTACAGCCCGGTAACGCTCGGGGTGTATCTCGGCGATGTCGGTGCTGCCGAAGGCCCGCTCACCTGCATCCCCGGCAGCCACCGCGGACCGATCTTCGTCCACCGCGACGACCGTGGCGCCTGGACCGGCTCGGTCAACGACCAGGACATTGCGACGGCCGATGTCGCACGCGCCGAAGATTTGGTGGGGCCGGCCGGCACGGTGATCGCGATCAACTGCCGGACGTTGCACGCCTCACGCGCCAACGCCACCGACCGGGTCCGCGCCCTGCCCCTGTTCGTCTACAGTTCGGCTGACGCCTTCGCGTGGATGCCGGCCCCGACGCCGACCTCGCACACCGGCGACATCGTGCGCGGCAGACCCGCGACGCTCGCGCATCTCGATTCCACCCCCTGCCCCGTCCCGCCCGACTGGTCGAAACAAGGCTACGGCTCGATCTTCGTCGCCCAGGGCGCCGAGGTGGATTGAACCGTCTCTGTCCGTCCAACCATCCGACGGTGTCATTGCGAGGAGTGCGGAGATGAAGCAATCCCGCGCGGGGGACGCTCGTCCGCGCGAGAGTTGCTTCGCTCCGCTCGCAATGGCGGTCAAGGCGACTGCGCCCGTGAATACTCTCTCCGCCCCTGGGGCGGAGAGAGAGTTGGGGTGAGGTGGGCGATTCCACCGCCCTCGCCGGTCAACTGAGCGCGCGGCCTTTGCGGGCGATGAATTCGGGGAAGGCGTCTTCGGCCTTGGCGCCGCGCATGACATGCGTTGTGAAATCGCGCTCCGTGGCGAACTGGTCTTCGACGCTCTGGTTTTTCTGCTTCAGCAACAGCGCCTTGATGCCCAGCACCGCGGCGCGGTGGTTGCCGGCGATGGTTTTCGCCAGTTCCAGCGTCTTGGCCCGCAGCTGTTCGCGCGGCACGAGGTGGTTCAGCAGGCCGATGCGATAAGCCTCCTCCGCCTCGACAACCCGCGCCGAGAACAGCAGTTCCTTCGCCATCGGCCAGCCGACCTGGTTGGGCAGGGTCCACGTGCGTTGATCCGGCCATAGGCGGCGGCGAGGAAGCGGAACTTGGTGTCCTCGCAGCCGATCCGCATGTCGAGCGACGAGGCCAGCACCGATGCCCCGCCATAGCACAGCCCGTTCATCATGCCGATCGTCGGCTTCGGAAACACGCCGATATCGTGCAGCGGCCCATAGGTCCGCATCTTGTCGAGTTCTTCCTGCGAATAGCGGCGGTCGTGCTCGCGCTGTTCGTGAATGTCGCCGCCAGCGGAGAAGGCACGGCCGGCGCCGGTGATCACGACGCAACCGATGCTGTCATCGCCCTCGAACTTGTGCAGGACGTCTTTGACTTCCCCCATCAACTGCCGGTTCATCGCGTTGAGCTTGTCGGGCCGGTTCAGCGTGACGATGCCGACGCCGTCTTCTACTTCGACCAGGATCGTTTCGTAGGCCATCACATCCTCCTTTTCAGCGCGGAATATCGCCCCATACGGCATAGCGTTGCCGCCGCCGCAACTCGCGGCCTTCGGCAATCGAGCGTTCGGCCTGCGCGGCGATCAGGTCGAGCAGCGGGTCGGCCGACACGTTGACGAGCCCGCGTTGTTGCAGCAGGCCCACGATCTCATCGCTCGGCCGGCCGCCGAAAAACGGCAGCTGGTCGGTGATATCGGCGTACTCGGCGCTGACGCGGGCGTTTTCGCGCTGTGGCGGGGCGGTGGTGTCGTCGTATTGCGCGCCGTCGATCACGACGAGGCGTCCGCCCGGCCGCAGCACACGCAGCCATTCATCGAGCGCCGCTATGGGATGCGGCAATGTCCACAGCACATGCCGGCTGATTGCCAGGTCGAAGCTGCCGGGCGGGAAGGGAAGCTGCTCGGCATCGGCCTCTTCGAAGCGAATATCGAGGCCCTGCATCGCCGCCTTGCGCCGCGCCTCGGCCAGCATCGCAGCGGCGAAATCGACGCCGGTGACGCGGTGCCCGCGGCCGGCCATCTCGAGGCTCAGAAATCCGGTGCCGCAGCCGCAATCGAGCGCCGCCAGCGAGGCGCGTGGCGGGATTACCAGATCAAGGATGCGGTCCCACGCGGCGCGCTCGGCCGGGCTGGCGATACTGTGCCCGAAATCGGCATCAAAGCCGGGCGCGCGGCGGTCCCAATGCGCCGCGACCTGCTGCTTGACCCGGTCGGTTTGCGCCGCGCTCATCCTTGCCTCCCTCGATTATTTGAAGCCGACCACCTCGGCCAGCGCCTCCAATTGCTCGGCATGGCGCGACACCGGGTTCAGCATCAGATGGTTGGCGCCCATGCCGACCATTTCTTCAAGCCGCTCCCGCACCTGCTCCGGAGTGCCGTAGAGGCCGCATTGCTCCGTGCCGGGTGGGTTGAAGTAGACGTCATCGAACCAGCGCGCCAACTCGCGGCGCGCGACCGCCGGGTTCTCATCGACGGCCATGAAGATGCGCTTCGAGATCGGGAAATTCTCCGGGTCGCGCCCGTTGGCCGCCAGCGCCTCCTTGAGGATCGGCACCGATGCGCTGAAAATCGGCTGATGCGCGAGCCGCCCGAGCCCATCCAGCCATCGGCGAGGCGTGCGGTGCGGCGCACCGCATCCGGGTGGCCGACCCCCATCCAGATCGGCGGGTGCGGCTTCTGCACCGGCTTCGGCCACATTTCCTCGTCCTTGAGGTGGTAGAAGCGGCCGTCGTAGCTGATCTTGTCCTCGGTCCACAGCGCCTTGATCAGCTCCATTTCCTCGCGGAAACGGCTGACCCGGCCCTCTTGTGACACCTCGAACTGCCGGTAGTGGTGGTCGCGGCCGATGCCGACCCCGAGGATCGCCCGGCCTTTGCTGATGTAGTCGAGGCAGCCCCATTGATGGGCGACCATTAGCGGGCTGTGAATCTGCAGCACCACGACAGAGCAGCCGACCCGGATTTTCGACGTCACCGCCGCGGCGTAGGTCAGGATCACGATCGGGTCGAAGCAGTTGACGTGGTTGAGGGTGTTTTCGGTGACCCAGAGGTCGCTGAACCCAAGCTGCCTCGGCGCGCTGTGCGACGTGGCGGATCGTCTCCACGTCGATCGCGTCGATCGAGCGGTGCGGCAACGAGACGCCGAACTTGATCTGGTCCTTGAGCGCCATCCGCGCGATCCTCTCTACTGACTATCCATTAATGCTGTCATTCCGGGGCCGGCGAAGCCGGAACCCGGAATCCATGAACACAGGTTTGTCAAAACTCAGCGGCGGCCGTGTTCATGGGTTCCGGGTTCAGCCCTGCGGGCTGCCCCGGAATGACAAAAGGGTGGTGCCTAAACCTTCTCGATCACTTCCATCTGGGCGCCGTCGGGGCACTCGACCCAGCACACGTGGCGGCCGTTATTGTACAGTTCTTCGAGGATCTTGGCGCCATTGCCTTTCAGCTTGGAGATCATGCCGGCGTAATTGTCGGTCTGCAGCGCGATGTGCTCGATGCCGACATCTGCTCGTGGTTCTGCGCCTGGATGATCGTCGTGATGTTGAGCTGCAGCCCGTGCAAGGTCGAGCTGGCAGCCGCGGCCGGGAATATCCTTCTTCATCGTCGCGCCGAAATTGTCGACGTAGAATTTCGCGACCTTTTGCGGGTCATCGTTGGTCTTGATGTGGACGTGTCCGATTTGCATGGCCATGCTCGTCTCCTCCGATTGGCTTTGGGCTGTTCGGTTCCCTGAGGGTCGCGGACGCGGCGCTCGGTACAGAGCTTGGCAGCACCGAGCGGCGAACTCAACCGCACGGGATGGGAGAACTGACATGAGCGCAGCACGCGACCTGGCCAATTTCCTGAGCCGCGTCACGCCGGCCGACCTGCCGGCACAGGCGGTCGATCATGCGGCGATGCTGATCGCCAGCACCTTCGCCAGCGCCGCGATGGGGACTGGCATCGAATCCGCGCAGATCATCCGCGACATGGCGCGCGAGCGCGGCGGCACGCCGCAAGCCTCGCTGTGGTTCGACAACGGCGCCAAATTGCCGGTCAGCGACGCGGCGCAGGCCAACGCGGTGACGAGCGACGCCGCCGCCTCCGACGACAGCGATTTGCGCCACGATCGTGCATTGCGGCACGCCGCTGGTGCGACGTCGCTGGCGCTTGCCGAGCAAAGCGGCGCGAGCGGCGCGGACGTCCTGGCGGCGATCGTTGTCGGCTACGAGGCGGCGGGGCGCATCATCGACGCGATGCCGCGCTTTCGGGTGCGCGGCTATCACGGCTCGCATCGGCGCGATCTTCGCGGCGACCGGCGCGGCCGCGCGGCTGCTGAATCTCGACGCCGAGCAGACGACGCACGCGATCGCGCTGACCGCGACCTCGGCCAGCGGGCTCGCGAAGCGCCGCCGATACCAGCGTCGCCCGCGAATACCATTGCGGCATGCGACCCTGGCCGGCATCCAGGCGGCGCGGGCGGCGCAGCGCGGCTATACCGGCGAAGAAACCATGCTGGAGATGAAACTCAGGGTTTTTCGAGGCTGTATGGCGGCGAGGACGGCGCGGCGGCGGCGCACAAAGATGCTGCGCGACCTCGGCGCGTCGTGGGACATCGTCACCGACATGGCGGTGAAGCTGGTGCCCGGCGGCCACCCGTACCATGCCTTGGCCGAGGCCGCCGCCAACGCGTCACGCGAGGCGAATGTCGCGGCTGACGAGATCGAAAGCATCACCGTGTCGCGGCCCGGCCTGACCGCGCTGACCGGGCCGTTGCATCCGGCCGATCTGATCGACATGGCGCACAGCCCGGCTTATTTCACTCGCCGCCGGCGCCGCCGACCGCGAATTCTCCTGGGCAGCACGCCT
Organism: uncultured Alphaproteobacteria bacterium; assembly: GCA_963737875.1. Taxonomy (GTDB): domain Bacteria; phylum Pseudomonadota; class Alphaproteobacteria; order ATCC43930; family CGMCC-115725; genus DATARH01. The sequence goes on along the minus strand of CAVTUM010000008.1, from coordinate 114,092 downwards.
CGCCGGAAAAGATCGCCGACCCGGTCATCCACCGCCTGATCGACAAGGTGCGGGTCGGCCCGCCGCCGACCGAAAATGTCGAGCGTTACCGCCAGGGCGCCACCGTGACGATCCGCACTCGCGACGGGCGCAGCTTCACCAGCACGGTCTTCGCGCCGAAGGGTTCGGGCCTGCTCGGCATCGCACTGGACCGACATCGACGCCAAGTTCCGCGCCCTGATGCCGCTCTCGGGCCTGCCGTCACAACAGATCGAAGACGCCCTCGGCCTGATCCACGATTTCCGCCGCCAGCCCAACATCGAAAAGCTGATCGCGCTGGTTCGCCCCGCGTGATTTTCCCGCACCGCGGGGCGCGGTGCAGGAGAGGGGAAATTTGATGAGTTGCGCTTCACTGAGAGCGGCGTCTAGTTCCGGCTGCTGATCATATCCCAGGGGGTTTTGCCCTCGGGCATCGGCGGAATGCGCAGCAGATCGGCCATCGGCTTGCCGGCTTCGTAGTCGCGACACAGCTGTTCGGGGTCGTAGGTCACGCCGACCGGATTTTCGGCGAAAGCGCGACTGTGGAAATAGCCGTCGAGTTCGGCCGGGGTCGCGAAATTATCGATCTGGAGTTCGACCCGGTTGTTGTCCGGGTCGCGGTAGTACATCGAGGTCGTGACGCCGTGGTTGATCGGCCAATGCGGCAGAATGTTGTGCTCCTTCAATCGGCGGTAGGTCGCCAGCAATTCGCCGAGGTCGTTGTAGCTATAGGCGACATGGTCGGTGCCGGCGCTTTCGGGATCGCGCGGCGCGAGCCCCGGAATATGGATCAGCGCCAGCCGGTGATGCTCGTCGTCATAGCTGAGGAAACACAGGCGCTCGTCGCGGAACACGATGCGCGCCGCCAGCACGGTGCGATACCACTCGGCCATCGCGTCGAACCGGCCGGTGCGCAGCACGAAATGCGCGAATTTGGCGGGGCTGATCGGCTGTATGCTGCGTTGCAGCGGCCGGATCACCGACGATACGTCGTTCATCGCTTTCTCCCTCTTTGAAACGTCTGGCCTTGCGTTTCGCTGGCGGCGAGCTTACCCCGTCTGGCGCCATCATTCCGAGGGGAAACGCCATGCCGGTCCGCATCTATCACAACCCGCGCTGCAATACCTCGCGCAAGACCCTGGCGCTGCTCCGCGAAAAAGGCGTCGAGCCGGAGATCATCGAATACTTGAAGACGCCCTACACCGCGGCGCAGCTCAAGACCCTGCTCGGCCAGCTGAAGCTGCCGGCGAAGGCGCTGGTGCGCAAAAAGGAAGCCGCCGCGGCCGGGATCGACCCCACGGCCATGTCGGAAGACGCACTAATCGCCGCGATGGTCAGGGAACCGATCCTCGTCGAGCGCCCGATCGTCGTCTCCGGCGCCAAGGCCGCGCTTGGCCGCCCGCCGGAAAAGGTGCTGGACGTCCTCTGAACGCCGCTAAGCCGTGCCGCCCCCTGCCCCATCATCGTCGAGTTCGGCCTGGGCGGCGGCAAGGCGGGCGATCGGCACGCGATAGGGCGAGCACGAAACATAGTCGAGACCGACCTCGCGGCAGAAAGGCGATCGAGGCCGGATCGCCGCCGTGCTCGCCGCAAATGCCGAGCTTGATGTCCGGGCGGGTGGCACGGCCGCGTTCGGCGGCGATGCGGATCATCTCGCCGACACCCTCGATGTCGAGCGTCATAAACGGGTCGCTGCTTGATGATACCGAGCTTCTGGTAGGCGCCGATAAAGCTGGCCGCGTCGTCGCGTGAAATGCCGTAGACGGTCTGCGTCAGGTCGTTGGTGCCAAAGCTGAAGAAGGCCGCGGTCTTGGCGATCTCGCCGGCCATCAGCGCGGCGCGCGGCAATTCGATCATCGTGCCGACCTGATAGGGAACTTTGACGCCGGCCTTTTCCATGACCTCGCCGGCAACGCGGTCCACCATTTCCTTCAGGATATCGAATTCGCGCCGCGTCGCGATCAGCGGCACCATGATCTCGGGCTCGACCGCTTCGCCCGTCTCTTTCATCACCGCGACGGCGGCCTCGAAAATCGCGATCGCCTGGGTTTCGTAAATTTCCGGGATAGGTGATGCCGAGCCGGCAGCCGCGATGGCCGAGCATCGGATTGGTTTCGTGCAGCATATGCGTGCGCTGCCGCACCTCGGCCGACGGTCATTGCCGGTCAGCCGCGCCATCTCGTCGAATTCGCCGTCGGTCTTCGGCAGGAATTCGTGCAGCGGCGGATCGAGCAGCCGGATCGTCACCGGCAGACCGTGCATGATGCGGAAGATCTCGCTGAAATCGTCGCGCTGCATCGGCAACAGCTTGGCGAGCGCGGCGCGGCGGCCGGCTCTCCTCGTCGGCCATGATCATCTCGCGCATCGCGCCGATGCGGTCGGCCTCGAAGAACATGTGCTCGGTGCGCGACAGGCCGATGCCCTCGGCGCCGAAATCGCGCGCCGCCTGGGCATCGAGCGGGGTTTCGGCGTTGGCGCGCACCCGCATCTTGCGCAGCGCCGTCGGCCCAGCCCATCAGCGTCGCGAAATCGCCCGACAGCTCCGGCTGGATCGTCGGCACCTCGCCGAGCATGACTTCGCCGGTCGAGCCGTTGAGCGTGATCAGGTCGCCGGCCGCACCAGATGGTTGCGCACCGTCAGCGTGCCGGCGGCGTAATCGATCCGCAGATCGCCGGCGCCGGCAGACGCAGGGCCGCCCCATGCCGCGCGCGACGACGGCGGCGTGGCTGGTCATGCCGCCGCGCGTCGTCAGGATGCCGCTGGCGGCGTGCATGCCGTGGATGTCTTCGGGGCTGGTCTCGATGCGCACCAGGATGACCGCCTCGCCGCGGCTGGCCGCAGGCCTCCGCCTCGTCGGCGGAGAACACGACCTTGCCCGAGGCGGCGCCGGGCGAGGCCGGCAGGCCGTGCGCCAGCACGGTCATCTTCGCGGCGGGATCGAGCATCGGGTGCAGCAGCTGGTCGAGCGAATCCGGCTCGATGCGGCGGATCGCCTCGTTCGCGGCTCGATGAGCCCTTCCTCGACCAGCGCCACCGCGATCTTCAGCGCCGCCTGGGCGGTGCGCTTGCCGGTGCGGGTCTGCAGCATCCACAATTTGCCGCGCTCGACCGTGAACTCGATGTCCTGCATGTCGCGGTAATGGTCTTCGAGGGTCTGGCGCACCTGCAGCAGCTCGGCGAAGACCTCCGGCATCACCTCTTCCATCGCCGGCAGGGTGCGATTCGCTCGCCTGTCTTGCCGGCGATCGTCAGATGCTGCGGCGTGCGGATGCCGGCGACGACATCCTCGCCCTGCGCGTTGACCAGGTATTCGCCGTAAGAACTCGTTGGCGCCGGTCGACGGGTTGCGGGTGAAGGCGACGCCGGTGGCGCAATCCTCGCCCATATTGCCGAACACCATCGCCTGGACATTGACCGCGGTGCCCCATTCGGCCGGGATGTTGTGCAGCCGGCGATAGGTGACGGCGCGCGGGTTCATCCACGAGCCGAACACCGCGCCGATCGCGCCCCACAGCTGCGTCTGCGGACATCCTGCGGGAAGGGCTTGCCGGTTTCGTCGCGCGACGACGTCCTTGAACTCGGCGACGATTCGCTGCCAGTCGTCGGCAGTGAGTTCGGTGTCGAGCACGGCGCCCGATCTCGTTCTTGTGTTCTTCGAGCAGTTCCTCGAAATGGTGGTGCTCGATGCCGAGCACGACCTGGCCGTACATCTGCAGGAAGCGGCGATAGCTGTCATAGGCGAAGCGCTCGTCGCCGCTGCGCCGCGCGAGGCCCTGCACGGTCTCGTCGTTGAGGCCGAGGTTGAGGACGGTATCCATCATCCCCGGCATCGAGGCGCGCGCGCCCGAGCGCACCGACACCAGCAGCGGCTGTTCGCGGATCGCCGAACTTGGCGCCGATGCGCCTCTTCGATAACGGCCAGCGCCGCGGCGACCTGGTCTTGCAGCTCATCGGGGTAGGTCGTGCCGCGTTGTCGTAGTAATGGGTGCAGACCTCGGTCGTGATGGTGAAGCCGGGCGGCACCGGCAGCCCGAGATTGCTCATCTCGGCCAGGTTGGCGCCCTTGCCGCCCAGCAGGTTCCTCATGTCGCCGCCCCTCGGCCTCGCCACGGCCGAAGCTGTAGACCCATTGGCCTGCCATCCCTGGCTTCCGACCCGCGATCGGCGGGTCCCGCCCTCGGGCTCGGTCGTCGGGCGGGTGACGCTCATCCGTCACCCTCGATCTGGGAGAAATCGGCGACCTGGTTCATCACCGCCCGGATCCGCGACAACAGGCGCAACCGATTTTCGCGCAGCGCCGGATCGTCGGTATTAACGGTCACCTTGGCGAAAAATTCATCAACTGGCTGGCGCAGCGTAGCAAGAGAGGCCATCGCGCCCTCAAAATCTTCTTCGACAACTCGCTGGCGCGCCGTCAATGCAGCATCTCTAAGCGCCCACCAGAGCGGCCATTCGTCCTCGTTGCCACGCTGGAGAATGTAATCGTCATTGCTGTATGAGCGCTCATCGCGTCGTTCCTCGATTGACACGATGTTTGCGGCTCGGCGATATCGCGATCAGCAGATTGACCCATCTTCGGTCGCAAGAAATTTCTGGAGCGCATCGACCCGCGCCAATAAGCGTACGAAATCGTCTTCAGCCACCGCTAAAACGGCCGCAATTAAATCGTGCGAGACCCCGCTTTCACGCAAATGGACTTTCAGCCGGTCAGCAAAAAAATCAAGCAACTGCCCCGTGGGTTCCGGAAAATTCGGGTCCCAATTCGTGACCCATTTTGGATCCCAAATTTTCTTAGCCTCTTCCAAAATAAAACGTAAGGGAAGATGCAAATCTATTTTCAATAATGATTCGAACAGTACCGAGAGCCGCTCGGCGTAATGCAAACGGATCACGCGAACCGGTTGGTCTTTCTGCGATAGCGAAGAACCCGACTAGTGTCGATTAACTTATCGGCCAAGGAGACGACTACGCTAACGGGGCTGATGGGGCATGTATCGCCCGGGCCTAGCGGCTTGTAATGCTCTGCAATTGCATCTGCAACATTGCAATTCTTCACCGTCATTCAGGGCATAATAACGTCCCATTATTCCTTGCAGTTCGGGAAACTCTCCTACCATGCCCGTCGATAGATCGGCTTTCGACAAGCTGCGCTGCTCTCTGACGCAAGCAATGATCGGGCAGCCCGGCACGTAATTCCCGAAGGACGGCTGATAGCTTCTCGAATCGCGGTCTGACCCTATCTCGCATATCTGCCGAGCTTGGCGTGGTAGACGCGGTCCTTGAGGGCGGTGACGCGGCTTTCGAGGGTGACCTTGCGGTCCTGGTCCCAGAAGAAGCGGGCGTCGGCGAGGCGGGCGCGCAGGACGCGTTCGTTGCCGGCGATGATGGTTCGGCCGTCATCGGGCGTCTGGTTGTTGGCGACGAACAGAAAGCGCGGGGCGGCGGTGCCGTCCGGGTTGAGGCACGAGAAATATTTCTGGTGCGTGCGCATCGCGGTCGAAAGCACCTCGGGCGGCAATGCCATGCTCTCGGCGTCGATCGTACCCATCAGCACGACGGGGTATTCCGACGAGGCCGGTCACCTCGTCGAGCAGCCCGGGATCGGGCTTGACGGTCACCTGCGCGGCGGCGGCCTGTTCGTGCAGCGCGGCGTCGATGATCTGACGGCGATGCTCGTGATCGAGCACGACATGGGCGGCTTCGAGTTTCGCGAGATAGTCGGCGGCATTGGCGACCGTGATCTCGCCCTCGGACAGAAAGCGGTGGCCGCGCGTCGTTCGGCCGACCGGCACGCGGTCGAGCGCCAGCGGCAATATCTCTCCGTCGAACAGGCAGATCGCCGAGATCAGCGGCCGCACCCAGCGCAATGACGCCGCCGGGTAGCGCATCGATTTCGGCCACGGCAACTCGCCGATCGCGGCGCGCAGCAATTCCGGCACGACCTCGGCGGCGGGGCGGCCGGGGCGGTTGATGACCGCGAAATAGAATTCGCCGCGACCGGTGTCGCGCGTTTCGCATTGCTCGATCGAGGCGAGGCCGGCGCCGCGCAGGAAGCCGTCGAGCGCGGCTTGCGGCGAGCCGACGCGCGGGCCGCGGCGTTCTTCGCTGCGGTCGGGCTGGGCGGCGGGGATGCCGCTGGCGACGATCGTCAAGCGGCGCGGGGTGACGTAACCGCGCAAGGTGGCGGCGGGGATTTCGGCGGCGGCGAGCTTGTCACGGATCAGCGCGGTCAGGTCGTCGATCGCGCGGCGCTGCATGCGCGCCGGAATTTCCTCCGACAGCAGTTCGAGGAGGAGTTCGCCGGCGGTCATGCGTTCCACCCGTGGCGCCGGGGACAGAACCAGGACGATCGAGATTGCTTCGTCGCTCCGCTCCTCGCAATGACAACCCTTTTTAATTCCAGTGTCATTGCGAGCGCAGCGAAGCAATCTCGTCGAGGATGAGGCTCGGGCATCTCAGCTGCCCGCCAGCCAGGTTTCGCAGCAGGCGCGGGTCATCGTGCGGACGCGGCCGATATAGGCGGCGCGTTCCGTGACGCTGATGACGCCGCGGGCGTCGAGCAGGTTGAACAGGTGACTCGCCTTCAGGCACTGGTCGTAGGCCGGGAGCGCGATGCCGTGGCCGATCAGGCTTTCGCACTCCGCCTCGGCATCCTTGAAATGCTGGAACAGGCGGCCGGTGTCGGCGTACTCGAAGTCAAACGCGGAAAACTCTCGCTCGGCGCGGTGAAACACCTGGCCGTAGGTAATCTTCCCTTCCCCCGCCACGCCGTTGAAGTCGAGGTCGTAGACGCTTTCAACGCCCTGCACATACATTGCAAGACGTTCGAGGCCATAGGTCAGTTCGGTCGAGACGGGATCGCATTCGATGCCGCCGACCTGCTGGAAATAGGTGAACTGGCTGACCTCCATCCCATCGAGCCATACTTCCCAGCCGAGGCCCCAGGCGCCCAGGGTCGGGCTTTCCCAATCGTCCTCGACAAAGCGGATGTCGTGTTTCGACGCGTCGATGCCGAGCGCCGCGAGGCTGTTCAGATAGAGCTGCTGGCTGTCGGCCGGGGCCGGCTTCAGGATCACCTGCAGCTGGTAGTAATGCTGCAGGCGGTTGGGGTTCTCGCCGTAGCGGCCATCGGTCGGGCGGCGCGATGGCTGGACATAAGCGGCGCGCCAAGGCTCCGGGCCGAGTGCGCGCAGCGCGGTTGCCGGGTGGAAGGTGCCGGCGCCGACCTCGATATCGTAGGGTTGCAGGATCACGCAGCCCTGCGCCGCCCAATAGCGCTGCAAGGTGAGAATGAGTGCCTGAAAGCTCGACCCGGAGGGAGCGGCGGTCATTTGTTCGGCCTCAATGGGTCAGCGCAGTTGCGGGCAGGCAGCTTTGCCGCAGCCGCCGGCGCTCGGGGCAACATAGGCGCCGCAGGCGCGGCAGGCGACCAGATCCTCGATCGCACCCTGCGGCTGCGTCGCGCCCGCGGCGCGGCGGCGCACCGGCTTTGGTGCCGGCTTGTTCAGCCAGCGCACCACATGCCACACGACAAACGCCAGCAACGCGACCAGGACGATCTTCGGGATCGTGATCATCGGGCAGGTTTATGGGAGGCTGGCGGGAGGGTCAAGCGAGGCTGCCCGTGTTGTCGTCGCGTGTCGTAGGATGGGCTGAGCGAAGCGAAGCCCATCAAAAGCCGGTGCTGGAAGAGTGATGGGCTTCGCTGACGCTCAGCCCATCCTACAGGCCAAAGCGGGCCCACAGTGCGCGGGCTTCGAGTTCATCGACAACATCGCCGAGCAACGCCGCGATGCCGCCGCCGGGTTCGTCGCCGCCGCGCCGCCACAGGCGCGGCAGCCACCAGCGCCGCCGCCGCTCGCCGGTGACCGGCACAAGCCGGACCTTGTCGCCAAACCGTGCCCGCATGATCGAGCGCAGATCACCGATGCCGTCGATCAGGCCGCGCGCCAGGGCGGTGCGGCCGGTCATCACCTCGCCGCTGAACAGCGTGTCGTCAGCCGGATCGATCTTGCCGCCGCGACAGCGGCGAACGTGGTCCTTGAAGGTTTCATGGATGTCCTGCTGCAACGCCGACAGCCGCGCAACATCTTCCGGGTCTTCCGGCAGGAACGGATCGAGCATCGCCTTGTTTTCGCCGGCGGTGTGCAGCCGGCGCTCGATGCCAAAGCGGCCGATCAGCTTTTCCATCCCGAAGCCGGCGCTAACGACCCCGATCGAGCCGAGCAGCGAGGCCTCCTCGGCATAGATTTCATCGCCGGCAAGCGCCAGCCAGTATCCGCCCGATGCCGCGACATCCTCGGCAAAGGCGTATACCGGCACCTTCTTTTCCGCGGCCAACTGGCGGATGCGGCGATAGAGCAGCGCCGATTGCACCGGCGACCCGCCCGGCGAATTGACCGCGAGCGCCACGGCGCTGAGGCCGCCCGGCGCAAAGGCGCGTTCCAGCACCTCGGCCTGGCTCGCCAGCGACAGCGCACCGCGCCACTGCCGGGGAGCGATAACACCGTCGAGCCGCACGACGGTCACCAAAGGCGGGGGGTTACGCAGCCGCTCGATCGGCAGCAGCTTCAGCATGTCGCGCAGGGTCATGCGGTGCAACATGGGGATGGCCGCGATGCCGCGCCAGACGGCGAACTCACCCCATCCCTCAACAACACCCGTCCCTCAGCCAGGGCTGGATGACTGATCCACCAGCTTCTCCTTCACCCAAGCGCTGATCTCGTTGATCAACGCCGGCTTGATCGGCGCCGCATCGCCGGCTGGGGAATCGGTGACTGATTTCAGCTCGTGGGTCACCCGCGGCACGATCAACAGGTCGTGATCGTCGGACGAGCGTTCGCTCAAGGCGTCGCTGAGGGTCAAGGCGTCGTCGCGGGCCGACACCTGCTTGTCAGCGGTGCCGTCAATTACCAGCACCGGGCCCGGAAACATCTTGGCCAGTTCGGCCGGGTCGAGGTTGAGCAGCGAGTGCCAGTACGAAGCCAGTTCGGGTTTGTAGAGCGGCTTCAGCATGGTGGGCACTGCGTCGGGCACCTCGCCGGTATCAGCGATGGTCTCCTGGATGTTGTCCACGGCATCGAGAACGCGCTCGGCGCTGTCGGCCTTCACGCCACGTTCCTTCATCACCCGCTCGATCTGGTCGCGCACCACCTCGCCCATCGGCCGTCCGGGTGTGGCGGCCAGGACGACCGCGGCCGGCGTGTCACCAGCGGCGAGCAGCTGGTGCGCCGCCGCCAGCGCGACGATGCCGCCTTCGCTGTGACCGAACAAGCCGACCCGGGTGGCGTCGATGTCCGGCTGGTCGCGCAGAAACCGCCACTGCGCGACCGCGTCGTCGACCAGATTGTCCCAGGCGATGAAGGCCTCGATCGCCTCCTTATCCTGTGGCATATCATCCTTGTTGGCGTACTCGCCGCGCTTGTCGCAGCGCAGTGAGGCGACGCCGATATCCGCCAGCGTGTTGGCGATCTGCTTGTGCAGATCGGTCTGCAGCGTGCCGGGAACGTTGCCGTCGCGGTTGACCGGACCACTGCCCTGCAGCAGAAGCATCGCCGGCATCGCCGGCATCGCCCGCGGACGCTCCAGCGTGCCGTGCAGTGACACCCCGCTATTGGTAACGACGACCTCCTGGGACGTCCACGGCGCGGGCGGGGAAACGGCAGGCTCGGCAGGAGCGGGGGCAGCCGCGTGAGTAGCGTCCATTTGATGGCGTCCTTGCCGCGATGGTGGAATGATCCGGCGGCTTCATCGAAAAAACAGTTGCCGCAGAGATCGGTTCCGGCGTGTCGGGGCGCGCGCCGGCATCAACTATCCTCTAGGAGAGGAGCGGCAACGCCAATATGCTTGTCGCAGGTGCACCGACGCTTCTCGCAAAGAGCGTTCGACGACAGATGCGAGCGGCTGATCGGTGCCGGCCGGCATCCAAGACCTCAACCAGGGGGCGAGGCGATGCGTAAGGTACTCTTTCTTTTTGGCGAGCTGCGCGACCATGATGTCGACTGGTTTGCCAATGCCGGCCGCCGGCTGATCTTCAAACCCGGCATGCTGCTGATGCGCCAGGGCGAGGCGGACGAGTACCTGTACATCGTGCTCGATGGCGAACTGGATATTTCGGTGAAGGGAATCGGCAAGGTGGCCGAAATCGGCTCCGGCGAGATTGTCGGCGAAATGTCGTTTGTCAGTGACCAGTTGCCCTCCGCCGACGTGATCGCCAAGACCTCATGCCGCATCCTGGCCATCGAGCGCGAGGCGCTGCGCCTCCATATCGACGACGACCCCGATTTTGGCCTGCGGTTCTATCGCGCCATCGCCGTGTTTCTCGCCGATCGGCTGCGGGGTACGGTACAGCGGCTTGGCTACAATTCCAGCAAGCAGGGCGACAAAGAGCCGCCGGTCCACGAAATCGACGAAAAGCTGCTCGACACGTTATACATGGCAGGTCTCCGTTTCGAGCGTCTCGTCGGGATGGTTTCGAGTGGGCAGGCGGACTGACCACTCATCGGGCCACTCATCGGGCAGCCGGGCAGGCGACGGTCCAGTGAGCCCTGGTCCGAACCTCAGTCGCCTAATTAGGGATCGTCGGCAATGTATTGCGACCCTGACATCATCCCCTCGCTCTTCACGCTAGAAGATCATTGGCGCGCGGTGCGGGGTGAACTCGACGCCCTCGACCTCGACAGTTTTCGCGCGTGGCCGGAGCGCCAGATTTATACGAATGACGGGTGGAAGGTTTTCGGCTTCTTTTCGTTCGGGCGGCGACTGGCGGAGAATTGCGAGCGCTGCCCCGAAACGGTCCGGCTTTTGGAGGCGCTGCCCGGGATGGTCACCGCCGGCTTCTCCCGACTCGCCGCGGGCACGCGCATTCTGCCGCACCATGGCTATGAGGGCTACTCCGGGTTCCACCTGCGCGCGCATCTCGGCGTCAGGGTGCCGCAGAATGCTGATTGCGGATTGATGGTGAGCGGTGAAGTGCGACGCTGGCACGAGGGCAAGTGCGTGCTATTCGATGATTCTTTCGAGCATAGTGCATGGAATGACGGCCCCGGCGACCGGGTAGTATTGCTGATCGACTTGCGCAACCCCGACCCGTCGGAAGCGCGAAAGCGCGGCGGGGCGCTGAGTCCTGAATTATTTCATGAACTGGCGCCGTTGCTCGGGATCGATCTATTCGGATGAATTGACACGGGGATTTCCTGCTATTCGATTGCGAATTGCGGGGACGGGCTGCATAAGTCAATCTGCTGGGCGACCGAAGCACGGGGGAAACGGTGGGCGCGATCGTTTGCTGCAGGTCCATTTGGGCGAACGGCGTGCGATGTGCAGGAGGCGCGGCCTTTCTCGGTTTCGCGCTCCTTTGGTGGGTCCCTGCCGCGGTCGCCGATGACGCCAGGCCGCAGAACCCGGCCGCAATCATCACGCAGCTTTTCCAGAACCCGGACAGCGCCCAGTCACTCAGCTCGCCGAGCATCGAGCCGGCCGGTGTCGAGCGTCTGGGCACTGCCGCGCGCCAGCTGGTTCGCAACCTCGGCGCGGTCAGCGGCGTCGATTACACCAGCTGGAAATACCGCATTCGTTTTGCCAAGGCGCTTGCCTTCGCCGACGCCGATTTCGATCCACAGCTGCGCCTGACCAGCTTTCGCATTCAGCGCGAGGCGCCGCGGATACAGTCGCTGGAGGAGGCCGAGAGGCTGGTCGCCAAGCTCGGTGACAAGACATCGCTGCTGATCACCAAGGGCGGCAAGGACCTCGCTGCGATCGAGGCCGATACCCCGCTCGCGGTCGGTTCCGCCTTCAAGCTCTCCTACATCGCGGCGCTTGCCGACGCCGTTCAGGCCGGGCGTCTGTCATGGACGCAGCTGGTGCCGATGCAGGCGAAATGGCGATCGCTGCCGACCGGCATCTTGCAGGACTGGCCGGTTGACACGAAGGTGACGCTGGAAACGCTGGCCGGGCTGATGATCGCGCTCAGCGACAACACCGCGACCGACGCGATCATGGACCTCGTCGGGCGCGAGGCGATCCAGAAATACGCCTACGGCAACAACCCGATCCTGACGCCGCGCGAGTACCTGGTGCTGAGCAGTCACGGCGAGGCGCCGCAATTGCAGCGCTTTCTGACGGCGAGCCCGGCCGACCGCACCGGCATCCTGACATCGATCGCGACCGCCCCCTTGCCGCAGAGCGGCGAAATCGGGGTCGTCAACCCGTCGCCGATCGAGTGGCATTACAGCACGCGGCAACTATGCACGTTGATCGAACAGGTGCACGCACTGCCGGTCATGCAGATCAATGCCGGGCTGGCCGAGCGCATCGATTGGCCAGAAATCGCGTTCAAGGGCGGGGCGGACCACGGCGTCTTCAACATCACAACGCGCCTTGCCGCCAAGGATGGCCCGGTCTATTGCCTGTCGGTCACGATCAACAGCGATCACGACCTCGTCGAGACGCAGCTTGTATCGGTGCTGACGGGGCTCGTCTTCTTCCTCCACGAAAAAGCACCGTAACAGGGTCGCTCATGCCCGACCAGATGACACCTGCCGGGTTTCGCGCCGAGGCGATGGCCCGGTTGCGCAGCCCGGACCAGCTGGATGCGCTGTTCACGCTGACCTCGCCGATCGGCTGGCTCTCGTGCATTGTCGCGACGGTCATCGTGGGCGCCCTGGTGCTGTGGGGGTTTCTTGGCGAGCTGCCGTTTCAGGTTTACGGAATGGGCATGATCCTGCACCAGGGCGGCAGGCTCTACAGCATCCCGGCGCCCACCGGCGCACAGATCGACCAGCTGTTCGTCAAGGTCGGCGACATGATCAAAAAGGACGGCAAGATCGCCGCCTTGAGCCTGCCCGACCAGGAGGCGCAGCGTGACGGCGCCAAGCGCGCGCTCGAAAACTACCAGACGCTCTACAAGGACCAGTCGGAGATCGCGGACAAGGAAATCGCACTGCGCCGCCAATCGACGATTGACCAGGTCGGCGCGCTGAAGAAAAAAATCGAGGAAACCAGCGCACACCTGGTCTTTCTGCAAGATTATTATCGTGTGCAGCAGGGCCAGATGAAGGACGGGTTCGTGACCCGTCAGCAGGTCGAGCAGACACAGACGCAAATCTACACGGCGCAGCAATCGGTGCGCGATGCGACCAACCAGATGGCGCAGGCGCAAACCTCGGAGATCGATTTCGAGGACAGCCAGAAAAAGTCGCTGGCGCAAATCCAGTCGCAGATCATCTCGGCGGAAAACACCCTGCATAATCTCGAGGTGACGATCAGCACCCGCCAGATCGTGACGGCGCCGGTGACCGGGACCATCATTGAGGTCTCGACCAAGCTCGGCAATTCGGTCAACAGCGGCGATCCGCTGGTGACCATGAAAGAGGCGGGAGAAGAGTTGCAGGTGCAGGCCTATCTGCCGGTGGCGACCAGCAAGACGGCCGAGGTCGGCATGCTGGCGCTGGTCAGCCCGACCACCGTCGAGCGCAGCATCTACGGCTCGATCCGCGGCCGCATCAAGTCGGTCAGCGACCTGCCGATCAGCAAGGCGGCGGTCAAGGATGTACTCGCCAACGATACGGTGGTGCAGCAGATGCTGCAGGCCGGGCCGGTGATCTCGGCGCTGATCAGCCTCGACCAGGATCCCAAGACGGCGAGCGGGCTTGCCTGGACGTCATCGGCCGGCCCGCCCTTCCAGATCAGCGCCGGCAGCATCGCCTCGATCGGCGTCACGGTGATGCGCGACCGCCCGATCGACCTTGTGGTACCGATCTATGAGACTTGGATTGCCAACCGCACTAACTAGGCTGCGGACGATCCTCAAGCGTGGCGGTGGTGAATCGCGGCCTCGCTTCCGGCGGCGTCGAACCCCCACCGTGCTGCAAATCGAGGCGGTCGAGTGCGGCGCCGCCTCGCTGGCGATGATCCTCGGCTATTACGGCCGCTGGGTGTCGCTCGAAGAACTGCGCCGCGAATGCGGTGTGTCGCGCGACGGCGCCAAGGCCGCGAACATCATCAAGGCCGCGCGCAAGTTCGGCATGGAGGCGAAAGGCGTCCGCGCCGATATCGACGAGGCCTTTGCGCTGCGCCGGCCGTTTATCGCGTTTTGGAACTTCAACCATTACGTCATCGTCGAGGGCGCGACCCGCCGCCGCGTCTTTCTCAACGACCCGGCGGCCGGCCCGCGCACCGTGACGATGGCCGAGTTCCGCGGCAGCTTCACTGGCGTCGTCCTCGATTTCCAGCCCGGCCCGGAATTCCAGAAGGGCGGCGAGCGGCACCGGCTGACCCGCGCCCTGTCCGGAAGGCTCGGCGGGGTCGGGCCGGCGATTGCCTATCTGATGTTCGTCACGCTGCTGCTGGTCGTGCCGGGTTTTCTCGCGCCGGCATTCACCAAGACCTTTATCGACGACATCCTGACGCGCGGCTTTGATGACTGGCTGTTGCCGCTGATCATCGCGATCCTGCTAACCGCGATCTTCAACGCGATTTTCACGCTGTTGCAGCAGCGCATGCTGCTCAAGCTGCAAAACCGGTTTTCAATCGTCGCCGCCTCGCAGTTTTTCTGGCGGGTGCTGCGGGTGCCGGTGGATTTCTATGCCCAGCGGTTTATCGGCGACATCGCCTCGCGGGTGCAGTCGATCCAGCGCGTATCTTCGCTTTTGTCCGGGCCGCTGCCGACCAACATGGTCAACTGCTTTACCAGCGTCTTTTACGCGATGGTCATGCTGTTCTACAGCGTGCCGCTGACGCTGGCTGCCATCGCTGTCACGGCGATCAACCTCGGTGTCGTGCGCCTCGTGCGGCGCAAGCGGCGCGACCTCAACCGGGTTGCGCTGAACCAGATGGCGCGGGTCAACGGCGCCTCGATCGCCGGCCTGCAGGCGATCGAGACATTAAAAGCCACCGGCACCGAAAACGATTTCTTCAATCTGTGGTCTGGCTATCAGACGCGCTCGCTGAACAGCACGCAGGAACTCGGCGTCTATTCGTCGGCGCTGAGCGCGATGCCGGCCTTCCTCAATTCGATGACCGCCGCGATGGTGCTGGGCTATGGCGGTTATCTGATCATCCGCGGCTATCTGACGATCGGCGGTCTCGTCGCGTTCCAGGGGCTGATGGGGCAATTCAGTTCGCCGGTCGCACAACTCGTCGATTTCGGCGGCCAGCTTCAAGAGGTCGAAGGGGATCTCAATCGTCTCGACGACATCATGAAGCAGGAGGAAGACCCGATCCTGCTCACCGAGCAACTGGCCTTGCCGACCAACGGGCACGCGGTACGCCGGCTCACCGGCCGTATCGAGCTGCACGACGTCAACTTCGCCTATAGCCCGCTCGACCCGCCGCTGATCCGGGATTTCAACCTCACCATCAAGGCCGGGCAACGGGTGGCGCTGGTCGGCTCGACCGGCAGCGGAAAATCGACCGTCGCCAAGCTGATCCTCGGTCTCTACCAGCCGACCTCAGGCGAAATCATGTTTGACGGGCTGCGCCTCGATCAGGTGCCGCGATCGGTCTTCACCTCCTCGGTCGCCGCGGTGACCCAGGAGAGCTATACGTTCCAGGGCACGATCGCAGAAAACCTCAGCATGTGGGACCCGACGATCACCCGCGACGCGATCGTGCTGGCGGCGCGCGACGCGGCGATCCACGACGAGATCGCAGCGCGCGCCGGCGGCTATGGCAGCGACATGGCCGAGGCGGGCGCCAATTTCAGCGGCGGCCAGCGTCAGCGGCTGGAAATCGCGCGGGCTCTGGCGCGCGACCCGACGATCCTGGTGCTCGACGAAGCGACATCGGCGCTCGATCCGCTGACCGAGAAGCACATCGACGACAATCTGCGGCGGCGCGGATGCACCTGCATTCTGGTGGCGCACCGGCTCAGCACGATTCGCGACTGCGACGAGATCATCGTCATGGAGCGCGGCCGCATCATCGAGCGCGGCACGCATGATTTCCTGCTGGCGCAAAACGGCAAATACGCCGCGCTGGCGCTGTCGTCGGGCACCTGATGGCCTACGCCGAAATCATCCAGCAGGAAGCGGAGCTGCCGCCGCCGGAGGGCGGAGACCCGATCCTCGCTCTCCTCGAAGTGGTGATCGGCGAGGGCGCCTCGGTCCAGCAGCTCGGCGCCAACCAGCCGTTCGATGCCGGCGACCCGAGCCGGGTGTGGATTGTCGTCGCGGGCGCGGTTGACCTGTTCCTCGTCGAGGACGAGGCCGACGAGCACGGTGCGATGATGAGCGGGACACGCCATCACCTGCTGCGCATCGCTGCCGGCGACCTGTTCTTCGGCTTGCAGGACCCGCAGCGGCCGGCGCAGGTTATCGCCGTTCCGACGCTCGGATGCGAAATCGTCGAGGCATCGGCCGACCGCATCCTGTCGCTACTCAAGCACGAGGATGTTGGCGGCGAGGCGATCGACCTGCTGGTGCAGCGTTGGGTCAGACAGATCGCGTTCAATCAGGCGACGCGGCAACTGCCGATGACGGCGGTGCAGCTGGCCGCGGGGCAGACCGCGACCGTGGCCGAGGGCGGGGCGATCCTGCCGGTCGGCGAGATGGTCGTGATTACCGCACCCGCTGGCGCACTGGCGCTCGGCGGAACGATCAGCCTTGAGGAACTGGCCCCCGGTGACGCTGTCACTGTTCCGGTCAGCGACAATTTCTGGTTCGGGGTGCGGCAGGAGATCAGCGTCACCCCGCAGACGATCGCCGAATGGGTAGGGCGGCCGGGTTTCCCGGCCGACCTGAGTTTCCTGCACGCACTGGTCCTGGCAAGCTCCGCGCAGGCCTTTATCGATCGCGAGGCGCATTTCGGCGAGACGATCGTCCAGAGCCGCGTCTACGAGGAGACACGGTTCTCCAATGCGCTGCGGACGCTGGCCGGGATCGTGTCGGCAGGCCAGGGTGATGCCGCGCCGCCCTCCGGTCACCCCCTGATCGCCGCCACCGCCCTGGTGTACCAGGCGCTCGGCGGCAGGCTGCGCCTGACCAGCGTCGAGGAGGAAACCGTTGCCTCCTCGCGCGATCCGATCGGCGAGATCGGGCGGATCAGCGGGTTTCTCTATCGCCGGGTCACGCTGAGCGGCGGCTGGTGGCAGCGCGATCACGGCGCGATCCTGACGTGGTACGGCGAAGACCAGCGGCCCTGCGCGATCATTTCAACGTCGCCGCGCCGCTATTGGCTGGTCGATGGGGCGACGCTCGAACGCCGCCGGCTGACCGAGGAGGTTGCCCGCACCGTCAGTCCGAACGGCTACACCTTTGTGCTGCCGTTCCCGCAGGGGCACATCCAGCCCTTCCAGCTGCTGCTGTTCGGCGCCCGGGTCGTATGGCGCGATGCCTGGTGGGTGGTTGGCACGATCATCGCCACCGGCTTACTGGCTCTGGTCATGCCGGTTGTGACCGGCTGGATCATGGACCCGGTGATCCCCGAAGGCGATTTCCAGCAATTGATGGTGCTGACGACGGCGCTCGTGGTCAGCGGCATATCGACGACCGGGCTCAACGGCATTCAATCGGTCTCGATGCTGCGCATCGAAGGCGCGATGAACCAGCGGGTGCAATCTGCGGTATGGGACCGGCTGTTGAAATTGCCGGTATCGTTCTTCCGCGGCTACAGCGTCGGCGACCTCGCCAACCGGGCGATGAGCATCGACCAGATTCGGCAAATCTTTTCGGGCACGGTGACCGCGTCGATGACGCACGGCGTCTCCGGCCTGTTCAGTCTGGGACTGATCTTCTACTACAACTGGCTGCTGGCGCTGTTTGGCATCGCCGTGGCGGTCGTGTTCGTCGGGATCTCGTACCTGATCGGCCGTTCCGTCAGAAAGCGCAACCGCGAGATCACGACGCTGACCGGCAGCCTGCAAGGGCTGGTCGTGCAATTACTGAACGGCGTGCCGCGGCTGCGGCTATCCGGTGCCGACCGTTCCGCCTTTTCGCGCTGGGCCGAGCGTTACGTCGCGCTGACCCTGGCGACCTACCGTCAGGCGCGGCTCAATAACATGGCGACGGTTTTCCGATCGTTTTTCAATTACATGGGGCCGCTGACGATCTTTCTCGTGATTGGTTTTGCGACCGGCAAGATCTGGGAGATTTTCTATACCAAGACCAGTTGGGCCGACATGGACCCAAGCACGATCAGCAAGTTCATCGCGGCCGGCGCTTTCGTGGCGTTCAACGTCGCCTATGCCAATTTCATGCAGGCGGTCTTCGGAATGTCACAATCCGCGCTGAGCCTGCTGAATGTCGGGCCGCTTTACGATCGGGTGCGGCCGATCCTCGACGAACCGGAAGAAACCCGCGACGACGCCTCGGAAGATCCGGGCCAGATCGAAGGCCGGGTCGAGGTGCGCGACGTGTTTTTCCGCTATCGCCCCGACCTGCCGCGTGTCCTGCACGGTCTCAACCTGACCGCCGAGCGCGGCCAGTTCGTCGCGATCGTCGGCCCCTCAGGCGTCGGCAAATCGTCGCTGGTGCGCCTGTTGCTCGGCTTCGACCAGGCGGAACAGGGCTCGATTTTTATCGATTCGAAAGATGTGCGCTATCTCAACAAGCGCGCGCTGCGTCGCCAGATCGGCGTCGTGCTGCAGAGCGGCCGCATCCTGTCCGGCTCGGTTTTCCACAACATCACCGCGGGCGCCAACATGACCCGCGACGACGCCTGGGAAGCGGCTCGCATCGCCGGTCTCGACAACGACATCAAGGCCATGCCGATGGGCATGGACACGTTCCTCAACGAAGGCGCGACGACGATCTCAGGCGGCCAGCGGCAACGGCTGATGATCGCCCGCGCGGTGTCACGCCGGCCGAAACTGCTGATCTTCGACGAGGCGACCAGCGCCCTCGACAACATCAACCAGGAAACGGTGTCACGTAATCTCGAGTCATTGAAGGCAACCCGGGTCGTCATTGCACACCGGCTCAGCACGATTGTTCGCGCCGATGTGATCTATGTGATCGTCGGCGGCGTGGTCGTCGAGTCCGGCAATTTCGAAACCCTGATGGCGCAAGAAGGCGTGTTTGCCGATCTTGCCCGGCGACAGATGGCATGAATGCCGCGGCCGATACGACAGCCGCGCTACGATTGCGCGTTTGGCAGCAGATATGCCGCCATCTCGACGGTATTTCCGTCGGTACGACCGTTTCGGCGCTCGCAGATGCCGGCGTGCTCGCGATGCTCGGGAGGGAGAACGGGCCGCTCGACATTGACTCGCTGGCCGACCGGCACCGCAGCCCGCGAGGTTATTTTCACCTCGCGATGCGCCTCCTCGAGGAACAGGCCTGGGTGGGGCGGGAGCGCGGTGCGGTCAGCCTCACCAAAGGGGGACGGGATTGGTTGCCCTATGCGGAGAGATACGCCGACATGGCGGAGGGGCTGGTGGTCGCACGGGATTTGTTTACCGCGCTCGTCCGCGATACCGGGTTTGACGAGCGGCGCTTCCGCGCGTTCTGCGCGACGGCCCCCGGAACGGGTGACGTGCCCGACCGCGTACACGACCATGTGTGGGGGGCATTGGCGGCCGCGGCGGCGAGCGGGCTGCGGCGGTCTGGTCGCCTGGCCGGCAGGAATCCCGCGATGCTGGCGGCGTTCGAGGTGCTGAAACGGCAGGAATGGGCCGGAAGCGACGGCTCGTTGACCGATGCCGGCCGGCTTGCGATCGACTGGAGCGCGCAGTACGACCACTCGATCAGCTATTTCCCGACCTTCGCGGCGGTGGGTGGGATGCTGTTTCCGTCGGCCCATGACAGGCGGGCCTCGTCCGGATTCGACAGTCATCTCGACCGGCGGCTCGACATCGATTTCAGCGGTAATGTGTTTTCACAGACCTGCCGCGACCGGTTTTTCGAGTTGGCGTTGCCCTTGTTCGATGCCGAGCCGCTGGCGTCGCAGCCAAAGGCGATCGTCGACACCGGCGCCGGAGACGGGTCGCTGTTGCGCGAGCTGTATGTTGCCATCCGCGACCGGACGCGCCGCGGACCGGCGCTCGCCGAGCACAAGCTGACGATGGTCGGCGTCGAGCCGAGCCCGATTGCCCGTGAGGTGATCGAGCAGGCAATGGCCGCGATCGGCGCGCCCGCCATTGTCGTCGATGGCGATATCGCCGAACCCGCTTGCATCGCGCACTGTCTCGCGCCTCTGGGGATCGATTTCGCAGCGGCGCTGCATGTCAGTAAATCGGTGATACACGACCGGAGCTATCGTCCGGTCGAACCCGGCGAGGCCGCAGGTTCTGCCCCACCGTGGCCACCCTGCGACGCGGTTTTTGTGGCCGAGGATGGCGGGCTGATCCCGGCCGCGGCACTGCAGGCTGATCTGGTACGGCATTTCCGCGACTGGCGGCCGTGGATCGGGCGGCACGGGATGATCGTGATCGAGGCCCACACCGTTCCGGCCCGGCTGATCGCGGCGCATGAGGGCCGCAACGTGATGACCAGCCTCGACGCCAGTCACGGCTATTCGCACCAGTACCTCGTCGAGCGCCCCACCTATCTGCGCGCGGCGGCGGAAGCCGGCCTGGTGTCGTCGGGCTCGCGCGCGCTCGCCGCCGAGATGCTGGGAACCCCGATCATCACGATCGAGCACTGGCGTCCGGGTCTTCGAACCGCTTGATCGACGTGCAGGCGTAGGACACCGATTCCATCCACGGCTTGACATGCTTCAGCACGAATTTGACGTGCTCGCCATAGGCCAGCGGAACGGTCCAGATCGTGCGCTTCATCGACGTGTAGGCGTCCTGCCGCACCCCCGCCTCCCACCACAGATGCAGCACGCGGCCCATCCGCTGCAATTCCTTGGCGACGAACGAACAGGTCATGCGCAACGTGTCGTCGCCGATCGGATGCGCGAACAGCCAGCCGACCACCTCATCGCCGTGAACCAGCGCGATGCTGGTTTCCATCAGCCCGTCCTGCTCGTGGACAAACGGGTCGAGCTGCTCGGGATACCAGCCGGGCTCCCGCTCGGTGTGTTCGCGGATCGCGTCCTTTTGCGCCGGCGTCACCTCGGCCCAGCCGATGATGCGATAGCCGCGGGGCAGTCGCGCAAAGGCGCGCAACGGCGACGACAGGATCAGTTCAGTCGTTGTGCGGCAGATCACCTGCCGGATCGTCGGGGCTGACCACCCATGACGCATCAGGTATTTGGCGAAACCCGGCTCATCCTCCATGACCGTGAAGAAATGCGCGCCGAGCACGCAGCCTTCACCGTGGTAATGATCTTCGAGTTCGGTCAGCAGACGAGTGCCGATCCCCTGCCCTCGCCATAACGGCGCGACATATAGCGACAACAGCTCGAATTGCCGGTTGGGCGCGGCCAGTCCGTATGACATGCCGACCGGGTCGCCATCGGCTCGCGCGCCGAGCATCACCGGGCGTATCGGCCGCTCGTGGTCGAGCAGCGGCCGCAAGGCGGGGAAAGTGAAATCGGCGAACGGCGCCGTCTCGTCGGCAGCGAGCGGCCTGATCTCGATCAAGTCACCTCCGCTGCGTTCGCGTTCACTTTCCCTGGCGTTTGCGGCGCCGCCGCTATGACGCGGCGCGCAGCACCTGCTTGCCGATTTTGCCGGAAAGCGGGTCTTCATCAAAGATGCCGAGGTCGAACAGCCGCCGCAGATACGCCGCGACCTGGAAGATGTCGCAGCCCGAACGGACCATCGCATCGATGATGTCGCTGCCGGTGCGGTCACCCCGGCGGATCAGGCCGCCGAGATAGCTCGCGCCGATCATGTCGCTGCGCATCGTGTATTTCGTGCCGCCGGCGCCTGTCAGCTCGAACCCGTCCGACAGCTGGTTGTAGGTCAGGTCGGGGCGGAATGAGATGACGTCGCTGCCGCGCAAATCCTCAGGCATATGCGTCTCGATCATCTCGTTGACGATCGAGCGGAATTCGGCGGCGGTCGAGAACCTGGCCTCGGCATAGATGCGATAGCCGAGCGGCCAGCGCTCGCTGGAGCGCGTCGGCGTCACCAGCTGGACGGTGCGCGTCACCATGTTGACGAGGAAACCGCTGACGCAGGCGATCGTCGACTGGTCACTGTCGAGCATCGCGAGCCGGGTCGATTTGCCGGCCTTTTCCAGCCGCTCCTTGCGTTCCGTGGCGCGGCCGGCGTTGGCCTTGCCGACAATGGCTTCCTTGTTCTGCAAGACCAGCTCGACGCCAAAGATTTCCTCCGGCGTGAATTCCTTGTGGACCTGCTGCATTGCCTTCAGCGTCAGCAGCGAAAAGCGGTTGCAGACGTAGCGATGCTTGTTGAACAGCGCGAGCACCTCGCGGGTCCAGGCGATGTTTTTCGCGTTCTTGACGGCTGCCGCGGTCGTCGTCTGCGGCAGCGCGCCAATAATGTCGTGGAAATCCGTGATGAACTGCGGGTAATCCGGATTGTCGCTGGGGTCGGTGGCCCAATAGCAGAAGCCGGTCTGCGCCCCGGTGCCGAACACGTCGGCGACCTCCGCCAGGACCTCGCGCCACAGCCCGGCATTCTCGTCGGTGTGCGGCCAGTACTCCTTGAACCGATCGGCCGAGATGCCGCAGAACCAGCAGCCGACCGAGCAGCCCTCGGAAAGTTCGAGAGCAATAACCGGATGGGTGATCGCCGGCGCCATGCTGCCGAGTTCCGAGTAACAACGCGCGATCTGGCGTTCGCGCCACGCGTGAAAGCGCGGGTTCGCCTTGGAGGTGTCGCCGAGTTCGCGCAGCATGTTGCGGTGCTGCAGGATGTCGTTCATGTACGCATCCCACAACTGCGCCAGCGGCCACTGCGCGCCTTCCTCCGAAAAGCGATATTTCATATGCGCCGTCGAGAACAGCGGCATCATCAAGGCCGGGTCGGCGTCGATGCCGTATTCAGCGGCGACCGACATCAGGTCGCCACCGATGTTGTCGCCCAGCTTTTTGCGAAATTCCGGGTCGCCGGTCAGGCATTCCATAAAGCGCTTGATATGCGCCAGCTTGTGCAATTCCGCAGCGTCGCGCCGGTCCCAGACACTCCGGTAAAACTTCGCAGCTTCACTGATCGGCAGCGACACGGTTAATTCCTTTCGCGGTACTCGGCAAGGCTCATTGCAAGCCGGGGCTCATTGCAAGCCGGGGCTCATCGCAAGCCGGGCGACAAGCCCGAAAATGTTAGTCAACTGCGGCTGCCGCCCGGATAACGGTACGCCGCCTCACAACTCGCTGCGCGGGCTGTCGAGGCGGCGTGCAATGTTCCACTCAGGTCGTGCCCGGTCGGCGCCGCGCAGAGCCGACGCTGTCGCGCCGGCACACTCGCTCAGGTAATGACGATGACGGCTGCGACGATCGCCGCGGTAACGGCGCCGGCGATATTCGCCACGTCAGCCGCGTTGACCGCGACGGACACGTTCTGCGCGACGTTGATGTTGGTCGCGACGTTCGTGGCCGAGCCGCCACCGCCGCCTTTGCCGCCGGCGATCCGGTCGAGCTGTTCGTCGGTAAGTTCCTTGTGCGCCTTCGTTTCAATGTAGGTTTTGGCATCATCAACATCGATGCCGTAGCCCTTGCTCTTGGCAAATTCAACGACACCCGACAGACCCAATCCACCCGCCGACTTCTTCAACTCATCAAGAAGATCGGGGGTCGTCTTCAGATCGTTGGCAAACCGTTCGGCTTCCGTTGCGCTCATCTGTTTCCCCTTTCAGGGCTACCCTGTATAGCCCCGGCACGTTCCGCCCAGTGAAGTTCCCATGGACAACCGGCCCATCACTGCGGTTGATTGCAACAACTGGCCGACCGGTGAAAGATTAATATCTTGCTCCGAACCCGGTCAACAGGAAAAATCTCTAAAACCCTGGAAGTATTCAGCCTGCCCAGTGTAACAATTCAGACATCTTTATGCGCTGTGGATTAGCCCCAAAGGTGGCGAAGCAACGGCGCCAGTTTTTCCGGCTCCTGCAGGAATCCGCCATGCCCCCAGGCGCTCTCAAACACAGCGTGCGTCGAAACGCCGCCGGCTGATTTCAGCGCCTGATGCATCGCCTCGATCTCGCCGGAGGGGTAGCGCCAGTCGCCGGAATAGCTGACGAACAGCGTCGGCGCGCTCACTGCCCGGAAGGCAGCGGCCAGATCGGCGTGTCCACGCCCGATGTCGAAATAATCAATCGCCCGCGTCAGATAGATCAGCGCGTTGGCGTCGAGTTCGGCCAGTGGCGTTGCCACCGATGCGGTCGAGGAATGCCTCGATCTCGAATTCGGATTCGAACCCGTAGGACAAGGGCCTCGCACCAACCGTGCGCAGCCCGAAGCGGGCATCGAGTCCGGCGCGGTCCATCCAGAACAGCGCGCCGAACATGGCCATCAGCCCGATGCCTGCCAGCGGCGGCCGGGCGTCGTAGTAATCGCCGCCGCGCCAATCGGGATCACGGCGGATCGCCGCGCGCATGACGTGCCACAGCGCGGTGTTGTGCGTCGAGGTGCGCGGCGTCGCGCTGATCACCACTGCGTACCTCAGGCGCTGGGGGTGGCGGCGCATCCACTCCAGCACCTGGAAGCCGCCCATGCAGCCGCCAATGACCGTGTGAAACCGGTCGATGCCGAGCGCATCGGCAAAACCGGCCTGCGCGTCGGCCATGTCGGCAATCGTGACAAACGGAAAGCGCATTCCGTAGGGTCGGCCGGTTTGCGGATCGATCGACGCCGGGCTCGACGATCCGCCAAAGCTCCCCAGCGCATTGATGCTGATGATGCAGTACCGGCTGGTGTCGAGCGCCCGGCCGGGACCGATTGCCTTGTCCCACCAGCCCGGCCGCGGCCCGGCCTCGCTCTGCGTGGTGACCGCGTGCTGATCGGCGGTCAGCCCGTGGCAGAGCAGGATCGCATTACTGCGCGAGGCGTTGAGTTCCCCATAAGTTTCATAGGCAATCTCAACCGGCGCCAGCGACACACCGCTTTCCAGCGCGAGCGGCCCCGGGAGGGTGAGGGTGCCAACTGCCTCCATCGCGCGCTCTGCCCCTAATTAGGGCTTGATCTGGGCCCTGATCTCCGACGGCACCGGCCGGGTCGAAAACGTCCCGTTCGGAGCGTTGAGGTGCCAGTCGAGCGGCGTCACCGGATCGGTCAGAACCAACGACAACAGGCCGCCGTCAAGGTCGAGGACCAGCCGGCGATCGAGCATATCCTGTACGGTGGCGTCGATCGCGGCCTCATCGGCGGCGTACCCCGCCGCAGCGCAGAACCGGCCGATCTGCCGCCGCGTCGCGATGCCGTCGCAGGCGTCGATGACCTTGGCGGCCAATCCGCGCAGACGGTGGATCGGCGCGACCGCGCAGCGCCTGGTGTCAGTCACGTCCAAACCGCCGTCGCAAGGCTGCGCCGACAGCACCGCGCCGTCATTGTGCCAGCGATCGAGCCACTGCGCGATCCCGTCGCGGACCCGTTCGAGACCCGGCCGCCCCGGGATCGGCCCTTCTTTCAGGTAAGGCGGCAGCTGGGCGCCGCGATCCGAGAAGAAATACACCTGATCCTTCAGGGCCTCCGGCGACAACGGATAGGCAAAGCGGTAGAATTCGACCGGTTCCAGTTCGATGCCCCAGGAGGCCGCATCCTTGAAATAGGGGCTGTAGCGGTCATACCGCAGCGCCACCAGCGAACACGGCTGCAAATGCTCGATCACCGGCAGCCACTCCGAGATTTCCGCGTACCATTGATCCTGTTCGCCGGGGAAACCCGCAATCATGTTCCAGCCGACCCGAACCCCGTTCTGCCGGCACCATTTCAACAGCTGTACGTTGCGGATCGCGGTGACGCCCTTGCGGATCAGCTTCAATACTTCGCTGTGCAGGGCCTCGATGCCCGGCTGGATCCAGCGGATGCCGGCGCGGCTCATCAGCTCGATCTGCTGTTTCTTCAAATTGGATTTGGTTTCGAAGAAAAACGAGTAGTCGCGGCCGCTTTCCGCCAATGTCGGCAACAGCGACGTGAAATATTCCATCTCGATAATGTTATCGACCGCCTCGAAGCGGCTCGTGCCGTAGCGCTCGTGCAACAGGTCGAGTTCGGCGAGCACCGTGTCGGCCCGCTTCGAGCGGTAGTCCATGCCGTGCCCGTTCAAGCCGCAGAAGGTGCAGTGGTGCTTGGCGCCCCACCAGCAACCGCGCGCCGCCTCGATCGGCGTGCCCGGAATGATGTGCCGGGCATAGAGCGAGCCGTCGAGTTCCTTGTAGTAATCGTCGTAGTCGGGTGCCGGCATGCCCTCCATCGACTCGGTGATGCCGCGCGGCACGCCGTCGCCGTACGACGCTTTGGGATAGCCGATCTCGCGATGCACCGGGCCGAACACGCCTTCCGGAAGTTCCGCCGCCGCGATGTCGCGCCCCTGGGCGAGAACGGCTTTGCAGAAGGGGCCGAAATAGGCGTCGGCCTCGCCCGAGACAGCGTAGTCGACCCACGCGAAGCTCCGGTGCGTCGTCCGCCCCATGATGCTCTCGCAATTGGCGCCGCCGATCATCGTGACGACATCGGGTGCGCGTTCCCTGATTTTGCGGAGCAGCGCCAGCGAGGCGACATGCTGCTGGAACATCGAGGTACAGCCGACAATCCGCGGCTCCAGCCGCAGTACCGCCTGCACCATCCAGTCGACGAACTCGCCGGTACGGCGCCGCAATTCCAGAAGACTGCCGATGATCTTGTTCTTATCGGCCTTGCCGAGGTGCGGGTTACGGGTCAGCAGCGCCGCCAGATAATCCTCGGGCGGCGGCATGTGCTCGGGAAACGCGACCGGCGCAAACAGCCAGTCGACCAGTGCTTCCTCGGGCGACGCCACCCGGCTCAGCCGATAGGCGCTCGGCCCGAAATAATCGAGATAGCGGACGTTGCCGTAGAAAATCCGCGAGTCCATTCCGTGCTGCGTGAGCACGGCCTTGAGCAGGCCCAGCGCGATCGACGGACGCTCGACATCGGCCATCGGCATGCTGACGAAGACTATATCCATACCGCCCATCCTCGAGCCGGTCCCCGTAAGCGCGCGCCGTACCCGGGCGCCCGCTTCAGTCGGGGCCGAAGCCGAACCATTTGTCCTTCACGACCTGATAATGGTCGAGTGGATCATAAAGTGGGACGGACAGGTTCAGGTCTTTTGCGTTGAACCGCCCGAGCGCCACCTGGAATGCTACAACTGACGTGAAATAGCTATAGCCGGCTTGCGCCGCGTTGGTTTGTGCCGCGGTCAGGTTGCGCTCCTCGGTCAGCACGTCGGTGATCGTCTCGGTGCCGTCCTGAAACTGCCGCTTCATCCCGGCGAGGGATTGCTCCGCGGCGGTGACCTGAGCGGTGGCGGCGCGGTATTGCGCCCGTCCGGATTCCAGCGTCTGCCACGCGGCCTCGACGGCACCGCGGACCGCGGTCTCGGCATTGATCAAGGTCCGCTGGCTTTGTGAGACCGCATCGATCTGGCTGCGGACATTCGCGTACTCGGCGCCGCCTTGATAGAGCGGCATCGTCATCCGCAAGCCGACTGTCGCGCTGGGGGTGTTGGCATTCGTGTAATGCCCTGGCAGGCCGCCTGGGATCGTCGTATTGCCGTTGAGGAAATGCGAGTTGCTCCAGTCGTGCGACAGATCGCCGAACAGCGACACGACCGGCAGCAGCTGGGCCTTCGCGACGCCGACGGCGGCCCGTGCGGCGGCGAGTTCTGAGCGCGCCGTCATGAGGCTGGGGTTATCGGTGAGCGCGACCTTGATCCCGGCCTCCAGCCCCGAGGGGATCGGTTCGAACTTTGGCCAGCCGGCGATCTTGCCGGCCGGGCGGCCTACGACGGCGAGAAACTGGGCCCGGGCCGCCTTGGCGGCGCCTTTCGCCTGCTCATAGGAGACAACCGCGCTCTGATACTGCTCCTCGATCTGCGAGACGGCGGTAACGGTGACGAAGTGCTGCTCCTGCAGCGATTTTACGACGCCGCGCAGTTTCTCCGTGTCCTGCTTGGTTCCCAGTGCGTATTGCGCCAGCTGATCGTTGAGAATGATCTGGCCGAATTGGGTGGCGGCGTTCTGGAAAACCTGCTGTTCGGTCGTTTTGAGGATGCCGCGCTCGGCATTGATCAACGCCTTTGCCTGACGCAACTGTGCCGCGGTTATGCCGCTGTCAAAGACGTTCATCGTTGCATTGATCTGCACCAGCCGGTCGGTCGCCAGATTGTCGTTGAACTGGGTGAATTTCAGCGACGGGGCGTTGTTCGGCTGGAGCGTGTCCTTGATGGTCCCCGGCGATCGCGTGACGCTGGTCTGAGGCTGAAAAAAGACGTGGGGGCGCCACAAATTCGACTTTGCCGCCGGTTCCAGCTCGTCCTTGCCCTTCACCGCGGCCCGTTCCGCGGCGATCTGCTGGTTCAGCTGATAGGCGTCTGTGAGGGTGGATAACAGCGAGTTGGCCGCCGCTGGCGACGACGCCAACAGCATCAGAAAGGCGGGGGCGAACCGTTGGAGACGCGTGCGGCGACAACGCCTTGCCATCACCGTCGGCCTAGTGCTGCCGGTATCCGATGCGGAGCGGTTCTGCGTTCCTGCCCATGTTCTACGGAAGCTCCCAAGCCTGCCGGCCTTTGCTTCAAAAAGCCCGGCCCTTGCTTCAAAAAGCATAGACGAGTCGCTGCCGGTGGCAAACCATCGATTGCGGCAGCTTCCGCGGCTAACAGTCTCCGGTTGCGATCCCCGGTTCGTAGCCGAATTGGCGCGCCGATGTTGCCAACGCGTCCGCCGCGCGGGCGAGCAGGTCGGGTGAGACGAGTTCGGCCAGGGGTTCGAGCGAGCCGTTGCGAACGAATCGCCATCGCCGCGACCCGTCTTTGACGAGATTGGCAAAAAGCCCGGGCCACTGGTGATGAATTTCGCGCTCTTCCATCGCCATCAGCTTTTCCTGCGATGCGTTTTTCACGGCCGCTGCCTGATCGGCGGCCGAAAGCCTCAGACCGAGGAAGTCGGCAATCCGGTCGATTTGGGTCATTGGATCGCGCACCAGGGTTTCATAGCGCACCGCGAGTACCGGAAACTGGCGATCTTCGCCGATCCAGCTGCGCAGATTTTCTTCCCAGCTGCCGTACCCCGCCTTGTGCCAGCCGAGCAGTCCGCAGTTATCGGCGAATTCGCTGACAATCTTGCTGACCAGAATCCTGCGCTGCTCGATTGTCATGTCCTCGTAGCGCGTGAGCCGCATCACATAGCTGACGTTTGAGGCCATCACCGCGATCGGGTCCCGGTAGACATAGATCGCGCCGGTCGTGCATTCGCGCAAAGGCATGTCGTCGTGATAGCGCAGATGCGTCTTCACGATCGTCGGACCGGCATGCGCGAAATGTTCCGATGTCAGTCCCTTGTGAAAACTCGGGATGAATTTGTCGACCTGGTGCGAGGCGAACGGGGCGCCGTGGTGCAGGTTGTAGAGGAGGAACCGCATCCAGGTGTTCCCCGATCGGGGGTAGGACGCCAGCCAGATGATCTGCGTCACGGCGGGCCTCCTTAAGACTTGCGCGCCGCGAGGTCTGCGATCAGGTCGGCGCCGGCATCGACCAGCATCGTCGATCCCTCCATGTCCGAGCCGAACGGCTCACACCGGCCGCCGAGATAGCGCGCGAGGAAGGCTTCGGCCACGGCGTGGAATGACAGCCGGTTTGGCTGCCGCGTCAGGCTGTGCCCTTCATCGGGATAGCGCACAAAGACCACCGGATGGCCATTGCGCCGGGTCGCCGCGACGATCGCTTCCGAGGCGGCGATGCCGAGCCGGGCATCGTTGCTGCCGTGCGCGATCAGCAGGGGCCGGGCAATCTGCGATGCCCGGTGCAGCGGCGAGCGCTCGCGCAGCAGGCGCCGACCCTCCTCGCTGTCGATATCGCCGACCCGCCGCTTCCACAGCGCGATCAGCGGCTGCCAGTATGGCGGGATGTTGGCGATCAGCGCCTCCAGATCGGAGGGGCCAAAGATGTCGATGCCGCAGGCAAACACCTCCGGCGTGAACGCAAGCCCGACCAGCGCCGCGTAGCCGCCGTAGCTCGCGCCCATGATCCCGATGCGCCGCGGGTCGGCGATGCTGCCCTGGATCGCCCAGTCGACCGCGTCGAGCAGATCGTCCTGCATCCGCCCGCCCCATTCGCGGTCGCCGGCGTTGGTGTACGCCTTGCCGAACCCGGTCGAGCCGCGATAGCTGACGCTGAGCGCGGCGTAGCCGCGGTCGGCGAGCCATTGGTGCCACGGGTTGAAGCCCCAGCTGTCGCGCGACCACGGCCCGCCATGCACCAGCATCACCATTGGCGGCGGCTGGTTGGCGTCGTAACCGTCCGGCAGGGTCAGGTAGGTGGGCAGTTGCAGCCCGTCGCGCGACGGGATCGTGGTCGCCTGCATCGCCCGCAGCGGTGCGCCGGCCAATGCCGGGCGCGCCGGAAACATCGGCTGGGCGTCGCCCGATTGCCGGTCGTACAGGTGATAGATACCCGGCTCGACATCGCCGGCATGCGCCACGATCCAGTAGCGATCGTCGGCGCTCCGGCTGATGACGTGAATGTCGCCACCGTCGAGCCCCGCGAGCCGCGCGAAATCCACTTCGATGCCAGGGTCCATGACGTGCCAGGCCGGCTTCAGACCCATCGTGCGGACGGCCTGCAAGCCGCGCTCGATCGGGTCGATCAGCATGCCGACGACTTCCGCGTCGGGCGACGCCAGCAATTCCGTCACAGCGCCGGTCGTCAGATCGACCGAAACAGCGGCGGCGCGGTCGCGGCCGCGGCTGTCGATGCAGTAGGCGATATTGGCGCCGGACGGTCCGAACCCCTGGATGCCGGTGGCGAGCGCGTCCTCTTCCTCGACCCGCGCCAGCAGGCGCCAGCCGCCGGCGTCGTCCGGGACCATGTAGTCAAGGCCGCCATCCGCGGTCGGCCCGACTGCGAGGCGCAGCGCGAGATTGCGGTCGGCGCGAAACGAAATGAACCGATCGTTGCGCAGCACCAGTTCGCGCGCGCCGTCCGCCAGATTCAGCAAATAGACATCGTGCCAGCGCTTGTCGCGGTCGTTGAGGCCGACCAGCATCTCCCCCGGCCGCTCGCGGCTGCCGCCGATGATCCGTACCGCCACCCCGTTGATCGGGGTCAGATCGAGCGCCTGTCCGCCGTCGCGCACCTCGCCACCGTCGAGCGACAGGGAAAACAGGTGGAAATTCTCGTCGCCGTCGGCGTCCTTGACGTAGCACAGCCGGGTGCTATCGGCGGTCCAACGGCAGGATTGGATGCCGTGGCCGCCCTCGCTGGTCAGCGGCCGCGCCGCGGCACAATCGTCGGCGGGGGCCAGCCAGATGTTCGGCGCCCCGGCATGCGGCGCGATAAGGGAAATCCACTTTCCGTCAGGGCTCAGCCGCAGCGCACGGCGTTGCGGATCACCAAACAACGCCCGCCGCGCGATCAGGGGGGTGCGAGTTCTACTCGCGGGGTCTGCCGAAGCGGGCGTCATCGTGCTATATTATGCCGCAGGTCGATTGCGACCCAGCGAGGCGAAGCGATGACTTTTCGGCAAGCCTGGATTACCGGCGGCATCATTATCCTTGCAATGCTGGCGATGACCGCTGCGGCATGGCCCCTCTTCCCGCCCGGGCACCTGATCCCGGTGCATTTCGGCTTTGACGGCAGACCGAACAAGTATGCGCCGGCCGAATACGGCCTCTTGATCCTGCCGGTGCTGGCCGTGCTGGTCGGGTTTCTGATGAGTTCGCGCGTGTCTCGCAAGAACTTCGGCGGGTTCGTGCCGTTGGCCGACCGGCCGTTGCCGCTGATCTGGATCGTGATCCTTGCGGTGCTCGGCGGCGGGCAGGCATTGATCATCGGCTACGCGCTCCACCCGGAAGCCGATACCATGCGCCTGTTCTTTGGCGCGATCGGTGTGCTGATCGCAGTGCTCGGCGCGGCGATGAGCCGAATCGAGCCCAATGCCAGCGTCGGCATCCGTACACCGTGGACCCGCGCCGATCGCGGCGTGTGGCAGGCCACCCACCGGTTTGGTAGCGCGGTGTTTGTCGTCGCCGGCATCGTCCTCGCCGGCATCGCGGCGTTCTGGCCGCACCCGGCGTCGCTCGCCCTGCTGCTGCTCGCCGATATGATCGTCGCGGCGGTGGTGTGCACGGTGTACTCCTACCTCGCCTTCCGGTCGCGCGGCACGGACGGACAGGGCGCGCTGCCCACCACTGCGGCCGGCCGCAGCAAATAAATCCGCATCGAATTGAGCAGGCTGGGCGCGTCGCGAGAGGTATGTAAGAAGCCGGCTTCGGTCAATCGGAAAGGTCAATCGGAGACGGGCAACTCCTGCCATTGCGCGCCCCGGGTCCGGCCTACGGCCGGCCCAAGGACAGGCTCCGCGACGCAATCTCGGGCGGGGGGAGCCTCCTCCGCCCGAGATTGCCGCGTCGCCTCCCTCAGCCACGCCGTCATTGCGAGCGCAGCGAAGCAATCTCGGGCGGGGGAGCCTCCTCCACCCGAGATTGCCGCGTCGCCTGCGGCTCCTCGCAATGACAGCGTTTGTTTGAGGGACGCTCCCGACCCGCGTCGCCTCCCGCCACCACGCCTGTCATTGCGAGCGCAGCGAAGCAATCTCGAGCGGGGGAGCCTCCTACGCCCGGGATTGCCGCGTCGCCTGCGGCTCCTCGCAATGACAGCGTTTGTTTTGAGGAACGGCCGTGACCCGCATCGTCTCCTTCAACCACCTATTGTCAGTCCGCCACTGCGTCGGTACATGATCGGCGCGAGCAATGGACGCCCGGAGAACACGAGTGAGTGCGGCGGATTTCGGGTTCCTGACGGACCAACGCTTCGATTTCGCGGCGCCTGCACCGGTGCAAAATTTCTATATCGTTGCCTCGTCGGAACGCTCCGGCAGCACGTATCTCTGCCTGAAGCTATGGCAGACCGGCTGTCTCGGCGCTCCTTGGGAATACCTAAACCACCAGACCGAAATGAAGGCGATGGCGCGCCGCTGGGGCACCAATGATGTTGGCGAGTACCTGCGCCGGGTCGTCGAGTGCCGCACCTCGCCCAACGGCACCTTTGCGATCAAGGTACATTTCCACCACTTCGCGTATCTGCTGCAGCATTATCCGCATCTGCTCGACCCGTTGCCGGCGCCGCGTTTTATGGTGATGCAGCGGCAGGACCGGCTGGCGCAGGCGATCTCGCTGGCGCGCGCGATGCAGACCAATGCGTGGTCGTCCTTTGCCGCGGCAACCCACGAGCCGGTTTATGACGCAACGCTGATCAGCCGCTGTCTGCACAAGATCGACTTGCAGGTTTCCGGCTGGACCGACTGGCTGGCGGAGCGGCAGATCGAGCCGCTCACGGTCGATTACGACGAACTGGTCGCGCAGCCCGACGACATCGTCGATCGCGCCCGCGCGTTTTTCGGCATCGCCGGACCCGGCGGGGAGCCATCCTGCCGATCCCAATGCCGATTCCGATGGTCGAACGGCAGGCCGACCGGATCAGCGACGACTGGCGCGACCGCTATCTCGTCGATGCCCTGATCGCATGATCATTTCGTTCGCCCATCGCTTTGTCTTCATCAAGACGATCAAGACGGCGGGCTCGTCGATCGAAGTCGCCCTGTCGCAAGGCTGCGAGCCGGAAGCGGTTGTCACGCCGCTCTACCCGCCGGAGCCGGCGCATCAGCCGCGCAATTTCGCGGCGCTGGGTTTGGAGCCGCACAGCCCGGCCGAGACGATCCGGGGGCGCATCGGCGCCGCGTTGTGGGATGGCCTCGTCAAGATCACGGTCGAGCGCAACCCCTGGGACAAGATGGTGTCGTGGTACGGCTGGCAGCGCCATCTGGCGGGGCTCGACTGCGATTTCCCCGGCTTTATCGCGCGCTGCGCCGAGCGCGGCCGGTGGCCCTACCTGTTCCCGGCCTCTGCCGCTCTATACACGGTCGACGGCGCGACCTGCGTCGATCGGGTCATCCGCTTTGAGCAGCTTGCGGAGGATTTCGCCGCGGTTTTCGGCGCGTTCGATTTCGCGCCGATGGCCCTGCCGCACGCAAAGGTCGGGCACCGGCCATCCGGCGGCGATTACCGCGCCTTCTACGACACGCCGACGATTGACCACGTGGCGCGGCGTTACGCCCGCGAAATCGACCTGTTCGACTACGACTTCTGACGACTAGCGGAGCGCGAAGCCGATGCCGATCATCGCCGCGACGGCTGCGAGAACAATGAGCCAGCCACCGGCGCCATTCGGCGAATACCCGAATCCAACTCGCTTCTTCCGGAACAGACCCTTGTTATCGTCCCACATGGCCACCCCTTCTGGATGTCAGCGCCGGGCTGGATGTCAGCGCCGGGAAACTACCCGCAATCCACAGCGGTCGTCGAGCACGCGAGTACACCGCAAAGAATATCGTGCCGGCGGCGCGCTTTAGAGAACGGCTGAGGCGTGGAATTGTCACGCCACAAATTCGCCAGGCCGAAGCGGCCGAATGCGGCATCGCGTCACTGGCGATCGTCATGGGGCACCACGGCGTTCATGTGTCGCTCGAAACCTTGCGGGCTGAGGCCGGCTCGACGCAGTTGGGGGTGTCGGCGCGCCGGCTGCTCGACATAGCGCGCGGCCACGGCTTCACCGCCAGGGGATTCAGCTGCGACATTTCCGAGCTGTCCGAGATCGGGCTGCCGCTGATCGCGCATTTCCGCTTCAACCATTATCTCGTCGTCGAGCGCGTCCAAACCCGGCAGGTACGAGTCAATGACCCGCTCGACGGCCCGCGTCTGCTATCGGCCGAGGAGTTTTCGCAGGGCTTTACCGGGATCGTCCTGTCACTGGCGCCAACGAGCGCCAGGCCCCGCGGCCGTCCGTTTTCCCCGATCCGCACGCTGCTGCCACGCCTGCGCCCGTTTCTGCCGCGACTGGCAGCAGCGGCCGCCTTATCGGGTGCCGGCGCGATCTGTCTGGCGATCGCGGCATCGGTCGGCGGGAGGGCGCTGGAAAGCATCGTCGCGCACCGCTCGGCAACGGGGTTGATTGCTCTCGTGGTACTGCCGGCGCTGGCCGCGATGGCATTCACCGCCGCCGCCGACCACATCGCCACAACCGCCGGCACCGCCGCGGTGTGGCGGCAAACCGGCTGGGTCCTGCGGCGGCTGGCGCGTCTGCCGGCCGGCTATTTCGCCAGCCGGCTGCAGGGCCGGCATGTCAGAAAGATGCAGGCGGTGCTGGCCTTTGCCGATCCGGCGATCGCGATGGCCGCTGTCCAACTGCCGGCGCTGCTGACCTTCGCGCTGACCGCCTTGTGGCTCGATTGGCGCGCGGGTGCCGTCATCATGGTGCTGTCGGTGGCCGAACTCGCCGCGATTGCCGGTATCGGGTTGTGGCGGGGCGGGCCGCTGACGCGCGTTGACAACGCGCAATTGCCGATCGTCGCACCCTCCGGCAGCTACCTCCGTACCAGCATGGAAGGGCCGGTCGGCGATGACGGTGGCGAAATGTTCAGCCGCCTCGCGCGGCAGCACGCGCTGGCGCTGGCGGGAGCGCTGCCGGCAGCGGAGACACAAGCGGCGCTCGACGCTGTGCGGGTGTTGCTTTGCACAAGCCGGGTGCTGGCTGTCCTGCTGATGCTCGGGTTCGCATTGTTGTCGGGCGCCGCGAACTTCGGCAGCGCAGCGGCGCTGGTCGCCATCGCCATTGCCGTCGGTGCGGTGCTCGACAGGCTCGCCGACCCCGGTGCCCCGGCTCGGTTGCGCCGCGCGGCGCATGATTTCGCCGACCTTTCGACCGCCGTGCCACTCGTCCGAACCGCGGCAAGACCGCAGGAGCCGGCGACCGCGCCACTTGTTCTATCGGGTGTTGAATGGGCCGCCGCACCAATGGCGGCGCCGATCATCTGCGGCGTCTCTATCGACATTCCTGCCGGCAGCGTGCTCGCGATCCACGGGCCGACGGGCAGCGGCAAATCCGTGCTCGGCCGGTTGATTGCCGGCGATCTTGTGCCGACTTCGGGAACCGTCGAAGTCGGCGGTGTGCCGGCTCCGCTGCTGCCTGCCGGCGCGGTCATTGCGATCGACCGGCGGCCGCGGCTGATTGCCGCCAGCATCCGCGACAATCTAAGGCTTGGGGCGCCGATCGACGATCGATCGATCGCCGATCTCCTGGTGGCGGTCGGTTTGGATCTCCCCCTTGCCGCACGCGGCGGGCTCGACCTTGTGCTGGCGGAAGAAGGCCGCGAACTCGCGCTTAGTGAGCGCTATCGACTCGCCATCGTGCGCGCCCTGTTGCGACGCCCCGCCATCATGGTGCTCGACGATTTTTTTGAGGCCCTCGACCCGGCCCTCGCGTGCGGCATCAGCCGCATGATCCGGGCGCGCGGCGTCACGCTGGTGGCGATCGGCCGCCGCCTGCCGCCGGGGTTGCCGAGCGATCAGGTCCTGACATTGCAATGAGTGCGCTGGCTGCCGCCCTCAGCCGCGTCGCCGCTGCGTTGCGCACTCCACAGGCCAACGTCGGCGAGGCCGCGCGCGCCGCGGACTTGCGGCTGCTGCCGATCCGCGTTCCCGACCCCGATTGGCAGCACCAGGACCACGGTCTGCTGCTCGGGCACGACGCGGCAGCCGAAAAATGGTTCGCCCTCCCGGCGGACGCCAACAAACCTCTCGACAAGGCCCAGGCGACGCGCCTCCAAAACGAGCTGTTCATTCCCTATCCGCGATGGCCGCCCGGCCCGACCGCAGCCGGCCGCTGGCTCGCGCTTGGCAGGCCGGACCGTGACGGGAACGCTTTGCTACCGCTCGGCGCCGCATTGCCCGCGTGCCTCCCCGCCGTCGCGGCGCTGCTGCTGTCGTCACCACGCCTCGCTCTGGTCGCAACGCTGGTCTGTCTGGCCGTTGGCGGCGCGCTCGCCGGATGGGCCGTCGCACTTGGCCGGCTGAGCCGCGGGCGCGACGCCAACCTGCGACTGCACGGGCTTTTGTGGGACCGTCTCACCGGAATCATACCCGGGTTGCCGCGGCAATTGCCCGCCGCCACGCTGGCGATGCGGCTGCGCGACGCGCTCTCAGCCGCCCAGCGCGAGGTCGAAGCCCACGACCGGCTGCGCGAGAGCGCCGTCACACTGTGCCTGACGCTCGTCGTGTTGACAGCGGCCTCTCCGTCGCTCGCGCTGTTCTGCGGCGTGGAGTTGCTGGCGGGTTTCGTGCTGCTGCGCCACCTCTGGCGGATCGTCGGAAAAGTGGCACTGGCCCGCGACGCGCACGCACCGGCGCTGGAGGAGGCGCTGACCGCGGCCGGCGCGGTGCCGATATTCCGCGCCTTGCGGGCCGCCACCTGGCTGCTCGGGCGCAGCGGGCGGGCCATCACCGATTTGCTCGTTTCGAATGCCCGCGTCAGCCGTGCCGTGCTCAAAACCCGCATTGGCCTGTGGACCCTCGTGCTCGTCCTGCTGCTGACGATCATCACGGCAGCCGAGGGTGGGTTCGCCGGAGAACCATCGCTGCCGCACCTTGCCGCCGCGCTGCTCGCCGCGGCGGCGGCGGCCGGCGAGGTTTACCGGATCAGCGCGATCGCCGGTTCGCGCGAAGCCCGCGCCACGCGCATGGCGGAGGGCATGACCATCCTGGCGAGCGGCGGCGACACCCCAACAGCCGCGCCAGTGCCTACTGGCCGCTTCGAAAGCCTCGCGTTGGAAAATGTGCATTTCGCTTGTCCCGGCGGTGCGCCGATCCTGCGCGGCATCGACCTGACGGTTGGGCGCGGCGAGATCGTCGCTCTGAGCGGCGCCAGCGGCAGCGGCAGGACAACGTTGCTCCGCATCATCGCGGGAATGCTCGAACCGACCGCCGGCATCCTGCGCGTCAACCAGGGCGAAGCCGCGGCGCGCCTGCCACATGACCTGGGGGCGGTGTTCCAGGATGCCGAGGTGGCGCCGGTCAGCATTCGCGCCGCCATCCTGCGGGGCCGTTCGCTGCCGCTCGAAAGCGCCGACGACGCAGCCCGCCTCGTCGGCCTGGAACAGGCTATCTCCCGCCTCCCGATGGGGATGCAAACCCTGGTTGTACCGGGCGTCCTGCCGGAAGGCATGCTGCAGCGCCTGTTGATCGCCCAGGCCATAGCCGGGGCGCCGCAACTGTTGCTGCTCGACGACGCGCTCGCGCCGCTCGATCCCGCGGCACGCGACACGCTGTTCCACGAACTGCGGCATCGCGGAACCACCGTCGTGTTCACGGCGCACGACCCCGACACGCTGGCCAGCGCCGATCGCATGCTGCATCTCGAAGACGGCCGGCTTAGCGCCCGACGAGGCTCAACGCCAGCACCACCCCAAGCCCGCACAGCACCGCCGCCGCAAGCGTAACCCGCCGCCGCGTCGCCAGCGACAGACCGAGCGACACCGTGAGGCGCTCGTGCCGCGCATGATCGCGCGCCTGCGCCCGGTAGAGGTCCGAGCCGTCCGATGGCGAGCCGTCCGATGGCTGGCTCATATCGCCAGCCTCCCGCGATGCGCCGGGCAGCTACTTGTTTCGGGTCCAATAATCCGGGGAGGCCGGGAAGACGCTGGTGCAGCGGGTCGCCTGGGTCGGCCCGTCGAGCGTGTCGGCGGCGGCGCGCCAAACGGCATAATGTGGTGCGGCGCGATGCGCTTCGAGCGCGGCCTCGTCGCGGTAGACCTCGTAGAAATAATAGGTATTGGGGTCCTGCCCGTCCTGCAGCACGTTGAAGCGGAAGCAGCCGGGCTCGTCACCTTCGGAGCCGAGCGCGTCGACCTCGATCGCCTTGAGGAACCGTTCGCGGCCCTCGGGCTTCACCTTGACCTTGACCCACAATGCGATCATCTCCGCCACCTTCTGTTCAAAATCGGACCCAGTTTAAGCGCACCCTGCCGCCGGCGTCATCCGCCCGCGAACTCGCACCGGCATAATGCGGCCCGCTAATCGAGCGGGTCTTCGCGGCGGTTGAGGATATGGGCTTCGCGCAGGTCGAGTTCGCGTTCGATATGGCGGCGGGCTTCATCCTGCAGACCGTTCCGCCGGAACAGATCGTTGATTTCCCGGCGCTCGGCCGCGATCAGCAGCAACTCGATCTCGTCGTGCGCATCGGTCTGCATGCGGTGTGCAGCGTCGCCGTCGCGGCGGCGCCGAACATGGCTGAGGCGGTCCTGCTGGTGGGACAGCACGGTATCGATGATGTCCTCGGGGAATGACCGCTCTTCGCGCAGCCGGTCCAGCATCTCGATGCCGGCCTCGATGGCGCGTTGCCGCGCGCCATATTCCTCGGCGCGGGCGGCGTCGTGCTCGCGGTGCCCGGTATTGGCGAGGCCGAGCGTCTCGATCACCCAAGGCAGCATCAGCCCCTGCCCGACCAACGTCACCAGGATGACCGAAAACGTCAGGAAGAGGATCAGGTCGCGCTCCGGAAACGGCTGCCCGGAGGCCGTTGCCAGCGGGATCGCCAGCGCCGCCGCCAGCGAGACGATGCCGCGAATGCCGGTAAACGATAGCGCGAACACCCATTGCCACGGCAGCGCCCGGGCGCCCCGGCGGATGCGCGGCACCAGCCAGCGCGGCAGGTACTCGGCCGGATAGCTCCACACGAACCGAGCCGCGATCACCACCGCGCTGACTACCAGCGCCGAGACCGCAAGCTGCGACAACGGATAATGCCCGATGCGCGCGATCAGCGTGCGCGCCTGCAACCCGGTGATCAGGAACACCAGGCCTTCGATCAGGTACATCAGGAAGTCCCAGAAAAAGATGCCCTGCAGGCGCGTCGCCGCACTGATCAGGCGCAAACCGTTCCAGCTGATGTAGAGCCCCGCGGTGACGGTCGCGAGAACGCCGGACCCGCCGAGGTGCTCGGGCGGCCAATAGGCGAGAAACGGCGTGATGACCGACAACGTGATCTCGATCCGCGGGTCACCGACCCATCGCCGCAGCCGCAGCATCGCCCACCCGACGCCGATCCCCCACAGTATCTCGCCGACCAGGATCGCGGCGAAACTCTCGACCGCCTCGGGGAACGAGAACACCCCCGCGCTGACCGCGGCCACCGCGAACCGGTAGAGGATGAGGGCGGTCGCATCGTTCGCCAGCCCCTCGCCTTCGAGCACGATCAGGATGCGCCGCGGAATCTGCATGCGCCGCGCGATCGCCAGCGGCGCGACGGCATCAGGCGGCGAAACGATCGCGCCAAGAATAAAGCCGACCGACCAGTCAAGCCCGAGCAGCAGATGCGTCGCCGCCGCCGTCGCAACGGTCGTGAACAGCACGCAGCCGACCGCCAGCAGCGAAATCGGCCGCAGGTTGAAGCGGAACTCGCGCCAGCTCATCGCCACCGCCGACGAGTAGACGATCGGCGGTACGACGAGCAGGAGCACCATTTCCGGCTCCAGCTCGACCTGTGGCAAGCCCGGAACCAGCGCCAGCGCCACCCCGGTCACCACCAGCAGGATCGCATTGGGAACCTGCAATCGTGCCGCCGCCACGGCGACCCCCGCGACGACCGCCAGCAGGATGATCAGAACCTGGATTGTTGGAAGCAAAGGCAGCAACACGGATATGGCAGCAGGACTGACTGAAGATGGGTCGCCACGCCGGTCCGGCAATGTTTCCGCGAAACCCGCGCGTGCACTCTTTCGGCCAACCCGCTGTCCTTTCGCGCATCGCCGCTCTCCCGGCACAGTCCCGGCGCGGTGAAGCCTTGCCAAATCCTCCCTGAATTGCCAAGTTTCGACATGAGCGGCTGCGCGGGTCGGCTGAGACCGGTCGGTCGCGTGGACACGCAACCGGACAGAGGCAGGCGATCATGGCAAACACCAGCAAAAGCACCGGCCCCTCCTATCTTTATCTCGGTCTTGCAGGCGAAACCGGGCCGGGCAGGGTTGTCAATTCCGGGCTGTTCCGCCTCGCCGACGGCAGCAACGAATGGGAGGCGCTGCACCGCGGCCTGCCTGAGAAGC
Organism: uncultured Alphaproteobacteria bacterium; assembly: GCA_963737875.1. Taxonomy (GTDB): domain Bacteria; phylum Pseudomonadota; class Alphaproteobacteria; order ATCC43930; family CGMCC-115725; genus DATARH01. Next base: position 73,175 of record CAVTUM010000008.1, on the reverse strand, counting down.
CGGCCGTCCGTGCCCTCGCGGTGCATCCGCTAAAGCCCGAAATCATCTATGCCGGCACGCAATTCGGCCCCTATCGCAGCGCCGACCGCGGCGAACATTGGGAGAAGGTGGAACTGCCGGATCACGGCCTCCCGGTTTGGTCGATCCTGTTTCACCCGCATGACCCCGACGTGATCCTGGTCGGCTGCGACAATTGCGAGATTTATCGCAGCGACGACGCCGGCGAGCACTGGACCCGCCTCCCGGTCAGCGTGCGCTTCCCCGAGATCACCACGGCGCCCGGCGCCAACCCGGCAAAGCGGGTCTTGATGCTCGACGCCAGCGCGAGCGAGCCGGACCATCTGTACGGCGCAATCGAGGTCGGCGGCACGATCCGCTCGACCGATGGCGGCGAGCATTGGGAAAACCTGAGCCACGGCCAGTACATCAACGACGACATGGTCGACATGCACGGCGTGCTCGCCAGTCGCTGGCGGCCGGGCACGGTATTCGGCATTGGCCGCGCCGGCATGTGGCGCAGCGTTGATGGCGGCGACCACTGGAGCCATGCGCCCCTGGAGCCGCTGAACGTCAAAGGGCAGATCTACTGCCGTGACATCCGTGAAGTACCGGGCAACCCGCGCCATCTCTGGATCGCCGCAGGGTCAGGCTTCATCAGCGACCTCGGCATCATGCTGCGCAGCCATGATGGCGGTGACAGCTGGACGCAGGTCGATGTTGGCGGCGCCGGTGCCGCATACGATGTTCAAGGTTGCTTTCGACGAACACCAGCCCAGCCGCATGTCGTGCGCCACCAATGGCGGTGAGGTGTGGACCAGCCACGATTCCGGCGAGAGCTGGGTGCCGCAGCCGCCACCGCCCGGCGGAACGCAGGTCTACGCCCTGGCTCGCGGCTGACCCCGTCGCCCGGGCGGCGTGATCATTTCCGGCCTTGCCGGGTCAGGGCCTGCATCGGCGCGGGCGGCGGCTCAGGCCGGGGGATCGGTATCGGAGGCGGTGGCTCCGAGATCGGCGGCGGCCTGTCCGGGTCGGGCAGAGGCACCGGTGGCCTCCCCGGCGGGGACGTTGGTTGCGGCCCCTGGCCACGCAATAACCTGATATCCGATCAACTCATTTCACACCTCCCGAGCAGCAAACGCCGCCGGGAAGCGTCCGTCACCATGTCGTCTAAACGGTGGTGGTTTCGCGGGTTTCCTGGTGCCAGACCAGCAGGTGACGGCGCAGCAGGGTGATGCCTTTGACGAGGCAAAAGCCGGCCAGCGCGATCTCGACGATGCCGGCAAAGACGCCGGGCGAGTCGGCATAGCGCGAGGCGGCGATCATCGCGCCGCCAAGGCCCTGCGCCGCCCATCAGCATTTCGGTGACGATCGTCACGATCATCGAAATCGGCAGGGCGACCTGCAAGCCGGTCAGGATTTGCGGCATTGCCGCCGGCAGGATGATCTCGCGCAACAGCTGGCGCTCGCTGGCGCCGAGGCTGCGGGCCGACCACAGCATGTGCCGTCTCGACGCCCTCGGCCGCCGCCATCGTCGCGGTGATGACCGGAAAGATCGCGTTGAACACCATCATCGAGATCTTCGAGACGTCGTAAAGCCCGAGCCACAGCATGAAGATCGGCAGAAATGCGATCTTCGGCATCGGAAAGCCGACCGAGATGATCGGGTCGAAAAACCAGCGCATCCACGGTCGCCGCGTCATCAGGATGCCGAGCACGATGCCCCCCGCCCCGGCGATCGCAAACCCGACCAGCGAGCGGTAGAGGGTCAGGCCGAGATTGACGGAATAAATCGCCGGAGACGGTGTCGTCCCAGACCCGCTCAAGCACCGCCGATAATGGCGGCAGCAGAAAGCTCGATATCGCGCCGCTGCGCGCAGCGAATTCCCAGGCGACAACCAGCACGATCAGCGGTGCGATGGAGACCAGCCGGCGGCCGATCGCGGCGGCCGCCAGGTCGAGCCGCAAGGCCGCCGGCGCCGGCCGCAACAGGATCGGAGCGTCGAGATCGCTGCTCATCCGCCCCTCACTCGCGCCACGCCAGCACGCGGCGCATCAGCATCAGATAGAGGCGGTCGGCGGCAAAGCCGAGCAACGACACGGTCAGCACCACGGCGAACATCGCATCGTAGGCGCCGCCGTCGCCGAGCCAGCCGATCATGTAGCCGAGCCCGGCGCGCGCCACGATCAGCTCGGAGCTGACCAGCAGCACGAATGACAGCGCCAAGGCGGTGCGGATGCCGCTCAGCAGCTCGGGCAGGGCGCTCGGCACCACGACCTCCCACAACACGCGGGCGCGGCTCGCGCCCAGGCTGCGGGCCGACCAGATCAGCACCTCGTCCGTGCCGCGCGCCCCGTTGAAGGCGCTACAGCGTCACCGGCAGCATGCAGCCGATAAAGATCACGTCGACCTTCGACGCGTCGCCAAACCCGAGCCACAGCACGATGACCGGGATCAGCGCCGATTTCGGCATCGGGTAGAAAAACTGCACGATCGGGTTGATCGCCATGCGGACCGGCTTGTACCAGGCCATCAGCACGCCGATCAGGCTGCCGCATACCACCGCCAGGACCAGCCCGGCGGCGCCGCGGCTGATCGAGGCAACGCCGTTGCTCCACAGATCGCCACTGGCGGCGAGACCAACCCAGGCCCGCAACACGCTGTCGAGCGGCGGGAGAGCGGCGACCGGCACCAGCCCGGCCGCGTCACGCCTTCCCAGGCCGCCGCGATCAGCAGCAGCGGAAGGTAGCGTGGCAGGATCGACGCAAGATTCCCCATCGCGCTTCTCAAGCCTCGCCGCCGCGCTGGGCCTTGATCGCCTCGGAGCGCACCAGGTTCCACACGTGATCGACCATTTCGAGGAATTGCGGCGTGCGTTGCAGGTCGGGGTCCTCCCGGTCGAAATGCGCGTCGACGACTTCCTTGATGTGGCCCGGCCGCGCCGACATCACCGCGATGCGCTCGGCGAGGAACACCGCTTCCTGAACGTCGTGGGTGACGAAGATCACGGTTTTGCGCGAGCGCTGCCAGATGCGCAGCCAGTTCGCCCTGCATCAGGCTGCGGGTCTGCGCGTCGAGCGCCCCGAACGGCTCGTCCATCAGCAGGATGCGCGGGTCGATCGCCAGCGTGCGGGCGATCGCGGCGCGCTGCTTCATGCCGCCGGACAGTTGCGACGGGTAGCTGTCCTCAAACCCGGCGAGACCGACCAGATCGATGAAATCGCTGTGCCCGCGACGTCCGGGTGTCGCGCGGCAGGCCCTGCTTTTCAAGACCGTAGAGAACGTTTTGCATCACCGTCTTCCACGGGAACAGCGCGAAATGCTGAAACACGATGCCGCGGTCGGGGCCGGGCCCGGCGACCGGCTGGTCCTCGACCAGGATCGGCGCCGGACTCGACCGGCAAAAACCCGCCGACCAGGTACAACAGCGTGCTCTTGCCGCAGCCGCTCGGGCCCAGCAGACGCGACGAACTCGCGGTCGCGCACCGCGAGCGACACGTTGTCGAGCGCCAGCACCGGACGGCCGCGCGCCGGCCGGTACATGTGGCTGACCCGGTCGATCAGAATGTGTGCCGCGTCGCTCACCGGGCGCCGCCTTGCTCAGGTGACATTGTCAGCCGATCAAACGTCGAAACAAACGCAAACTACCGTGCCGCCGGCGCGAAAGCCCAGGGGTCGGGACATCACTTTCCGTCGATGCGGGCCTTGGCCTCTTCGATCAGCGACAGATCGACGTATTTCGGCGCGAGATCGACGTGTTTCGGCACGACGTGGAGTTCGACGCTTTCGTCGACCTCCTTCTGCGCCAGCGCGATTTCCGGCTTTGCGTCGGGCGAGCGGTAGAAATCCCTGGTGGTGAAGGCGTAGTCGAGGGTTTCCGGCGGCAGCTTGGTGACCTCGGCGGCCAGCGTTACGGCGGCCTTGTGGTTGGCCGGGTCGAGGAACCAGCGCACCGCGCGAATATGGTCCTCGAAGAAATCGACCATCACCGGCCGGTGCGCCGCGATGAACTCGGCACGCATCGCCCACATCACCGCCTGGGTCGGCCCGACCGCGTCGCGCGCGGTGAACAGCACCTTGTACCCGGGGTTATCGACAAGGCCTTTGGCGAATTGCGGCAAGACGCCGATCATATCGACCTTGCCGCCTTCCAGCATCGCCGGCATCGTCGCGAAATTGGTTTCGACGGTGGTGAAGTCGCTGTCCTTCAGGCCGTGGCGGCGAAACATCGTCCGCATCGCCGAATCGCTGGCCGAGCCGATCGTGTTGGTGGCGATCTTCTGGCCTTTGACATCCTCGATCTTCTTGATCGGCCCGTCGGCCTTGACGACGTAGTATTGCGTGAAATAGCCCTCGTGCCCGTCCTGCAAAACGTCGGCGACGATGCGGATATCGAGATGCGCGTTGGTGATCGACAACGCGAGCGCCGTGGTGGCCTGCGAGGCGATCTCCAGTTCGTTGATCGCCTGTGCCTGGATTTGCGGCGTCGAACCGTTAAAGCGCACCGCCTGCATCGTGTAGCTCTGGCCGAGATGCTTGAAGATTTCGGGATGCGCCTTGCCCAACGCCTCGATGAGCGGCGCCAGGTGTCCCGGCGTCTGCACCCAGCCGACCCGGATTTGCAGCGGATCGGCCTGCGCCAGTGTTGCCAACCCGACGATCAATCCGACGGCCATCCCCACGACCGCCCCGTATTTGCGCCTCATCCCCGTCCCACCCTTTATTTACACTGCATGGTTCCGTCGCATCGGGGGCAATCTAGCAGAGCCACCCGGAACTGACAGGTCTACAAGGCGTCGCGGCCAGGAGACCACGAGACCAGCACTGCCGCACAACCCTTGCGCGATCGGCGCGCCCCTACGCAATAATGACAGCCGCGAAAACCTGCTAGAACCGGAAGGGAGACAGCCTTGCCCGACGATTTTATTGCTGCGGCCAAGGTCGCCGACATTCCGGATGGCGGCATGAAATGCGTGCCGATCGATCGCGAGCGGGTCTTGCTGGCGCATGTCGGCGGGCGGTTTTATGCGATCCGCGACGTCTGTGGGCACCGCAACGCGCCGCTGTCGCGCGGCAAGCTCGAAGGCCACAAGGTCGAATGCCCGCTGCACTACGCGGTGTTCGACGTGCGCAACGGGCGCCTCTTGGAAGGGCCGATTTCGGCGAACATCCCGACCTACGACACGCATGTCGAAGGCGATACGGTCTTTGTCAGGCCCTCATAGTCCTTTGTCAGACCCTCATAGTCGTTGACGAGTCTCTTTGGTATAGCGACTATTCCTGCCTGCGGTTGAAGGCGAGCGCAGATAAATCAAAGCGTCGGTCCCCTACAGGGAAACGGCGTACATGTGGGATGGAGACCTGAATGGCCGGAGAGAGTTCCGAAGATCTATTGGCAATGTTTGACGCAGCGCCGCTTAACCGGCGCTATTGGACCAGCTTTGGCTTGTTGTCGGTCATTACCATCCTCGATTTCTTCGATTTCTTTTTGATTGCGTTCATCCTGTCAAAGATCGGCCCGGAGTGGAAACTCACCTACGGGCAGTCCGGGCTTATCCTTTATGGCGGGGGAATCGGCGCGATTCTCGGGGCGCTGATCTGGGGCAGCCTGTCCGACGTGCTTGGGCGCAAGATGCAGATCGTCACCGGCACTTTCATCTGCGCGGCCAGCGCCGGGCTGATCGGCGCGCTGCCGACCGGCGCCTGGGAATTGCTGGCAATCCTGCGCATTCTGGTCGGGTTCGGTCTCGCCGCGGCGGTAACACCGTGCCTGACGATCGTCGTCGAACTGACCCCGACACGCTGGCGCACCGGCATGACCAGCTTCTACGTCGTGTTCGCCAGCGCCGGCACCTTCCTCGCCTCGTTCGTGTCGGCGGCACTGTTCGATCATCTCGGCTGGCGCGGCCTCGCGGTGCTGGGCATCGCACCGGCGATCGTCGGGTTTCTGGTGTGGTTCCTGGTGCCGGAATCGGTGCGCTGGCTGGCCGCCAAGGGCCGCTTTGCCGAGGCACGAGCCGAGGTCGCGGCCCATCTCGGGCTGCCCCTGCAATCGGTCCCCTTGCCGACGATGGCCCCCGCCGCGCCGCCGCGCGCCAGCCTCAGCGAGCTTTACGTCAATCGCAGCCTGTTCTGGCAGACCGTCATCATCTGGGGCGGCTCCTCGACCGCGGTGTACGGGTATTACCTGTGGGGTCCGACCATCGTCTCGCTGGTGCTGAACGTGCCGGTCGGGCAGGCCGCGGGCTATTTTGTGTACATCTCGGCGACCGCGGTGGTCGGCAAGATCCTGATGTCGCTCATCGCGCCGATTACCGGCCGCCGCCTGATCGGCACGACCTTTGCGGTATTGACGGCCGTCTGTTTGGCGCTGGCGGCCTTCTACCATGACGCGATGATCGGCGGGTTCCCGCTGATGATCATCCTGATCGCCGCGTCGGCCTTCTTTGCCGAGGGCAATTTCTCCAATCTCGCGCCGTACACGGTCGAGCAATACGGTGTCCGGCTCGGGGCCCGCTCGTCCGGGCTCGGGCAGGCGGCGAACGGTGTCGGCAAGATTCTCGGGCCGCTGGCCCTGGCGCTGATCGCCGGCAGCGACAACGTCGTGTCGCCGAAAGCCACCGCGGCGGCTATAACCCCGGCTTTCCTGTTCCTTGCCGGCGGTATGGTACTGGTGGCGCTGGCCTTTGCCTTCCTCGGGGTGGAAACTCACGGCAAGCCGATCGAGGAACTGGCGAGCGAGGACGACGGGCAGCCGGCTCGCGCCGCCCTCCGCGCCGGCTAGGCGGGGGTTTCGCAGGGGGTGGTTGATGCGCGGCGTTGTCGGCTGGTTGTTGCTGGGTGTTGTCGCCGCTTTTACCTTATCGCCCCCGGCCAGGGCCGACAGTCTTCAGTTCACCGGAACGCTCGGCAACGACGTCAACCTTTCCGACAAGCCGAGCGCCGGCAAGGGCACCGCGAGCCTGACGCTCGATACCGCGACCAAGACCGTGAGTTGGACGGTCGAATATTCAGGCTTATCCGGCGCCGCAGCGATCATGCAATGCGGCGCGCTCGAAGCGCCGAGCGGCCCGTCGGTCGAAGTCACCAGCAATCTCGCGACCCCGATCAAGGGCTCGAAAACGCTGGCCGACGGCGAGGTTTCTTCGCTGAGAGCCGGGCATTGGATATGCCTCGTCGGCACCAACGACGACGAGGCGGAACTCGGCGGCGAACTTCACGCGAAGTAATCGGCTGCTGGAAGGTGTCGCGGCAGGTTAGCATGCGGCTTGACCGCGGGCGCGCGCCCCTTACATGTGAACTCCCCCGCCACCTCCCTTGCAGCCGATGAGTTAAAGCTCCGAAGCAACCGCCTGGCACGGCACGACCATTCTGTCCCTGCGCAAGGGCGGCGAGGTGATCGTTGCCGGCGACGGCCAGGTGACGATGGGCCAGACCGTCGTCAAATCAAACGCCCGCAAGGTCCGCCGGCTGGCTGGCGGCAGCGTCATCGCCGGGTTCGCCGGCGCAACGGCCGACGCGATCACGCTGTTCGAGCGACTCGAAGCCAAGCTCGAGCAATATTCCGGGCAACTGACGCGCGCCTGCGTCGAACTCGCCAAGGATTGGCGCACCGACCGCTACCTGCGCCGCCTCGAAGCGATGATGGCGGTCGCCGACAAGCAGGTGTCGCTGATCCTGACCGGCACCGGCGACGTGCTCGAACCCGAAGACGAGATCATCGGCATCGGCTCCGGCGGCGGCTACGCGCTGGCCGCGGCGCGCGCCCTGATCGATGTCGAGGGGCTCGACGCCGAGGCGATCGCGCGGCGCGCGATGAGCATCGCCGCCTCGATCTGCATCTACACCAACGACAAAATCATCATCGAAAAGCTGTCGGCCTGATGCGTTTCGTCCGTAGAGCAAAATGCTGCGCGAACGCCCAACCGCTAATCCAATAGGTAAATGATCTCCTTCAACCCGCGCGATCAAAAAAATTGTGTCATTGCGAGGCGCGCGCAGCGCACCGCGGCAATCTCGTGCGGAGGAATCTCCCACGGCCCGAGATTGCTACACTTCAATCGCAATAACCGGCTATCGGCATGACCTCGTTCAGCCCGCGCGAAATCGTTTCCGAACTCGACCGCTTTATCGTCGGCCAGAACGAGGCGAAGCGTGCCGTCGCGATTGCGCTGCGCAACCGCTGGCGGCGCCAGCAGCTTTCGGCGGAACTGCGCGAAGAGGTGTTGCCGAAGAACATCCTGATGATCGGCCCGACCGGTTGCGGCAAGACCGAGATCGCGCGGCGGCTGGCACGGCTCGCCGAGGCGCCGTTCCTCAAGGTCGAGGCGACCAAGTTCACCGAAGTCGGCTATGTCGGCCGCGACGTTGAGCAGATCGCCCGCGACCTCGTCGAGATCGCAATCTCGATGACCCGCGAGAAGCTGCGCAAGGAGGTCGTGGCAAAGGCCGAACTGGCGGCCGAGGAACGTGTGCTCGACGCCTTGGTCGGCACCAATGCCAGCGCCGACACCCGCCAGAAATTTCGCAAGATGCTGCGCGAAGGCTCGCTGAACGATCGCGAAATCGAGGTAACCCTGCAGGAGAGCGGCGGGGCGAGCCTGCCGACCTTCGAGATTCCCGGCATGCCGGGGGCGCAGATGGGCATGCTCAATCTCGGCGACATTTTCGGCAAGACCTTCGGCGGCCGCACCAAGACGCGCAAGATGACGGTGTCCGAAAGCCATCAGGTGCTGATCGCCGAGGAAAGCGACAAATTGCTCGACCAGGAGACCGTCGTGCGCGAGGCAATCCAGTCGGTCGAGCAGAATGGCATCGTCTTTCTCGACGAGATCGACAAGATCTGCGGCCGCACCGAACGTGGCGGCGGGCAGACCGGCGCCGATGTCAGCCGCGAAGGCGTGCAGCGCGACCTGCTGCCGCTGATCGAGGGCACGACGGTCGCGACCAAGCACGGCGCGGTCAAGACCGACCACATCCTGTTCATCGCCTCGGGCGCCTTCCACCTTGCAAAGCCGTCCGACCTGCTGCCGGAATTGCAGGGCCGCCTGCCGATCCGCGTCGAATTAAAGGCGCTCGACCGCGACGATCTGCGCCGCATCCTGACCGAGCCGGAGGCCAGCCTGATCAAGCAGTACCGCGCCCTGCTCGCGACCGAAGGCGTTAACCTCGAATTCCAACCCGAGGCGATCGACGAGATCGCGCTGCTGGCGGAGCAGATCAATTCCACGGTCGAGAATATCGGCGCGCGGCGTCTGCACACGATCCTCGAACGGCTGCTCGAAGAGATCAGCTTCAGCGCGTCCGACCAGCCGGGTGGGACATCAATCTCGATCGACGCCGCCTATGTCCGGGAACGCGTCGCTCCTCTCGCGCAAAACGCGGATTTGTCCCGCTTTATCCTCTAGCACGGGGCGCGGAACTCTCGCCGGGGCGGAGCGATTAAGCTAGGGTCGCCCTTAAGCCAGGGTCGCACTGCCGAACCGCGCCGAGGGCCGATGACGATCCTCACTGTCGCCGTCACTCCGTTCCCCGATCAGCGGCCCGGCACGTCGGGGCTGCGCAAAAAGGTCGCGGTCTTCCGCCGGCCCGGTTATCTCAAAGCCTTTGTCCAGTCGATTTTCGACGCCCTGCCCGAAGCCGTCGGCGAGGGCGTCGCTGGCAAGACGCTGGTGCTCGGCGGCGACGGCCGGTTTTTCAACGACGAGGCGGCGCAGATCATCCTGCGCATGATGGCGGCGAACGGCGTCAGCCGCGTGCTGGTTGGCTGTAACGGGCTGCTGTCGACCCCGGCGGCCAGTACCGTTATCCGTGGGCATCGCGCGTTCGGTGGCATCGTGCTGTCGGCCAGCCACAACCCCGGCGGCCCCGACGGCGATTTCGGCATCAAGTACAACACCGGCAATGGCGGCCCGGCTCCCGAACGCATCACCGACGCGATCTTCCAGCACACGAAGCAGATCACCGCATATCGCACGCTCGACACGCAGCCGCTGCCGCTCGACCGGGTTGGCACGACCCGGCTCGGGGACATGAATGTCGAGATCATTGACCCGGTCGCCGACTACGCTGAGTTGATGGAGCGGATTTTCGATTTCGACCGGCTGCGCGATCTGTTCCGCAGCGGCTTCCGCCTGCGCTTTGATGCGATGAGCGCGGTGACCGGCCCCTATGCTCGGGAGATTTTCGAGCGGCGCCTTGGCGCTCCCGAGGGCACCGCGATCCATGCCGAGCCGAAGCCCGATTTCGGCGGGCATCACCCCGACCCGAACCCGACGCATGCGGCAGCGCTGGTCGCGGCGCTCGCCGACCCGAACGGTCCCGATTTCGGCGCGGCCTCGGATGGCGACGGCGACCGCAACATGGTTGTCGGGCGCAACCAGGTGATCAGCCCGAGCGACAGTCTGGCGGTGCTCGCCGCCAACGCCCGGCTGGTGCCGTGGTTCAAGGACGGGCTGCCGGGGGTCGCGCGCTCGATGCCGACCAGCCGGGCCGTCGACCGGGTCGCCGGGGCGCTCGGCATCGACTGCTACGAGACCCCGACCGGATGGAAGTATTTTAGCTCATTGCTCGACGCCGGGCGCATCGCGCTGTGCGGCGAGGAAAGCGCGGGCACCGGGTCGAACCATGTCCGCGAAAAGGACGGCGTGTGGGCCGTGCTGTTCTGGCTCAATGTGCTGGCGGTGCGCGGTGAGCCGGCAACCGCGATCCTTGAGGACCACTGGCGGCGATACGGTCGCAATTTTTATGCACGGCACGATTACGAGGCGCTCCCGGTCGAGCCGGCGAACCGGCTGATCGAAATGCTGCGGGGCAGCCTCGGCACCCTGCCCGGCCGCCGCTTTGGTGACTTTGTCATCCGGGCCGCCGATGATTTCGCCTATACCGATCCGGTTGACGGTTCGGTCAGCGCACATCAGGGGTTGCGGATCGATTTCGACGGCGGCGCGCGGATCGTCTACCGCCTCTCGGGCACCGGGACCGAAGGCGCGACCTTGCGCGTCTACATCGAGCGGTACGAACCCGAGCCCCGCCGGCACGCGACGCCGCTCGATGCGGCGCTCGCGCCGCTGGCTGCGGTCGCGGCGGAGATCGCTGATATCCAGGGAATTCTCGGACGCACGCAACCGAGTGTGGTGGCCTGAGCGTTATCGTTGGTAGCCGGGGTCGCATAATGACCTCGGGGTTGCGGTGACGACCGGAAGGAGGAGAACCCATGCTCTCGTCGGTTCGCGTACAAGAGCGGCTGGCCCGACGCACCATCGCCCTGGTGCTGGCGGGTGGCCGCGGCAGCCGCCTGCATCAACTGACCGACCGGCGCGCCAAGCCGGCGGTTTTTTTCGGCGGCAAGTTTCGCATTATCGATTTCGCGCTATCGAACTGCCTGAACTCGAACATCCGCCGCATCGCGGTGCTGACCCAGTACAAGGCGCACAGCCTGTTGCGGCACCTGCAGATGGGCTGGTCGTTTCTGCGCCCGGAAATGAATGAGTTTCTCGACTTGTTGCCGGCGCAGCAACGGATCGACGAAGCGATGTGGTATCGCGGCACCGGCGACGCGGTGTTCCAGAATCTCGACATTCTGCGAGCGGCGCGGCCGGAATATCTCGTCGTGCTGGCCGGCGACCACATCTACAAGATGGACTACTCGAACATGCTGGCCGACATGCACGCCAAGGGCGCCGACTGCATCGTCGCCTGCGTCGAGGTGCCAATCGGGCAGGCCTCGGATTTCGGTGTCATGCATGTCGACGAGTCGATGCGCATCATCGATTTCATCGAGAAATCGCCGACCCCGCCAAGCGTTCCCGGCAAGCCCGACAAGGCGCTTGCCAGCATGGGCGTCTACGCATTTTCCGCCAGCTTTCTCTACAACGAACTGGAACGCGATCATCGCGACCACGCGTCGAGCCATGATTTCGGAAAGGACCTCATTCCACACCTGGTTCGCCGCGGTCTCGCGGTAGCGCACCGGTTCGAAGACAGCTGTGTCACGACGACGCCCGACGCCGAAGCCTATTGGCGTGATGTCGGTACGGTCGATGCGTACTGGGCCGCCAATCTCGACCTGGTGATGCCGACGCCATCGCTCGACATCTACGATGCCAACTGGCCGATCTGGACCTATCAGCAGCAATTGCCGCCGGCCAAATTCGTCTTCAACGACGATGACCGGCGCGGCATGGCGGTCGATTCGATGGTCTCGGGCGGCTGCATCGTGTCGGGCGCGCATGTGTCGCGGTCGCTGCTGTTTTCCAGCGTCCGGGTCAATTCGCACGCCAAGACCGACGGCGCCGTGCTGCTGCCGGAGGTCGAGGTCGGGCGCCACGCGCGGCTCTCCAACGTGGTGGTCGACCGCGGCTGCCGATTCCCAACGATCTGGTGATCGGCGAAGACCCCGAGGAAGATGCACGCCGCTTCTACCGCAGCGATGGCGGCGTCGTTTTGGTAAGCCAGGATATGCTCGACGCGCTATAGCAGGCGGTGCTGCCGGGTTGTTCCGGCGGCATCACCAAAGCGGAGCCATGTCGATGCGGATGTCGTTCGTCTCGGGCCTTTGTCTGCTGGCCGTTGCCGGCTGCGCGCCGGCGCCGCGCTACACCGAGGTTCTGGTCGGCACCAACCCGCCGGGCGCCGCCTGCGTCGTCAGCGCCACCGGCCAGCCTGACGTCCAGGCCGGCCCGACCCCGGCTATCGCCCTCCTCAGCCCCTATGGGGGCCCGATCAATGTGCAGTGCCACCGCCCTGGCTTTGTCGATGTGGCCGCCACCATCCCGCCGTCCGGCACAACCGCGACAGGGGCGCCGTCCGAGTACCACCACAGCATCGATATCCCGCTGGTCCCGATGCATTGAGCCAGTTCACAAAAATGCCGTCCCAGCCTGAGCCGGAACGGCATTTTTTGGGGTGCGCTTTCGCGGCCGGGTCCCTGACGCCTCCGCGGAACGCGCCGCCGTTCCGCCTCACCTGCCCGTGCGGCCCGTTTGATCTGGCCTTGCCGGTAGTATAGGGCAATTATGACACTCGGTCATTCGATAAATGATTTCACCACATGTCAGGACAGCGCGATCAACCGCGGCTCCGCTGGCTGGATCGGCGGCGAATCGCATCATCCCATTTACCGAGATGCGTCGCCCGGCGAACATCCCGCACCCGCGCTGGTGACCGGCGCACTCACGGGGCTTGTCAAGTTGGGCTGGCTGACGCAAATCAGAGCGTTGTTCGCGAAATCAGTTAAACTTTGCGAACGTTTCACGCACTTCGTTGTTCATCGAGGCGCGCCCTCGAAAGTCCACCCTCAAGGAGGATCAAAAATGTCGAGTAAATTGCGTCTCGCGGCCGTCACCGCGGCGGCACTTGGCCTTGCCACCGCCTTCGCCGCGCCGGCGAGCGCGCAAGGCGGCGTCGCCGTCGGCACGTTGAGCTGCGGTGTGGCCAGCGGCTGGGGATTCGTCATCGGCTCGTCGAAGTCGATCAATTGCAGCTATTCGTCGGGCGGCAGATACGCCGAGCATTACGTCGGGCGGATTTCCAAGTTCGGCGTCGATATCGGCTACACTCAGGGCGGCGTCCTGGTGTGGACCGTTATCGCCCCAACCGCCAACCTCGCGCCTGGCTCTCTCGCCGGCAGCTACGCCGGCGGGACGGCCAGCGCCACGGTCGGCGTCGGCGTCGGCGCCAACGCGCTGATCGGCGGGTCGAACAACACCGTTGCGCTGCAACCCCTCAGCATCGAGGGCAACACGGGCCTCAACGTTGCCGGCGGCGTCGCCGCATTGACGCTGACCCCGGCGCGGTAAGCCTCGCCACCATCACAAGCGGAGAACCCGATGATCATCAGCGTCGCCCACCTCCAGCCGATCGTCGCGCTGATCGCCGGCGTGCTGATCCTGCTCGTGCCGCGAATCCTCAATTATATCGTGGCAGCCTACTTGATCCTGAGCGGCATCCTCGGTCTCGGGTTAATCCACTAAGACGGCTCCGATCAAGTTCGATCACGACCCGTTGTCGTCCCGGCGCAAATCCGGGACCCACTTTTGAGCAACTCCTAAGCTGCCCGGTGGGTCCCGGCTTACGCCGGGCGGGACGTGAACCCCGTTTGGTCGAATCCCGCTCTAATAATAATTAGGCGGCCGGAGCGTTGCCGCCGCCCAGTACCGTAGGATGGGCTGAGCGCAGCGAAGCCCATCATCCTGCCGATCCAAGTGGAGCGATGGGTTTCGCTACGCTCAACCCATCCTACGAGGGTTGCGACGCCGCTTGGTCGAATCCCGCTCTAATTAGGCGGCCGGAGCGTTGCGGCCGGCCAGCGTATTGAGCTTGTCGTAGACCAGCCGGTCGATGTCGAGCCCCTCAAGCGACAGACGCTCGCGGTTGCGCGCCGATTGCTCGCCGGGGATGCGGATTTCGGTAAAGCCGGGCTGCGTCGGCACCGCCTTGACCCGCTCGATCAGCGCGCTGAGTTCGCGTTGCAGATCGGCGACCGGCACCAGCAGATCGGGCCGGAAGGCAATGAAGATGTAGCCGTCAGTATGCGCCGGCGACAAAGCCGCGCCGCCGAGCAAACCGAACGCCTGCACGATCAGCGCCAGCCCAAACCCCTTATACGCACCGAACGGCAATAATGCGCCCTTCTGCGCTTCGGCGGGGTCGCGGGTCGGATTGCCGTCGCGGTCGATCGCGACGCCTTCCGGCAGCGGCTGCGCGAGGCGCACCCGCAATTGCAACTCGGTCGCCATGAAGGCCGAGGTGCCCATGTCGAGAACCAGCGGACCATCTGCACCGGGAATCGCAAAGGCGATCGGGTTGGTGCCGAGCGCCGCCTTCATGCCACCATAAGGCGCCACCGACGCACCGCTGCTCGCGGTATGGATCGCGACGAGGCCGGCGCGCGCGATCATCTCGACAAAATAGGCGTTCCGCCCGCTCATCCAGCTGTCGGTCACCCCGATGATCGAGATGCCGTGCGCCTCGGCCTTGGCGATCGCGGCCTTGGCGGCGTGGTACATCGCGAGCATGCCGACATTGTTGCCGCCGTCGTACAGCGCCGACACCTCGGTCTCGTGGATGATCCGCATCGGCCGGCGCGGCTGCGCGAAGCGCGGGTGCTCGGGGACGTTCAGGATTTTGGCGAGACCGGAATATTCGTAACCGCACAAAGCTGCGTCGATGACATGGTCGGCGATGATCCACGCTTCTTCCGCGTCATAACCGGCGCCGCGCAGCGCGCGTTCGCCAAGTGCCCGCGCCTCGTCTGCATTGAGATGAACCCGATCTGCCGCCATACCCGCTTCCTCGCCTGGGACCAATCTGTGGCAAGGATAACGCGGCGGCCACCCGGGGGCGAGCCTAGGGCTTGTGCCCGACAAAGACCTCAACGGTCGCGGGATCGGGAATCGCGGTACTCGGCGTGATGCCGCTTTGGTAGGGGATGTTGAAGCGGCCGAAGGCATCGAACAGCACCCGCACCGAATCCGGGGGGCTCACGCCCGGCCGCATGTAGAGGGCCAGACCCATCGGCGGCGTCTCGCCGAAAATCGTCGTGGTTTCCGGCCCCAGCGCATCCCACCCGGCGGCGCGCAAAACGTTGGCGATCTGGTTGGCATAGCTGAACGCCTCGACATCGTCCGGCACGCACGACATGACCACCCGATAGCTGCCAGCCTGCCGCAATGCCTCCGCCATCTTCGCGGCGGCGTCATCGGGAATGGCGCGGCCCTTCGACTTCTCCTGCAAGGTCTGAATCTGACCTTCCAGGTCCTTGATCTTGGCACTCAGCGAGACGATTGCGGTGGTGACGGTATCGAAGGTTTCGCCGGGCGTGGTGCCCGGTCCGGCCGGCAACAGGCGCCCGACCTCGTCGAGCCGGGTCCCCAATTGCTGCAACCGCGCCGCCTCGTCGGCAAGGACCGCCCGGCTGCGGGTTTGCTGCCACGCGCTGAGCAGCAACGCGATCGCGGCCGCCGCCAGCACGCCCGCCATCCAGCGTCGGCGTCCGGGCCGCTCCGATGCACTCGCGACGGCAGCCCATGCCACGCCGCTCATCGCGGCGACCGCGACGGTCGGCAGCCACCACAGCGCGGCCTCACCCCATGCCATGCAAAATCCTGAAGCCGCTTACTCTGTGTCGGGAACGCCCTGTTCCAGCTCGTCGAGCCAGACCGCGGCGTGCGAATCGGATGGCGCCCGCCAGTCGCCGCGCGGCGACAGCGACCCGCCCGACGATATTTTCGGGCCGTTCGGCAGGGCCGAGCGCTTGAACTGGCTCGCTCGAAAAACCGGCACAGGAAGACGCGCAGCCAGTGCTTGATCTCGGCCGAGAGTCGAAGGCGCGCTGCGCGGTCGCCGGGAGTGTTGGCCGGCCAGCGTCCGCGCGTCGGCGTCGTGCCACGCATTCCAGGCCAGATAGGCGATCTTCGACGGGGCAAAGCCGTAGCGGGTCACGTAGAACAGGTTGAAATCCTGCAGCGCGTAGGGGCCGACAACGCTCTCGGTCGACTGGATCACGCCGTCCTCGCCGGCCGGCACCAGTTCGGGCGAAATCTCGGTGGCGAGGATGTCGTGCAAGGACCGCGGCGGTCTCGGCGCTGACATCGCCGCTCGCGGCGACAAAGCGGATCAGGTGCTGGATCAGCGTCTTCGACACCGAGGCGTTCGGGTTGTAGTGCGACATGTGATCGCCGACGCCATAGGTGCACCAGCCGAGCGCCAGTTCCGACAGATCGCCGGTGCCGACGACCAGCGCGCCGTTGTGGTTGGCGAGGCGGAACAGATAGTCGGTGCGCAGCCCCGCCTGCACATTCTCGAAGGTCACGTCGTACTGCTTTTCGCCGCGCGCACGCGGCGTGGCCGATATCGCCGAGCATCTGGTTGGCCGCCGGCCGGATGTCGATCTCCGCGGCGCTGACGCCCAAGCGCCTTCATCAGCCGCCAGGCATTGGCCTTGGTCTCGTCGCTGGTCGCGAAGCCCGGCAGCGTGTAGGCGAGCACGTTGCCGCGCGGCAGGCCGAGCCGGTCCATCGCCCGCGCCGCGACGATCAGCGCCTGGGTCGAATTCGAGCCCGCCGGAGACGCCGATCACCAGCTTTTTGAGCCCGGTCGCGCGACAGCCGCTGCGCCAGCCCCTGCACCTGGATGTTGTAGGCCTCGTAGCAATTCTCGCGCGAGCATCGCCGGGTCGGCCGGCACGAACGGAAAGCGCTCGACCGGCCGGCGCAGTTCGAGCCGCCCGCTCGCGGCGCGGCGAACGTCGAATTCGATCCGGCGGAACGGCGCCGGCCGCCGGCGATCAGCCTGCGCGTTGTCGCCGAAACGTATTGGTGCGCATCCGCTCCTGGCGGATGCGGCCGAGATCGATATCGGCGACCGCCAGTTTCGGCCGGCGCGCTGAAGCGCTCGGTCTCGGCCAGCGGGTCGCCGAGTCTCGAAGATGCCGGCCTGCCCGTCCCAGGCGAGATCGGTCGTCGACTCGCCGGCCCCGGCCGCCGAATAGGCATAGGCGGCGATGCAGCGCGCCGATTGCGACGCGCACAGCAGCCGCCGCATCTGCGCCTTGCCGATCGTGATGTTGCTGGCCGACAGGTTGAGCAGCATCTCGGCGCCGGCCGCCGCGCCGGCCGCGCTCGGCGGCTGCGGCACCCAGACATCCTCGCAAATCTCGACGTGGAAGGTGAACCCGGCCGGCCCGTCGCGGCGAACATCAGGTCGATGCCGAACGGCGCCTCGTGCCCGGCGACGGTCGATCGTGCCGCCGCGCACGCCTCGCCGGAGGTGAAATGCCGGCGCTCGTAGAACTCGCGGTAGTTCGGCAGGAAGATCTTCGGCACGACCCCGAGCAACCGGCCGCGATGGATCACCAGCCGCGCAATTGTAGAGCCGGCCCCGCCAGCGCAGCGGCGCGCCGACCACGAAGACCGGCGCCAGCTCGCGGCTGGCCTCGATCAGCCGGCCGATCTTCGCGCTCGACCGCGTCGAGCAGCGCATCCTGAAACAGCAGATCGTCGATCGCATAGGCCGACAGGCCGAGTTCGGGAAACACCATGCAGGCCGACGCCGGCCTTGTCGCCCGGTCTTCAACTGATCGAGCGCCTGCGCTCGGCATTCCTCGCCGGCTCGGCGATCGCGACCTGCGGCACGCAGGCGCGCGACACGCATAACTGGTGGCTGTAGGGCGAGAAGAATTCAGGCATCGGCGCCGACATGCGCAAATCAGTCGTAATTATACTCAATATGAGCATTTATATGGTCAATCCGCGAACGGGTCGCGCACCAGCACCGTGTCCTCGCGCTCGGGGCTGGTCGACAGCATCGCGACCGGCGCGCCGATCAGTTCCTCGATGCGGCGGATGTATTTGATCGCCTCGCCGGCAGCGCAGCCCAGGAACGGGCGCCGCGGGTGCTTTCCTTCCAGCCCTCGCAGGTCTCGTAGACCGGTTCGATCTCGGCCTGCGCCGAGGTCCCGCCGGCAGATAGTCGTAGGTCTCGCCGCCGCGCCGGTAGCGCGGTGCAGACCTTGATCTCGTCGAACCCGTCGAGCACGTCGAGCTTGGTCAGCGCGATGCCGCTGATGCCGCCGATCCTGATCGCCTGCCGCACCATCACCGCGTCGAACCAGCCGCAGCGCCGGCGCCGGCCGGTCACCGTGCCGAACTCCTTGCCGCGATCGCCGAGCTTCTGGCCGATCGCGTCGTCGAGTTCGGTCGGGAACGGGCCGCTGCCGACGCGCGTCGTGTAGGCCTTGGTGATGCCGAGCACATAGCCGATCGCCGATGGCGCGATCCCGGAACCGGCCGCCGCCTGGCCGGCCAGCGTGTTCGACGAGGTCACGTACGGATAGGTGCCGTGGTCGACATCGAGCATCGCCGCCTGCGCGCCCTCGAACAGGATGCGCCGGCCGGCGCGGCGTGCCTCATCGAGCAACCGCCAGCAGGTGTCGGCATAGGGCAGGATCTGCGGCGCGACCTCGCGCAGCGCGCCGAGCAACTCGTCGCGGTCGACCTCCGGCGCGTCGAGCCCGCGCAGCAGCGCGTTGTGGTGCAGCAGCAGCTCGTCGACCCGGTCCTCCAGCGCCTGCTCGTCGGCGAGGTCGCAGACCCGGATCGCGCGGCGCCCGACCTTGTCCTCATAGGCCGGGCCGATGCCGCGCCCGGTGGTGCCGATCTTCTTGGCGCCGCGCCGCTCTTCGCGGGCGCGGTCGAGGCGCGCCGTGCGACGGCAGGATCAGCGCCGCGTTGTCGGCGAGCTTCAGGCTCTTCGGCGAGATGTCGAGGCCCTTGCCGCCGCATCGTCTCGATCTCGGCGAGCAGGGCCCAGGGATCGACGACGACGCCGTTGCCGATGATCGACAGCTTGCCGGCCGCACCACGCCCGACGGCAGCAGGCTCAGCTTGTATTCGACATTGCCGACGACCAGCGTATGGCCGGCATTGTGGCCGCCCTGGAAGCGCACGACGACATCGGCGCGCTCCGACAGCCAGTCGACGATCTTGCCCTTGCCCTCGTCGCCCCATTGGGCGCCGACGACGGCGACATTGCCCATCGTGTTCTCCTTCGCCGCTCAGGTCTGCTCGAAACCGCCGCTGGGCCGCGGCTGGCCGCCTTCGAGCACATAGCCGCAATCGAGCCGCAGCGCTTCCTCGCGCCAATCCGGCTCGGCCCGCAGTGCGGCGACGGTGATCCACCCTTCGGCGCGCAACGCGGCGGCCAGCGCGCGATCCGCGCCGAGCGGCACCAGCACGCGCGGCGGCGCGGCGGCTCGGGCAGGGTGCGCAGGATCGTGTCGGTGTAAAGCGTGAAACCGGTCGCCGGCTCCGGCGCCGATGCCGGTCGCCGGCCTGGTAGCGGCCGCCGCGGCCCAATTCGCCGAGCGGTCCGTGCTCGGGATCGACGCGGGCGAAGAACGTGAAGCTGATGCCGGTGTGGTATTCGAAACTGCGGTTCTCGACCGGATCGACGGTCACCTTGAGCGCCGGCATCGCCGCGGCAAGCCCGTCAAGCACCGCGCCGAGCCGGGCGCGCTCCTGGCGGGCGCGCTCCGGCAGATCGAGCTGTTCGAGCGCCGCCCGCGCCGCGCGGCGGCGCCGGCCGCCGCCACCAGTCGCGCCAGCAATTCGCCGGCCGCGCCGGCCAGTCCGGCGACCGCCGCGACATCCTTGTGGTCGAGCGCGGCGCGCAGCGCGGCCGCAGCGTTCGCCGTCGATCCCGTAGGATTCGGCGATCGCCGGCACCAGTGTCGGCAGCGTGATATCGACCGACAGATGCGGCACCCCGACCGCCGCCAGCGCCTCGCCAGCGACCGCGATCGCCTCGACATCGGCCGCCGGCGCCGACGCCGCCGATCAGTTCGGCACCCGCCTGCCCGACCTGCCGCTCCGGCCGCATCTGCGAGCCTTTGACACGCAAGCACCTGCCCGGCATAGCTCAGCCGCAGCGGGCGCGGCCGGTGCGACAGCCGGCTTGTCGCGATGCGCGCCACCTGCGGCGTCATGTCGGCGCGCACCCCGATCATGCGGTGCGAGTTCGGGTCCATCGTGCGGAACGTATCGCTTGCCATCGCGGTACCGGCGCCGGCCAGCAGCGTGTCCTCGAACTCGACCAGCGGCGGCTTGACCCGTTCATAGCCATGCGCCGCCAGCACGCCCATCAGGCGCGCCGTCACCTCGGCCTCGATCTGCGCCTCGGGCGGCAGCAGATCGTAAAGCCCAGCCGGAAGCAGCGCCGGGTGCGGCGCGTCATTCATCGCGGTCGTCTCGCCCCAATTGCATCAGCCGGGATGTATACAGAATTGCCCCCGTGAATGTTGCAGCAATTGGCCTTCCCCGGATTGCAGCGCTGGCACCGCTTTCATCGCGCAGCCGCCCGGTCAGGCCAGGATCTGTCGTCCACAACTGTGGATAAGCTTATCCACCGAAAGAGGTAACGCCTGTGGCGAAATGCCCATCTGCCGCGACAGCGTTACGGCGCACCGGTAACATCCTGAAATGGCTTGGATTACAACTGAGCCCTCGTGGGAGCCGGCACGCAGAGCGGAATGCCGCCAAATCAATGAGTTAACAAATAGCTGTTGCACCGGAGGGTGATTATCCACAGAATGAAGTCTCACCGTCACTTCCCCCACCTCCGACGGTGTTCGTCTGTTCCGTCCTCCCAAGACGGAGCTCGAAACCCCGGTCCGACCCCCCGGCCGGGGTTTCGCATTTCTGGAACCTCAGAACCGCATCGCCTTGACCTGGATCACGTTCGGCAGCGCGCGGATCGTGTCGATCAGGTGCGGCGTCAGCGGCTGATCGACCTCCACCAGCGCAATCGCGTCCTCCCCCGGCGCGGTGCGCCCGAGATGGAAGGTCGCGATGTTGACCGCCGCGGCCGAAAGGGCAATGCCCGAGCGCGCCGATAAAACCCGGCTTGTCATAGTTGCGCACGAACAAGACGTGGTGGCCCAGCTCGGCTTCGAGCGGGATGCCCTCGACCTCGACGAGGCGCGGCTTGTTGCCGGCAAAGACGGTGCCGGCGACGCCGCGCTGGCGGCGCTCGGTCGTGACCGTGACCCGCATCATGGTCTGGTAGTCGCCGGCCTCGGCGCGCCGCGTTTCGCTGACCCGGATATCGCGCTGGCGGCACACCAGCGGCGCGTTGACCATGTTGATCGACGCCAGCTGCGGCGCCAGCAGCGCAGTCAGCACCGTCGCGGTCAGCGGCTTGATGTTGAGGTCGGCGATCGCGCCTTCATAGGCGATATCGACCGCCCGGATTCCGGTCTCGGTCAACTGCCCGGCAAAGCTGCCGAGCTGCTCGGCCAGCACCATGTAGGGCCGCAGCCGCGACCGCCTCCTCGGCGGTCAGCGACGGCATGTTGACCGCGTTCGACACCGCGCCGGTCAGCAGGAAATCCGCCATCTGCTCGGCGATCTGCAGCGCGACATTCTCCTGCGCCTCGCTGGTCGCGGCGCCGAGATGCGGCGTCGCCACGACATTTTCCGGCCGAACAGCGGGTTCTCGGTCGCCGGCTCCTCGACGAACACATCGATCGCGGCGCCGCGCCACCTGCCCGCTTCGAGCGCCGGCCGCGAGGTCCTCTTCGACGACCAGCCCGCCGCGCGCGCAATTGATGATGCGCACGCCGCGCTTCATCCTGGCGATGGCGGCGGCGTCGATCAGGTTGCGCGTCGAGTCGGTCAGCGGCGTGTGCAGGGTGATGAAATCGGCGCGGGCGAACAGCTCGTCGAGTGTCACCCGCTCGACGCCGAGTTCGACGGCGCGCTCCGGCGACAGGAACGGGTCGATAGGCGATCGTCCTTCATCTTCAGGCCGTGCGCCCGGTCGGCGACGATCGCGCCGATATTGCCGCAACCGATGATGCCCAGCGTCTTGCCGGTCAGCTCGACGCCCATAAAGCGCGACTTTTCCCACTTGCCGGCCTGGGTCGAGCGGTCGGCGGCGGGGATCTGCCGCGCCAGCGAGAACATCATCGCGATCGTGTGCTCGGCGGCGGTGATCGCGTTGCCGTAGGGCGTGTTCATCACGACGATGCCGCGCTCGGTGGCGGCCGGCACGTCGATATTGTCGACCCCGATGCCGGCGCGGCCGACCACCTTCAGTGTTCCGGCGTCGGCGAGCAACTCGGCCGTGACCTTGGTCGCCGAGCGCACGGCGAGCCCGTCATAGCTGGCCGATGCGGTGCCGCAGTTCGTCCGGCGACGAGCCCGGTCGCGATATCGGTCTCGATGCCGCGCGCGCGCGAAAATCTCGACCGCGCGCGGGCTCAAGGCATCGGCAATCAACACTTTCGGCATGCGACGGCTCCGAAAATTACCACGGAGGCATTGAGGTCGCGGATCGAGCAGACTCCTGCAACCTCGCGGCCAGGGATCGGGAGGTTCTATCGTTAAATGGCCTCTGTGCCCCCGTGGTGAAACACCACGGTGGCTTACCGGCCCAGCTTAGCGGCTCAGGCGGCCTTGGCGGCGTCGCGCTGCTGCGCCCAGGCCCAGTCGAGCCACGGCAGCAGCGCCTCGACATCGCTGTGCTCGACGGTCGCGCCGGCCCAGATGCGGATGCCCGGCGGCGACGCCCGGTGGCTTGCGAGATCGTAGCCGACGCCTTCGGCTTCGAGCCGCGCGGTCATCGCCCGCACTGTGTTGAACCGCGCGTCGTCGGACAGGCTGTCGAACCACGGATCGGTGATCATCAGCTGGATCGAGGTCAGCGAGCGCGTCGCCGGGTCTTCCGCCAGGAAGCGCAGCCAGTTCGATTGCTCGACCCAGGCGGCGACCGTCGCGAGATTGCCTTCGGCGCGCGCGATCATCGCGTCGAGCCCGCCGATCGCCTCGGCCCATTTCAGCGAGTCGATCGCGTCCTCGACGCACAGCATCGACGGCGTGTTGATGGTTTCGCCGCTGGAACACGCCCTCGATCGAGCTTGCCCTTCGAGGTCAGCCGGAACAGCTTCGGCAGCGGCCAGGGCGGCGTGTAGGTTTCGAGCCGTTCGACCGCGCGCGGGCTCAGCGCCAGCATGCCGTGCGCCGCCTCGCCGCCCAGCGCCTTCTGCCACGACCAGGTCACGACATCGAGCTTGTCCCACGGCAGGCGCATCGCGAACGCCGCCGAGGTCGCATCGCAGATCGTCAACCCGCGCCGGTCCGTGCTGATCCAGTCGCCGTTCGGAATGCGCACCCCGGCGGTCGTGCCGTTCCACACAAACACGGTATCGCGGTCGGGATCGGCGGCGGCGAGGTCGGGTAGCCTGCCGTACGGCGCCTGCATCAGCCGCACATCCTTCAGCTTGAGCTGTCTGGTCACATCGTCGACCCAGCCTTCGCCGAAATTCTCCCACGACAGGAGATCGACGCCGCGCGCGCCCAGCAGCGACCACAGCGCCATCTCGACCGCGCCGGTATCCGAGGCCGGCGACGATGCCGAGCCGGTAATCGGCGGGCATCCGCAACACGGCGCGCGAGCGCTCGATGACTTCCTGGAGCCGGGCCTTGCCCGGTCCGCGAGCGATGCGAGCGCCCCAGCAGCGCCTGCGACAGCACCTCGGGCGACCACCCGGGCCGCTTGGCGCAAGGGCCGGATGAAAAGCAGGCGTTAGCCGGACGCCGCGTCGGCTTCATCGTCCCGTATCCTTTCGTAGACAACGCGCAGGCCCTTGGCGCTGCCGCGGAGCGCGGACCCTTAGCGCTGCCGCCGGGCAGGGTCAATGCGCGCGCCACGCCACCGACTGTTAGAGCGGGTGGCGCGCTGTCTCGCCAGGGGACATGAAAGGTGGCGCTAGAAGGTCGCCAGACCGACCGGACAGGGCCGCCACGCCTTGCGCACCTGCTCTTCGACCGAATGGCCCGAGGCGGTAAAGGCCGAATGCCGGGACGCTACGGGTTCGTCGCGATCGCGCATCGAACGGGTTATTCTGTCGATGACGAATTTCTCGCGGCGATAGAGCAATTTGATCAGGCGTCGGGATGAGCGTTGATTTTCCATTGGTTCCTCCCGAATGTTAGCCGCGACAATGGGCCGCGCCGCGTTGATCGCATACACATAGGAGATCGGGAGTTGCGCGGCAACCATCCGATTTGGCGAGCAGATTCCCGGAAACTCACCTTGCGTTTTCACCGCACACCCGGTCCGCAGGAGGCAATAATGCAATACGGCCTGTTCACGATGCCCTCGCATCCCCCCGAACGCAGCCTTGGCGACGGCCATCGCTGGGATCTGCAGACGCTGCGCTGGGCCGACGAACTCGGCTTCTCCGAGGGCTGGATCGGCGAACATCACACCGCCCCCTGGGAGCCGCATCCGGCGCCCGATCTGCTGATCGCGCAGTCGCTTGATGGAGACGAGCCGTATCCGCCTCGCGCCGGGCGGTTTTCTGCTGCCCTACCATCACCCGGCCGAACTGGCGCACCGCGTCGCGATGCTCGACCACATGGCGCAAGGGCGGCTCAATTTCGGCGTCGCGGCGAGCGGGCTGCCGAGCGACTGGGCGATGTTCAACGTCGACGGCAACTCCGGGCAGCACCGCGAGATGACCCGCGAGGCGCTCGACATCATCCTCAAGCTGTGGACCGCGGACGAGCCGTTCGACTACCCCGGCAAATACTGGAAGGTCAGCCGTACCGGGCCGATGCTGGAAAGCCTGCGGCCGCATATCAAACCGTTCCAGAAGCCGCATCCGCCGATTGGCGTCGCCGGTGTCAGTGCCGGTTCGGAAACGCTGAAGCTCGCGGGCGAGCACGGCTTTCTGCCGATGAGCCTCAACCTCAACCCAGACCTATGTCGCGAGCCATTGGGCGTCGGTCGAGGAAGGCGGGCGGCGCAGCCGGCCGGACGCCGAGCCGGGCCGATTGGCGGCTGGTGCGCGAAATCTTTGTCGCCGACACCGACGAAGAAGCGTGGCGGCTGTCGGTCGGCGGCCAGATGGGCCGGATGATGCGCGAGTACTTCCTGCCGCTGCTGACCAATGTCGGCGTCATCCAGTTCCTGAAGCACGACAAGTCGGTCGCCGACAGCGATGTGACGCCGGAATACTGCGCGACGCACAACTGGCTGATCGGCTCGCCGAGCACCGTCGTAGCAGAAAATCGAGCGGATGTACGAGGAGGTCGGCGGCTTCGGCCACCTGCTGCTGTTCTGCTTCGACTACAGCGAAAACCCGCAGGCGTGGCGCCACTCGATGGAGTTGCTCGCCAAGGAGGTGATGCCCAAGGTGGCGCACCTGCTCCCGAAGTAGAGGAAGGCGCCCGGGTCCAAGCGGAGGGAGGCGCCCGTTTTCCCTTGGCCGGGTCAAGCCCGGCCAAAGGGGTTGGAAGAGAGCCGGGCGTTAAGCGGCGCGACGCTCCGGGTTGCCCTGACGCAGGGTGCGGCGGTCGAGTACGGGGACCTTGCAGCCAATCGTCCGCTCGATGCTGCGCAGATAGGCGCGTTCCTCGCCGTCGCACAGCGAGATCGCGGCACCGCCGGCACCGGCCCGCGCGGTGCGGCCAATGCGGTGGACGTAGGTCTCGGGCACGTTCGGCATTTCATAATTCACGACATGCGTGATCCCGTCGATGTCGATGCCGCGGGCCGCGATGTCGGTCGCCACGAGGATGCGGACGCGGCCGGCACGAAACGCCTCGAGCGCGCGCTGGCGGGCGCCCTGGGACTTGTTGCCGTGGATCGCCTCGGCCGGGAACCCGGCAGCGCCGAGCTGCTCGGCGAGGCGGTTGGCGACGTGCTTGGTCCGGGTGAACACCAGCACCCGCGACAATGCGGGGTCCTTGAGGAAGGTGCACAGCAGTTCGCGCTTGTCGCCGCGCTCCACAAAAACAACGCGCTGATCGATGATCTCGACTGTCGTCGCCTGCGGGGTCACCTCGACCCGGACGGGATCGCGCAGGATCGCCCCGGCGAGCCGGCCGATGTCAGGCGGCATCGTCGCCGAGAACAGCAGGGTCTGGCGGCGGTTCTGGGCAAATGCGACGAGCTTTTTCACGTCATGGATAAAGCCCATGTCGAGCATGCGGTCGGCCTCGTCGAGCACCAGTATCTCGACGCCGCTGAGCCGCACATGCCCCTGCCCGATCAGATCCAGCAGGCGCCCCGGCGTCGCCACCAGGATGTCGACGCCGCGCGCCATGTTCTGGACCTGGGGGTGCTGCCCGACGCCGCCAAAGATCACCGCGCAGCGCAGCCCGAGATGTCGGCCGTAGGCGCGGAAGCTGTCGGCGATCTGCAACGCCAGTTCGCGGGTTGGCGTCAGCACCAGACAGCGCGCCGTCTTCTGCCGGCTGCCTTCCGGCCTGCCGGCCGACAGATGTTGCAAAATCGGCAGGGCGAACGCGGCGGTCTTGCCGGTGCCGGTCTGCGCGATGCCGAGCAAATCGTGCCCGGCGAGAAGCTGTGGGATCGCCTGCGCCTGGATTGGCGTCGGCGCGGCATAACCTTCCTCGTCGAGCGCGCGCAGGATCGGCTCGACAAGGGTCATGTCTGAAAATGAAGTCACGTGTGCGGAATCTTTCCAACAAAAGAGGCCGGACGAGCAGCATCCATCCGCACTGGCGGACAGGCGCACCGGCTGGTGTGTCGCGGAGAAGTGATGATCGCGGAGCAGTTTCCGCGGCTGCCAGGAAATTCGGCCTCGCTCGGGCGGCCGATGCAGCGCTGGTCCACAATAAGAGCGTTGCGCTCTGAGGGGGCAGATGCGCCTTCTCTAGGTAAAGGTCAAGCTATGCGTCGCCGCACCGCTGGATTAAACCCTTCGCGGCGTTGCACGCAGATGACAGATGGGGCAAGCTGTCGCAGCCGCAATCCTGCCTTGCGACAGGACGGCAACAGGGAGGATGACGGTCGCACTGAGTCCGGGTATAAGGCGGCCCGCCGCGGCGAGGTCCTTAAGTCAGTCGGGGTCTTTGTCAACTGAAAGACCGAACTGGATCGGGCTTGCTAATGCGGAGCCGGTAGCGTCACGAAGGACGTGGTAAACTCGACCGACCGGCAGGAGATAGGTATTGCAGCCCACCGACATCAAGAACCCCGACTACTTTCATAAGGTTGTCGACTGCCAGTGGGCCTGTCCGGCGCACACGCCGGTGCCCGAATACATCCGCCTGATCGCGGATCGCCAGTTTGGCGACGCCTGGGCGATCAACTGGAAGTCGAATGTCTTCCCCGGCATTCTCGGGCGCACCTGCGATCGGCCGTGCGAACCGGCCTGCCGCCGCGGCCGGGTCGAGAAGGAACCGGTCGCGATCTGCCGCCTGAAGCGCGTCGCCGCCGACAACAAGGGCGATGTCAGCCGCTTTCCTGGAGCCGCCTGGTGGCGGAGAAAAACGGCAAGCGCGTCGCGCTGGTCGGCGCCGGCCCGGCCTCGCTGACCGTGGCGCGCGACCTGCTGCCGCTCGGCTATGAGTGCGTGATGTTCGACGGCGACGCCAAGGGCGGCGGCATGATGCGGACGCAGATCCCGCGCTTCCGCCTGCCCGAATCGGTCACCGACGAGGAGGTCGACCGCATCCTCGACATGGGCGTCGAGACCGCGCTTCGGGAAATATATCGATAGCCTCAAGACACTGCTCGCCGAGGGTGGGACGCGGTGTTTGTCGGCTCCGGCGCGCCGCGCGGGCGCGAACTCGACATTCCGGGCCGCCAGGAAGCCGCCGCCCATATCCATATCGGCATCGACTGGCTGTCGTCGCGTCTCGTTCGGCCATATCGACAAGATCGGCCGTCGCGTCATCGTACTCGGCGGCGGCAACACCGCGATGGATTGCTGCCGCTCGTCGCGCCGGCTCGGCGGCGAGGAAGTCACCGTCGTGGTGCGCTCGCGGCTTTGAGGAAATGAAGGCCTCGCCCTGGGAGAAAGAGGATGCGACGCACGAAGGCATCCCGATCCTCAACATGCTGGTGCCGGTCGAATTCACCCACGACAACGGCAAGCTGACCGGCGTGCTGTTCGAGAAGGTCGAGGCCAAATACGACGAACGGGGCCGCCGCAATCTGGTACCGACCGGCGAGCCGCATACCCATATCCCGTGCGATGACGTGCTGGTGGCGATCGGCCAGGAAAACGCGTTCCCGTGGATCGAGCGCGACATCGGCATCGAATTCGATGCGCGCTGGGACATGCCGAAGGTCGATCCGGTCGACGATGCAGTCAACGCTGCCGCACGTGTTTTTCGGCGGCGACGCGGCGTTCGGCCCGAAAAACATCATCTGGGCGGTCGCGCACGGCCACGACGCGGCGATCTCGATCGACAAGTTCTGCAACGGCGAGGATGTCAGCGAGCGGCCGGGCCCCGGGGTGACCCTGATCAGCCAGAAGATGGGCATCCACGAGTGGAGCTACGACAACGACATCTCAAACGACCTGCGCTACAAGGTGCCGCTGCGCGACCTGAAGGTCGGCGCTGAGCGATATCCGCACCGAGGTCGAACTCGGATATGACGACAAGCTCGGCTTTCTCGAGGCCGAACGCTGCCTCAATTGCGACATCCAGACCGTGTTCGCCGGGCCGCTCTGCATCGAATGCGATGCCTGCGTCGACATCTGCCCGATGGACTGCATCACCTTCACCGAAAACGGCGACCGAAGAGGATTTGCGGACGCGTCTTAGCGCGCCCGCGACTAATCTGACCCAGGACCTCTATATCGGCAATTCGCTCAAGACCGGCCGCATCATGGTCAAGGACGAGGATGTCTGCCTGCATTGCGGTCTGTGTGCCGAGCGTTGCCCGACAGGCGCATGGGACATGAGCAAGTTTCTTCTCAATCCGACACAGGCCGGGACCGCATGCCGAAGCCGTTAGAAAGCGTCAACGACTTCGTCGTCAAGTTCGCCAACGTCAACGGTTCCGGCTCGGCGAGCGCCAACGGGCTGTTCGCCAAGGCGGTCCTGCGCATGGGCATCCCGGCGAGTTCGCGGAACATCTTTCCGTCGAACATCCAGGGCCTGCCGACCTGGTTCGAGGTGCGGATCAGCGATGACGGCTATCTCGGCCGGCGCGGCGGCGTCGACATGATGGTCGCGATGAACCCGCAGACCTGGAACCAGGATATCGCCGAGATCGAGCCGGGCGGCTACCTGCTGTACGATTCGACCAAGCCGATGCCGGCGTCGAAATTCCGCGACGACATCAATGTCATCGGCGCGCCGCTGACCGATATCTGCAACCGCACCTACAGCGACCCGCGGCAGCGGCAGCTGTTCAAGAACATCATCTATCTCGGCGTGCTGTCGGCCTTGCTCGACATGGACGTGCCGGCGATCGAGCAATTGATCGGCGAGCAGTTCCGCGGCAAGGACACGCTGATCAAGCCGAACCTGCACGCGCTGCATCTCGGCCGCGACTGGGCCATGACCGAACTTGCCGACGCCCGCGGGCTGCGCCTCGAAAAGCGCGACAAGGTCGGCGACCGGATCTTCGTCACCGGCAACGACGCGGCCGCGCTCGGCGCGGTGTATGGCGGCGCGACGGTATGCGCGTGGTATCCGATCACCCCGTCATCGTCGCTGGCCGAGGCGTTTGCGGCGCATTGCCACCGCCTGCGCCGCGACCCGGAGAGCAAGAAGCACAAATACGCGATCATCCAGGCCGAGGACGAACTGGCGTCGATCGGCATGGTGATCGGCGCCGCTTGGAACGGCGCGCGGGCCTTTACCGCGACCTCCGGCCCGGGCATCTCGCTGATGCAGGAATTTATCGGACTGGCGTATTTCGCCGAAATCCCGGCGGTCATCTTCGATATCCAGCGCGGCAGCCCCTCGACCGGCATGCCGACGCGGACGCAGCAGGCCGATATCCTGTCGGCGGCCTACGCGTCGCATGGCGACACCAAGCATGTCCTGCTGTTCCCGCAGGACCCGAACGAGGCCTTCACCTTCGGCGCCGATGCGCTTGACCTCGCCGACCGGCTGCAGACGCCGATTTTCGTCATGCTCGATCTTGATATCGGGATGAACGACTGGCTGGTGCCGCCGCTCAAATGGGACCCGGAGCGCACGTACGACCGCGGCAAGGTCATGGATTTCGAGGACCTCGAAGCCGGCAAGGATTTCGGCCGCTACCTCGATGTCGATGGCGACGGCATCCCGTACCGCACCCTACCCGGCACGCACCCGACGCGCGGCGCCTATTTCACCCGCGGCACGACCAAGGACCGCTACGCCCGCTATACCGAGGAAGGGGCGGCCTACCTCGACAACATGCAGCGGCTGTTGCGCAAGTTCGAGACCGCGAAACGTATCGTGCCGCGGCCGATCAAGCGCGAGGCGCGCGAGCCGACCCAGCTTTGGCGCGATCTATTTCGGGTCGAGCACGGTCGGCGATGGAAGAGGCGCTCGACCAGCTTGAAGCGCGTGGCATCCATCTCGACACGATGCGCATCCGCGCCTTCCCGTTTCACGACGACGTGCTCGATTTCATCGCCAACCACGACCGCGTCTTTGTCGTCGAGCAGAACCGCGACGCGCAGATGCGCACGCTGCTGACCACCGAAGGCGAAATCGACCCGGCGCGTCTGGTGCCGATCCTGCATTACGACGGCACGCCGATCACCGCCCGGTTTATCGTCAAGGCGATCAGCGACATGCTCGCCGTCGTAACCTCGCCCCGCTCCGCAACTTGCCGTAACGTTGCCGCAGGAGGCGGCCTTGGCCAGCTGAGGTCACTGACGCCCCCGTCCAGTGAATGACCGCATGACCTACATCGTCAAGCCCAGGCTGCATCACCCGAAACTCCCGACCAACGCGCTCGGCTTTACCCATCGCGATTACGAAGGGTCGATCTCGACGCTGTGCGCCGGGTGCGGCCACGATTTGATCAGCGCCGCGCATCATCCAGGCGTGTTTTGAGCTGGCGCTGCCGCCGCACCGCATCGCCAAATTGTCGGGGATCGGCTGCTCGTCGAAGACGCCGACCTATTTCCTCGGCCAGTCGCACGGCTTCAACAGTGTGCATGGCCGCATGCCGTCGGTGCTGACCGGCGCCAACCTCGCCAACCGTGACCTGATCTATCTCGGGGTATCGGGCGACGGCGATTCGGCCTCGATCGGGCTCGGGCAGTTCGCGCATTGCATCCGGCGCGGCGTCAACATGGTCTACATCGTTGAAAACAACGGCGTGTACGGGCTGACCAAGGGCCAGTTCTCGGCCACCGCCGACAAGGGCTCGAAGGCGAAGCGCGGCGCCGTCAACAGCGATTCGGCGATCGACCTCGTTGGCATTGGCGTTGCAGCTTGGCGCGTCATATGTCGCGCGCAGTTTCTCGGGCGACAAGAAGCAGCTGGTGCCGCTGATCAAGGCGGCGATCCAGCACAAGGGCGCGGCGTTTATCGACGTCGTGTCGCCCTGTGTTGCGTTCAACAACCATCCGGGTTCGACCAAGAGCTTCGACTACGTCCGCACCCATAACGAGATGGTCAACCAGCTCGATTTCATGGTCGAGCGCGAGACGATCACCGCGGATTACGCGCCGGGCACGGTCGAAACCGTCGTGCAGCACGACGGTTCGACGTTGCGCCTGCGCAAACTGGCGCCGGATTACGATCCGCACGACCGCATCTCGGCGCTGACCTATCTGCAACAGCGCCACGCCGCCGGCGAGGTCATCACCGGGCTGCTCTATGTCGAGCACGACCACGGCGATCTCCACGATTTCCTCGACACCGTCGATGCGCCGCTCAACGAACTCGGCGAAGCCGATCTGTGCCCCGGCCCCGACCTGCTCGATCGCTACAACGCCGCGAACCGCTGAGCAAAGCTCGTCAGTCCGCCACAGGCCGCCTTCTCTCCGTTCGTGGCCGGGCTTGGCCCATCCTACGAAGGCCAGACAGTAGTGGGCCAAGCCCGGCCACAAACGATGAAAGGAATTGTTGGCTCAGGTCAGCCGCCGATCCGCTGCCAGACCGTTGCCAGATCGGCGCGGTCCGGCATCTCAACGTGGAAATGCTGAAACAGCACCTCGCCGAGATCGTCGGCGTCGCGCAACTGGCGGCGCGCGACGCGGCCGTCGCGGTGGCGGATCGTGAAATCGCGGTTCAGCATCGTGTAGCGGCGATCCGGCTCCGCCCGGGCCGTCATCAGGACGCTTTTGAACAGGCTGGTCGGGTGGGTCGAGGTGAACCAGTTGGCCATCTCGTAGTCGATCGGGTGCTGCCGGTCGCCGGCCGGAAACCGGTAGATCTGCGTCCACGCCCCATCGAGCCGCGCCTGTAATTCGACCTCGCCATCGGCGGGAACGAGGCGGTGCGGTTCGTGCGGCGTGCCCTGTTCCGCTCCGACATCGAACCGCAAAGGCCCGGTCAGGGTCAGGCCGCCAAACCCGACATCGGCGATAAACTCCCCCTCGGGCAGCATGACGCGCAGCAGCATGTGCGTGCGCGGCCGGATTTCACCCTCCTTGCGACCCCACAAAACCCGCGCGGCAAACCCGTGGGCGGCAAACCCGATAGCCCGCAGAGCCAGCAACAGCAGCGTGTTGTGCTCGAAGCAATAGCCGCCGCGCCGCTGCCGCACCAGTTTGGCGAGCAGCGATTGGGTATCGAGATTGACCGGGCGTTCGAGCAGAACGTCGAGGTTCTCGAACGGGATGCAGCTCACATGCCCGGCGATGATCGCCGACAGCACCGCGAAAGTGGGTTCGCGCGGCGCGGCATAGCCGGTTCGCGCGAGGTAGGTGGAAAGTTCGTCGGTTTGCAGGCTCATACGGCCATCATAGCAAACCATTGTGAGCAAGGCAGTGCCAGCCTACCCTGGGGGGCCGGGTCGGAACGACGGGGAGGAAGAACATGTCGGCAAGCGCGTTCCTGGAAGCGCGGGATTTTCTGTTCGCGCATCGCAGCGATTACGCGACGGCGTATCGCGATTTCCGCTGGCCGGTGCTCGACCGGTTCAACTGGGCGCTCGATTATTTCGACCCGATGGCGCACGGCAACGACCGGCCAGCGCTGTGGATCATCAATGAGGGCGGCAGCGAGCACAAGCTGACCTTTGCCGAAATGGCGCAGCGCTCGAACCAGGTCGCCAATTTCCTGCGCGGGCTCGGGGTGCGGCGCGGCGACTGCATTCTGCTGATGCTCGGCAATGTCGTGCCGCTGTGGGAAACGATGCTGGCGGCGATAAAGCTGGGCGCCGTCGTCATCCCTGCGACGACGTTGCTGACCCGCGACGACCTGCTCGACCGGTTCGACCGCGGCTGTGCCCGCCACGTCGTTACCAGCGCCGGACAATGCCGGCAAGTTTGCCGACCTGCCCGGCGACTACACCCGCATCGCGGTCGGCGGCGCCGCACCGGGCTGGCAACACTACGATGACGCGTACGGCGCCAGCACGGCCTTTGTCGCCGGACGGCGAGACACGCGCCACCGATCCGCTGCTGCTCTATTTCACCTCGGGCACCACCGCGAAGCCGAAGCTGGTGCTGCACAGCCATCAGAGCTATCCGGTCGGCCACCTCGTCGACGATGTACTGGATCGGCCTGCAGCCGGGCGACGTGCATCTGAACATCTCGTCGCCGGGCTGGGCAAAGCACGCCTGGAGCTGCTTCTTCGCGCCGTGGAACGCCGACGCCACCGTGTTCATGCTGAACCAGCCGCGCTTCAACGCCCGCTCTCTGCTCGACACGATTGCCCGCGTACGGCGTCACGACGTTTTGCGCCCCGCCGACCGTCTGGCGCATGCTGATCCAGGAGGATCTGAAGGCGTACAAGGTCGCGCTGCGCGAAGTCGCTCGGCGCCGGCGAGCCGCTGAACCCCGAGGTCATCGAGCAGGTCAGGGCGGCCTGGGGCCTCACGATCCGCGACGGCTACGGGCAGACCGAGACGACGCTGCAGATCGGCAATTTCCCGGGCGAAACGGTCAAGCCGGGCGCGATGGGCAAGCCGGCTGCCGGGCTATCGCGTGCAGCTGCTCGATGCCGAGGGTGCCGAACAGGAGGAGGCGGAGGTCTGCCTGGCGCTCGACCCGGCGCCGCTCGGCCTGATGCAGGGCTATCAGGGCGATGACGGCACGGTCGTGCCGATCGCCGGCGCCGCCTACCGCACCGGCGATGTCGCGATGCGCGATGCCGATGGCTACTTCACCTATGTCGGCCGCGCCGACGACGTGTTCAAAGCCTCCGACTACCGCATCAGCCCGTTTGAACTGGAGAGCACGCTGATCGAGCATGCCGCGGTCGCCGAGGCGGCGGTGGTGCCCTCGCCCGATCCGATGCGTCTCGCCGTCCCGAAAGCGTTTGTCGCACTGGCCCAGCGGCCACGCCCCGGACCGCGACACGGCGCTTGTCGATTTTTCGTCACCTGCGCGTCCGATCTGGCGCCGTTCAAACGGGTGCGGCGGCTCGAATTTGCCGAATTGCCGAAGACCATCTCCGGCAAGATTTGCCGGGTCGAACTGCGCGCCGGCGAACGCGCCCAGATCGCTGCGGCCGGAAACGCGGCGCGCAGGAATTCTGGGAAGAGGATTTCCCGGAGCTGCGCTAACGAAGCGTCGGCAACGCATCCCCGCAGAGGGCCGCATGGCTGAGACTTGTTCGGCTCGGTTGACCGATGCTGTCGGAATAGGCATTTAGCAGCCAATGTTACGATTTTTCGAAAGCCTGCTCGAACCGACCGAACCGCCGCCTGACGCACCGCCGCCGACGCTCGACAGTCGGCAGCGCGCTGTTGCGGTTTTACTGGCATTTCGTGCGGCAGATCCCGGGGCCGATCGCTCGCCCTGTTCACGACCGGGTTTTTTGTCGCGATCACCGACGCGGCGATCCCGGTGTGCATCGGCCGGGTCGTGTCGCTGGTCTCCTCGCAGCAGCCGGAGACGATCTGGGAGGTCGCCGGGCCCGCAGCTGCTGCTGATGGCGCTGCTGTTTCTGGTGGTGCGGCCAATCACGCATTTCGCACAGGCGATCGTCGCCAATCAGATGCATGGTCCCCGGCCTGACCAATCTGGTGCGCTGGCAAAGCCATTGGCATGTCGTGCGCCAGGGCTGGACGTTCTTTCAGAACGACTTTGCCGGCCGTATCGCGGCGCGGGTCATGCAGACCGGCCCGGCGCTGCGCGAGAGCGTCACCGCCGTCGATCATGCGGCATCTGGTACATCCTGGTCTATGGCACCACCGCGATCGGGCTGCTGGCGGCGGCGGACTGGCGGCTGTCGCTGCCGATCGCTGTTCTGGTTCGTGGTCTATATCGGCGTGCTCGTGACGTTTCTGCCGCGGATGCGCGAACGCTCGCGCCGCATGAGCGAGATGCGCTCGGTGCTGACCGGCAAGGTTGTCGACAGCTACACCAACATCCTGACCGTCAAGCTGTTCGCCCGCGCGCGCGACGAGGATGCCTTTATGCGCGAGGCAGTCGACGAACACACCGAGGCGTACCGTGCGCAGCAGCGCATGACGACCATGTGGTCGATCGCGCTGTCGACGATGAATGCGTTCCTGCATGGTCGGCACCGGAACGCTGGCGATCCTGCTGTGGCGTTCCGGCTATATCGCGATCGGCACGGTTGCGACAGCGATCCCGATGGCGTGGCAGATCAGCAACATGTCGGGCTGGCTGGCGCAGCAGATCGCCAACGATCTTCGACGATATCGGGCAGGTGCAGGACGGCATGCGCTCGATCGCGGTGCCGCGGCAGATGCCCGATCTTCCGGGCGCGGTGGAGTTGCCGCGGTCGACCGGCGCGATCCGCTTTGAGAAGGTCAGCTTTCGATTACGGCCGCACGGCGAGGCAGCGGCGGCGTGCTGCACGAGCTCGATCTCGATGTCGCGCCGGGCGAGCGCGTCGGGCTGGTCGGCCGCTCCGGCGCCGGCAAATCGACGCTGGTGCAACCTGCTGCTCGGTTTCTACCGGCCGGAAAGCGGCCGCATCCTGATCGACGGGCGCGACATCGCCGGGCTGACCCAGGAAAGCCTGCGGGCGCAGATCGGCATGGTGACGCAGGATACCTCGCTGCTGCACCGCTCGATCCGCGACAACATCCGCTATGGCTGTCCGGAGGCCAGCGAGGAAGCCGATCTTGAATGCGGCGCGGCGGGCGCACGCGATGGAGTTCATCGAAGGGCTGGAGGACTGGCACGGCCGCACCGGGCTCGACGCGCATGTCGGCGAGCGCGGCGTCAAATTGTCGGGCGGCCAGCGCCAGCGCATCGCGCTGGCGCGGGTCATCCTGAAGGACGCGCCGATCCTGGTGCTCGACGAGGCGACGTCGGCGCTCGATTCCGAGGTCGAGGCGGCGATCCAGGAACAGCTTGCCGAACTGATGGAAGACCGCACCGTTATCGCCATCGCGCACCGGCTGTCGACGATCTGCCGGATGGATCGGCTGATCGTGCTCGATAGCGGCCGCATCGTCGAGCAGGGCACGCATGACGGCCTGCTGGCGGCGCGCGGCGCTTACGCGGCGCTGTGGCAGCGGCAATCGGGCGGGTTCCTGGTGGACGATCGCGGGGCGGCACCTGCCGAGACTATGCTCGGGCCGGCTCGCGCTGCGGAGTAGCGCATGGCTCGAACGCGCCTTCTCGGCGAGGAGGACCCGCCGCCATTCCGAGTACTACGGCCACAGGCCGCTTCGGATTTTTTCCTGACGGCCGATCATGCCGGCCGCCTCATCCCGCGCCGCCTCGGCGATCTCGGCGTCCCGGCAAGCGAACGTCAGCGCCATATCGCCTGGGACATCGGTATCGCCGGTGTCACCGAGAGCTCGCGCAGTTGCTTGATGCGACTTCTGTGTTGCAGACCTATTCGCGGCTGGTCATCGATTGCAACCGCGAGCCGGCATGGGCCAGCGCCATCCCGGTGGTCAGCGAACTGACCGCGATCCCTGGCAACGAGGGCATTTCGGCCGACGAACGCGAGGCGCGCCGCCGGGAGATTTTCCTACCGTACCACCAGCAGATCAGCAATCTGCTCGACCAGCGCACCGCCCTCGGCCGGCGCAGCGTGCTGGTCGCGATGCACAGCTTTACCCCGGTCTACAAAGGCGAGGCGCGACAGGTGGAGGTCGGTATCCTCTACAACCCCAATGATCGCGACACGCGCCTTCCGCACATCATGTTGGACCTGCTGCGCGGCGAAGCCGGGCTCATGGTCGGCGACAACCAGCCCTACGCGATTACCGACAACAGCGACTATACCGTGCCGGTCCATGGCGCAGGCCGCGGCCTGCCGCATCTCGAAATCGAAATCCGCCAGGATTTGATCGCCGACGATGCCGGCCAGGCCCGCTGGGCCACGCTGCTCGCCCGGCTGTTGCCGATGGCCGACGCCCGGCTCTTCGGGCCCTGAAATTCCGTCCTACTCCGCCGCGGCGTCGATGTCCGGGAGCATGCCGAGGGCGCGCTTGTAGATGTCGAGCAGGGTTTCCTGCTCGTCGAGATCGTCCTTGTCCATGCGGCGGATACGGATGATCTGGCGCATGATCTTGGTGTCGAAGCCGGTCCCCTTGGCCTCGGCGTAGACTTCCTTGATGTCGGCGGCAAGTGTGCGCCGTTCCTCCTCGAGCCGCTCGATCCGCTCGATGAACGAGCGCAAGCTGCTCGCCGGCAATCCCCCCGACGTCAGGCATCATTCCCCCGTTTAACGTCTCATATCCTCAAACGGGCGCCTGCCCGCTCCTGCCATTCCGGCGAACGGCGGAAGCGCGCGGCGCCCGGCGGCCCAGCCTGATCAGTGCTTCGGCTGGGAGGCGGCAAAGGCGCCCTTCTGTTCCGGTGTCGCCTCTTTCTGGTTCTGCTTGCGCCATTCGTCGTACGGCATGCCATAGACGATCTCGCGAGCCTGCGGGTCGGTCAGCGACACGCCCTTGTCCTCCGCGGCGGCGCGATACCATTTCGACAGGCAGTTGCGGCAGAAGCCGGCGAGGTTCATCAGGTCGATGTTCTGCACGTCGGTGCGCTCGCGCAGATGCGCGACGAGTGCCCGGAAGGTCGCGGCTTCGAGTTCGGTGCGGGTCTTGTCGTCCATCTCTGCCCTCCTGTTGCTGGGCCTTATGTAACACCGGCAGGAGCGATCTTGAACGCCTCGCGACCGGCGTATCGCGCAGATAAGATCGTCGCCAGGAAAATGCCTGCCGCAAAGGAGTTGCCATGCGTCGCTTTGTCGTTGGCCTGTTCGCCCTGCTGGGGCTGACGACCGCCGTGCTGATCGTCGGAATCGGGGTGGCGGCATGGCGGCTTTCCGGGTCGCAGCCGAGCCTGCCCGACACGGTCGTCCTGACCGTCGATTTCGGCAAGGGCCTCGCCCAAGGGCCAAAGGCCGACACGCTGTCGGCCCTCGCCTTCGGCAGTTCGCCGACCTTGCGCGATTTTCTCGACGCATTGGACCGCGCCGGCAGCGACCACCGGGTCAAGGGCATCTATGCCCGCATTGGCGGCGACTCGATCGGCCTGGCGACCTGCCAGGAGGTGCGCGACGCGATCGCCGCGTTCCGCGCCAAGGGCAAGTTCGCGATCGCCTTTTCCGAGAGTTTCGGCGAGTTCGGGCCGGGCACCCGCCCCTATTACCTGGCCACCGCGTTCGATGAAATCTGGCTGCAGCCGCTGGGCACGGTCGGGCTGATCGGGTTGCAGTCGGAAATGCCGTTCTTCCGCGACGTCCTCGACAAGCTCGGCGTCGAGCCGGCCTTCGCCCATCGCGAGGAATACAAGACCGCGATGAACAACCTGACCGAGACCGGCAATGACGCCGCCGCAGCGCGAGGAGATCGACGGTCTGCTGAGCGCGGCATCAGGGCAGATCGTTCGCGGCATCGCGACGGCGCGCAAACTGCCCGAAGAGCGTGTCAGCGCGCTGATCGACCGCGGACCGTTCGTCGCGACGAGGCAAAGCGCGACGGGCTGGTCGACCGCATCGGCTATCGCGATCAGGCGCTGCGCGCGGGCGCGCGAGCGCGCCGGGTCCGGGGCGGAACTGACGTCGATCTCGCGCTATCTCGATGGCGCCGGACATCCGCACGACAGCGGGCCGACGATCGCGCTGATCTACGGCAACGGCCTGATCACCGCGCGGCGGCGACGACGGCAATTCGCTGCTCGGCAACGAGCGCGGTCAGCGCGCGCGAGCTTGGCCGCGCGTTTCGCGCAGGCGGCCCGCGACAACGACGTGCGGGCGATCCTGTTCCGCATCAACAGCCCGGGCGGCTCGGCCGGTCGCGTCGGAGACGATCTGGCGCGAGGTCGAGCAGGCGCGCGAGCGCGGCAAGCCGGTCATCGTATCGATGGGCGATGTCGCCGGTTCCGGCGGCTATTACATCGCCGCGCCGGCCGACAAGATCGTCGCCCAGCCCGCCACGCTGACCGGCTCGATCGGTGTCCTCGCCGGCAAGTTCGTCATCGCCGGATCTGATGCAAAAGCTGGATATCAACACCGAGGCGGTGCAGCGCGGCGCCAACGCGGCAATGTTCAGTGCGTTCCAGCCGATTTCTCGCCGGCGGCGCGGCAGCGCCTCGACGTGTTTCTCGACGACATTTATGCCGGTTTCAAACAACGCGTCGCCGACGGCCGGCATCTGTCGGCCGACCAGGTAGAAGCTGTCGCCAAGGGCCGCGTCTGGACCGGCGAGGAAGCCAAGGCCAAGGGCCTCGTCGACGAACTCGGCGGGTATGACGTGGCGCTCCGCCTCGCCAGGGAGGCTGCGAAGATCGGCCCCGACCAGCCGGTCAAGCTGACGGTGTTCCCGCGCGAGAAAAATCTGATCGAAAAGCTCTACGAACGGCTGCACAGCAATGAGCGGCCCGGCGTGTCGATGATGGCGGCATCGGATATAAGCGACGGCATCGGCCGCCTGCTTGCCAGCGTCGGATTGCCGGCTGGCGGCCTCAGCGTGCTGCGCATGCCGCCGATCGGTGACATAAGATAACCAACCCCGTGTCGAACTGAAGCAGGAACGCCCATGCCGCAAAGACCGACCATTCTGGGCCTCGCCGCCGACCTCGCGGCCGGCCGCACTTCGAGCCGCGCGCTGGTCGAGGAGGCGCTGGCGGCGCATCGCCGACCCGCAAGGCGAAGGCTCGCGCACGTTCATAAAGGTCTATGCCGACACGGCACGCGCGGCGGCTGAGGCGCAGGACCGGCTGCGCGCCGCCGGCTATGTCGCCTCGCCGCTCGCCGGTCTGCCGGTGTCGATCAAGGATCTGTTCGATGTCGCAGGCGAGGTCACGCTCGCCGGATCGAAGGCGCTCGACGACCAGCCCGCCGGCAACGCGCGATGCGCCGATCGTGGCACGGTTGCGGGCCGCGGGCGCGGTGTTGATCGGGCGCACCAACATGACCGAATTTGCGTTTTCCGGGGTCGGCATCAACCCGCATTACGGCACGCCCGGCAACCCGGCCGACCGTTCCCGCGTTCCCGGAGGCTCGTCGTCTGGTGCGGGGGTTTCAGTCGGCGACGACAATGCGGTCGTTGCAATCGGCACCGATACCGGCGGCTCGGTGCGGATTCCGGCGGCGCTATGCGGCGTGACCGGGTTCAAGCCGACGCAGAAGCGCGTTTCACGCGACGGTGCGACGCCGCTGTCGACGACGCTCGATTCGATCGGCCCGCTCGCCAACAGCATCGCCTGCTGCGCCATCACCGACGCGGTGATGGCCGGCGAACCGGCCGAGGCGCCGGCGCCGATGCCGGTTGCCGGGATGCGGCTTGGGGTGCCGCAGACCGTCGTCCTCGACGAGCCTCGTCGCCGGAAGTCGCGAGCGCATTTGCCGATGCCTGCTCGGCCCTGTCGCGGGCCGGCGCGCGCATTGTCGACCTGCCGCTGAGCGAATTCGGCGAATTCCGGGCGATCAATGCCGGCGGCGGCTTCCCGGCGATCGAGGCCTATACGTGGCACAAGCCGCTGCTGGCGCGGCGGGCGAACGAATACGACCAGCGGGTACGGGTGCGTATCGAACGGGCCGGCGGCATGACGTGCGGTCGAATACATCACGCTAATACACGCCCGCGCCGATGTCATCGCGCGCGTCGATGCGCACACGGCGGGGGTTCGATGCGCTGCTGATGCCGACGGTCGCGATCACGGCACCGCCGATCGCCGCCTTTGAGCGCGACGACGATTACTGGCGGCTCAACGCGATGATCCTGCGCAACCCGTCGGTCATCAATTTCCTCGACCGCTGCGCCGCAACGATCCCGATCCAGAAGCCGGGCGAGCTTCCGGTTGGGCTGATGATCGTCGGCGAACATGGCGCCGACCGCCGCCTGCTGTCGGTCGCAGGCGGCATCGAGGCGGCGCTCGCCTAGCGGTCAGCGCTGCGGTGCCGGCGGGATTTCGTGGATCAGGCCGGCCGCCGAAGCGAGAGCTTGACAAGGATGCGCTTGCGTATCATCTAGTCAGACTAGTTTTTAAGGGAGGGCGTTATGCCGGATTATCCGCTTCCACCGCCAAGCCCGGTTTGGCAACTGCAAGAGGCAAAGGCGCGCTTTAGCGAACTGGTAAAGCGGGCCAAAGGCGGCGATCCGCAGCACGTCCGCGTTCGCGGCGAACCGGGGGTGGTCATTATCTCCGAAGACGACTTTGCAAAGTTTACCTCGGAACGGCCGTCGCTGGTCGATTTCATTCTGGATGGCCCGCCCTGGCCCGATGACATGGTCGATGCGATCAATGACCGGTCACCCGACCCCGGCCGCGATATCGATCTCTGATGTATCTGGTCGATACCAATGTCTTTTCAGAGGCGCGACGGGGCAACCCGAAGGCGCAGCGGTGGTTCCGCTCGGTCGATCCCGAGGCGATCTACCTGAGTGTCGTCACGCTCGGCGAAATCATGAAGGGCATCGCCATGAAGCGGCGCAGCGACCAGCGCGCCGCTGCCGTGCTTGGGCAATGGCTGGAGCATTTGCGCCACGACTACGCCGACCGGATACTGCCGATCTCTGACAATGTCGCGATCGAATGGGGCCGTCTCGCGGCCGAGCGCCACCGCGGCATGGCCGACGGGCTGATCGCGGCAACCGCGGTGGTGCATCGGATGACGGTCGTAACGCGAAACGTCGCCGATTTCGACGCCGCGCGCATGCCGATCATCAACCCCTGGGATTTCTGACGGCTCAATCGAGCAGCGACAGGTCGATCGCGTCGCCCATCTCGCAATAGCCGTCGTCGCTCGGGTGGAGCCCGTCGCCGCAATCGTGATGCGGCGCCATCTGGGTCGGCCTGCTCCGGGTCGCGGATCGCGGCGTCGAAATCGACGACGCCATCGAAAGCGCCGCTTTCGCGGATCCAGGCATTGACCGCGACCCGGTGCTTCTCGCGCGTCGGGTTCCAGGCGTTCGCCATGTAGGTCTCGTTGCCGAACGGGGTCAGCGTCGCGGCGATGATCTTGATGCCGCGGCTGTGGGCGCGCACCGCCATCTGCTGCAGACCGGCGATCATCTGCTCGCCGGTCACCTCCTCCTCGGGCTTGGCCCAGCGGTTGCGCAAATCGTTGGTGCCGAGCATGACGATCGCATGGGTGACGCCGGGCTGTGCCAGCACGTCGCGATCGAAGCGGCGCAGGCCGCTATCGCCGCGGATATCGTGCAGGATGCGGTTGCCGCCGAGCCCGTTGTTCATCACGCCGATCGGCCGGCCGCCGCGCGCTGCCAGCCGGCGCGCCAGCTGATCGGGCCAGCGGGCATAAGCGTCGATCGTCGAGATGTTGCCGTCGGTCAGCGAGTCGCCGAGCGCCACGACGCCACCAGTCTCCCTGCTCGCCAGCACATCGACGCCGCACAGGAAAAACCATTGGTCCGGTCAAATTGCCGACCGGCATCACGGTCTCGCCGACGATAATTGCCGGGCGGCGAGATGTAATTGGTCTGGCGCGCATAGCGGCCGGTGATCGCGAAATTCGCCGGCACCTCGCCGGGCAGATGGATGCTGACCGAAAGGTCGGCGAGCGGCGGCGACGGTCAAGTTCGACCGGGTCGCTGAACTGCACGGCACCGGCGGCGATGGCAGTGCTGTCGCTGCCGCCGAAGGTCAGCGTGCGGTCGGAGCCGGCGACGATCGCCGGCCCCTTATCGCGCAACGCGATATGGGCGGCGCCGATCGTCAGCGGGCGGTTGCCGTAGGCGTTCGAGATCCGCACACGCAGCCGGTCGCCGCCGATGCTGATGCGCGGGTTCATGCGCAGCGTGTGGTTGTTGAACCCGACAACGCCTTCCGCCGGAGCCGGTGCCGCCGCCCAGGTGCCGACCCAATGCCTGTTGCCTTGCATGTCGCCATCCTCCCTCATGTCGCTTTGAGAGGGATCGTGCCGCCGTGCGCCGCCCGTCCGCAAGCCTCTTACAGATACGGGTCGGGTTTCGCGAGGTGCTGCGTGACGCAGTCGCGCACCGCGTCTTCGAGCGAGGTGAAGGGGGCGTTGTAGCCGGCCTGGCGCAGCCGCTCCATGCGGGCTTCGGTGAAGTACTGGTAGTTCGGGCGGATTTCCGGCGGAATATCGATAAACTCGATCTTCGGCGCGACGCCGCAGGCCGCGCCGATCGCGTGCATCAGGTCGAGAAAGCTGCGCGCCTGGCCGGTGCCGAGGTTGTAGATGCCGTTGTCCCGCCCCTCGCGCCACAGCCACAGCATCACCGCGACGCAATCCTTGACGTAGACAAAGTCGCGGCGCTGCTCGCCGTCGGCGTAATCCGGCCGGTGCGATTTGAACAGCCGGATCGGTCTCGCCCGGCCATGACGAGCGGGTAGTTCTTGACCACCAGGCTCATCATCTCGCCCTTGTGGTGCTCGTTCGGGCCCGAACACGTTGAAGAATTTGAGCCCGGCCCAGCAGCGGCGGCGCCTGCCCCGCGGCGGCCTCGCGCATCGCCCACAGGTCGAACGCATGCTTCGACCAGCCGTAGAGGTTCAGCGGGTCGCAGCCGCTTGAATTCGGCTCGATGCCGCCGGCATCGTCGAACCCGGCCGAGCCGTCGCCATAGGTCGCCGCCGACGAGGCATAGATCAGCGGCTTGCCGTGCGCGGTGCACCAGCGCCACAGCGCGATCGAGTAGTTGAGGTTGCTGGCGATGATCGCGTCGGCATCGTTGGCGGTCGTCGCGGAATTGGCGCCGAGATGAAAGACCGCCTCGACCTGCTCGCCGTTGCGTCGAGCCAGCGGCAACAGGCCGTCGATCGGCACGATTTCGGCAAAATCGCGCTTGGCGATGTTGCGCCATTTGCTCGCCGGTGCCGAACCGGTCGACGATACACGAGATCGGCGCGGCCGGCCTC
This sequence comes from uncultured Alphaproteobacteria bacterium, assembly GCA_963737875.1. Lineage (GTDB taxonomy): Bacteria > Pseudomonadota > Alphaproteobacteria > ATCC43930 > CGMCC-115725 > DATARH01. The sequence goes on along the minus strand of CAVTUM010000008.1, from coordinate 28,511 downwards.
GTTGAGCTGCGCGCGCCAGCACCGAGCCGATAAACCCGCCGCCGCCGGTGATGACCAGCATCAGGCGGCATCCTCGTGCGATGCCAGCGCCACCCGGGCGGCTTCGGCTTCGGCCGGGCGACTGCGCCGCCCGGATCGCATCGATCAGCCGGGTCGTCGAGCGGCCCTCGACCAGACCGACCAGCACGACGCGCCCGCCGCCCGCCTGCACGTCCTCGGCGCCGACCACGGTCTCGACCGTGTAGTCGCCGCCCTTGACCAGCACATCGGGCTTCAGCGCGGATCATCTCGAGCGGGGTGTCCTCGTCAAAGCTGATCACCGCGTCGACCGACTCGACCGCGGCGATCACCGCCGACGCGGTCGGCGAGCGTTGTTGACCGGCCGCTCCGGCCCCTTGAGCCGGCGGACGCTGGGGTCGCTGTTCAGCGCGACGATCAGCCGGTCGCATTGCGCCCGCGCCGCCGCCAGCAGGGCGACATGCCCGGCATGCACGATGTCGAAGCAGCCATTGGTAAAGCCGACCGTGAGCCCGCGCTCCTTCCACCGCGCGCACCAGCGTCTCGGCCTCGGCGACGCTGTAATATTTGGCGTGGTGCCATTCCTTGTCGCGGACATCGCGCGACAGTTCGAGCATCAATTCGTCGAGTTCGACGGTCGCGGTGCCGAGCTTGCTGACGACGATGCCGGCGGCGGTGTTGGCGAGGCGCATCGCCTGCGGCCAGCGGATAGCCGCGGCGCACGGCCAGCGCCAGGACCGCGATCACGGTGTCGCCGGCGCCGGACACGTCGAAAACCTCGCGCGCCCGCGCCGCCTCGAAATGCACTTCGCCCGACGCCTCGACCAGCGCCATGCCCTTTTCCGAGCGGGTGCCGAGGATCGCATCGGCCGCCGGCCTCGCGCATGACCTCGGTCGCGGCGGCGACAATCTCGGCCTCGGTGCGCGACCGGCATCCGCGCCGCCAACGCCAATTCGCTGCAGGTTCGGGGTGATGCAGGTGGCGCCGCGATAGCGCCGGAAATCGTCGCTCTTCGGATCGACATAGACCGGAATGCCGCGCGCTCGCGCCCGCGCGATCGCGCCGCGATGACCGCGGCGCCGAGCACCGCCTTCCCGTAATCCGACAGGATGACCGCATCGACCTCGGCGATCGCCGCGTTCGGCCGCCGCGATCACTGCCGCCTCTTCATCGGCGTCGAGCGGCGTCGACCCGCTCCTCATCGACCCGCAGCATCTGCTGGTGCCCGGCGATATAGCGGGTCTTGCAGATCGTCGGCCGGCGCCGCGTTGCGACGCTGCGCATCGGTCAGGCCGGGCGTCTGCCGCGACCAGACGGCGCGACTTCGGCGCCTGCCGCGTCGTTGCCGACGAGGCCCATCAGGATCGCCTTGCCGCCCAGCGCAGCGATGTTGCGCGCGACGTTGCCGGCGCCGCCGAGCATGCTCTGCGTGCGCTGCAGCAGCAACACCGGCACCGGCGCTTCCGGCGAGATGCGCTCGGTTTCGCAATAGGCGAAACGGTCGAGCATCACATCGCCAAGACACAGGATCGTGGCGTCGGAAAAATCCATTCCGTCTGTCACTATTTGTGCGGCTCTGGGCGGATTCTTTAACATGCGTCCGCGCAACGCGCCTAGATTGCTGACGCCGGCAGGGCTATCGGCCCGTTTCACCGCTCCAAACCATGGCGCCCACCAGTCCGCTTAGGAGCCAGTCCGCGTAGGAGACGGCCATGCACACTGAGACACTTGATGCCTGGCACCACGAGCATGTCTTTCTCGGGGAGCATCACGACGCGCAACGAACGGCGCAGCTGGGCCGTCGTCGCCTTGTGCGGCGCGATGATGGCGCCGAGATCGTCGGCGGGCTTGGCGTGGGGCTCGATGGCACTGGTTGCCGACGGGTCTGCATATGTCGACCCATGCCGGTGCGCTGGTCATCGCCGGCGCGCCTATGCCTACGCGCGCCGTCATGCGCACGATGAGCGCTTTGCCTTCGGCACCGGCAAGCTCGGCGATCTCGCCGCCTTCGCAGCGCCATCGTGCTGGCGATGATCGCATTGCTGATCGGCTATGAAAGCCTCACCCGGCTGTTCGAACCGGTGCCGATCAGCTTTGCCGAGGCCATCCCGCTCGCCGCGATCGGGCTCGGGGTCAATCTCGCCAGCGGCTGGATGCTGCGCGACGATCATGACCACCAGCACGCGCCAAATCAGCCGCACAGGCACGACCAGCGCATCATCACGAGCACGAGCACGCGCAGCACCATCATACCGACCATAATTTGCGCGCCGCCTATGTCCATGTGATGGCCGACGCGGCCGTCTCGGTGCTGGCCCTGATCGGGCTGACCGCCGGGATTGCTTGGCTGGGTGTGGCTCGATCCGGTGATGGGGCTGGTCGGCATGCTCGTCATCCTAACTGGTCGTGGGGGTTGATGCGCGCCGCCGGCGGGGTTCTCCTCGACATGCGGCCGGAGGGAATCGCCCGCCAGATCGCCGAGCGGCTGGAGCGCAGCGGCACGCGACCGAATCGCCGATCTGCATTTATGGCGGGTCGGCCCCGGCCACCATGCCGCGGTCGTCTCGATCGTCTGCGATCGAGCCGCAACCGCCCAGCGCCTACAAGGCGCGACTGGCCGATATTGGCACGCTGAGCCACGTTACGATCGAGGTGCAGGCTTGTCCCGGGCCGCATTCATAACGCGGGCACGGCGGCGCGAAAGCCACGGCGCGCGGGTTTCGTGCGCCACCGAGGCGGGTTGCTGCCTCGGCGGGTTGTCAGCAAGAGCCTGCCGGTTATAGTTCGGCGTTGCCGTTCCCGGTCAGATTGAGAGCAGCCGATGCCGCCTCGCCCGCCCGCCGCGTTGCCGTTTTGCAAATATCTTGGCGCGGCCCTGCTGTTGCTGCTTGCCGCCGCATTGCCGGCGCAGGCCGGAGAAATCGCCGATGCCGCCGGGCGCCGGGTCGTGGTGCCCGACCATGTGATGCGGGTCATGCCAGCCGAGCGCAACGCGGAGGTGCTGACGCTGGTGCTGGCGCCGAAGAAGCTGGTCGGTCTCGAATGGCTTCCGGGCCGTGCGTCGCTGCCGCGCACCGGCCATCCCGTGGTGCTTGGGTGGCGCCTGCGGACCGTGCCGGAAAGCATGGCCGAGACGGCACGGCAGCTGCACCCCGACCTGATCATCGATGCGGGCATCGTCAATGCAGAGCGCGCCGCCTATGCCGATCAGGTGCAGCAGCTGACAGGTATTCCCTACATCCTCGTCGATGACGGCATTGTGCGTATTCCGACGGTGCTGCGCTCGATCGGCACACTGCTTGATGTCGCCGATCGCGCCGAGGACCTTGCCACCTTTGCCGAGCACGCGATGGTGTCGCTGCGCGGCCGCCTGCTGATCCGCCCCGCCAACGCAAGGCCGCGGGTCTATTTCGCGCAGGGGCCGGATGGCCTGACGACGGCATTGCCGGGATCGCCGGCCGGCGAGGCGATCGACGAAGCCGGCGCGATCAATGTCGCCGGGGCCGCCGGCGCATGGCGGTAACATCTCGGTCACCCGCGAGCAATTGCTGAGCTGGAACCCCGACATCATCATCGCCGAACGCGGCAGCGCCTATCAGGCATTGCTGCACAGTCCGGGCTGGCGGCAGCTGCCGGCGGTGCGGGCACGGAAGGTCTATCTTCGAGCCGACGCAACCCGTTTGGCTGGATCGACGATCCCTCCGGGGTCAACCGGCTGATCGGGCTCTACTGGCTGACCGCCCTGCTCTACCCCGACGCGCTACAGGAAGATTTGCGGACGACGACCTGCGATTTCTATGACCGGTTCTACCGGATCAGGCTGGGCGTCCGACAGATGGAGGCGATGCTGCGCGCCGCCGGTGCGCCGCCGCCGCAAACCGGCACCGGCCTCGGGGCCGCGCACGGGCGAGCCGCTGCTCGGGCTGGGCAGTGCGCCGATAACGCCGATGCCGCTGGGCAATCAACCGACCTCGTCGGCGAACACGTCCGCGCTGGCGCAGGGTTCGATGATGAACACCGGCAAGAGCGGAACCTGCTCGCTACCGCAGGGGCTGTCGCCGCAGCCGATAGGGAACATCACAGGTGCCCCCATTCCGCCAGGCCCGGGTGAACCCGGTCGCCGGCCCCGGCCGGCGCCAAACCCCCAAATCCCGGCCAGGGCTGATTATTCTGCCGCTTCCTGCCGCACCGGTTCCGGGCGCCAGCGCAACACCGGCTTGCGGGCGGCGGCGGTTTCGTCGAGGCGGCGGCGCGGCGTCAGATGCGGCGCGCTGCGGAAGCGCTCGGCGTCGCCTGACCTTGGCGCGCTCGGCGAGACCGCGCAGCACCGCGATGAACTGGTCGAGCGACGCCTTGCTCTCGGTCTCGGTCGGCTCGATCAGCATGGCGCCGTGGACGACGAGCGGGAAATACATCGTCATCGGGTGAAAGCCCTCGTCGATCAGCGCCTTGGCGAAATCGAGCGTGGTGACGCCGGTATCCTTCAGGAAGCGATCGTCGAACAGCACCTCGTGCATGCAGATGCCGGGGAACGGCGACGCTCAGCACGTCCTTCAGCCTGACCCGGATGTAATTGGCGTTGAGCACCGCGTCCTCGGCGACCTGCCGCAGCCCGTCGGCGCCGTGGCTCATCATGTAGGCCAGCGCGCGCACGAACATGCCCATCTGGCCGTGAAAGCCCTTGAGCCGGCCGATCGATTGCGCCGCGGCCTCGCCGTCGGCATGCTCGACCAGCGCGAAACCCGTCGGCGCCGTGCACGACCCACGGCAGCGGCGCGATACGGCGCCAGCGCCGCGGCGAGCACCACCGGCCCGCTGCCCGGCCCGCCGCCGCCATGCGGCGTCGAGAAGGTCTTGTGCAGGTTGATGTGCATCGCGTCGATGCCGAGATCGGCCGGCCGCACCCGGCCGACGATCGCGTTGAAATTGGCGCCGTCGCAATAGAAGAAGGCGCCGGCCGCATGGACCGCGTCGGCGATCTCGAGGATTTCGTGCTCGAACAGGCCGCAGGTGTTGGGGTTGGTCAGCATCAGCGCCGCGACATCGGGGCCGAGCTTCGCCTTGAGCGCCGCGAGATCGACCCGGCCGTCGCGCGTTGGCCGGGATCGCCTCGACCGCATAGCCGCAGGCCGCGGCGGTCGCCGGGTTGGTGCCGTGCGCCGATTCCGGCACCAGGATGCGCTTGCGGCGCGTCGCCGCGCGCCTCCAGCGCGGCGCGGATCGCCATGCATGCCGCACAGTTCGCCATGCGCGCCGGCCGCCGGCGACAGCGCCACCGCCGGCATGCCGGTCAGCGTCTTCAGCCAATGCGCCAGCGTGTCGATCAGTTCGAGCGCGCCCTGCACGGTCGAGACCGGCTGCAGCGGATGGATATCGGCAAAGCCGGGCAGCCGCGCCATCTTCTCGTTGAGGCGCGGATTGTGCTTCATCGTGCACGAGCCGAGCGGGTAGAGGCCGCTGTCGATCGCGTAGTTCTTCTGCGACAGGCGGGTGAAATGGCGCACGATCTGCGGCTCGCTGAGGCCCGGCAGGCCGATCGGCGCCGCGGCGTTCGAGCCCGCCGAGCCGCGATGCCGACCGGCGGCGGCTCCGGCAGATCGACGCCGCAGCGGCCCGGGCGAATCCTGCTCGAACAGCAGCGGCTCTTCGATCTGCAGCCCGCGATTGCCGCTGATCGTCGCGGCCGACGCCGCCATCCGCCGGTAACGGCGCGCTCAACGCCTGGCTCCAGTCGCTCATCGCAGCACCTCCGCCAGGCCGGCCGCGAAGCGTTCGATGTCTTCCGGCGTTACCGTTTCGGTGGCCGCCACCAGCAGCAGATCGGCGAGATCGGCGCGGTCGGGATAGAGGCGGCTGACCGGCACGCCGGCGAGGATGCCGCGCGCCGGCGAGCGTCGTCGACGATCGGCGCGGCCGGGCTGCGGCAGGCGCACGGTGAACTCGTTGAAGAAGCTGCTCGTTGACCAGCTCGACGCCCGGGCACCGCCGCCAGCCGCTCGGCCGCGGCGACCGCCGTCGCATGGTTGAGCCGTGCCAGCCCGGTCAGCCCGGTCTCGCCGAGCAGCGACAGGTGGATCGTGAAGGCCAGCGCGCAGAGCCCGGAATTGGTGCAGATGTTGCTGGTCGCCTTCTCGCGGCGGATATGCTGCTCGCGGGTCGAGAGCGTCAGCACCCAGCCGCGCCGCCCTTCGGCATCGACGGTCTCGCCGACCAGCCGGCCCGGCATCTGCCGGACGAATTTCTCGCGGCTGGCGAACAGCCCGACATAGGGGCCGCCGAAATTCAGCGCGTTGCCGATCGACTGGCCCTCGGCGGCGACGATGTCGGCGCCCATCTCGCCGGGCGGCTTGATCGCGCCGAGCGACAGGATCTCGGTGACGACGACGACCAGCAGCGCGCCCGTGCGCATGGCAGCGCTCGGCCAGCTCGCGAGTAGTCGCGGATTTCGCCGAAGAAATCGGGGTTCTGCACGACGACGCAGGAGGTGTCGCCGTCGATCAGCGCCGCGAGGTCCTCGCCGCCGCGCCGGCGCCGGGTCCTGGCACCGCCGAGCGTGTTGCCGGCGAAATGCGCGTAGGTTTCGCACACCGCGCGGTAATGCGGGTGCAGCCCGCCCGACAGCACCGCCTTGCCGCGCCGGGTGACCCGCCCGGCCATCGCCACCGCCTCGGCAGCAGGCGGTCGCGCCGTCGTACATCGAGGCGTTGGCCACATCCATGCCGGTCAGCAGCGCGACCTGGGTCTGGAATTCGAACAGGTATTGCAGCGTGCCCTGCGCGATTTCGGGCTGATAGGGCGTGTAGCGAGGTCAGGAACTCGCCGCGCTGGATCAGGTGATCGACCGCGGCCGGCACGTGATGGCGATAGGCGCCGCCGCCGAGGAAAAACGGCACCGAGCCGGCGCTGATATTCTTCGCCGCCATCGCGCCGAGCCGCGCGCTCGACCTCCAGTTCGCCCATCGCCAGCGGCAGGTCGAGCGGCCCGTCGTGCCGCGCCGCCGCCGGCACGTCGGCGAACAGGCGTCGATCGACGCCGACGCCGATCGCCGCCAGCATGTCGCGGCGGTCGGCGTCGGTCAGCGGCAGATAGCGCATCACGTGCTGCTCCGCGACAAAGGCCTGGTAGGCGGCCTCGTCCATCAGCCCGTCGAGCTGCTGTGGGGTCGGCCAGCCGCATCTTGAGGAACCAGCCCTCGCCCAGCGCGTCGGCGTTGACCTTGGCCGGGTCGCCGACGATCGCCTCGTTGACCTCGACGACCTCGCCCGACACCGGGGCGTAGACCTCGCTCGCCGCCTTGACCAATTCGACGACCGCGGCCTCCTTGCCCTGCTCGACCGCTGCGGCCGACTTCCGGCAGCTCGACATAGACGACGTCGCCGAGCTGCGACTGGGCGTAGTCGGTGATGCCGATCACGACGGTATCGCCTTCCTGGCGGACCCATTCGTGGTCCTTGGTGTAGCGCGATCGAGCTCATCGCGAGGCTCCTGTCAGGGCGCGGTAGTAGCGGGTGGGAACAAACGGCATCGGCGCGACGCGGGCCGGGCGCGGCACGTCGCGGACCATCAATGCGACAGCGCGTGCCCTCGGCGGCGTGCGCGGCATCGACATAGCCCATCGCGATCGGGGCATCGAGCTGACGGGCCGAAGCCGCCGCTGGTGATCTTGCCGATCGGCTGCCGGCCTCGTCAGTGATCGACCGTGCCTTCGCGGGCCGGCGCGCGGCCATCGGGCCGGATGCCGACGCGCCGGCGCGCCACGCCGTCGCGCAATTGCCGCAGCACCGTGTCGGCGCCGGGAAAGCCGCCCTCGGCGCGGCGGCGCTTTGCGATGGTCCAGGCGAGACCGGCCTCGACCGGCGTCGTGGTCTCGTCGATGTCGTGGCCGTAAAGGCAGAGGCCGGCTTCGAGCCGCAGCGTGTCGCGCGCGCCGAGCCCGATCGGCGCCACCTCGGGTTCGCGCAGCAGGGCTTCGGCGACCGCCGCGGCGTCGCCCGGAGCGACCGAGAATCTCGTAGCCGTCCTCGCCGGTATAGCCGGAGCGGGTCACCAAGCAGCGGACGCCGGCGATCGTCGCCTCGGCGGCGCTCATGAACGGCATCGTGTCGATGCCGCCGGCGCGAGGCGCGCCAGCACCGCGGCGGCGGCCGGCCCCTGCAACGCCAGCAGGGCGCGCTCGAACAGCGGCTCGATCGTCACGGCGCGGTCGAGATGCGGCCTGCAGATGCGCGAGGTCGGCATCCTTGCAGGCGGCGTTGACGACCAGCATCAGCCCGTCGCTCGGTCGCGCGTCACCATCAGATCGTCGAGGATGCCGCCGGCCTCGTTGAGCAGCAGCGTGTAGCGCATGCCGGCCCGGCGCCGAGCGCCTGGATGTCGCCCGGCACCAGCGCCTCGAGCGCCGCGCCGCGGCCGCGCCGCGCAGCCGCGATCTGGCCCATATGCGAGACGTCGAACAGGCCGGCCTTGGCGCGGGTGTGCAGATGCTCGGCGATGATGCCGGCCGGGTACTGCACCGGCATCTCATAGCCGGCGAACGGCACCATGCGGGCGCCGCGGCGCGACATGCAGATCGTAAAGCGGCGTGCGCCGCAGCGGCGGCGGCATCGGAACCGGTAGACACAGGCGCACCCCCGCACAAGCGGACGCGGATCGCGTCCGGGAGATGCCCCCTCTGTCGTGGACCCTGAGAGATTCACCGCGCCGGCCGCTGTCAGGCAACCCGCGCCGCTTACTCCTTCGGTGAGCGGCTCGGGCTTAAGGCCCGCACCGCCGCTTTCCAGAGCGCCCTACCCCCGCAGTCCTTTTGCCTGAGAGTTTCCGGGGCGGTTGCTCCTTCGGCGCCGCGCTCCCGGCCTCAAGCCAGCGCGCGACCTCTCCTGCGGGCGTACATTCGGCCCGACCTGTGTAGCACCCCGGCGAGGCCGAGGCCAGCCGTTACGCTGCTACCGCCCGCGGAAGTGTTTGTAGAAGTCGACGACCTCGGGCGATTGCTGGAAGCCGACGACGATGTTGAGATCGTTGATCGAGCGGCCGGCAAGCGAGACCGTGTCCTCGACATGGTCGGTCACGCCGGCGCGCTTGGCGTCTGGCGGGATCGTGACATGGACCGGCAGCGAGCGTTTGGTGAGGATCGACTGGTCCGGTCCGGTCACCGCGATGAAATACTGCAGGTCAACATCATTTGCCTTGGTGCCGGCCGGGCCGCGTTCACCGATCACGATGACATCGAGCGCCACGTGCAGCGCATCGCCCGAGCGGTCGCATTTCGCCGTGACTTCGCTCAGCACACCATAGAATGCGACGTTGATCGGCTGACGCGCCATGTTCGGCGAGAATATCGCGGTTTGCGACAGCGGCTTCAGCACTGTCGCGATCGGACATGTCGCCTGGGGCCGCTCGGTCGATTCCGTCGAACCGAACAGGCCGCAGCCCGCCAGCGCCACCAGCAGCGCCAGGATCGCCGTCATTCTGCCGAAAACCGGAATCATCCGAGGCCGCCAACAGCGGCGCCGTTGTACAAACACAGTCTGTGTACCTGAAATCAGAGCGAGTTGTGTGTACCGTCGCAGAATGGCCGCTCCCCGGTCGCCTTGCAGCCGCAAAACCAGACATCCTCATTCGTTTCAGCGGTGTAGAGCACCGGGCTGATGCCGGTGTCCTTGTGCGACCCGTCGCAGAGCGGCTGATTGCCGCTGCGCCCGCAGGCGCACCAGAAATAACGCTTGCCGGCCTCGACGGTGAACTCGTAGGGCGCCTTTTGCGCCGGGATCGGTGCGTCCATCTTTCTTCCCTGCCGCCGCCCTTGTTAGTGTCCCGCTGCGGGTCGGGCCGCGGGCGCGGACTTTAGGCGACGCGGTGGCGCCATACAAGCAGGCTTGGCCAGGCGCAGGTTAATGTCGATTTGAGCTTGCCGGCGCATGGGGATTCCCGAAAGGCGAAAGCGTAATTCGCTGAGGCTTCGATTGATGAGGAGCCGGCGATGGACGAGGTGTTGGTTAAGGCGCGCACGCGCAGCCTGCTTGAGCATTTTGCGGCGATCACGGACGCGCGTCCGCAATGGAAAGTAGCCTATCCGCTGCCCGAGATTCTGCTGCTGGTGGTATCCGCGACAATCGCCAGCTGTGACGATTATGACGACATCGTCGCGTGGGGCGAGGCACATCTCGATTTTCTGCGCCGCTTCAGCCCCTATCACCACGGCATTCCGTGCACCGACTGGCTGCGGGTGCTGATGAACCGGATGGATCCGGATTTGTTCTCGACCTGCTTTATGGCCTGGGCGGGCGAACTGCGGCCGGACGCAGCCGACCTCATCGCGATCAAGCCTGCCCCGGCGCAGGCCGGGGGCAAGACCTCGCGCCGCAGCCATGACCGTTCGCGCGGCAAAGCGGCGCTCCACCTCGTCTCGGCTTTCGCCACGACGCACAATCTCGTGCTCGGTCAGGAGGCGGTGGCGGACAAATCCTGCGAGAGCCAGGCCATTCCCGAACTGCTGGCGCGGTTGGCGCTGAACGGCGCCCTTGTCACCATCGACGCGATCGCCTGCAATCCCACCATCGCACGCGCCATCACCGAGGCCGGCGGCGATTATCTGCTGGCGGTCAAAGGCAATCAGCCCACGCTGCAGCGTGAGATCGAGCGCTACTTCGTCGACGCACCGGCGGCACAGATCGACATCGCCAGCGAGACCGAAAAAGGCCATGGCCGGATCGAGACCCGGCGCATGTCGTCAGCCACACCATCGATTGGCTGTCCGGTGACCGCCGCTACCCCGATGAACCCCGCTTCGCCAGGCTGACCGCCATCGCCATGGTCGAAGCCACCGTCGAAAGCAAAGGACAAACCAGCACGGCGCTATTACATCAGTTCGGCACCCCTCACCGCCCTGCGCCTTGCTCAAGCAGTGCGCCTGCATTGGGGCATCGAGAACTGCCTCCATTGGGTCCTCGACGTCACCTTCAAGGAAGATCAGTCCCGTCTGCGTGCCGGTCACGGCGCCAAAAACATGGCCGTGGTCCGCCACTTCGCCATCAATATCGTCAGACGCGCGCAGGACAGACGAAGCATCAAAACCCGCCGAAAACTCGCCGGCTGGGACCCCAAATACCTCGCCTCACTCCTCAACCCCAAACCCTGTTAACCTCAACTCGGTGCCCTGGGCCAGGCGCTGGTCAAGCGCCAGGGCGGATCGGGAAAGGGTAAACGGGGCGCATGGCGGTCTATACCGAGATCGGCGACGAGGAGCTGCGCGCCTTTATCGCGCTCTACGACATCGGCGAGGTGCTGTCGTGCAAGGGCATTGCCGAGGGCGTCGAGAACTCGAACTATCTGCTGACCACCGAGCGCGGCAATTTCATTCTGACCCTCTACGAAAAGCGCGTCGCGCCCGAGGATCTGCCGTTCTTCATCGCGCTTGATGGACCATCTGGCGCATCAGGGCGTCGCCTGCCCGACGCCGGTGCGGGCGCGGGATGGCGAGGCGCTTGCGGGAATTGTGCGGCCGGCCGGCGGCGATCGTGACGTTTCTCAACGGCATGTGGCCGCGCCGCATCGAGCCGTTTCACTGCGCCGAAATCGGCAGCGCCCTGGCGCGACTGCATCTCGCCGGCGAATCGTTTGTGATGGAGCGGCGCAACAATCTGAGCGTCGCGGGCTGGCGGCGGCTTTATTTCGATTGCGGCGAGCGGGCCGACGAGTTCCAGCCGGATTTTGCCGCCGAGCTTGGCGAGGAGCTGGCGTTTCTCGAAGCGGCCTGGCCGCGCGGCCTGCCGGCCGGGATCATTCATGCCGATCTGTTTCCCGACAACGTGTTCTTTCGCGACCACCGCCTGTCGGGCCTGATCGATTTCTATTTCGCCTGCACCGATTTTCTCGCTTACGACATCGCGATCTGCCTCAATGCCTGGTGCTTCGAACCCGACCTCAGCTTCAATGTCACCAAGGCGCGGCTGCTGGTGCGCAATTACCGCGGCGATCCGACCGCTGAGCGCCGCGGAAATTCGCGCGGTGCCATTGCTGGCGCGGGGCAGCGCGCTGCGTTTTCTGCTGACCCGGCTGTATGACTGGCTGAACCAGACCGAGGGCGCGCTGGTGCGTCCGAAGGACCCGATGGAATATCTGAAAAAGCTGCGCTTTCATCGCGGCGTCACCGACCCGGGTGCGTATGGCATCGACGTCTGACGTCCAGATTTTCACCGACGGCGCGTGCAGCGGCAATCCCGGCCCCGGCGGCTGGGGCGCGTTGCTGCGCTTTGCCGAAGTCGAGAAAGAGCTGTCGGGCGGCGAGGCGGCGACGACGAACAACCGCATGGAGTTGATGGCCGCGATCGCCGCGCTCGAAGCATTGAAGCGGCCGTGCGGCGTCCAGCTCTATACTGACAGCCTCTATGTGCGCGACGGCTTCATCAAATGGCTGCCGGGGTGGAAGGCGCGCAACTGGCGCACCGCCGCCAAGGAACCGGTGAAAAACGTCGATTTGTGGCAACGCCTCGAACAGGCCGCCGCCCCGCACAAAATCGAATGGAACTGGGTTCGCGGCCATGCGGGGCATCCGGAAAACGAGCGTGTCGATGCCCTGGCGCGCGCCGCGATCACGACGGTCCGCAGGCCTTAATCCCCTCGCCCGCACCGCGGGAGAGGGTGGCTCGGCGCGTCAGCGGCGAGACGGGTGAGGGTCTCGACGCTGCGCCACCCTCACCCGACCGCGTGCTAACGCCCGCGGCCACCCTCTCCCGCAGTGCAGGAGAGGGGATTTCAGGCAGCGCCGAGCCAGGCGACATTTGGTTCGTGTTCGAGAAGCTGCAGTCGGTCGAACAGTGCGGTCGCGCGGTCGCCGAGGATGGCACGGGTCAGGCGGGTGAATTTGTCGGCGAGTTCGCCGGGTTCGAGCAGCCCGCTCTCGACGTGGTGCCGGAAGCTGCGGCCGTCGGCCAGCGTTACTGTGACGGTGCTGCCGGCCGCGCCGTGGCCTCCGCCTTCTTCCGCGACGAGTTTCACGCGGCGGGTCAGTGCGCGGATATCGGCGTTGTTCAGCGCGGCTTCGTCATAGGATTCCGGGTCGCGTGCTTCACGGTAGAGGGCCAGCGCGACGCAGAACGGAATGCTGTACTGCGCCAGCATCAGATCGGCCGGCTCGTGGATGTTGTGGCGCTCGATCATGCGCGGCGTGCCGGTGACCGTGATCGACGGCGACATCGCCGCCGGCGAATTTGTGCTCGGCCTGGAGGTCGCGCACTGCGCGCACCGCGGCATGCGCGGTAGCATGCACCGGATAGCGCTTCAGCACCGCGCTGCGCATGACATAATCGGTGCCGAGGCCGCGCGTCAGGTGGCTTTCGTCAAACTCGGTGCAGAACACCCGCAGAAACCCGAACTCGCCTTCGATGACGGTGCGCGGCCCGGCAAACCCGGCCTGCGCCAGGCTCGCGGCGAGGACCCCGGCCTCCGACGCCCGGCCAAGATGCAGCCGTTTGACCGTCCCGCCATCGCCGCGGGCAAATTCGAGCAACCCGCCGGCGAGCGACCCGGCGATGCCGATCGCATTGGTCATACCCTTTGCATCGAGCCGCAGCAGATGACCGCAGGCCACTGCCGCACCGAACGGCCCGGTGGTGCCCGGCGCATGAAAGCCGCGCGCCTCGTTGGTGTGGCCGGTGGCGCGGCCGATGCGGATCATCACCTCGTTGCCGGCGACAAAGGCGGCGATCAGGTCGCGTCCGGTGGCGCTGACGCCGGCCTGCTGCGCCACCGCCAGCGCCGGCGGCAACACCGTTGCACCGGGATGCGCCCCCGCGCCCGGCCGCGTCAGGCTGTCGAGCTCGAAAGCATGCGCCAGCGCCCCGTTCGCCAATGCCGCCGCCGGCGCCTGCACCGCGCTGCCGCGACCGAGAATATGGCTCGTGCCGCCGGGGCCGGTGCGCTCGGCATAATCGATGACGATACGGCTCCACGGCAGCGCGCTGCCGCAAATGCAGGCCGCCACCGTATCGATGATGCACTCCTTCGCTGCGACGACCACCTCCGGCGGCAAATCCTCGTAACGCAAGCCGGCGGCGTATTCCGCGAGCTGTACGGTTTCGTTGGCCATGCTTCCTCCCCGATCCAGGCTATGACCCCGTAGGGTGGGCTGAGCGCAGCGAAGCCCACGCGCCTGGGCTGGATGATGGGCTTCGCTGCGCTCAGCCCATCCTACGATGCGTGGTCGGGTATAGTCCTGCCTTTCGCCACGGCGATTGCTGCGGTAGGGAATGGGAAACAGAGAGAAGGAAATGCCGCGATGGATATCCCCGAGCATGACGTGATCGTTGTCGGCGCCGGTAATGCGGCGACCTGTGCGGCCTTGTCGGCGAAGGAAAACGGCGCCTCGGTGCTGCAGCTTGAGATTTCGCCGGAGCATTATCGCGGCGGCAACTCGGCGTTTACCGGCGGGGCCTGGCGCATCGTCTATCACGGGTTCGACGACCTCGCGGCGCTGATCCCCGACATCAACGACCACGATTTGGGCAACGTCGATCTCGGCACCTACACCGAGGAACAGTATTACGACGATATCGGGCGCCTCACCGAATACCGCAGCGACCCGGACCTGACCGAAACCCTGATCACCAAGAGCCTCGAGACCGGGGTGTGGATGCGCAGCAAGGGCGTGCGGTTTCAGCTGGGGCTGGGGCGACAGGCGTTTCGTGTCGATGGCAAGTTCAAGTTCTGGGGCGGGCTTGCCTGCCATGTCTGGGGCGGCGGCAAGGAGATGATCAAGTCGCTCGGCACCCGCGCCACCCGCGAAGGCATCCCGGTCCTGTACGACACACCGGCGGTGGCATTGCTCCAGGGCGACAACGGCGTCGCCGGAGTGCGGGTGCGGCACAAGGGAAAGCTGGTCGATCTGCGGTCGAAGGCGGTGATCCTGGCGGCCGGCGGGTTCGAGGCGAATACCGAGATGCGGGCGCGTTATCTAGGGCCCGGCTGGGACCTCGCGAAGGTCCGCGGCTCACGCTACAACACCGGCCAGGGGCTGAAGATGGCGCTGGAGTTCGGCGCGGCGTCAGCCGGACACTGGTCGGGCGCGCATGCCTGCGCCTGGGACCTCAACGCGCCGCCGGTCGGCGACCTCGATGTCGGCGACCGTTTTCAGAAGCACGGCTATCCCTTTGGCATCGTCGTCAACGCCCGGGGCCAGCGTTTCCTCGACGAGGGGCTCGATTTCCACAGCTATACCTACGCCAAATATGGCGGCGAAATCCTGAAGCAGCCCGGCATGTTCGCGTGGCAGGTGTTCGACCAGAAAACCCTGCACCTGCTGCGCGACGAATACCGCATCCCCCGCACGACGAAGGAGAAGGCGGACACGCTGGAAGGGCTGGTGGCGCGGATGGAAGGTGTTGATCCCAAGGGCTTTCTCGACACGGTGCACGCCTATAATGCGGCACCGCGCCCCGACGTGCCGTTCAACCCCAACGTCCATGACGGGCTGCGTACTTCGGGCCTCCCGCTCGACAAGACCAACTGGGCACAAAAGCTCGATGCGCCGCCCTACGAGGCTTACGCAGTGACAACCGGCATCACGTTCACCTTCGGCGGGGTGAAGATTACGACCGGCGCGGCGGTGGAGGATGTGACCGGCGCGGAAATCCCCGGCCTTTACGCGGCCGGCGAGATGGCCGGCGGGCTTTACTATCACAACTACGCGAGCGGCACCGGGCTGATGGCCGGCTCGGTGTTCGGCCGTATCGCCGGGAGGAACGCCGCGGCGTATGTGCGGGGCTAAGGCTCAGGCGGTGGCGATGTCGGTTTGTGAGAAATCCTCGCCCTTATAGAGTAGCGGCACGCCGAGGGAGCGGGCGCAGGCATAGGCGAAACAATCGCCCATGTTCAGCCGCGCCGGGTGCCCGCCTCGACCGTAGCGCTCGAAGGCATCGATTGCGAGGCGGCCGATCTCGCCGGTGATCGACATGATCTCGGCTTTCGCATCATGTAACAGATCCTCGACCAGCGACTGCGCCTCGACAACCGGTATGTTCAGCGCTCGGGCGACGCCAAGCGTCGCCTCGTAAACAGCCATCGGTGACGTGTAAACACACTGAGCCGCGCGAAGGCGAAGGGCGATGGATGAAGCATCCTCTTCCGCCGCGATCAACGAAACGACCGCAGACGCGTCGATGAACATCAGAACTCACCCGACAACTCATCGTAAAACGCCTTATCGGCCGGCTTGCCTCCTGGCCTTGCGAGCGCGGCTGCGCGCTCCTGAATGAGCTTTATCCGATCCAGCAACGATACTTTTTCTCGCTCTCGTTCATGCTCGTGCTCGACCGCTTCTCGAATTGTTTCGGTCAGGGTCTTGCCCTTCAGGGCTGCGAGTTGACGCACCGCAAGGTCGGTCGCGGGGTCTCTTACATGAAACGCCATCTGCCGCTTCCATTGTCTAGATTGCTTGTCGCACCGGTATAGATCGCAACAGCCGTCCGTCCTGTCAACGTTCGGCGGGGGCGCGGCGGTAGTGGTAGCGGTGGAGTTCGGTGGTCAGGCCGAATCCGGTGTAGAGGGTGCGGGCTGGGGTGTTGTCGGCCTGGACCTGCAGGCAGGCGCCGCTGGCGCCGCAATCGCGGGCCCAGGCGGCGAGGCTGGCGATCACGCGGCGGCCGAGGCCCCCGCGGCGGTGGCTGGGATCGGTGATGACCGATTCGTAGCATAGCAGGCCGTCGTGCAGCACGCCGTAAGCCAGCGCCGCAGGGGCACCGTTCACAGGGGCACCATTCACAGGGGCACCATTCACAGGGGCACCATTCACGGGGGCGCCGTCGATGGTCAGTGAGGCAAACCGCGCGTCGACCCCGATGGCGCCGACCATCCGGCCATAGGTCGCGGACTGCGCCTCGTCGTAGCCTTGCAGCGCGATCATCCCGGCGAGCCACGCCGGCTCCGGCGACGACAACAGGCTGACCGCCGGGTCGTACGCCGCGGCCACCGCATCGATCGCGCCGAAAACGACGCAGGTCTCGCCCTCGGCGGTATAGCCGCGCGCCGCCAGTTCACGATCGAGCGCCGGCGCAACAATCGTCGGTACGCGAAAAATGGTCGGTTGCCCCTGTGCGACATAGAGCCGCTCCCCGACCGTGATCGCCTCTGTGATCCCGGCGGGATCGGGGCCCAGCGGGTTGATCGAGTTGGCGCGGCGCGACACGCCTTTGCTGAAGCGGCACAGCCAATCGCCGAGCAGCACCTGCTTCAGCGACGGGAATGCGTTGAAACAGGTTTCTTCGACGCGCCACGGCAGGTCTCGCTGCAGCATCATCACGCTGGCGCCGCTTCATCGGCGCCGACATCGGACGTTGGAAAAACCTGCCGACACGGTGCGGTCGGATAACCCAGGAGGGGCATTGACTCAGCTCTCGATCTGTCCTGTTTTATTGTATCGAACAAAGAACAAGACGCCCAAGGGGTAACCTCGGGGTGCGTGCTGATACCGGCAAATGAACCAGGGAGGATGGCATGATACGCGTTACCCGTCGGACGATTCTGCGGACATCTGCAGCGCTCGCCGCCACCAGCGCGTTGGCCCATCCTTATGTCGCCCGGGCCGAGGCAAAGACCGCGGTGGCGTGGCTGATCCAGGGCTTCGCCGAAGAAGAAGACATCGCCATGAAGAAGGTCCTCGCGGACTACGAAAAGGCGAGCGGCAACAAGATCGACTACAGCATCATTCCCTATGCCCCGCTGCGCCAGAAGATCGTATCGGCGCTGACCAGCGGTGCGGTGCCGGATCTGATCCAGAACACCCCGACCGAGGCGAACGCTCTCTATGCCTGGGATGACAAGCTGATCGATGTCACGGATGTGATCGAGACCCAGAAAGACGAATACACCAAGGCGGCGCTTGCCACCGCCCTATCCTACAACAGCATCACCAAGAAGCGCAGCTACTACCTGGTGCCCTACACCACCGCCGCACTGCCCAATCACGTATGGAAATCCCTGGTCGAAAAAGCCGGCTATACGATGGAGGACATCCCGAAAACCTGGGATGCCTATTACGATTTCTTCAAGGAAGTGCAAAAGAAGCTGCGTGCCAAGGGTGAGCGCAAGGTTTACGGCGTTGGCTGGCAGATCACGACGAACGGAAATGATCCAAACAACATCTTCAACTATCTGCTGATCGCCTATCGCGGGGAAAATCTGGTGAGCCCGGACGGGAAGCTGCATACCGACGACCCCAAGGTCCGCGAGGCGGTGATCAAGGCGCTGACCTATCCGACCACCGCCTACAAGGAGGGCTTTGTGCCGCCGGGGGCGATCAACTGGAACGACGCCGACGACAACAATGCCTTCCACGCCAAGCAGATCGTGATGGACCTCGACGGCACGATTTCGACTGAAGTCGCGATCATCAAGAACAAGCAGGATTATGACGACATCATCACGATGGGTCTGCCGCTCGGTAATGACGGCAAGCCAATCCCGGCGCAGGTCACGCATTTCGGCGGCATGATCCCGAAGGGCGCGAAAAACATCGAGGTTGCGAAGGAGTTTCTGAAGTTCGTGATCCAGCCCAAGGTGACGAACGACCTGCTCAAGACCGGCCTTGGCCGCAGCCTGCCGGCGATGGTGTCGATCGCCAAGAACGACCCGTGGTGGGTGGCAGACCCGCACCGCAAGGCCTATGTCGAACAGGGGCTGTTCGGGCCGACCGTACCGGAATTCTTTGTCTACAATCCGGCTTACGCGCAGGTCCGCAACGAGCATGTGTTCGGTGTCGCCTGGGCCGACATCATCCAGAACGGCATGACGCCGCAGGCGGCGGCCGACAAGGCACTGAAGCGGGTGGAGGAGATTTTCGCCAAATACCCGATCGCCCAAAGCTGACCGCCGACGCTGACCGCCTGGGCCCGACGGCGTTTCCCACCTCGGGACGATGACGGAAGCCGCGGCGAGCGCCCTTAGGGCCGACTGGCCGCGGCGGCCGGGATCGGGTTTGTGGATAGGCAGGCCCGACCTCGTCTGGGCGGTCGCGTTTATTCTTCCCTATCTGGCCGTCCTGCTGGCCTTTGTCTGCTTTCCGATCGGCTATGGAATTGCGATGGCCGGGCGGCCATCGCTCTATACCGAGCTGTTTTCCAGCCCGCTCTACCTGACGACGCTGACCAACACGCTGGTGTATGTCGGCCTCGCGGTGAACGTGAAAATGG
The DNA here is from genome assembly GCA_963737875.1 of uncultured Alphaproteobacteria bacterium. Taxonomy (GTDB): domain Bacteria; phylum Pseudomonadota; class Alphaproteobacteria; order ATCC43930; family CGMCC-115725; genus DATARH01. The sequence continues at coordinate 9,310 of CAVTUM010000008.1, read as the reverse complement.
TCCTGGCACTTCTGCTGTCGGGCTTTTTCATGCGGCGCCGGATGTGGATCAAGGCGCTGCTGGTCGTGTTCATGCTGCCCTGGGCGATGGCGGCAATCCCGGCCTTTGTTTCGTTCCACTGGATGTTGATCGGCGAGCGCGGCTTCTTGAACACGCTGCTGCGCGAGTTGACCGGCATCGAAGGGCCGCTGTGGTTGAACCACCGTTCGCTGGCGCTGGGTGCCGACATCGTCGCTTATATCTGGAAATGGCTGCCCTTCTGGACCCTTGTGCTGCTCGCCGGCCGCATGGCGATCCCGCCCGATATCTACGAGGCCGCCGATGTTGACGGCGCTACCGGCATGCGCCGGTTTTTACACATCACCTTGCCGCTGCTGGCGAACCTTTACCTGATCTCCACCCTGCTCTCGGTGATCTGGACGCTCGGCGATTTCACCACGGTCTACCTCGTGTCGGGCGGTGGCCCGGCGCTGACGACCGAGGTTCTGGCGACGCTCGCCAACCGCTATTCGTTCGATTTCGGCCAGCCGGCGATGGGCGTAGCGGCGGTGGTCTCAGCGCTCCCGGTGTTGATCCCGATCGCGGTCGTCCTGATGCGGCGTGTCCATTTGACCGGAATTCAGCTGTGACGAGCGCACGGCGGTGACGATCACATTGCCATCGGCGATGCCGGCGCGGCGCCGCCATTACCCGCTGCGGCGCTGGGTGGTCGAGGCGGCATCGGTTGCACTTGGGGGCGTGCTGCTGATCTGGTCGCTGCTGCCGATCTACAACATGGTGATGATCGCGCTCGACCCGGATGGCGGCGATGATGTCGAGTTCGGCGGCATTCTGTGGCCCGACGAACCGTCGCTTGACAGCTTCCGCCGCATCTGGTCCGGCGGCCACTGGTACCTGACCGGCTTCTGGAACCAATTCGGCAACAGCGTTTTCATCGGCCTGGGAACGATGGTGCTGACCGTGGCGATCGGCTCGCTGGTCAGCTTCGCCATTGGCCGGTTGCTGTTGCGCAAGGGGTGGATGCTGACCAATGTCGCGTTGATCACCTACCTGATCCCGGCATCGTTTCTGGCGATCCCTTTCCACCGAACGATGCAGCTTTATGGCCTCTCGGACAGTCTTTGGGCGGTGATTGCGGCCCAGGTCGCGTTTGCCACGCCCTATGCGATCCTGGTTTTGCAGCAATGCGGCAAGTTGCTCCCGCTCGAACTCGACGAGGCGGCGCGGGTCGATGGCGCGTCGGCATGGCAGGTCTACCTGCGGATTTATCTGCCGCTGATGGCGCCGGCGCTGGCTGCGGTCGCGACGTATGCGCTGCTGCTGGCGTGGAACGAATACCTCTACCAGTACCTCCTGCTGTCCTCGCCGCGAAACACGACGGTCGCAGTCGCGATCGCCCAGTTCTTCGACAGCGACGAGGAGCCGTGGAACGACATGATGGCGGTGGCGACCGTTTATGCGATACCGCCGATCGTCGTGTTTTTCGGCGTACGCCGATACATGGCCGCGGGTCTGACGGTGGGCGCCCTTAAGGGTTAGGGGGGGCACCAGCGATAGTGTTTGAGCCGGGTCCGCGAGAGCATTATAGTGAAAAAAAGCCGGCGCGAAGCCGCCGCACGAGACGCGCAACAGGGAAAGGAAACCGCCGTGGCGATGCTGCCCACCCAGAGGACAATTGCCCACCTAGAGGACAATTGAATGACCAGCGTGTCGGCAGTCGAACTTGGCCGCCCAGCCGTCCAGAATTCGCTGTGGCGCTATTGGCGCGGCGGTTTGCGCGGCTCGGAATTCGCCTGGGCTGTTGCCTTTCTCGTCCCCTATATCGGGGTGTTCCTGGCCTTCGTGATCTATCCCGTCGGCTACGGGTTGTGGATGGGCAGCAACCCGCCTCTGTATACCGGAGCTGTTCTCCGATCCGATCTACCAGAGCACGGTGGTCAACACCCTGCGTGTTCCTGGCTTTCGGGGTGAACCTCAAGCTGTTTTTTGCGCTTTTGCTGTCGGGCTTCTTCATGCGCCCGGGCTGGTGGGTCAAGGGCGCTGCTGATGATCTTTGTCCTGCCGTGGGCGGTGCCGGCGCTGCCGCTCCTTCATCTCGATCCATTGGATGCTGAACGGCGAGTGGGGGCTCGATCAACAACTTCCTCTATATCGTTGTTCGGCGTCGAGGGTCCGTCATGGCTCAACTCGCGCTGGCTCGCCCTCGGCTCGGCGATCTACTCGCATCTGTGGAAGTGGCTGCCGTTCTGGACCGTGATCCTGCTCGCCGGCCAGGATGTCGATCCCGCAGGAGATCTATGACGCGGCGAAAGTGGATGGCGCCACCGGGCTGCGCCGGTTTCTCCATGTCACCTTCCCGCTGCTCGCCAACCTCTATCTGGTGCTGACGCTGCTCGCGACGATCTTCTTGCTCGGCGACTTCAACTCGATCTTTTTCGTCACCGGCGGCGGGCCGGCCAACTCGACGCATCTGCTGGCGACGCTCGGCATCCGCAACGCCTTCGATCTGGCCAAGCCGCGACTCGGGGTTGCGGCGGTCATGTCGGCGCTGCCGCTGATGATCCCGCTGGTCATCATTCTGATGCGCCGGATGAAGAACTCGGAGGTGCAGCTGTGACCACGACAACAATCGATGTCGCGCGGGCGGCATCGCGCCGCCGGCCCGGCCCGCGGAGCGATGCGGCGCGTCGCGCGGCGTTGGCGCTACATGACCAACGCCGGGGCCGCGGTGCTCAGCGTCATCATGGTGCTGTGGACGCTGATACCGCTCTACAACATGGTGATGGTCGCCCTCGAAGCCGAGGGCGACGTGTTCAGCGACCATTTTGGCCCGCCACACCGTCGGCCGACAGCTTCTGGATCGTCCTCAGCCAGGGCTATTGGTATCTCGAGCATTTCTGGCACCAGTTCGGCAACAGCGTCTTTATCGCCTGTCATGGTGACCCTGCTGGTGCTGGTGATCGGCTCGCTGACCACCTTCTCGGTCGCGCGCATGCGCATCCGCAACGGCTGGCTGATCACCAACGCCGCGCTGTTGACCTATGTGATCCCGGCCTCGTTCCTGGCGATCCCGTTCTATCTGATCATGCAGAACTACGGGCTGCACAATAACCCGTGGTCGGTGATCGCGGCGCTGGTGACCTTCGCGACGCCCTATGCGATCTTCATCTTCCATGGAATACGGCAGCAGCATCCCGCTCGAGCTCGACGAGTTGGCGCGGATCGACGGCGCCTCGCCGCTCCAGATCTATTTCAGAATCTACCTGCCGCTGATGGCGCCGGCATTGGTCGCGGTCGGCACCTACGCGCTGCTGCTGGCGTGGAACGAGTATCTGTACCAGTTCCTGCTGCTGTCGAACAAAGCGCAGCATGACCGTGCCGGTGGCGCTGGCCCAGTTCCTCAACAGCGACGTGGCGCCGTGGAATTACATGATGGCGACCGCGATCATCTATGCCCTGCCGCCGATCGCGACCTATTACGCGTTCCGCCGCAAGATGAGCGGCGGCCTGACGATGGGCGGCGTCAAGGGCTGAGCCGCCAGCACGCCGCCGGTGCGCCGCCTCACTTGGGAGGCGGCGCCGTTAACAGATCGACGCCGGGGCGGCGGGTCAGTCCACAGGAAATCGCTACCCGGATCAGGTCGGCCATCCGCGGCGCCGCCAGTTTGGTGCGAAGCTGGCTGCACTGGTTTGCCACCGTCTTGTAGCTGACGCCGAGACTGCCGGCGATCTCGCCGAGGCTGTTGCCGTCAGCCAGCCGGCGCAGGATCTCAAGATCGCGCGGCGACAGCTGCCGCAGGGGATCGTCGGACGACGCCTGCAACTTCCATAGTGCGAGTTCCTGCGCGGTGTCGTGGTCGATATAGGTGTCGCCGCCGGCCACCCGCTTGACGGCATCGAGGATTTGGCCGGGCGGTGCATTCTTGCTGACATAGCCGCGTGCGCCCGCCTGCAAGACCCGGCCGATATAGGCCGGATTGTCGTACATGCTGATGACGAGAACACGCGCTCTGGGGTTCTCGGTCCTGATACGGCCGAGCACCTCCAAACCGCTGATCCCGGGCAGCTGCAAATCGAGGATCACGAGGTCGGGCCGCCATTCCTTGAACGAGGCTATTGCTTCCTGGCCATTGGCCGCTTCCAGAATGTCGATCTGCGGCTCGGCGGCGAGAAGACGCCGCAACCCGGCGCGCACAATCGGATGATCGTCGACGATCAGCACCCTCATCGCGCGATCTCCAATAACTCCGGCGATGACCGCGGCTGTGATCGCGGCATCGGCAGCCTCGCCCGCAACGACAAATCCCCCATCGGACCGGTTGGAAAAGCTGACCTCGCCGCCAACCGCCCTGACCCGCTCCGCCATACCGGTCAATCCGTAGCCAAGCGTCGGCAGTTCGGGCATACCCCGACCATCATCGGCGACCTGAACCGTCACTCCGTCGGACACCTCTTCGCCGCCGGCAATCGTGATCGCGATCAGTTCGGGCCTGCCATGACGCACCGCGTTGCTGAGGCCCTCCTGCACGATGCGGTAGGCCGTCATGTCGGTCGGACTGCCCAGCTGCTCGCAGGCGGGCGATACGTCGATCCGGAACTGGATGTCCGGATAGCGGCGACGCCAGAAATCGACAAGCCCCGATACCGCGGCACCGAGGCCGAGTTCGGCAAGCTCGTTTGTGCGCAGTCGCCCGAGCATGCCGCGCACCTGCCGTTGCAGATGCTGGGCGGCATCGGCGATCGCGCGAACATGAAGCGGCAGCTCCGCGATCCGCTGCTCTTCGAGAAGGTGGGTTATGCGCGTGATGTCGATATTGATCGCAAAAAGGGATGGGCCGATCTCGTCGTGAAGATCGCGGGCAATTTCGCTGCGCTCTTCCTCCTGCAAGGTCAGCAGTTGGTCGTTGAGCTGGCGATTGGCCGCGTCGGTCGCTGCAAGGCGGCCGCCATCCGATTAAAGCTGTCGCGCAACCGCGCCAACTCGGGCGTCAGGCTGTCGCTGACGCGAACCTGGTAATCGCCCTCCCCGACCAGTTCCATCGCCCCGGCCAAACGGTCGAGCGGCCGCAGCGCGCGGCCGACGAACAGATAGATCAGCGCGATGGTCTGGCCCCCGATCAGTCCGATGACGACGAGGTTCCAGGTCAGTTCGTTCCACACCTCGTGGACTTCATTGCGCGGCACGGTCGCGATCCTGACGGTCGCAAACGGCTTTCCGCCGCTGGTGACCGCAACCTGTTCGGCCTCGGGTTCTACTCCGATCAGCCGGGCGAACCAGGCTGGCGCCTTGCCAAAGGGAAGCCGCTCGCCGAGGGGGATTGCCTCGGCCGGGGCCGCGCCGATGATACCGACCCAGAGGTGGCGGTGGCCCTTGAACGAGGCGATCAGGTCGGCAAGCCCGTGCTCAGGGTCGGACGAGCGATCAATCTCCCGCGCGGCATTGAGCACGCTTTGCTGCCCGACCAGCAATGCAGAGCGCATTTCGGTCTGCACCGATCGCGATGCAATCACCAGCATGATCGCTCCGCCAATCGCCAGGCTGACAGCGAATGCGGCCACCACCAGGACAATCAGGCGTATTCGCAACGACATCGGCGTCCATTTCGAGGGCAATGCCCCTCGTCGCAGAAGGATGCCACAGCGCTTTTTTCAATTGATACGCAGCGGTGTTATTCGGCCGGTTCCGCGGATTCGGGAAGATTTACCCGGCGTGATCGGGAAGAACTGCCATGGCCGGCGCGACGCTCGTGGTGCCTACTACGCTCCATAAAAGCGATAAAGCCAGGGAAATCGGCTGTGTTCAGGGAGACGACGCTTGCCGCCGCGGTGGCGCTTGGGCTGATCAATGCCGCGATGGCACAAACCGCCCCGGCCCTTCCCGGCCCCTCTTCGACGCCCGAAATCGCGTTGCCGCCGATCGCTGTCATTGCCGCGTCACCGACGGGAGATGCCGGCGCCGGCCGTGGGATCGACCGCGACAAGGTGCCGGGCACGGTCCAGACGCTGACCTCGGACGATTTTCAGCGCACCGAGTCACCGATATCACCGACACGCTGTTCCAGCGGATTCCCGGCGTCGCGCTGTCCGACCCGAACGGCAATAATGCCGCGCAGGCACTGAGCTATCGCGGCTTTTACGCGTCGCCGCTGCAAGGCACCCCGCAAGGCGTCGCGGTCTATCTCAGCGGCATCCGCTTCAACGAGGCGTTTGGCGATACGGTGAACTGGGACCTGATCCCGACCAATGCGATCGACCGCTTTGATTTGTGGACCAACAACCCGGTGTTCGGGCTGAACGCGCTCGGCGGGGCGGTCAACTTGCAGATGAAGAACGGCTTTACCTATCAGGGCGTCGAAGCCGACGGGCAGGGCGGCTCGTTCGGCCAATTCAGCGGCGGCGCGCAATTCGGCGCGAAAAGCGGCGACTTTGCCGCCTATGGCGCGGTCGAGGGCGTGCGCGATGACGGCTGGCGCCTCAAATCGCCAGCGGATATCGGGCGCTTCTATGGCGATCTCGGGTGGAAGGGCGACCGGGCCGAACTTCATCTGGTCGCCGCCGCCGCGAGTTCGTTCTATGGCGCGGCGGCCGCGACCCCGGTTCAGTTGCTCGCCCTCAACGATCGCGCGGTCTACACGACGCCGCAAACCACCGACAGCCGGATGGGGCTGATCGGGCTCAACGGCAGGTACACGCTCACCGACGACTGGTCATTGCAAGGCAATCTCTATGTTCGGGATTTCCGGCAGCGCCACGTCGACGGCAATTCGGCAGATGTCGAGCGCTGCAGCAACAGCGCCGACCCGCCCTTTCGCAACCATCTGTGCCTCGAAGACGACGGATTTCCGCGGCCGAACCCGATAACCCCGGCATTCCGCGACCGGTTCGCCATCCTCGACCAGAACAACAATCCGATCCCCTGCCCGCCCGGCAGCGGCAATACCTGCGCCACGGTGCCCTACGGCACGATCGACCGCACCGCCAACGACACGACGACGCTGGCGGGTCGCTGCAGGCCACCAGCACCGACGAACTGTTCGGCCACGGCAACCATTTCGTGTTCGGCGGCAGCATCGACCGCAGTACCGGCACGTTCAGCGCCAACAGCACGCTGGGAACCATCAGCCCCGACCTGACCGTCACCACCGACACCACGACGCCCGGCGCCGGTGCGATCATTCACACCCTCGGCGGATTTGGCTACGGGCCGATCAGCGCCAATACCGGCAGCACCTATTATGGGCTTTATGCGACTGGACATTTTCGACGTGGCGGACCGGCTCGCGGTGACGGCGGGCGGGCGGCTCAACATCGCCAACATCACCACTCGGCGATCGGCTCGGCACCAGCCCCGACCTCAACAGCAATGCGACCTACACGCACCTCAACCCGGTCGCCGGGCTGACCTACAAGATCATTCCCGATCTGACGGCCTATTTTGGCTATTCGCAATCCAACCGTGCCCCGACACCGCTCGAACAGGCCTGTTCCAACGCCGCCAATCCGTGCCTGTTGGAGAACTTCCTGGTCGCCGACCCGCCGCTGAAGCAGGTCGTCGCCGCAACCTTTGAAGCAGGGTTGCGCGGCGGTTCGGCCGTCGCCGATGGCCGCTTCGAGTGGAAAGCGAGCCTGTTCCGCACCGACAGCGACAACGATATCGTCAACCTCGCGAGCACGATCCAGGGCCGCGGCTTTTTTCAGAATGTGCCGGGGACGCGCCGCCAGGGCGTCGAGGCCGGTATCCAGTACCGTGCGACGCAATGGCGGGCCTATGCCGGATACAGCCTGACCGACGCGACTTATCGGTTCGCCGGCGACCTCCCGTCGCCGAACAACCCGATGGCGGACGCCGCCGGCAACGTGCACGTTGTACCGGGTGACCGCATCCCCGGCATCCCGCTCAACCAGGCAAGCTCGGGTTCCACTTCATGCCGACGCCGCAATGGACGCTCGGTGCCGATCTGAACGTCGTCGGCGGCCGCTATTTTGTCAGCACGACGCCAACCAGAACCCGAAACTGCCGGGCTACTGGCTGGTCAACCTGCATGCCACGTATCAGGTGACCCCGAACGTGCAGTTCTTTGCGCTGATCAACAATGTGTTCGACAAGCGCTATGCGCTGTTCGGAACCTATTTCAGCCCATCCGATGTCGCCAATGTGACCGTTGCCGGTCGTGCTGACCGACCAGCGCACCGAGGTGCTGGGGCCGCCGCTGTCGGTTTATGGCGGCCCCAAATCACATTTTTAGAGCGGAATCCGAGAGCGACGTTCACAAAAGCTATTGTCGTACCCTGCGGAAAGCAGGGACCCACCGGGCAGCCCGTGAGTTGCTGGAGAATGGGTCCCTGCTTTCGCAGGGACGACATTGGGATAGGCGAGCGGCTTCTCCCGCCTCGGGCGTATTCGCTACCACCGCCCGCCCGGCGGTGGGCGGCGTTCACAAAAACTGTCATCGTCCTTGCAGCCTACTCCTGTGCGTAGCGCCAGGGTGTTGCCAGCTGCTGGGCGGCTTCGTCGATCGTCCACTGCGGCAGCGCGATCCCAGCCGACCACGTCGCTGAACACCATGCGCACCCGGGTGCCGATGCCGACCGTCTTTACCAGTTCCGGCGGCGCCAATTGCCCGTCGGGGGTGCACAGATTGCCGATGACCCGGAGCGCTTCATCCGGGGTCGGCTCCCCCTTTTGGGTGTCGAGATCGACCAGCAGGATCAGGTATGGCGTCTTGCCCGCGGAAGGACGGCTGAATGGCGTGGTGCACCTCGCTGTAGGAATGCACCGTGCCCTTGCCCTCGACCTTCTTCCACCTCGGATTCCCAGCGACATGCACCACGGGCAGGCGGTGGTCGGCGGATAGCGCAGGCGACCGCATTCCCTTGCAGGCCTGCAGGTGAAAATCATGTGCCGCACAATGCTTGAAGTATTCGACGTTCTCGACATCGAGATCGTCGATGCGCAGCACCATCCCCATGTAGTCGCCGTCGATGGTTGCCATCGTCCTGTCTCCCCTTACCAACCCCTTGCGCATTACCATGGCCGACGTCGTCGCCGGGTTGGCCCAGCCGAGATTGGCGCTGACCTCCACGTCTTTCACCTGCCGGCAGCCGCCTTCGCTGTAATCGAAGGTGTGCTGGCGTTTGCCGTCGGGGCCGATCGGGCAGAAATCATCGACATCGTGGCGCAATTGCCGCGTGTTCTCGATGACCATGTTCATGCCGTGGGTATAGGCCTCGCAGAGATGGCCCCCTCTGACGTGTTGTTCGGCCGCCTGCCGCCGAGCGTGATCGTGCCGTCCGACACGTACTGGCCGCC
>CAVTUM010000007.1:0-160221 GCA_963737875.1 uncultured Alphaproteobacteria bacterium | reverse complement strand
CCAGCCCCTGCCGTTTGCCGACAAAGGCCACCTGCTGCCGGTTTTTTACTCCGGCGCAACCGGGCCGCCCTGCCGCTTCAGTGAGGGATTTTCTCTCCGGCGCTTACACGCGACTTGGCCGGGCTTCGTCTACGTCGCCTTCGTCATCGATGCCTACGCCCGGCGGATCGTCGGCTGGCGCCCCAGCCGCACCGCTCATACCAGCTTCGTCCTCGACGCCCTGGAGCAGGCCCTGCATGATCGCCGGCCAGTGCATCGCCGCGGGCTCGTTCACCACTCCGACCGCGGGTCTCCATACGTGTCCATCAAATACACCGCGCGCCTGGCCGAGGCCGGGACCGAACCCTCCGTCGGCAGCGTAGGCGACAGCTACCTCGATTTACTCGATTTGAGGCTGCTCGCGCTACATCTTGGGCATAAGTAACTGCATCTCTATCTTGAGTTCCCCACTTATCCTCTTCGATCCGAAGGACACAATCTACGCGATCAATGACCCCGATATAATCCACCACCCACCCCAAACGCGGCTCGACTGAATTGAAAAGCGGTTGGGCCTTATTGAGGCATAGAATATTTCGCGCGTATTTGTCAGCGTCACTTCGACAGAAATAAAGGAATTTGCATCGCTCCATACGTCGTGCTGCGCGCGTATTGGCGAGAAACACGGCCGGCGCAACATCACCAAAGTCTCATTGGGCTAACGCGATAATGTCAATATGATCGATACCGCTGCGTTTGTAAGCGGCCATCACGCCGGCGATGTCTGTCCCAAAGAAACTCTCTGTTCCATCTTTTTCGATAACTCTGATTTTATAGCCTTTGGATATCAGATAGCTCAAATATTCAGGACCGGAACAATTGGAAATTCCAGGTAACGAATTAGGGCTGAACTCGCTTACAATTATAGGCCGATCGCGGTCAATTGTTGCCGACATTCCCAGCAGAACATTCAACTCTGCTCCTTCGGTATCAATCTTAACCAAGTGGATCGGTCGGTCTCTGGCTAGGATCAGGTCTAATGCAAGACACTGTACCGGTCGGGACCTTAACAACTCTTCTATGCGATATGGTAGTTCTCCCGTCATGCCGTTTGAGTGCGAGACGTTAAGTGCTAATAATGACGTATCACGCCCGGCTGCCGCTTGAATTATCTGGACCTGACAGAAGCCATTGACACAGCGACTTGCTTCCAGGAGCTTTATATTGTCTGGATTTGGCTCTACCGCAACAACGAGGCCCGACGACCCTACGAGAGAGGCCATCAGCATCGTGAGGCATCCGATGTTCGCGCCCACATCTACGACTGACATGCCTGATTTGATGTACCGCTCGAAGATAATTCCAATTCCCGGGTCATAGGGATGACCATGTAAAACATGCTGGCCAACTGCAAGATCGTCGTCTGACGCAAACACCGAAAATCTCGGAAAATTCACCAATTCGATCTTTTCGCTATAGGATTTATATAAAAGTCCGCGGGCCAGAAACTCGCGGGAAGTCACAAAACTACTGACGACGTTCGAGAGATCCTGACCCGCTCGGGAGGAGTGGCCAGGCCACTCTTCCGGATTTGGGAGTCTCCCAAGGAGCAACCTAAAGCAATAATATATGTCTTCTTCGCTAGCGATCTCAGCATGCGTGGTCGGTGGTAAATATTTTTGTTTGTCCATGAGGCCGTCTTCGCATGGCATTGAGCAGCTCGCCAAAAATCGCATTTCCGTCGAGGCGCCGGCTGCCTCGCCATGCCTGTGGAGGCGCTCTCGAACGAACGAAAGACTCCCTAAGATTGCATTTGTCAGAGTTCTCAATTTTGGTGATCTCCGTTGCAACAATCACGGTCCGAGTCGCGCTCACTCGTTGAATATAGGAGCATCATTTCCAGTGCCCCCCGGCTGCCCAGTTGGACCTAGCGAGAAGAGGTCGTATGAATGACCGGGGCGATCACTAGGGTTGCGATACATGAACGGGTGCCCCCACGGATCTTCGGGCAGATTATTGCCGTTAACGTAAGGCCCATTCCATCGCCGCACATCGCTTGGCCGCTCCAGTAAAGCCTTTAGACCTTGCTGAGTTGTTGGATAGCTGCCTACATCTAGTTTGTAGATATCTAGGACAGCGGCCATGCGTTGAATTGATTGGTGCGTGATTTTTTCCTTGGCGGAGCCGAGTTGTCGTAGTAGAGCCGGGCCAACAAGACCGATTAACAAACCAAGAATTGCGAGGACGATAAGCAGCTCGAGCAATGTGAAGCCACTCTGACGCGCATCGATCCGCCGATCCGAACCAGAAGGCGTGACGTCCCTATTTGCGCTTCGCTCAACATCCATGGAGACACCTACCTACCGACGGGTAGCGACATCGGGTACCGAAAGGCGAACAGCTTATTCGAAAGGCTCGTCACCGCTGTTCCAGGCAAGCACCGAATACCCGTTTGCCAACCGCGAGCCGATACGAACGACTGCGGTGCGAGTGAGGAGCGCATTGTCCGGCCCCTTTGCACTTACATGAATACGCACAGTGAGCCCTTCGGATGGAGGCGCCGCCGCGGCGCCCGGATTGGCCGTAACCTGGCTGCTTATTCCGATGGCGGCTGCAACTTCCGGGTCGGCCGCGGTGGTATCTGGATTCGACGGACCAAAAAGGGTCAGATGCGGGCGCAACAGTGTGAACAGGGCCGGGGTCATTCCTCGGACCCGTGCCAGTTCGTCCAAGCTCTGCAACGGCGAACGGGGGGGCCGGTATGCCACCCCGAACGCCTGGTCTTTCGCATAGGCGGGATTTGACAGGTCTACCGGTTTCCCCACCCATTCGGCGATCCGTCCGGCAAGCATCGCCGATTGTTCCCGATCACCGCCAAAGACGCGCAGCAGGCCCTCCATCAGCGCGGGAGAGGCCAGATTTGGGTTGATCCGTGCGGCCTCATTCTCGACCAGTAAGGTAACCCGGTTCCGACCGATCTGGATTTCCCGTGGCGCCTCATCGAGTGTCCGATCATCGTTGGCCACGGCAGTGGACAGATTGAAGATCGCCTGGAAAATTGCGCCGTCCGCCGCGGTCTGAGCCGCCGCATTGGCTGCGAGATTGGCAGCGATCTGAATTTCGACGCTGCCCGCGGTGCTCAATCGAGCGACCAGGAACGCAATGAGCACCAACGTCCAAAGCACGATCACGAGGGCGAATCCCCCGTCGCGAGCCGTTTCGGTGGGAACTCGGCTCTGCATCACTCAAAAGCCGTTCGGGTTAGGATACCCCCGGAAGGGCTTCGCTTGCAGCTCCTGCTTCACCAACCCGGCGTTAATCACATCGCGGCGTAGATCCTCCGTAAGTGCGCGCGCATCCCGTTGATCATGTACAACATGAGGCGTGATCAGCACCAGCAACTCAGTTCGTTGCCGGTTGTTCTGCTGGCTTGAAACCAGGCTACCAAGTATCGGAATGTCCTTTAGAAAGGGGATACCCGAATTGCCCTGCGAATTGCTGTCGCGGATCAGACCTGCCAACCCAACAGTCTGGCCGTCCTGAACCGCGACGCGCGTGCGGATTAAACGCTGATCGAATGTTGGCGAATTGATGTTTCCGGTGGTCGTCGATAGAACGTCGCTGACTTCCTGAGACAGGTCGAGCGTCACGAGGCCGCCGGAGTTTACCCGTGGTGTAACTGCCAATATTACGCCTGTAGGACGATAATCCACGCTGTTAACGATCGGAGAATTCGCAGCGAGTGTGTTCTGCTGGACCTGTGTCAGTACCGGCACAATATTACCAACTTGCAGGCGCGCCGGCTCGTTATCAAGTACCATAACCTCTGGCGCCGACAGCACCTTTACCTTGGTAACGGAGGCAAGTGCATTGATCACCTCACGTACTCCGTTGGCCAACACGAACCCTGGGAAATTTGGAGCGTAGCCAATGGGAATGCCGGCAATGGTGGCGACTGGGGTGGTCTGCCCCGAACTCGCTCCGCTGAGGGTTCCGGTGAGCTTCCGACCGAGATAGAACTGGGTCCCATAACTCAGTTGGTCGTTGAGAGTGACCTCGGCGATCGTTGCCTCTATCAGCACCTGCAGCGGAACGATGTCGATCTTGCGCAACATGGATTCTATGACCGCGTATTCGCGGGGCGTTGCAAAAATGAGCAAAGCGTTATTGCGCCGGTTGGCAATGATGCGGATGTGATCTTCGGCCGCGGTATCGGTCGGGACCGCGGCCGCGGCCGCGGCCTCGGGGGCGATGCTCACCGGCTCGGTTCCACCGGTAGAGAGGCTCCCCAGGCCTCCTGGGGTCCTGCCAAGCGCGCTCGTCGGGGTACTGCCCGTGTTGGATTGTTGCCCGCCGCCGAGCGTGCCGCTCGGCCCGCCGCCGCTGCTCGTCATACTGACCGGTTGAGCACCGGGAGCCGTTATACTCGATGCGGGCGGCGTGGCGCTGACATTAGCCGGCGTAAACGCGCGCTGGAGCAGGCTCTCCATATCCGCGCTTTGGCCGTTTTGCACGTAATAGACGTGCCAAGTCCGCACCGTAGCGTCCTCGACACGGCGCTGAAGGCCAAAAAAGCGCTTCGCCTCAGTGATATAGCGGGGCTGGCTCGACACGACGAGTACCGCATTGACCCGCTGCATCGGAACAACGCGCACCACTCCCGAGAGCGGCCCGTCTCCACCACTCCGGAGTACCTTTTCAAGTTCACCAGAAAGTTTTTCGGCATTCCCGTCACCTGCCGGGAAGAGGGCGTATGACTGGCCGGCGAGCGCATCGACATCAAATGCCTGGATCATCCCGACGAGGGCCTCGCGAACGCTCGGATCCCCGCTCACCAAAAGGGCATTCCGGCTATTGTCGGGAGTAATCTTGCCGCCCGTGCCGACATAGGGTTCAAGGAGCTTCGCCAGATCGGTCGCCGAGGCGTAACGAAGCTGCACGATCTGCACGCCCGAGCCGTAGGCGCCTGGGCCGGAAACGGGAGATGCCACGGCGGCAGCCATTGGTGAAACACGGTAGACGCCGTCGCGCTGCGTCAATGTCGCGCCGTTTTGATTAAGCAAGGTCTCAAGTGTCGGCAACAGTTGCGAGCGTGCCAGCGGCTTGCTGATCTCAAGGGTGGCAGTGCCGGAGACGTTCGGATCAATTGTGTAGTTGAGTTTGAGTGTATCGCCGATAATTACCCGGACGATCTCGCGGATGTCGGCATCCGAAAAATTGAGTGTAACGTCGCCTGGCTGGCTTCCGGCGCGCGATACCGGTGTTACCGTCGCTGGGCCGGTGGTCGTGCCGCGCGATTTCGAAGGTCGGTAACCGTTCCCGGCCGTTGGCAATGGAGCTATTGACTCGCGATCCAGCACCTTGAACCGGCTTCGGAGAAGCAAGCGGTTCCAGGATTTCCGGCACTGTCTCGCAGGAGCTCAACACCAGTAGCGCGGCGGCGGCAAACGCTCGGCAAATCTGCCCGGACCATGTCATTGCGGACGCCGCGACCTGTCTTGCGAAAAGCCTGTTCCGGGGGCATGGATTGGAGATAATGGTGGCGGTGGGCGAGTTGCATTCGGCTGATTTGCTTGCCTTGGGCGCTCTGGTACGCCGGTGGCGGCCGGTCCCACAGGCCTTCCCTGGCCCGGAATCTGAGCCGACGGGACTTGACGGACCAGGTTACGATCGGGCTTCGGCTCAAGGTTTCGAGTCCCGCCCGGTCCGGTGAGTGAAATCTCCGTTGGGGAAATATTATCAATTCGCCAACCTTGCAACGCCTCCCCCTCCAAACGAACAACCGACTTGGCCCCCGCTACAGCGAAAATTGCCAGGCTAAGACCCGGTCGAATGACAATTCCGGCCAGCCTCAAATCGGTCAAATCCGGTGCTGATGCAGTTGTTTGAGCCTTCCCAGCGGGCCGCCGGTCTGGGCTGAACAGCGGCGCAGCCAAGATGCTTGTGGTCAAATTCTCTCGCCTCGGGAGCGATGGCACCGGCTCCACGAGCTTATCGATCGCTGGTGCCGGTTTCGGGCCGGCATCCAATCCGGGATCATCGAACCACAGCTCGACAAAGATCAGCGCGGTCAACGCGGCGCAGGCGACGAACAACAATCCAAGGAGACGGCCGCTCATGGCATCGTGGAGGCGGGGGTTACGCTATTGCGAAACCCAAACGCGGAAAAACTGGCGTCGAGTTGCGGAACAAGGTTCGATCCCGCCACCAATGGTTTGCCATGTATCTGCAAATCATCCAGGACCAGTGGGGGCTTCGTGGTTTCGAGGGCATCTAACAACTTGATAATCGTCGCGTAAGTACCGCTGACCGATATTCGAAGTCCGACCCGGCGGTAGTTTGCGCGAGGCTCTGCCGCCAGTCCCTCGGTGCTGCTGATGGCGACCCCTGCCGCGGCAGCCAGTTTTTCTATCTCGCTTTGCAAAGCCGCCGCGGCAAGCGCATCGCTCTCGCCGCTGAGCGTACCCTCTCGGACGTTCGCGGCCTCACTCAGCCCGGCCACCTGCGCCCGTAATCGTGGCACGTCATCTGCAGCCGCCCGAAGGCGCGGTTCCATCAAACGGTAGGTCATGAGCGCTGCCTGCCGCCCCTGGAAGAAATCCAGCGCAGGCCCGACAACACCGAGGTAGAATAGCGCCAGCAGCGCCGTCCCGATCGAAACGGCGAGAAGGCGGCCTTTCGGGCCGGTCGGTAAATCAGCAATGGCGATTATGGCACGGCCTCCGCCTTGATCATGAACGCCTCGGTCTGGCTTGCCGCGATATGGGTCACGGGCGCGGCGAATGTCGGGTTTCGCAAACCTTCTCCCTTCGTGAGGAGCGCAATCAGGCGGGAGGCTTGGGGTGATCTGCCGGTCAACGTAATCTTGCCTTCCTGCTCGACGAAATCAGTCAAATAAGTGTCGGCCGGCAGCAACGCGCTCAGTGCCGCCAAGACGGCGAGCGGACGGCCGCTCTTGAGGCGTTCGCTCTCGATCAGATCGGCGCTGCCTGACAATCGATCGATTTCCAGACGGAGTTTCTCTGCCTCCGATGCGCCGGCGCGCTCGGCGTCGATCGCACGCTCGATCATCGCGAGTTCCCAGGCCTGCCGGGCAAATGGAAGACCGATAGCCACCAGCGCAAGGAAGATGAAGCACCCTAAAGCAGGCCGCATAAGCCAGCGACTTGGCGTATTGGGCCTCTCGGCTGGATTGAGCGGTATAAACCCGACCGAGTCCCGTCCAGCGGCGATTTCCGCCCGCCATGGTCTCAGTCCGAGACGATCAAGCGCGCCGATCAGTTCCTCCAGACTGGTCCGTGGCACCAACAGCAACCGAACCAGGATCTGCCCGGCGCGCCGGTCGCGCTTCAGAACACGATGCCCCCAGAACAACTCTTCGCACCCGAACGGTGTTTCCCGGTCCATTTCAAAGGCGAGCGCCTGTTCGAGCTGTCGCTCAACCGCAAGCGGCAGAACCAGCGTTTTCGAGAGCACGTCGTCTTCCCTGAGGCGAACGACCGCAAACTTGCCGGCAAACTGGGCAAGTTCCGTCCGATTGTCCTTTCCCAGGCTAAACTGCCCTAAAGTCTCTTCGCGGCCGTTGCGTCGCAGGCTGACGGTTACAGCCTCCGGTTTGCTCGACAGTGGCATAAGTGGGGTCAGAATAGTGGCGTCTGCGTGCCCGGAATCAAAACGGCGCCACTGCTCTGGGAGCAGATCGATCAACTGCTCCACCCACCAATGAAGAAGCTCACGCAGCATGCTGAACCGTGGTCAACTCTTCACGAACCGCTCAATTATAGACCCCCAGACCAAGGGCGCGCGAAGCGCCCAAGGCGAGAAGATCATGCTGCCAAACCACTAGGCATGGCAACAGCGTGAACCACCAGAGGGCTTTACGATTGCCCGCCCGTGAAGGCACCTCTCAAAGCCGCGGGGCGACGATGAGATCGGGCCAGCGGCGCTTGTCGCCCGCCGCGAATTTTAACCTGATCCGGACCAGGTCGGGCAGAGCGGGCCCCTCCCACTGAGACAGCCAGGCTGCTGGTGTGCCCCGCTTAGCGGTCCCCCAGTAGGAAAATTCGAGGCGGTCAACCCCTCGAAGCAGTTCCGTAACAGTCGGCACCGGCGTCGCCTCCGGCTGATCGTGCCGGTGCGGCGCCCATGAGATCAGCACCCTTCCGCCCTGCAGATAGATGGTCATGTCGACAAGGCGCACCGGGCCAAGCCCCGTGGGCAATCGACCCACCAAGACGAGTTGACCCGGCTTTCCGTTGAACTCGATCGAAAGGTTTGCTCCCAGTGAAGCGGGCTCGATCGGGACCGTCGACAGGATCGTCCGAAAGACGCGGGCATCGGCGTCTAGCTCAGCGGTCGTTTCGACTTCGCGCCCTTGGACATGCCAGAAGGTCAAGCCGACACGGACCCCTTGCACCAAGGCAACCATTAAAAATCCCAGCACCGTCAATGCGACGAGGGTTTCGAGCAGCGTGAACCCTCTCGTCTTCCCGGCCACACCCACTTCGGCTACTCACTCGCCGGAACCGGGCCAAGCCGGCGGGTTTCCAGCACGACCGATCTCTCTTGTCGCCCGCTACGCCACGAAATCGTCACCTCGACTTCGTAAAGAGCCAGAGGCGCCAGCGACTCCGATGCCGTGCCCGAATCGACCCCAACGGCGCCCGCTACAGCTGGCTGTCTTACCGCTGCTCGTTGTGCAATCGGCTTGGCTCGCAGCTTCCACCGATAGCCATCTCCATCTTCGCCTGTCAGCACACCCGCGGCGAGTACGCCCGATTGAGCGAAAGCTGCGAGATGGGATTGGGCGCGCTCCACCGCCTCATCCATTCGGGCTGCCGTGCTCGCCGCGAAGAGGCCGGCGCTACCCGTCTGAAACAGCCCGACGAGCGCGAGAGCCGCTATGGCGAGCGCTACGATCACTTCGAGCAACGTGAATCCGGAGGCGCCTTGTGGCGTATCAGGGGCCACTTGCAAGACCCACCCTTCCAGTCAGCCAGCTGACACTGATTTCCAGCGTGATCGGACCGTCAGCAAGGGCAATTTGGCCTCCGGTGGAGCTGCCATCGGGGTTGAACAGAATGCTCCCCGTCTTACTGTCACGACGCTCGCTTGCGATTGTCAGTAATGAAATCGCCAGATGGGGCGGTAGCTGCCGTACCGGCCCAGAGCCGACTCGAAAGCGCCGGTTCGTCAAATCAATATCAAACGTGACTTGCCGGTTTCTTAGGATAGCCTCAGAGCGTGCCGCGCGTAGCCCTTCTTCTATTTCCGCGGCGGCGCCATTGAGGGCCAGTGTGTGGCTCCACGGAGGCTTATAGCCGATAATCAGCACCAGGGCAAAGCCGAGGATCGCGAGCGTGACGAGTAGTTCCAGCAACGTGAAACCGCGTTGCGCCTCTCGATCCTCGTCCACCCGGACCCGTGCGCCAGGCCCGGCAGAATGCAGGCGCGGGGCAGCCATTTTCAGGTCATGCGTCGCTGTGTATGCACCTGACCACTTCCTCAATCGTCGTATCGCCCTCCAGCACCGCCATCAGGCCAGCGGTGAATAGCGGACGCATACCATCGGCAATTGCGGCGCGCTCAATGGCGGTGTATTCGCCGTGGCTAAAGATCAGCTGGTCGATAGCTCTGCTCGGCAGGAGCAGTTCAGCGATCGCGCGCCGGCCGCGATATCCGGTCCCTCGGCATTCGCGACAACCGACAGGTCGGTAGAGCGGGAGGGCCCGGACGTTCGGATCGAGGCTGTCGAGGGCGAAGCGCTCGATCAGGATCGGCAACATCGGTTCCGCGGCTTTGCATTCTGTACAAAGGCGACGCACAAGCCGTTGTGCCAATACGCCTTTAAGCGTGGCGGCAATCAGGTAATCCTCAACGCCCATGTCTCTCAAACGAGGTATCGTCGCGGCGGCGGAGTTCGTGTGCAGCGTCGAAAGGACGAGATGACCGGTCAGTGCCGCCTGTACGGCGATTTCCGCAGTGTCGAGATCGCGGATCTCGCCGATCATGATGACATCAGGATCTTGGCGTAAGATCGAGCGCAGGATGTTAACGAAATCCAGTCCAATTTGCGGCTTGACCTGAATTTGAGTAATACCGCCAAGCTGGTATTCGATTGGATCTTCTACTGTGATGATATTACGGGCAATTGAATTCAACTGCAAAAGCCCGGTATAAAGTGTCGTGGTTTTGCCGCTACCGGTTGGCCCGGTGACGAGCACCAACCCATTTGGCAGATCGAGGGTCTTTTGCAGGCCCGCGGTTATCGGAGCGGGCAGGCCGAGCTTGGCATAATCGAGATTGACTGCGCTACGGTCGAGTACCCGCAATACGACGCTCTCGCCATAAAGAGACGGCACGGTCGAGACTCTGGAAATCGATTTCGTGCCCGCGCACGATAAGGCGAATACGGCCATCCTGTGGAAGCCGACGCTCGGCGATGTCGAGCCGTGCCATGATCTTGATCCGGGAGATGATCGCCGCCTGAAGGCGAGCCGGAGGCGAGTCCCCCTCCTGCAGTATCCCGTCATAGCGATAGCGCACCCGCAGCCGGTCTTCGAACGGCTCTATGTGAACGTCAGACGCGCGTGTCTCAACGGCACGGGCAATAAGCTGATTAACCAGCCGGATGACAGGGGCTTCGCTGGCGATATCCCGAAGCCGCTCGGCGTCGTCTTCACTCGCTTCGGGCGCCGACGCGGGCATCTCGCCGTCCACGTCGATGCCGTCCTCCGGTTCGGCATAGAGCCGCTCCAATGCCGCATCGAGTTCGATCGGCACGCCGACGGCTATCCTGACCGGTAGATCGAGCGCCATCGCGATCGCGGCGGGGGTGAACCGGTCGAACGGATCAGCCAAGACGACAGTAACGCCATCATCACCGACAGTAACCGGAATCGCGTGCGCCTTTCGTAGAAACCGAGGTTTAAGCCGATCGGTGAACAGCGGCGCGTCAGGGTATTCGGCGGGTCCGACAAGGGGAGCACCCACAAGTTGCGCGACTGCTTCGGCGAGGGTCCGCTCGCTCACCATGCCAAGCTGAGTCAGCACCTGGTCGACACGACGCCCAGTCTCACCGGCTACTCGCCACGCTCGCTCCAAAATTCGACGATCGATCACGCCACTTTCCAGAAGGTTGTCGCAAAGACGCGACATCTCCTCCAGCGTGTTATGGCCGCCTGCAGCCAAACGGGGAGAGCTGAAATTTACGACCGCCATGTGAACCCCCAATGTTCGCAGAGCCAGACAGGGATGTCGAGCCCACTTGCAGTAGTCCGACCCATTATCCCACGGTCTGCGGCCGGCACCCTTTCTGTTCTCGCGGGCTCCGGGAACATGGCATTCCGCTCAGGCTTTTTTACCGGTTGTCCGAGGGCCGGCTAAACCGGGCACCTCAATCCCAGACCGACTGTCAATCCCAGACCGACTTTCAGTCGCGGACCGTCAAGCCGATCAGCACCGGCAGGGCCAGCAGCACCATCGGGAGTTGCAGCAGCAGCCCGGCAATAATGACGATGGCAAGCGGCTGCTGAATTGCCGAACCCTGTCCGATCGCCAGCGCCAGCGGCAGCAAGGTCAGGATTGCGGCGAGCGTGGTCATGGCGATCGGCCGCAACCGGTTGAAGCTCGCCTCAAGCAGCGCCTCACGTATTGGCATGGAGCGCGCCAGTTCGACAAACTCCGAGACATAGAAAATGGCCATTTCCGTCGCGATGCCGATGACCATCGTCATCCCCATCAAGGCGGTGATGTTAAGATCGACACCTGAGAACCACAGGGCGGTGAAGACAGCGGTGATCGAGAGCAGGGCAGTCGCCAGAATGATGACCGGGAGCCAAAGCTGCTCGTAGAGAAAGAGGAGCAACACGAATTCAGCAGCGAGCGCCGCCGCGAAAACCTTGGCAAGGCCGATAAAGGCGATCTGCTGCTGCTGATAGAGGCCGCCCAGGTCATAGGTCACACCGGGCGGAAGCATGCCGGGCTGCTTGAGTGCTGCCTCGACATCCCCTATTGCGGCGCCGATGCCACGGCCTTCGATCCTCGCGGTAACGGCAACCATGGGCTGCAGATTATCCCGCGTGATCTGCGGCTGCCCGGTGACCGCGGTGATCGCCGCGACGCGCCGCAACGGGAAGAGATGCCCATCCGGCGCGCGAATGGGCAGTTCTGCAAGGTCGGAATCCTTGAGGTTCGCAGCATCGGGCAGCCGCACGCGCACTCCAATCGCCTTGCTGGTCTGCGGCAGCACGGTCGCGACTGTGCCGGCAATCGCAGTCTGCACAGACTTGCTGATATCAGCTGCAGCCATCCCCTCGATCGAGGCCTTGACGCGGTCTATGCGGATGTCGAGCCCGTCCCCGGCAAGCACGACACCGCTTTTCACCTCGACGACGCCGTCTATTTTACCGATAGCGGCCGCGACCTTTTTCGCCTCTGGCAAGAGTGCGGCGGGATCGGTCGCGTAGAGCTTGATCTCGACCGGTTGCGGCACCGCCGTCAGGTCACCGATCAGATCTTCCATCAATTGCGCAAGCTCCACGCTGACACCCGGCACGTCCTTTTCGATCTGGGCGCGGACCGCCTCCATCACGGCCGGGGTGGAGCGTGTGTGATCAGCCTTCAGACGCACAAAAAAGTCGCCCTGGTTGGGTTCGTTGAGATCGCCGCCAAGCCCAAGGCCGGTACGGCGCGAATATGTCTGGACCTCGGGGGCCTGTCTGAGAATCCCTTCGATTTCGGCGAGCTCGCGGTCCGTCTCGGTGAGAGACGTGCCGGGCAGGGTTCGGTAGTCGAGGACAAACCCGCCTTCGTCAACGGCGGGCATAAAACCGGTTGGAACACGCCCATAGGCAACCCAGCCCGTGATCAGCAGCGGCAGAATTGCCAAAACGATCAGCCAGGGCCGTGCGAACAAACCGGTGAGAAGACCCCGGTGCAGTCGCAAAAGCCACCCCGTCCGGGCCAACCCCGGATCGCGCCAGCGGTCGAAATTGACGAGCGAGCGGGCGAGCACTGGCGCGGCAAACGCGGTCATCAGATAGGAGATGACCAGGGCCGAGCCCATGGTGATGGAAAGCGCCTTGGAAAAGGCCCCGGTAACGCCGGAGAGAAAGCTCAACGGCAGGAATACGATCAGCGTCGCGAGGCTCGAACCCGTCAGGGGGCGCATGAATTCCCGGCCGGCCGGCAAGACCGCCTCGCGACCCGCCGTGTGCGCCCCGTCCCCGACGGCGCCGGCGCGCCTCGCAATGTGCTCGATCATGACGATAACGTCGTCGATCACCAGGCCGACCGCCGCGGCGATCCCACCAAGCGTCATGATGTTGAAGCTTGCCCCAACGACGCTCAGCAAGAGCGCCGTCGACGCCAGTATCGCCGGCACGATCAGCAGCGCAACCAGGGTGACCCGCCAGCTGCGCAGGAAGAGCAGCAGCACGAGGCCCGCCAGCACCAGGCCGATCAGAACCGCGTCACGGACGCTCGCCGCCGATTGCAACACCAGTTCGCTCTGATCATACCAATTGATGAGCCTCACCCCGGCGGCCAGCGGAAACTGCGCCAGCTTGGCGCGCACCGCCTTGGCGATCTGCACGGCATTTGCGTCCGGCTGCTCGTAGATGTTGAACAGCACCGCGGGCTTACCGTCCTCTTCGACCCGGGTCCATTGCGGGACGACGTCGTCGCGCACCTCGGCGACATCGCCCAGCCGGACGATGCCGTTGGCGTCCGATTTAACGATGATGTCTGCGACCTGCTGCCGTCGGCGCAGGCTGTCATCGGTCACCAGCAGGTACAATTTGTCGTGATCCTGCAGTCTTCCGACAGCTTCGAGGACGTTGCCGCCGGACAGCGCGACAGCCAGATCGGTGAGGCTCAGGCCATAGGCATCCAGCCGATGTGGATCGGCTACCACCGCCACCTCCGCAGTGTCGCCGCCCTGTACCCCGACCCGTGCCAGGCCCGGTATGGTCGATAGCACGGGTACGATCTGCAATTGCGCCAGATCGCGCAAAGCCACGGGGGAGAGTGTTTCGGCGGTGAGCGCGTAGGAGATGATCGGAAAGACCGTCGGATCCATCCGCCGCACATTGTAGGCGGTGCCCGCCGGAAGTGCCGGCAGAGCGCGGGCGATGGCGGCGTCGGTCAGCAGCGTAGAGGCCACCATGTCACGCCCCCACCCGAAATCGATCGAGACCTGGGCCGAGCCGCGGCTGGTTGCCGACCGGACCTCCTGCACTCCGGGAACTGCGCGGATCGCTTCCTCGATCGGGCGTGTTACCAGGAGCGCCATCTCCGTTGCGGGGCGGTCACCCGCCGCCAGGTCCACGACGACGCGGGGAAACGCCACCTGCGGGAAAAGACCGACCGGCAGCTGGAAAGCAGCAACCACTCCGGCTACCGCAAGTGCCAGCATAATGACGACGATGGAGCGAGCATGGCCGCCGACAAAGTCGGTGAAGTTCATGGGTTCGCCGGATTGCCCTGGCGAACCGCGATCCCCGGCGAAAGCTGATAGTTCCCGGCCACGACGAGCTGCTGCGCCGGGTCGAGCGGCCCCTCGACCACCGTCGTGCCGCCGACGCTGCCAATCAGCGTCACGTCAACCCGGTTTGCCTTGCCGTCGGCAACCTGGAAGACGTACGCGCCCTTGGCGTCGGTCAGCACGGCATCTCGCGGCAACAGCCAGCCGTGGAATTCCCCGACGGTGATGACCGCGCGATAGACCTCGCCGCTGAGGAGGCCAGTCGCCTTGCCGATCAGCACGTTGACGAGCCGGCTCTTGGCGTTGAGCATGCTGTCGGTCCGGACCACCTGGCCATCCGCGCGGCCACTGCCGCTCAAGGCGTCAAGCGCTGCCGGCGCACCCGGCAAGACGCGGGCGCGGTCCGCAGGCTGGATCCCCGCCGTCACCACCAGCGCATCCTCCCGCGCCAGCGTCACCAGCGCCGCCCCTGGCGGAACGCGATCGCCGGACGCGACCGGGATCGCCGTCACGATTGCGTCGAACGGCGCGGTCACGCTCTGCAAAGGTCGGTTGCTGCCCTGCTGCTGCAATGCCGAAAGCGCCGCGGTTGCGTCGATCACGGCTTTCTCAGCCTGCGCCAGCTGGTCACGAGTGGCGAGTTGCTGCGAGAGCAGCTGCGCCGTGTGCTGCCGCTGCTGGCGCGCCAGGGCGAGTGCGGTCTTGGCTTGCTGGTACGCGCTCACCGCCGTGGCCGAGGCCGCAAAATCGAGCAGCCGCGCACCCGCCTGCACCGCTTCGCCCGGCGTGACCGCTATCGCCATGACACGGCCATCACTTGGAATGCTGAGTGTCAGGCTGCCGTCCGCGGCGGCGGCAGCCGTGCCGTAAGCCACGATCGTGTCCGCAAGCACACCCTTTTTCGGCGCTATGGTTTGCACCAGGACGCTCGGTGCGTCTGCGGCCAGCGCCGTAAATATCGGAGCGAAGATCAGAAACAGGGCGCACAGCGCGCCTGGCCGCCTCATCGTGACGCTGTCGGAGCGGGCATTGTAACCTCGGGCATCCCTGCGCCGATAAGCGTTGCAATCGCGACCTGCTGTTCCAGCCGCAGCTGCTCGCGCGCATCCAGCTCGAGCTCCTTTGCCAGCGCCGCCGTCACCAGATCGACATAGGCTCGCGCATCGATGTTGCCGGCGCGGTAGGCGGACCCGCCGCGCGTGACGGCGGCCTTCAGCTGCTGAACCTCGGCTCGCAACGCCTGAAGCTGTCGGGCGATCAGCACCTGGTCGGCCAGCACCGATTCTATCTCGGCCGTCGCGCTCTCCAGCCGGGCGGTGAATTCGTCATGCAGCTTTTCGCGCGTCGCCCGCTCTGCCGCGATATTCCCCTGGTTGCGGTCGAAGATCGGCAGCTCCATCGTGATCTGCGGTCCCAGGGTTCGTACATCGCTGGTGTCGCGCCCGCCAGTAGCTCCCAGGACCATCGCCGGAAATTGCGCGAGGATCGCCGCCCGCAGCTTTTCTTCCTGCGAGCGGTAACCAAGCTGCAACGCAATCAGATCCGGGCGGCGGTCGGCGAGCGTCGGCAGCAACGCCCGAATCGCTGTCGCGTCGATCGGGGGAAGCTCCAGTCGGTCGTCGAGAGGCATCGTGACATCCGGCGCCAGACCCAGAAGCGTATCGAGATCATGCCGTCGCGCCTGCTGCTGGCGGTCGAGATCGTCGATCTGCTTGTGCAGGTCGGCGACGGCCGTCAGCGCTGGCACCACCGTCATCAGCGTCGTGTTGCCCTGGGTTAGTGCCCGCCGCTCGCGATCAAGCCGCCCCTCCAGTACCGCTAATGTCCGGCCGAGTAATTGTTGCTGCCGGTCCCCGATGACGAGATCAACCGCGAGCAGCCGGGCCTTGCCGATCGTCTGCCATTCCTGCCACAGCAGGCCCGCATCGACACTCTGCGCCGCCGCCTCCGCCGTGCGACGCCTAGCCGAGAGGGTTACCAGGGATTTGACGTCCTGGCCAAGCGATGCGGCAATAGCGCCGATTGTTCCAGGGCCGCCGAGCAGAAAGGCATAACTCGCATTCAGCGGTGGGTTGGGCAGGATGCCGGCCTGAAGGATCTGGGCGGCCGCGGAGCCGCGTTCGGCGCGGGCGGCCTTGAGGTCCGGGTTGTTCCGTACGGCAAGCATGGCTACGGTGTCGATCGTTAGCGGCGTGGCCGAAGTGATTGCCGCCGGAGCAAAATCCAGCTCCTCCAAATGCTTCGCCGAGGCTGAACTCGTATTAAGAGGCAAGGGAGAGTAGCTCTGGCAATTGGCCAGCACCAGTAGCGCCGCCGCCGTTACTGGCCGATACTTCCGATACCTCATCTTGCGTCTCGCTCATCGTTTTGTCCCAAGGCGGCCGCGGTCATCAGGCCGGCTCGCGAGCGGCTTCTGAGGTACCAGATTAGTAATGCAGCTTACAAAGGGGGGTTCGGAAGCTTTCCAATTTCCGATCGGTAATTGCTTATGCACGCTGGTAACTCAAATGCCAGGTAATCATTACCCGTGGCCGAAACATGCCTGCTGCAACCGCTGGGGCTGGTGGTTGCATCGCGCGCCTGATCGAGAGCGGGGTCAGCTCTGTTTACGCCGAATTAGCGGACAGGTGGCAACGGTCAGGCCTTATCGTCACAAACGGAGAAGGTGAGTATCCGGCCAATTGCCGACATCATTTGCGGGTTCAACACCTGTCTCGCCCCGCCTTTGCGCAACCCGCAGCGGCTTTGGTCTGACGGCGCTGAAGTCGCGACCGGCCAAAATCGGGCGCGGGCCGGCCGCCCTTGTTCTACCGGTTTGTTATCGCGTCGCCATGCCTCCGGAACGTCCCCAATGCCCGGCCTCGGGCGTCTGAACCAACCACGGATTGGGGGATGCGCATAATCTAATATGTCGCCACAGCCGAGCTTGCGACGGTGCTGAGAGGAGTTGAAAACTTCCCGGATGCCAAGTTGGATTAATGCTCGGATCCGGCTCCAATGCGGCGGCCCATCGCTCTTGAAAAACCGCGCGCTCAGCGTGCGCACGAGCCTCCTTTTCGCGATCAAGGTGATCCAACCCTCGAGTTTTTGATTCAAAGTGGTGCAATGTTATACTCGGTGTCCAAACGACTTTTTTTCCAAGAGCCCGCACCTTAAGCGCGAAGTCCATATCGCTATACCCAACGGGAAGATCCACTTCATCAAAGCCCCCGACAGTCTCGAATATCTCACGCCTGACGGCGAGAAATGCCCCCGTCACAGCACTGACAGTCCGGGTGACGTGCCAGCGGCTGCAGGGGCCAGGGTTCGAGAGTGCCTCGTAACGTCCATCATGCGCATCGATTCCAGGCCATCCAAAGAGAACCCCTGCGTGCTGAATCGAATCATCTGGATACAACAACCGTGCGCCAACCGCTCCGATGTCAGGACGCTCAAGCAATCCTCGGAGACGCTGGTCCCAACCCTCACTTAGCATGACCATATCGTCGTTCGCGAAGACGAGCAGATCTGCGTCGCTCGAAGCTGCAGCTGAATTATTTAGCCTAGACCAATTGAACGGTTCATCCATTCGCACTACTTGTACACCGGTGGCGCTCAGATGGTCGAGAACCCGAATTGTGTCAGCTTCCCGGCTCCCGTTGTCTATGATTAGAACGCGCATCAAATCAGATATCGCGGTCTGATTACGCAGGCTTGAGACAAACTCCTGCAGATCCTTTCCATTGTCGCGCGTTAAGATGATAATCTCGATAATCTGGCTCGGCGCTCGTGGTTGCCAAAAAACTCCCATAGGAACTGTCGCGGTTGGTTCCGCATTAAAATTGACCTGATCCTCCAGACCGTTAGCCAAGAGGTGGGCACGCACCGCGTTCCAATGCGCCGCCGACACGGGCTCTGTCTGTTCATCGTCTTCATCTTCTATACGCACCGCCCGGCGGCCCACTAGCGGAAGCGGGATGTGTCCTACCACCCCCCGCGCGGTGAGATTTAATAACAAGGACGTTCGCGAAGCACTAAGCGAGGTTTTCGCTAAGGAAGCGGCGTCAGCAGCGTAGGTCACGCCATCCACAAGAATAGTGTGCCCGTAGGGGTTGTGCTCTAACAACGTATAATAGTCGACAAACTGACGTAGTTGCGGTGCCAGGCGTCGCGTGTAACCCCCACTTTCTTCGATCGTCTCTTCGTCACTGATGAACGCCGAGGCGGTACTCCCGCATACTACAGCTCCAAACCAGGCTAACGCGTGCTCATGCAGTACCGCACCGGGAGCCAGAAGTAACAGCCACTCCGTTTCCCGCGATGCTGTTGACGCAAGCTGACATTCGGCGACAGCTGGTTGTTCGCTGGCATCGCACTCATTCCAGCTAATCCTAAAATCAACCATAGCAGCACGATCAACAACCCGGCGCAGCCGAGGATCCGACCCGACGATATAAAGCTTCCACTGTCGATAAGATTGAGCATTCATGCACCTTATCACCAGATAGAGTTCGTCGAATTCAATCTCGCAAGCACAGAGTATCACTCCAAAACGACGCTCGACGAGCGTCTCGGGCGGCGGTGGGATGTCATAAAAACGACGGTATCTATCATAAGCCGAAATTGGAAATGCCATTTGCGTACATAAATTCGGGAGCACGTCTACCAATTTCAGTACAGATCTATTCAGGCGTTCGACTTGATCTGTTACCGCTATCAATGCATCTATACCGCCGCGAGATATTTTTTGATCAAATAACTGATCTTCGTTCATGTAGCCGATTTTAACCAATTCGACCCAAGCCGTCTCAAGCGACGGACGCAGCTGCGCAGCATGCCGATATGCCCGAATAGCTTCGACTGTCCTACCTTGCAACTTCAATGTATGTCCAAGTTGCAGGTAAATTTCGGCATCGCCGGGGCATCGCAATAGAGCCGTCCGGTAGGCCGCTTCGGCATCTGTCTGACGACCTGCATCTTTTAGCATATTACCATACTGAATACGAATATCTGTACGTTCCGGCACCAGCTTCAGGGCTTTGGCATAAAAATCGGCGGCATCCGCATGGCGGCCATCATCTCGTAAATTGTCACCCTCCAATATGTACCGGTCTTGCAGATGTCGGTCCTCAGAGGAAGCCTCATTCGCCGAGGATGTACCATCGGTATTGCCTGCTGATGATCCGCCCTCCGCACGTAGCTCGTCGGCCGTCCGATACGCTCTTTCTGCCTTTTCTGCTCGACCGAGCAGCACCAACAAATCACCGTAATGAGTATAAATATCGCTATCGTGCGGCAACAGCGCCATACCTTTCCGATAGGCCGCTTCAGCCTCTCGGAACAGTGTCAATTCCTTAAGCATATGCGCCAACTGGATGTAAACCTTGCCGCGACGGCTGTCTAAGACCAGCGCTCGGCGGTACAGAGACGCCGCCCGCGCGTATTCGCCTCGGTCACGAAACCCGTTCGCTCTTCGAATAATTCGTTCAGCGATGCGCCCTCTCCAGACGCCTACGCAGATAAACAGCGAGCTACGATCCGATGACATTTCGCGCGCACCTCAATTTTCACATCTCCCGATTGGCATTCACGCAAACGCAAGACACGCGGCCCCAACGACCTCTACCTCTTTCCAGCGGCCACTGCGAATTTCCTCGGGGTAAATAGCCCCAATTTCTGCGCGAAATGCCTGTAGCACTGAGGGATGCTCAGAGATCGTTGTCAGAAACAGCTTATTCTGAAAGATTAGAAACGGACGTAACCGCCGGTTTCCAGCCAGCATAAACCGATAAAAGCCTTCCGCCACTCCCGGCCAATGAACGGACATGTAGTCATCAAGAGCCGCAATACCCCCAGGAACCAAGATTTCCTGAGCCAGTAACAGGTCGTTAATTGCGTGTTGAACTGTGTGGCCCGCATCTATAGACAGAAACTTAACTCCTCTTTTGTCGAATAACCCCACTATTTCTGGTATCGAAAAACTCAACGTGTCACGCTGAATCACACGAAACGCTTCCCGATGCGCAACCATTAGTGATTCTAAGTAAGAGTTGAAGATTTTGAGTGAACCACCGCCGGAATGGTCAATATTCAGTGATTGATTGTCAAACACGTCAATCGCAAAACATTTTTCATCGTGATCCCGTAACGCGCTCAGCAGAAATAGGAATAAACCGTGGTGTATACCGAATTCAGCAATGTGACCATGAACCTGTCGCTGGTCCATAATCGACCCAAATATGCTCACCATTTGGGACATCCTGTCCCCCAACCATCCTTCGACTTTCCCGTAAATCTCCGCATCAAAATATCGGAGCGCCGCCTCACGCATCTGTTTCATGTCCTCAGGTCCTTTGAAATGGGCGCTGATCGCAGCGCTTGCTTTCGACCCTTGCCTCTCACCCCTGTCGCGGGAGCGCATCGCCGAAAGCTTAATTCCCGCTAAAAGCGAATGCTTATTCAGTTTAAATTTCATCATAATCCAAGTCTGCCTTAGACATATGCTGACGTTTAGATGAGAGTTCTAAAAAGCGCCACAGTTATCATATTCTGTGCTTCCGGGTCCGCAATGACATAGGCGCCCTGATTAATCCGCACCCGCCACTGAAGGGAAAGAAACTCTTCTGAGATCATGATATCTTCGATAATCGAGTGCCGGCGGCCGTCATCATCCGACAGTAATTTACAGTATTGCTCTATCTCGGAGCGACTGGCCTCCCGCAGCAAGAGGGCCTGATATGTTTCGCAAATAAACCTTTCGTCGCTTCCATCGGTCGGCAACTCTATTTCACATGGCCATTGTAACAAAAATTCGTCAAAAGACATTGGGCCACTTGGCCAAGCTCGATCCAAATGGGCTTTTGGCTGTGGTAATGGCGGCGCCCCTCTTAGGCGCAGAGCCATGTCCAATAGCCTTTGAGGCACTTCCTGCGTTTTGCGCGGCCGTCTAAGCCCAAGGCGGCGCTTCAATGACAGCGCCACTTCAAGCGACACAAATCGACTGCTTTCGGAAGACTGGTCGGCCCGCAATAAAAAAGACAAAATATCGCGGAACCGATTTGCAATCACCTCTTTATCAAGATCAGCAAGTTCGATCATCTCAGACAGCGTCGACACAAGTTTATGTTTATTGATAGAGTGGTTCAAAAAAAGACAACTTATTCTATCGATAACCGAGTTACAAAGCTCTAAGTCGGTATAAAATGACAGGGGTATCCATGTAAGGGTATTATTTCTCGCCAAAAAATCGTTCGCGCAATCAAAAAATACTTTATTTGGTGATTTCAGAGAGATCACGTAGTTTAATAAAGAAAAAACCTCGTGATCACTAGCGGTTTTAAAGGCAGAGTGTAGGCGCTCTAATATCTGCTCTTTGGCATAATCAGACTCGAATTCTGGAAACGCGCGATATATGCATTCCAACTTCTGCAGAGTCCGAATGACTTCAACTGTTCCGCTCCTACGAAGCTTCTCGATCAATTCGGCATATGCCGTAGCAGCCGGCGGCAACGGTGGCAGTGCCTGGGTTATGGCTGAGTAACCGCCCACGGAGTTCTGATCCATATTCTCGCTGGTGCGCGATTGCTAACTCGATTGCCGCCGCAGCTCTCTGTACTGCTTCAACACCATATAACAGGCGCAGCAGCCCATCCAGTCGCGAAAGTGAGCGCGGGCGGCGGATTTCGGACGGCGCATCATTTTACGACCCAGAGGGGCGCTCGCGGCGTAGCGCCAGTTGAATACGACCCTTTCTCCAACCTAGCGCCTTTAGCTCAACCGAGGCATCATCCAGAGCTGGATCGAGAGCAAGGGCGCGAAGATAAGCAAAACGGGCTTCGATTTTCCTGCCTTGGATTTTTAGAACATGACCGAGTTGCAGATATGTGTCTCCAACACCCGCACTCAACTCAAGTGACTTTCGGTAAGCTTGCTCAGCAGCCGAGAGATTGCCTGACTCTTTCAACGAATGGCCATATTGAACCCAGGCTGCCGCATCATCGGGCTGTAACGCGAGCGCGGCATCATAATAGCGTGTCGCAGCAACCCAGTCGCGTGCATCTCGTGCGCGATCGGCGCGGTTTAACGCCTTTTTTACAGCAGCCTCTTTAGCTTCATCAATGGGCATTCCCTTCAAATGCAGGTGCCTCCAAAGCCGAGACCCGTGCTTGCGAGGTTGCGGCTTGGCTCGCGCGGAAGGTGGCAGCATGGGTGACGCATCCACGCTATCTGCATATCCGCTCTCAGCTGCGCTGCCTGCCAAGCCGCCTGCACCTGCGGCGACTTTTCCCAATGGTGTCGACGCCACTTCGATGTGTGGCCGATCTCCGGCTGACCCAGTGGTCGCGGCAGGCATCAGGTCCGATGAAATCGCCAATTCGACCTGACTGCATACGCCTAGGTCGATGCGCTCCGCCTCTTCGACGCACCCGATGATAATATTGGCCAAACGAGCTGCTTGCGCCGCCCAGCTATTGCTTCGGATCCAGGCTTGTTGCCGTTGAACGATTGTAGCAACGCGCGCCTCATCGCGGAGGCAAGAAATGACACCATCCGCGATGTCGAGCGCCGAATTTCCCTTAAGCTGGTAGACGATTTCGGATAAATCGGAGAACACGGGAAGTGGGGTTGTTAACACCGGACGCCCCGTCGCAAGACCTAAGCGAACTGCACCACTCGCGGACTCCTCCGACCACTGGTATGGGTACACGATTAGATGGCAACCACTCAACAAAAATGTTATCTCCTCTGTTTGCAGGAACTCGTTAATCAGACGCACCCGATCATCAACTCCGAGCAGTTTAGCCAGCGCCAGACAGCGCTCCCGTTCCGCCTCCGATTCCGCGGACGGGTAATTCGCGTTGATCATCAATAAATGAGCAGTTGGAAACGCATTCAGCAATAGGGAGAAACCTTGAATAAGCTCCGGCAATCCCTTCCCTGGCAACAAAAATCCGAAAGTTCCTATAACCGGATAAAAGCCCGATAACGCCAGAAGGCTACGAACACCCTCGGCGTTAAGTTCAGTTTTTTCAATAACCCCGTGTGGCAAATGAACAATATTTTCGACCAATCCCCATTGACGAAATCGATTGGCATCTTCTAAACTGTGCAAAAAAAGGCGCGCACATGTCTGCAATGCCCCAACCATTCTTTCGAGCGAAACTAAACGATCACGATTTTCGAGATCTTTTGTACGATGAAACATCACAAACGTTTGAATGTTTTCCTCTGCCAATGCAAATAGCGTGTCTGCAAAATCCCTAAAATCGTAAAACTCGGAAT
This sequence comes from uncultured Alphaproteobacteria bacterium, assembly GCA_963737875.1. GTDB lineage: Bacteria > Pseudomonadota > Alphaproteobacteria > ATCC43930 > CGMCC-115725 > DATARH01. The sequence continues at coordinate 136,496 of CAVTUM010000007.1, read as the reverse complement.
TATACTGCACGACTATTGCGTCAAAATTATTTCGTATAATATAGTCTAATGCACGGGTTAACTCGCCGCCATGGCCATTCCACAAACGTACAATATTCTCGGGGTCTGGACCAATCGGCAACCCATCATCGGCAATTATAGTAATATCGAAAGCCGCCTTATCGAAGAACTCGAGCAAATGTGCGGAATACGCGGCAATGCCGCATTTTGTATTGTACGTGGAGACCCACGCCAGGCGAAGCTTGCGCTTCTCCAAGGGCCTCTGACTGAGGTGCTCTGCGAAGCGTTCAATCTGTGTAGCCACGTTGCTCCATCTTAACTGGAGGGTGTCCTGCCGACCCTTCGAAGCACGAGTTGCCATAATATTACTGGAACAACGGCCTCCAGAAAACGCCGTTTTCATTGCCTCAACCAATTGCTTGACCGACGGGCGTGCCCAGTAAGCCGTCGGCAGTTCGACTAATTTTCCACCTACGAACTTATATTCGTTTCCAGAAAATTCATAAACATTATCGAGTAACGTCGAATTTTCGTCGGTGCAGAAATCCAGATGTCCACCGTGCCGGGTCACTATCAGCGGCAAACCGCGCGCCAGACCCTCCGCCGCGGGTAAATTAAAACCCTCACCGCGCGTCGGGAGCACCACGACATCACTAACCTCATACAGAAAATTCAATTGATCCTGGTTGACGTCCTCATAAATAACCTGGATTGCCGGTGAATAGTCGAAGTTATCCGTTAACCGTGATAGCCAATAATCGATTAAATTCGTGTCGGAACGAGCCGTTTTTATTACCAATAATACCGGGTCCTGTCGAGAAAACGCCAGGCAATAGGAAGTAACCAGCTCTTCGATACCTTTGCGTGGTATACCGGAGGAGATGTGTAGGAACGTGTAAGGTAATGAATGCGACGCCGGGCCGCGTTGCGCCCGACTGTGCAGCATTTTCGGCATTACGCCTAAATGATCTATCCCGTGCCCGATCACCGCGATCGGGACACGGACTCCGCTGTTTCTAATGGAACGTTTGGAGAATTCTGAGGGGGTCAGCACCCCATCTGCGTGCAAATTTATCAAACCAGCAACTAGATTCTGAAATCGTACTCTCTTCCCACGCCAAGTGCAGCAGCCGTAAGTCGCCCAGCATCCCATTTGGGCGTGGCGGATAGGTGTTTCGGATCGTCACGACCCGCTCAGCATCGAGCGGTGGAGAGCCTACCATATCTCGAATTTTGGTAGGTAACACTGCCGCCGCGCGCGGGTCGACCGAATACTCTTCGGTGCCGTCCGCTGGGTTGATATGGGCTGAGGAGTTCTCTCTTTTGCTCAGAGCAAGGGCTATGTTGCGGTTGACGATAGCTAGACTATATGAAGTTTCATATGGACCTTCGATAATGTAATGTGTTTTTCTTGACCCACGTCTTTCATTATTCCTGTCTTCAGCGTGTTCGCCTTCGTATAGACCGATTTTCGTCAACCAGTATCGCAGCTCAGCCTCGACGGATTTCCGACTGAACCGCAAGACACGTTCACGCTGCAATCGGATGATTTCCGCTCTGTATATCCTGTCCTGACGAATTCGGATCAATGCGTTGAGGATGGTTTCAGGATTTTTATTGTCGAGAAGTATGCCTGCATTCCCCAGTGTATCTGGCACTGCTGCGCTGGCATAGGCAATGACAGGAAGATCGAAGGCCATCGCTTCAATCAGCGGTACCCCAAACCCTTCGTGTTCGCTCAAGGACACGTAAGCGTTGGCAGCTCTGTACCACCCGTTCAGCTCCGGATCATCGACCCGGCCGGTAATTCTGATCTGCGAGGCGAGGTGGATTTGCGTTATCTCTTCATCTAAATATGATCTATACCCACCAGCCTTGTCTGAAGCGCCGACAAGAACGAGTTGTACCGGTGCGCCACAAATGAAGCGCGTCTTGCCGACAAAATGGATAAGCTCGTCTTGACACTTGTGCGCCACGATGCGCCCGACAAATAGAATTCGATAGACAGCTGCCTCATCATAGTAGGGGGCCTTCAGGTGTGGGGCATCCCGCAGCGCTCCAAAATCCTTAAGTAATGGAATGGTTGTGACATTTTGAAATCCGCGAGCGATTAGCTGTTTCGCATTGAACGGAGATATTGCGATCGTTTCTTCCACCATTTCGCGAAAGATGGACAGCTGCGCATAGCCCTTTCTTGCGTAAGTTCGAGTGGAAGAATCATCACTGTAATAGGGAGGGGTAATATTGTGATAAATTAGTACCTTTCGGCACCTCAAATTACGTAGATGATCGATAATGTCGTGCCCCATCGAGTGATGGATGAGCAGAACGTCGCTCTCGGAGACGCGCAAGTCCTTTATCGGATTAATACGGCCAGATAAGGCCTGGTCGATATACTGGGCATATATCTGTGATTTAAAGTGGAGTTCGTGCAATATGCCCTGTATAAAGAACATTGCGTTCGTTACGGCGTCTGCTACTGCCGAGCCCGAATGGAACTGATGGATAGCGGGTTTGGGTTTGTGTGCCACGGGTTACTCGACATGCATACTGAAGTTGAATCTTAGTGGTCAATCGCAAGACCACCCCCCGAAACTCTAAGGAGATTCTCACCGTTCGCATCAAGCCAAGTCGGCCTCCACCCTGAAGCTGCACCGACTCTAGTCGGATAACACTTCCGGTTAACCTATGCAAACGGGAACTTCAGGCTCTGCCAACCCTGCTAAGCGGCTGCCCCCGCCGCACTGCGCCCGGCGACGATGCAAAGGCTCGGGCAAGCCATTCGACGGCAAGGTGGAGCACAAAAAAACGGATAAATGAAATGAAAGCATTTTAAGGCGCGCCTTGGCGCCAAAGCTCCTTGTTGAGAGAGCTTTGGCGCCAAGGAAGTCACGTATTACGCGGAACCGCTTACTGTGCGCTAAAAACCGCGATGCAGCCTTGTGCGCAGTTCGCATATGCGGTGTTAGCCGGCAACGGCACGTAAATATGGTTATTACCGGCACTCGCGGCTATCGAATGCACGGTGCCTGCACCATGCACGCCTGCGGACGCCGGGACCGGGGGAAGCGTCGGTATCAATTGAGTAAGAGTGTTCGGCGTGGCTGTTGCACCCGACGCGATAACACCGACCGAGGGGCCTAGGGGATTATTTCCAGCGGTGAGATAATAATTGCCATCTCCGGCGTTAAAATAAATCTCGTCTCCGCCCCCGGCGCCCGGAACCGCGACCAGCGCATTTCCGGTGCAACCCCGACCCGGATTGCACACCGCGGCCTGTGGATTTGCGACCCCGGTGCAGGTAGCCGGGTGCGCGGTCGCACTCGGCGCCGGGACCACCGCAGTACAGGCGACGCCATTAGAATCGAATACGGTGTTGCAACCCACCAGGAGATCGCCATTCGGACCAAGCGTTAAGCCGGCCGGCTGGCAAAAGTTGATCGGGTAAATCGTTTCAATAACCCCGCTGATGGTGAGGCGCGCCACTGCACCATTCGGTCCGCCGCCGCCAGGGCCGTTGATTTCCGGGATGGAAATATAGAAGCGCTGCGTCGTGGGATCCCACACCGGTTGCTCGGCGCCGTTCGTCGCGTTGACGCCGTTCGCTGTCGTAAAGGCGACCTTAATCGGGTTCGACATCGCACAGGTCGTCTTGTTGACTGTCAGCAAGGTACCGAAGGGAGGTGTGTCAGCGTTGTTCGCCACCAACAGGATGCCGTCTTTCGGGTCATAGGCCATCTCATCGGCTCGGAACTGGCCGCCGGTACTAACCGAACTGACGGGAGTTACGAAACTGACACCGCCATTGACCGAGACAACGCGGCTATTGCCGTCGCCGGCAAAGATGCAGGGGAAGGCTGCAGTCACCCCGTTAGGCCCGGAAGTCGCGGTAGTTCCTGTATCCCCTTGGAATCCAAACGCCGCCCCACCGATCTGGCCAAAAAGCGTATCCGGCGTGCCGGTAAAAGCGCCCGTGGTGTCAATTACATCGATGTCAGCGTTGGAGCGATCACCAAGGTAGTAAAGGCCGTTCGCCGGATCCACCCAACTGATGTCGAACGAAAACATCTTGGTGTTTGGGCTCCCCGCGGTGCCCTTGATCGGAATGGTTTTAATCAGACGTAGAGCGGGCGAATTTGCAGCGGCCGCGCTCTGTGAACCGATGCCGAGCAACAGCGGCATCGCCGCTACTGCCATGAGAAGAGAGAGAAAGCGCCAAAAATCGGGCACTTTTCGACCGAGTTGCCCCTTCATCTTGTCCTCCCAGGCTGTTCTGTAGGTTCAGAATATCTTATCAGTTCGGACAAATCATATCACCCTTCGGTCGTCCGTCAAGACCATCGGTGCTTCACGGGCTCGCGACCCCTTGTCTATCCGGACCGGTCTGCACAGTCTCGGAACTGAGGGCCGCGAAGTTCGGGGTTACCTGAGCCCCGACTTTGGCCCTACGGACGAGTGCAGTTATTCACCACTGAACCACGCCACCAGCCTTGGACACTTGTTGGCCGGATTTCGGACGCTCCGGGGGAGGCGCCGTCGCTCGGTGCCTTGGCCGACGATCTGAGCACGATCCTGGTCTACAGAGCTGGGAGCGACCGCCAAAATGGCAAACGCGCTCTCAGCGCCGGCGATGGCTGCGGTGGTTGGACGGGGACGTCTTTGCCAACGCCACGAATGGTGGACCTGACTGCTTTCCGACCCTAGAGTTGTTGTTCTGAAGGAGTGTACCTCCGGGGTTGCGAGACGCTGGAATGCCACATTTTCATTGGTCGGCGGTGGATGTCGGCGGCGATATCGCGCACGGCACGGTGGAAGCTCCTGACCAGAAAACCGCGGTTGAGCGGCTACAGCGTCAAGGGCAGCTTGTTTTGCGAGCCGATCCGGTTGATGACCGGGCCGACTGGCGGAAGATACTGAACATCGAGCTAGGTGGCGCGCGCGGGATCGGTAAGGCAGCACTCAACGAGATAACCCGCGAACTGGCGACAATGCTGACGGCAGGGCACGATTTGGATCGTGCCCTGCGCTTTGTGGTGGATCACACGCGCGGTGCCCGCGCCCGCGCGATCCTTGGCTCCATCCGGGACAAGGTGCGCTCCGGGAGTTCCCTCGCAGCAGCTCTCGCTTCCGAGCCAAAGAGCTTTCCCAACCTTTATATTGGCCTGGTGCGAGCGGGCGAGGCCGGCGGTACCCTTCCTGCGACGCTGGAGCGTTTGGCCGGTTTGCTCGAACGCGAGCGCAGCTTGAGCGCAAACCTGCGCGCCTCGCTGGTCTACCCGGCGGTGCTGTTGGTTGCCGCAATTGGTTCTATTGTATTACTGCTCGAATACGTACTGCCCGAATTTGTGCCGATTTTCGAGCAAGCGGGGACAAAGCTGCCACCAGCAACCCGGGCGCTGATGGCGGTAGGTCAAGCGGCGGGAACGGCCGGTCCCTGGTTGTTTCTTGGTACGCTGATCGCTGCTCTGATGGGACGACAGCTAATGGCCCGGCCTCGTTTCCGCATCAGGGTCGATTATCTGTTGCTGCGGTTGCCGGTGGTCGGCCGGCTGATGAGCGAGACGCTCGCAGCCCGGCTGGCTCGCACTCTCGGCAGCCTGCTGCAAAACGGCGTCCCGCTTATCGCGGCGCTGGGGATTGCGCGGGATGCACTTGGAAACCTCGCCGGGGCCGCAGCGGTTGAGGCGGCGACGCTTGCCGCGAGAACGGGTGGGGGCCTGGCGGCGCCGCTCGCGGCATCAGGCCTTTTTCCGGCGCGGATGATCTATCTGCTGCAACTTGGCGAGGAAACCGCACAGCTCCCTATGATGTTGCTGAAGGCCGCCGATATCCATGATGAGCAGGCACAGCTGATGATGCAGCGGCTGGTGGCCCTTGCGGTCCCTCTCATAACGATACTGATGGGCTTGGCCGTCGCCGGGATCATCGGCTCGCTGCTAACAGCGATGCTGAGTTTAACGATCTTGTCGTCTAGCAAATGCCAAATTTAATTCGTGCGCGCGCCGGGCTCGAAGTAATCGAACGCTCCTATCGCATCTGGCTTTACCACGAATACGAACGCTGACTAGCCTACTCCGTGCACGAAGTCTCGTGGTCGATCCGAATCTGATCGAGTTGAGAAATGGCTGGGTAATCTGGACACAGGGCTAAAGTTCGCCGATAATCGGGATAGTTGAGTTAGCCACGGGCGAGACGTCGCGAGAGTAGTTTGACGCTGGCGATATAGAGCCAGGCTGTGGCGGTTTTGACGGTGGCTTCGAAGTCCTTGGCGAGGCGGCGGTTGCGACCGAGCCAGGCCAGGGTACGTTCGACCACCCAGCGCCTGGGGAGCAGCACGAAGCCCCGGGCGGCATCGGACCGCTTGACGATTTCGAGGGTCCAGGTGCCGTGTGCAAGCAGGGCACTGGCGAGTTTTTCGCCGGCATATCCGCCGTCGGCGAAGACGTGGCGCAGCCAGGGATAGAGCCGGCGCGCGGCCTTCAGCACGAGCGGGGCACCGTCGCGGTCTTGAACATCGGCCGGATGCACCACGGCTTTGACGAGCAAGCCATTGGTGTCGGTGAGGATGTGGCGCTTGCGGCCCTTTACCTTCTTGCCCGCCACCTTCTTGCCGTACCCGTCCGGTGAAAGCCGTCTTGCGCGATCGGGACGGGTAGGCTGGTTGTAGCACTGGTGCAAAGGACGGTGCTTGCACCGGTGCTAGCGATGGGGCGATGGCAAGAGTTGAGGTGATTACCGGGCCCGAACGTCGACGGCGCTGGAGTGACGAGCAGAAGCGGGCGATCGTGGCCGCGAGTTTTGCGCCGGGTGCCGTCGTCTCTGAGGTGGCTCGCCGGGCTGACGTTTCTTCGGGCCAGATCTATCGCTGGCGGCAGGAGTTCCAGGCCGCGGCTGCAGGGTTCGCCCAGGTGCTGATCGCGCCGGCCGAGGACTCCGCCCCGACAACCGCGAGCGGCGTGCCACCTTGCGCCGAGGCGACGATCGAGGTTGAGTTTGCCGGGAAGGCCCGGGTCCGGATACCCGGCTCGATTCCCGCGGCCTTGGCGGTGGCCGTCGTCAAGGCTCTGTCGCGCCGATGATCCCCGTTCCCTCGGGTGTGCGGGTATGGCTGGCGGTCGGGCACACCGATATGCGGCGCGGCATGAACAGCCTGGCGGTCCAGGTTCAGCAGGTACTGCATCGCGACCCGCATGCCGGGGATCTGTACGTCTTTCGCGGCAAGCGCGGTCACCTGATCAAGATTTTCTGGCATGACGGGATTGGCATGTCGCTCTACGCCAAAAGGCTGGAGCGCGGTCGCTTCATATGGCCGTCGGCGGCGGACGGCACCGTCGCGATCAGCGCGGCGCAACTGGCCTATATGCTTGATGGGATTGATTGGAGAAACCCGGTTCGCACGTGGCGGCCGGAGATGGCCGGTTGACCCTGCGACCGTTTGACTTGCCCCCTGGCAAGAGACGAGTTACGGCATCGACGTGGTGAGACAATCGGGCGTCATGACCTCGCCCGAGCCGCTTCCCGAGGATATCGCCGCGCTGAAGGCCGCGCTCACCGCCGAGCGCGCGGCACGGCAGCAAGCCGAGGTGCGCGCTTCCAGCGCCGAGGCGATGGTGGCCCATTACAAGCTGCTGATCGCCAAACTGAAGCGCGAGCAGTACGGGCAATCCTCGGAGCGTGGTCGCAAGCTGATCGACCAGCTGGAGTTGCAACTCGAGGAACTGGAGGCGAGCGCCGCCGAGGACGAAGCCGCCGCTAAGCCGACAGTCGTCGACACGACCTCGGTGGGCAGCTTCACCCGCAGGAAACCGGTGCGGGCTCCCTTTCCGGCGCATCTGCCGCGCGAGCGCGTGGTGATCCTCGCACCGAGCGCCTGCCCGTGCTGCGGCGGCAAGCTCGCCAAACTCGGCGAGACCATCACCGAGACCCTGGAGGTGGTGCCGCGCCAATGGAAGGTGATCCAGACCGTTCGCGAGAAGTTCACCTGCCGGTCCTGCGAGAAGATCACCCAGCCGCCCGCCCCGTTCCACGTCATCGCCCGGGGCCGGGCGGGGGCGAGCCTCTTGGCAATGATCCTTTACGCCAAGTTCGGCGAGCACCAGCCGCTGAACCGGCAGAGCGACAGCTATGCGCGCCAGGGCATCGATCTCGACGTGTCGACCCTGGCCGATTGGGTCGGGGCCTGCACCGCCACTCTCGCCCCGCTCAATGAGCTGATCCGTCGGCACGTCTTCGCCGCCGAGCGTATCCACGGCGACGACACGACCGTACCGGTGCTGGCCCGAGGCAAGACGATCACCGCCCGATTGTGGACCTACGTGCGCGACGACCGGCCGTTTGCCGGACCGGACCCACCGGCGGCGATCTTCTATTACTCGCGCAACCGGAACGGCGAGCATCCTGCTCGCCACCTTGCCGGCTACGCGGGGATCCTCCAGGCGGATGCCTATGCCGGGTTCGGCGATCTCTACGACGGCAAGCGCAAACCGAAGCCAATCACCGAGGCGGCGTGCTGGAGCCACGGCAGGCGCAAGTTCTTCGTCATCGCCGACACCAGCAAAGCGCCCGTCGCGCTGGAGGCGGTGCGCCGCATCGACGCGATATTCGCCATCGAGCGCGACATCAACGGCCGCTCGGCGGGCGACCGTCTGGCAGCGCGCCAGGAGCGCGTCGTGCCGCTCGTCTGCGACCTTGAACGATGGATGCGGGCCGAGCGTGCCCGGCTGTCGCGCCATGCCGAGACCGCCAAAGCCATGGATTACATGCTCAAGCGCTGGCCGGCCTTCACCCGCTTTCTCGACGACGGCCGCATCTGCCTGACCAACAACGCCGCCGAGCGAGCCCTGCGCGGAATTGCGCTCGGCCGGCGCGCATGGTTATTCGCCGGTTCCGATCGTGGTGGCGAGCGGGCCGCCGCGGTGTACACCCTGATCGGCACGGCGAAACTCAACGATGTCGATCCGCAAGCCTGGCTCGCCGACATCCTCGGCCGGATCGCCGATCATCCGGCCTCCCGTCTTGCCGAGCTCTTACCCTGGAACTGGAGGGACCGGCCTGCCAAACTGGCGGCATGAGCCCGGCCACAACCAGCGCTGCGTTCGACAGCTTCAACCAGATCGCCAGCGTTCGCATCGAGTTGCGCGACAGCGACCCGGTGATTTGGCGCCAGGTCGAGGTGCCGACATCGATCACCCTCAAGGTCCTGCACAACGTCATCCAGGTCGCGATGGGGTGGTTCGACTACCACCTCTGGGAGTTCACCATCGCCAAGCGCCGATACGGCCTGCCGATCGACGAGGACTGGGGAACCGAACCGCGCACCGACGCCGGCAAGGTCCGCCTGCGCGACGTGCTGCGGCCGCGCAAGACCACGATCGATTATCTCTACGACTTCGGCGATTGCTGGGAGCACCGGCTCACGCTCACCAATATCCGCGCCGGCGACCCCGATCTCTCCTACCCTCGCTACATCGCCGGCCAGCGCAACGCCCCGCCCGAGGATTGCGGCGGCATCCCCGGCTTCTACGAGACGCTCGACGCCGTCGCCGACCCCAACCACCCGAACCACGTCGAAGCCAAGGAATGGCTCGACGATTACGATCCCGATGTGATCGACGAACTGCCGATCAATTACGCCCTCAGTCGCATCGCCAACCAGCGCAACGCCGTCAGGGCTCGCCTCGCCAAGAAAAACCCACCGGCGACGATGGGCTGACCAGCCCGATCCACCGAGCGCCTGCGGCCTTCGCCGGATGCTTACGGGGCTGGGGATCCGCCGCCTGGAGGTGATTACTGGCGCCGGAGGCCGTCGGTCGTGGTCGCGTGATGATAAAGCGAGGATCAGCGCCGAGTTATTCGCCGCTGGCGCGAACGTCTCTGCCGTAGCGCGGCGGCATAGATTGTTGCCGCAGCAGGTCTATGCATGGCGGCGGTTGGCGCGATCAGGATCGCTAGCGTTGCTGGCCGATGAGGAGGTCGAGTTTGCACCGATCGTCGCCACGGGTGGCGAGGCGCCGGGTAGCGCCAACGCCATCGTCGCGGCCGGGCACCATAGAGATCGAGCTGGGCGGCACTGTGATCCGTGTCACGCCGGGGACGGATTGGCGGCAGCTGCGTGACGTGCTGCGGGCGGTGAAGGCGTCGATGTGATCCCGATCCCGCCCGGCGTCCGGGTGCTGATCGCGACCAAGCCGATCGACTTTCGCAAAGGTGCAGACAGCCTGGCCGCGCTTGCCAAGGAGACCTTGGCGCAAGACCCGTTCTCCGGGGCGGTTCTGGTAATCCGCAGCCGCCGAGCCGATCGGGTTAAGATTTTGGTGTGGGACGGCAGCGGGTTGGTGCTGGTGTGGAAGCGGCTTGAACAAGGCGCGTTAAATGGCCGCCGATCACCGATGGGGTGATGCGGCTGTCGTCGGCGCAGCTCGCTGCGCTCGTTGAAGGTCTCGATTGGACGCGGGTGCACGTGCCGCGAATTACGCGGCCAAAGCGACGCGATGAATGCCGCGACAAATTGAATCGCGGGCGCCAACGGAGGCGCCAAGCGCGCTCGAATATGATCGTGTCCCCTGTGGTGGTGTAGGAGCGGCGAGGTAATCGCGCTCACCGGCAGGGATGGCCGGTATTGTCAGGCGGCCACGGCGGGCAGCTTGACGATGGGATCGTCGCTCAAGGGAGCGATGGTTTCCAGTGTCATGTAGCGGGCGCGCTGGACGGCCCATTCATCGTTCTGTTCCAAGAGAATGGCGCCGACCAGACGGATGATCGCCGCGTCGTTGGGGAAGATGCCGACGACCTCGGTGCGGCGCTTGATCTCGCCGTTGAGGCGTTCCAGCGGATTGGTGCTGATGGATTTTTGGCCGATGATCCTTGGGGAAGCTCATGAAGGCGAGCACGTCGGCTTCGGCATCGTCCATCAGGGTGGCGAGTTTGGGCACCTTGGGCCGCAGTTGATCGGCTACCTGGCGCCACTGGGCGCGGGCGGTCTCGGCATCCTCCTGGGCGAAGGCGGTGGCGATGAACGCGGCGACGACGCGCCGGCCGCTCTTGCCGGCGTAGGCGAGGGCGTTGCGCATGAAGTGCACGCGGCAGCGTTGCCAGGAGGCGTGCAGCACCTTGGCGATCGCCGCCTTCAATCCTTCATGGGCATCCGAGATGACGAGCTTGACGCCGCGCAAGCCACGGCGGGCGAGCTTGCGTAGAAACTCGGTCCAGAAGGTTTCGGCCTCGGAGGGGCCGATATCCAGGCCGAGCACCTCGCGGCGCCCATCGCCGTTGACGGCAACGGCGACAATCACCGCAGTCGAGACGATGCGCCCTCCGGTGCGGGCTTTGACGTAGTGTCGCGATCGAGCCACAGATACGGCCAGTCGCCTTCCAGCGGCCGGTTGAGGAAGGCCTCGATCTTGCCGTCGATCTCCTCGCACAAGCGCGACACCTGGCTCTTGGAGATGCCGCTCATCCCCATGGCGCGCACCAGCTCGTCGACCGAGCGGGTCGAGACGCCCTGGATGTAGGCTTCCTGGATCACCGCCGTCAGCGCCTTCTCGGCCATCCGGCGCGGCTCGAGAAACGAGGGAAAGTAACTGCTGCGGCGCAGCTTGGGGATGCGCAGTTCGACCGTGCCGGCCCGCGTCTCCCAGTCGCGCTCGCGATAGCCGTTGCGATGGTTGAGGCGCTCGGCGCTGCGCTCACCATGCCCGGCGCCGGTGAGGCCGCCGACCTCCAGCTCCATCAGCCGCTGCGCGGTAAAGCCGATCATCTCGCGCAGCAGATCGGTGTCGGAGCTCTTCTCCAGAAGCGCGCGAAGGCTCATCATCTCGTCGGTCATCGCTGGGTCCTCGGTTCGGTTGAGTGGTGCCAACCAAACCCTACCGGCGATTCACGATGACCACCGCACCGCGGGACACGACCCTCGGATATGGTCGAATCCGGATCGCGATGACGACGGCGGACGCGCTTCCCGGAGACATGCCGAGCCTGCGGGCCACGGCATTGGCGCTGATCGCCGAGCGCGACGAACTGCTCCACCGCATCGAACGGATGCGCCACATCATCCGGCAGTTCAGGTGCGCGCAATACGGCCGGCATTCGGAGCGGCTCGACAACGACCAGTTGCAGCTCGCTCTGGAAGAGCAGGAAATCGCGGCGGCGACAGCGGCATCGATGGAAGCTCGTAAGACGAGGCGCCCGAGAGCCGAGCCCGATGAGCGTAAATCGCTGCCGGCGCACTTGCCACGGATCGAGGCGATCATCGAGCCGGAGACGATATCCTGCCCGTGCTGCGGTGGCGGCGTGCATGTGATCGGCGAGGAGAAATCCGAGCGGCTCGACATCATTCCGGCACAGCACCGCGTTCTCGTCACCTGCCGACCGAAATACGGTTGCCGAGCTTGCGCCGGCGCCATCGTTCAGGCTCCTGCGCCGGAACGCCTGATCCGCGCCGGCCTGCCGACCGAGGCTTTGGTCGCGCATGTGCTGGCCAGCAAATACGCCTAGCATCTGCCCTTATATCGGCAGGCCCAAGTCCTGCTGTCCCAGGGGATCGAAATCGACCGCTCGGTGCTCGCGTTCTGGGTCGGCTATCCGGCGGAGAATGCCGAAGCGTTCTGCGACGGGCACAACGCTGCGTTCAACTTCTTCTGCAAGGCACCGCGCTCGATCCTGTATGACAACACCACGCTGGCGGTGGCGGGCGGTGGCGGGCGGTGGCGCGCATCCTGGGCGGCGGGGTGCGCCAGCGAACGCGGGTATTCAGCGAGCTGCAATCCCATTACGTGTTTGCCGACCGGTTCGGCCGCCCGGGTAAGGGCAACGACAAAGGTAAAGTCGAGGGTCTGGTCGGCTGGACCCGCCGGAACCTGCTGGTGCCGGTGCCGCGGGCGGCGAGCTTTACGGCGCTGAACGAGCAACTGCTGGAGGGTTGCCGCCGTCGGCTCGGGGATCGCCTGCGCGGTCACCAGGAGACAATCGGCGAACGGCTGGTACGGGATCTGGCGGTATTCCACCCTTTGCCACCAGCACCCTACGACGCCTGCGAGAAGAAGACGGGCCGGGTCAGCTCACTATCGCTGGTGCGCTATCGCGGCACCGACTACTCGGTGCCGACCGCTTACGGCCACCGTGAGGTTCTGATCCGCGGCTACGTCCACGAGGTGGTGATCGCGTGCGGTGCTGAGGTAATTGCCCGTCATCCGCGCCCCTACGAGCGCGAGGACTTCGTTTTCGACCCGCTGCATTATCTGGCGTTGCTCGAACAGAAGATCGGCGCTCTCGACCAGGCGGCGCCGCTGGTCGGCTGGGACCTGCCCGAGGAATTCGCCACGCTGCGTCGCTTGATCGAGGCCCGCATGGCCAAGCGCGGCAAACGCGAGTTCGTCCAGGTCCTGCGGCGGCTGGAGGTATTCCGCCCCGAGGACGTGCTGGCCGGCGTCAGAGAGGCCATCGCCCGTGGCGTGATCGGCTTTTGACGCAGTCAAGCATCTGGTGCTGTGCCGGATCGAACGCCGGCCGCCGCGGCTCGACCTGACGGTCTATCCCTACCTGCCAAAGGCGACCGTGGCGATGACATCGGCCAGGGCCTATCTCGGACTTCTCGCCAGCGCCTCCCCGGGCGCCTCGTCATGAGTGACACACCCCAGCGTCTGCTCGCCCATCATCTCAAGGCGCTCAGACTGCCGACGTTCCTGCGCGAATACGACAAGATCGCCCAGCAATGCGCCGCCGAGGGCGTCGAACCACCCGCGTTACCTGCTGCGCCTGGCCGAACTCGAACTGATCGACCGGGAACGACGGATGGTCGAGCGCCGCATCAAGGAAGCACGGTTCCCAACGGTGAAAAGCCTCGACAGTTTCGACTTCACCGCGATCCCTTCGCTCAACAAGACATTGGTCCTGGAACTCGCCCGCTGCGAGTACATCGCTCGCCGAGAGAACGTGACCGCGGTCGGCAACAGCGGTACCGGAAAGAGCCACATTGCTCTCGGATTGGGGCTGGCCGCCTGCCAGAAAGGCTTGTCGGTCGGCTTCACCACCGCGGCCGCCATGGTCCGCGAGTTGATCGAGGCCCGCGACGAGAAGCGACTGCTCCGCCTACAGCGCCAACTGGCGGCCTACAAGCTGCTGATCATCGACGAACTCGGCTACGTGCCTCTGTCGACGACCGGCGCGGAGCTCTTGTTCGAGGTCTTCAGCCAGCGTTACGAGCGCGGCTCCACCCTCGTCACCAGCAATTTGCCGTTCGACGAGTGGACCGGCGTGTTCGGGTCCAAGCGGCTGACTGGCGCGCTGCTCGACCGACGATCGAGAGGCATTTCGCGCTTCACTTGCGCGGGTGCGGCCTTGACCGGCGGCGGAGGTCAGAAACGGGTCGCGCGCCGACACTCCAACTGTCCGATTTACGCGCCACAATATCCGTGTTCCCGCAGCTCACGAATTGAGGCTTGCTCTGGCCGTTTGACGCCCCGCTGATCTTCCGTCGCCATGAACGCGACCAAGATCCTCTGGGGCCAAGTCCTCGCCGTCAGCGCCGTTGTGCTCGGCTTCCTCTGGGGAGCGACGCAATGGGTCGCCTGCCGTCTCGCGTTCCAACCCCAACTCGGACATCCCTGGTTCAACATCCTCGGCTGGCCGGTCTATGACCCGCCAGCCTTCTTTTGGTGGTGGTTCGCCTACGATGCCTATGCGCGCCCGATCTTCGTCGAAGGCGCCTATATTGCGGCGTCCGGGGGGATCGCCGCCGCCGTCGTCGCGATCGCGATGTCCGTGTGGCGTGCCCGGGAGGTGAAGAAGGTCACCACCTACGGCTCCGCTCGCTGGGCGGAGACCCGGGAAGTGCGACTTGCCGGTCTCCTTGGCCATGACGGCGTGATGCTCGGCCGGTGGCGTCACGAATATCTGCGCCACGATGGACCCGAGCATGTGCTTTGCTTCGCCCCTACCAGGTCGGGCAAAGGCGTCGGCCTCGTTGTTCCGACGCTGCTCACCTGGCCGGAAAGCGCCATCGTTCACGACATCAAGGGAGAGAACTGGACCCTGACCGCCGGCTGGCGCGCGAGGTTTGGCCGCGTGCTGCTGTTCGACCCGACCAACGCGGCGAGCGCCGCCTACAATCCGCTCCTGGAAGTTCGCAAGGGCGAATGGGAAGTGCGCGACGTTCAGAACATCGCCGACGTCCTGGTCGATCCCGAGGGCGCGCTGGAAAGGCGGAACCACTGGGAGAAGACGAGCCACTCGCTCCTCGTCGGCGCGATCCTGCATGTGCTTTACGCCGAGCCGGACAAGACGCTCGCCGGCGTCGCCAATTTTCTCTCCGACCCGCGCCGCCCGATCGAGACGACGCTGCGCGCCATGATGACGACGCCGCACCTCGGAGAGGCCGGCGTACATCCCGTCGTCGCCAGCTCCGCCCGCGAACTGCTCAACAAAAGCGATAACGAGCGCTCGGGCGTGCTGTCGACCGCGATGTCGTTCCTCGGACTGTATCGAGATCCCGTTGTCGCGACAGTGACGCGCCGCTGTGATTGGCGCATTCACGACCTGCTCGAAGGGAAGACAGCCACGACCCTCTATCTGGTCGTGCCTCCCTCGGACATCAGCCGCACCAAACCGCTCGTGCGCCTGATCCTAAATCAGATCGGGCGCAGACTTACCGAGGAGTTGGACGCCCGGCGCCGTCGTCACCGACTGCTGCTGATGCTCGATGAGTTTCCCGCGCTTGGGCGCTTGGATTTCTTCGAGTTGGCCCTCGCGTTCATGGCGGGATATGGGCTGAAGAGCTTCCTGATCGCACAGAGCCTGAATCAGATCGAGAAGGCATACGGCCAGAACAACTCGATCCTCGACAACTGCCATGTCCGCGTGAGCTTCGCGACCAACGACGAGCGGACGGCGAAGCGAGTGAGCGATGCGCTCGGCACCGCGACCGAGATGCGTGCGATGAAGAATTATGCCGGGCATCGGCTCAGTCCGTGGCTCGGCCACCTGATGGTCTCTCGCCAGGAAACGGCGCGCCCGCTGCTCACGCCCGGCGAGGTCATGCAACTCCCGCCAGCAGATGAACTGATCCTGGTCTCCGGGTGCCACCCGATCCGCGCGAAGAAGGTGCGCTATTTCGAGGACCCGGAGATGAAGGGTCGCATCCTGCCGCCGCCCGCTCTGACTTCGCCGAGCTCGCCGCCAGCCGGAGGAAGCGCGGCTCCACCGCGTCACGCAGATTGGGATGACGCCGTGATCACACCGTCCGCGGCCGACCGTTGAGGACCCCGCGAATGCCGGCATCCGGCGCGAGCCGGAACTGCCGGAGCACGAAGAGATCGTCGCCGAGCCGCGAAAGCCCGTCCAGGAATTCGAGCCGCTGGAGGACGAGCCCGACGACGAGGTGCAGCGCCAGCGGGTCATGCAGCGCAACTTCAGCGCCGCCACGCGCCAGGCGCCGCTCGATCGCGCCGACGATCTTGGAATGTGAGCGCGCATGCGGACGAAGCACACCTTCCGCCTGCCGCCGGACCTCGCCGGCAAGCTCGCCGACTACGCCAATCGTAAGGGTGTGACGCAAGCGCTCGTCGTCGAAGCCGCGCTCGCCTCGCATCTGTCGCCCGACGGCGCCGATCGCCTGGAGGCCGCTCTTGCACGCCGGCTTGATCGCATCACGCGCCACCTGGAGCGGATCGAACGGCACGTCGGCATTTCCAACGAGGCGCTGGCGGTGTTCGTGCGCTTTTGGCTGACTAGCACGCCTCCATTGCCAGACGCCGCACTGGCCGCCGCTCAGACCAAAGGGCGCGAGCGCTATGATGGGTTCGTCGAGGCGCTCGGCCGACGGCTCGCCCGGGGCCGCAAACTCGCAGACGAGATTAGCCAAGACTTCAATACAACAACTCCACACGACGAGGAACGGTCCAACCGAACTAATGATCGAGAAGGCTTGTAAAGAACAACGATTGAATGCGGCTATCGACACGCCGTTTGAGCTCGGGATCGGTTCTAATTTCGTTGACGAAAATTTCCATCGCTTTCGAAAAATCATGTATCAGCACAGCAACACTGATCAGAGCGAAGCGCGCCGTATCGTCTTTTCTGTGCGGGCCGTTGTCTGTGTATCCGAATTTCCGTGGTGGATTCGCCCCTCCATGGAGAGCGGCGACGCTACCGTAACTATGCAGCACCGCGCATCGCGCCGCGTACACATCGATACCTTCATATTGATATTCCGCTCCGGGGTCAGCCTTTAGTTAGATAGCGATCAACCCAAGCAATGAAATCGGAGCGCGTTTGGCTCTGCTGCCCGACGGGGCATGCGAGCAACGCCATGGTGTCGAGTTCAACGTAGACCATGGCCAAGGCAGCTACGGTCGCCCCAGCATCCCAAGCCTTGCCGATCTCGCCGAGGAGCTGAATCAAGGGCGTGTACCCTCCTGCTCCGTTGCCCATGGGACCTCCTCAGCCGTGTGGAACTGTCAAAGGCGAGTCGAAGCAACTCGCGTGCCATTGGTTCTAGCCTATCACAGTGGGGCCGCACCCTTTCCCGAGCTTCGAATCAGCAGAACGGGCGAGCGACAAATCAGCCCTTCTGAAAGCTGACTGTCCCGCTCGCCTGTCTTTCTATCCGGCAACCCTACGACCCCATCAGCGTTGTTGCGCTTCCCCATTTCCGGCTCTTTCTAATCAACCCCGCTGATCCATCCGCCTCGATGAGGCGATTTCGCGGGGTTCGATGTGACGCCAATCTCGTTCCGATCCGAAGCCTTTGCCCGCGGCGCGCGCATGTTGCGCACCGCGCTCGGAGCGGCGATCGCGAGCTACCTCGAAGACCCGAGCATCGTCGAAGTGATGCTCAATCCCGACGGCAGGCTCTGGATCGACCGGCTGTCGGGCGGGCTGGAGGATACTGGCTGCCGGGTGACCCCGGCCGATGCCGAGCGGATTGTGCGGCTCGTCGCGCACCATGTCGGCGTCGAGGTGCATGCCGGCTCGCCGCGTGTCTCGGCCGAGCTGCCGGAAAGCGGGGAGCGTTTCGAGGGCCTGGTCCCGCCCGTCGTGGCGGCGCCGTGCTTCGCCATTCGCCGCCCGGCCGTCGCGGTCTTCACGCTCGGCGACTATGTCGAGGCCGGCATCATGTCCGGCGAGCAGGCCGAGCTGCTGCGGGCAGCCGTCCGGGAACGGAAGAACATCCTCGTCGCCGGCGGCACCTCGACCGGCAAGACCACGCTGGTCAATGCGCTGCTCGCCGAGGTCGCCAAGACCGGCGACCGCGTCGTGCTGATCGAAGATACGCGCGAGCTGCAATGCGCCGCGCCCAATCTGGTGGCGCTGCGGACCAAGGACGGCGCCGCGTCGCTTGTCCGATCTCGTCCGGTCCTCGTTGCGGCTGCGCCCTGACCGCATCCCGATCGGCGAGGTGCGCGGCGCCGAGGCGCTCGATCTCCTGAAGGCGTGGGGCACCGGCCATCCCGGCGGCGTCGGCACGCTGCACGCCGGCTCAGCAATGGGCGCGCTGCGCCGGCTGGAGCAGCTCATCCAGGAAGCCGTCGTCACCGTCCCGCGCGCGCTCATCGCAGAAACCATCGACCTCATCGCGGTCCTCGCCGGCCGCGGCGCTGCCCGCAGGCTCGCCGAGCTTGCGGCGGTCAAGGGCCTCAGCCCGACCGGCGACTACGTCCTCAGCCCGGCAGGAGAACCGTGATGCCGCTCAACCGTGTCCGCCACCATCTCGCTCTGGCCTACGCTTTTGCCTTCGTGGCGCTCGCGACGTCGCCTGCCTACGCGGCCGGCTCGAACATGCCCTGGGAGCAGCCGCTCAACCAGATCCTGGAATCGGTTCAAGGCCCCGTCGCCAAGGTCGTTTCGGTGATCATCATCGTCATCACCGGCCTGACGCTCGCGTTCGGCGAGACCTCGGGCGGGTTCCGGCGGCTGATCCAGATCGTGTTCGGCCTCTCGATCGCGTTCGCGGCGTCCAGCTTCTTCCTGTCCTTCTTCCAGTTCGGCGGTGGGGCGCTGGTCTGATGGAACAGGCCGAGGCGATCGCCGGCTTCTATGCGCCAGTCCATCGCGCGCTCACCGAGCCGATCCTGCTCGGCGGCGCGCCGCGCGCGGTCGCGATCGTCAATGGCACGCTTGCCGCCGCCGTCGGGCTGGGACTGCGGCTCTGGATCGTCGGCGCGGCCATCTGGCTGATCGGCCATCTGGCGGCGGTCTGGGCCGCCAAGCGCGACCCTGCCTTCGTCGACGTGGTGCGCCGGCATCTGCGCTACCCGCAGCATTTGGTCGCGTGAGGCGATGCGATGATGAATCTCGCCGAGTACCGTCGCCACAGCCAAAGCCTCGCCGACTTCCTGCCCTGGGCGGCGCTGGTCGGGAAGGGCGTCATCCTCAACAAGGACGGCTCGTTCCAGCGCACCGCGCGGTTCCGCGGGCCTGATCTGGACTCGGCGACGCCAGCCGAGCTTGTCGCGATCACGGCCCGGCTCAACATCGCGCTGCGTCGGCTGGGATCGGGCTGGGCGATCTTCATCGAGGCGCAACGCCAGCCCGCCAGCCACTATCCGCGGAACGAGTTTCCTGATGCCGCCTCCGGTCTTGTGGACGCCGAGCGTCGCGCGCAGTTCGAGGAAGAGGGCACGCATTTCGAGAGCCGCTACTTCCTGACGCTGCTCTGGCTGCCGCCAGCCGACGACGCCGCCCGCGCCGAGGCCTGGCTCTATGAGAACCGCGCCCAGGATGGCGCGGACTGGCGTGCCGCGCTGGCCGGTTTCGTCGATCGCACGGATCGGGTGCTGGCGCTGATCGAAGGCTTCATGCCCGAGGCCGAGTGGCTCGATGATCCCGAGACGCTCACCTACCTGCACTCCTGCGTCTCGACCCGCCGCCAGCGCGTGCGCGTGCCCGAGACGCCGATGCATCTCGACGCCATCCTGATCGACGAGGATCTGACCGGCGGCCTCGAGCCGAGGCTCGGCCGCGCGCATCTGCGCACCCTCACGATCATGGGCTTCCCGTCGCAGACCTGGCCGGGCCTGCTCGACGATCTCAATCGGCTCGCCTTTCCCTATCGCTGGGCGACGCGCGCGATCTGCCTCGACAAGACCGACGCGACCAAGCTGCTCGGCAAGATCCGCCGCCAATGGTTCGCCAAGCGCAAGTCGATCATGGCGATCCTGAAGGAGGTGATGACCAACGAGGCGTCGGTGCTGATGGACAGCGACGCCGCCAACAAGGCGCTCGACGCCGACGCCGCGCTGCAGGAACTCGGCTCCGATCTCGTCGGCCAGGCCTATGTCACGGCGACCGTCACGGTCTGGAGCGAGGACCCCCGTGTCGCGGAGGATCGTCTCCGGCTCGTCGAAAAGACCATTCAGGGCCGCGACTTCACCTGCATGCGCGAGACGGTCAACGCGATCGAGGCATGGCTCGGCAGCCTGCCTGGCCACGTCTATGCCAATGTCCGCCAGCCTCCGGTCTCGACGCTCAACCTCGCGCACATGATGCCGTTCTCAGCGGTATGGGCGGGACCGGAACGGGACGAGCATTTCCAGGCGCCGCCGCTGTTTTTCGCCCGGACGGAAGGATCGACACCGTTCCGGTTCTAGCCTGCATGTCGGCGATGTCGGCCACACGCTGATCGTAGGGCCGACCGGCGCGGGCAAGAGCGTGCTGCTGGCGCTGATGGCGCTGCAGTTCCGCCGTTATGCCGGCGCGCAGATCTTCGCCTTCGATTTCGGCGGCAGCATCCGGGCCGCGGCGCTCGCGATGGGCGGCGATTGGCACGATCTCGGCGGCGCCCTCGCCGATGACCTCGCCGAGCCGGTCGCCCTGCAGCCGCTTTCCCGCATCGATGATGCCGGCGAGCGCGCCTGGGCTGCCGAATGGGTCGCGACGCTGCTCGCCCGCGAGGCCGTCACCGTCACCCCGGAATTGAAGGAGCACCTATGGTCAGCGCTGACCTCGCTTGCCTCCGCGCCCGCATCGGAGCGGACGATCACCGGTCTTTCGGTCCTGTTGCAGTCGAACGCGCTGAAGCAGGCCTTGCAGCCCTATACCGTCGGGGGACCCTGGGGGCGATTGCTCGACGCGGAGTCCGAGCGCCTCGGCGAGGCAGAGGTCCAGGCGTTCGAGACCGAGGGACTGATCGGGGCGGGCGCGGCGCCGGCAGTCCTGTCCTACCTGTTCCATCGTATCGAGGACCGGTTCGATGGTCGCCCCACGCTGCTCATCGTCGACGAGGGCTGGCTCGCGCTCGACGATCGCGGCTTCGCCGGTCAGCTTCGCGAATGGCTGAAGACGCTGCGGAAGAAGAACGCCTCCGTCATCTTCGCCACACAATCGCTCGCCGATATCGACGGCAGCGCCATCGCGCCGGCGATCATCGAGAGCTGCCCGACGCGGCTGTTTCTCCCGAATGAGCGCGCGCTCGAACCGCAGATCGCGACCATCTATCGCCGCTTCGGGCTGAACGATCGCCAGATCGAGATCCTCAGCCGCGCGACGCCGAAGCGCGATTATTACTGCCAGTCGCGCCGCGGCAATCGGCTGTTCGAGCTTGGCCTTTCCGAAGTTGGCACTCGCCTTCACCGCGGCGTCCTCCAAGACCGACCAAGACGGCCATCGCAACTCATCGTCGCCGCAGAGGGGCGAGATAGGTTCGCCGCCGCATGGCTGCGGGGCAAGGGCCTCGACTGGGCGGCCGAGGGCGAAGACGCTTTGCTTGCTGGCGGGATGTGCCTGGAACCGCGCGTTTTCTCCAAGGAACGCCGCATAGAATTGCCGCGCAACCTGGCTCTCGTCCCAGCCCTGCATCAGGACGACCTCCTCCCGAAGCTCGGCCCAGCGCACCACGGACCGCCTCGCAAGCGGATGAGCCGCCGGGAGCACGGCCATCAGCCGGTCGCGAAAGAGCGGCACGCTCGCGACTCGCGGCCACAAGGCCTGGGTCGCGGTGAGGACGACGTCCAGGTGTCGTTCCTCGACCTTTGCCATGAGGTCCCGGTCGCTCAGTTCCGCTACGGTCAGGATGACGTTCGGGTTCCTTGCCCGCCATCCGGACAGCAGGGCCAGGAGCGGTGAGCCGATCGGCGGTAGGCGAACGCCAAGGCGGATCTCGCCCACATCGCCGGCGCCGCTCACACTGCCTGAGCTCTTCAGGGCCTCCAGGTCGCCAAGCACGCGCCGCACATGCTGCATCACGGCCCGCCCACCTGGTGTCAGGCGGACCCCGGAGTGGCCTCGCTCGAACAGCGCCAGTCCGAGCTCGTCTTCGAGCCGCGCGACACGGCGGCTGATCGTCGAGGTGCTGATGCCCGCGGCCTCGGCCGCCCGGGCGAAGTTGCCGGCCGTCGCTGATGCCGCCAGATACTCGAGGTCGCGGATCTCCACGGGTCCACCTCGGCGTTTGCCTGTCGGCCTGAGCCGGAGCGAGTGGAGTCTCGCGCGTTGATTCGTCAGGAGGATGTCATGCGGACCGGCTTTTCTTGAAGCAGTGTGTCGGATGCCGGCAAATGACACACAAGGCTACAATCCGGTTGTCACGGACCTGCGCCAGACATGCGATGGTTATGAGGCCATGGACGGGTCACGGCACATCTCGGTCGTCGATGACGACAAGGAATTGCGCGTCCTTCTCTCGCGCTTCCTGACCGGCAATGGGTTTCGCGTGTCCGTTACGCAGGACTCTGCTGCGATGACGCAGGCGATGAGCGCAGCGCGCGTCGATCTCGTCATCCTCGACATCATGATGCCGGGCGAGGACGGCCTCAGCGTCTGCCGCCGGCTGCGCGCCAACGGGACCATCCCGATCATCATGCTCACGGCAAAGGGATCGGAGTTCGATCGGGTGGCCGGCCTCGAAATCGGCGCGGACGATTATCTCGCGAAGCCATTCAGCATCCACGAGCTGCTTGCCCGCGTTCGTGCCGTCCTGCGGCGCGCGGCGATGCCCATCCCCGGATCGCCCGCTGGTGCGCGGCGGGTCTTCGAGTTCGCCGGCTGGCGTCTCGACGTCTCGCGACGGGAGTTGCGTTCGCCGGTAAAAGCGCTGGTCGATCTCCGGGCCGCCGAGTTCGACGTGCTCCTCGCGCTCGTCGAGCATCCGCAGCGAGTGCTGTCGCGCGATCAGCTGTTCGATCTGGCGCGAGGCCGCGCAGGCGATGCTTTTGACCGCGCAATTGACCTCTATATCAGCCGGCTGCGCGGACGTCTCGAGGCCGACCCTAAAGAGCCTGCGCTGATCAAGACGATGCGCAGCGAGGGATACATCCTCACCGCCGACGTAACCCTCAACGGAGCGCCCTGGTGACGAGGCGCACTGACAGCATTACCACGACTATCGGGCTTGCGGTCGTCGTTGCGTTGGTCCTCGAATTCAGCCTTCAGCGGGCGCTCACCACCGTGCTCCCCTACTTCAGGTTCGAGCGCCGTCAGGCGCTTCCCAAGGTCGAGGAGCGGTTTCTTGCTGCAACTTCCGGGCAGGGGAGCCGCATTGCTCGATATCCTCGATCGCACCCCGGTCGCGGACAGACCGACCGTCCTCGCCGCCGCCCAGATCCCGCAGGTCAACCTTCGCTTGCTCGACGCACCCGCGCCGAATCTGGGCAATCGCGGCGAGCCGGATGCGGAAGTGATGCGCCATCGCATTGAAACGGCTTTGACCGCCCCGCGTCCGGTGATCGTCGCCGATCGCTATTGGCTCGCAGACCAGAAAGCGGGCCCGGCGGGAGGACGCGTCGAAAACGGCGCGTGGATCGAAGCTTCTCTTGCGAACGGGCAATGGCTTCTCGTCGTGACTAACCTGGACCCGCTGCCTGCAACCGACCCGGTGGCGGCCGAGTTCTCCGTCGCCAGCTTTGCTGCCTGGCTGGCTCTCGCTCTTGCCTTGGCGACACTCTTGTCGGTCGTGGCAGCTAGGCGGGTCGTAAAGCCGCTTTCTGAACTTTCCGCAGCGCTCGACCGCCTCGGCCCCGGTTGCGACGACTCATCGGTTCCGCCGCACGGGCCGCGAGAGATCGAAGGAATCATCAGGGCTTTCAATCGAATGCGAGTACGGCTCCGCCGCTTCAACGAAGATCGCACGCGTATGATGGCGGCGATGTCGCACGATCTTCGGACGCCGCTGACGCGGCTGCGCATGCGGGTCGAAATGGCCCAAGGCCTCGAGGATCAGCGGAAGATGCTCGACGAGCTCGACATGATGAATGGCATGGTCAAATCGGTCCTGTCGTTCGCGAGGGACGATGCAAAGCAGGAGGCTCGATCGCTGGTCGATCTGAGCGCTCTGGTCGAAGGCATCTGCGAGGATGCCGTGGATGCCGTGGATGCCGGCGAGAAAGTGACCTTCTCCGGCCCGCGCGACGTGACGATATCGTGCCGACCGACCGCCATGCGGCGCGCGCTCTCCAATCTGGTGGACAATGCCGTCAAGTACGGTGGCAACGCCGTGGTGACGCTCGCCCCCGAGCCTCGCCGGGCCGTGATCGCGGTCGAGGATGAAGGTCCCGGGATTCCGCGGAGCGAGCGGGAGAAGGTGTTTGAGCCGTTCTACAGGATCGGCAGTGCTCGCAATCCAAGCACGGGTGGGGTCGGTCTTGGTCTGTCTGTCACCCGTTCGATCGTCTGGGAGCACGGCGGGGACATCAGCCTCGGCAATCGAAAGGGCGGGGGTTTGAGCGTGCGAGTCGAACTGCCCATTGCCGCAGCAAGCATTGCGTTACATCCGGAGGGGCAGCAGCCCTCCTGATGACTCTCGAAGTCCCGGCTCGGGCACTGCTCATCACTGACCAAGCCCCTCGCACGGACCCCCGGACCGGCGCAGAAATACGATGCCACAATGTTGGGTCCTAGCTGACGACCCAATATGGTGGTGGCTAGGTGGTGTCCAGCCTCAAAAGGCGAAAGGGCCGCTCACGCGACCCCGTCACAAAGCTATGAAATCTTTGAAGATTTTGGAGCGGGCGATGGGATTCGAACCCACGACCCCAACCTTGGCAAGGTTGTGCTCTACCCCTGAGCTACGCCCGCGCTCCGTGTCGGCGGGCGATGCATATCATATCGGGGGTGGGGGGACGCAAGGCTTTGCGCTTTCGGGTCATCAGCGGCGCCAGCAGGTCAGCAGCGGCTCGGGTTTTCCGGTGACCGGGTCGGCGGCGGGGAGCGGGACGGCGGCGACGCTGGTTTGGGCGCGGTCGTGGCGGCTGGCTTCGGCCTGGCAGATGTCAGGGTGCTGGCCGCGCGGGTAGGCGCCGATCACCAGGAGGTCGCTGCTGGCGGCTTCGCGCTTGTGCGCGACGCCGGCCGGGATCACCACGACGTCGCCAGCGCGAAGCTCGACGCTCTGGCCGTTTTCGCCGCCGAGTCGCACCCGCGCGTGGCCGCGGGCGATACCGAGCACCTCGTGTGCCGTGCTGTGATAGTGGTGATGTGCGTAGATGCCATTGCGCCACGCATCGGGCCAGCCATTCGCATCGAACATCGCCTCGCAGGCGGCGGCGCGGTCGCCGCCCGCCGGCAGCGCGCCGCGATAAAGCACCAGCGGCAGCTTGCTGTTCGGCACGATGCCGTCATCGGTGAAATAATAGGTCTCGACCGTCGGCGCCGGCGCGGCTTCGCTGATTGGCGCGGCTTCGCTCATGGCACGTTCCCCGTTGGCTCTGTTCGGTATCACCATGCTAACGCCGGCGAAGAGGCTTGTGCCACCGCTTTCGCGGTGCCGGTTGCAGGCTGCCGTGACGGCGACGATGTTAGGGGCATGCCCGGCCGACCGCTTTCCTCGTCCCCGACCCTCTCCCGCCCGCGGCGAAGGGAGCATGCGGTGCCGCGGGGCGCCGAAGTGGACCTCGGCGATCGGGTGCTGTACCGCGACGGGCTGGTCCTGATCATCGACAAGCCGGCCGGCATTCCGGTACATGGCGGGCCGGGCGGCGGGCCCAATCTCGAACAAGGGTTCGGGTCACTGCGCTTTGGCCTGCCGCACCCGCCAGCGCTGGCGCATCGCCTCGATCGCGACACCAGCGGCTGTCTGGTGCTCGGCCGCCACCCCAAGGCGCTGCGGCGGCTTGGGCGGCTGTTTTCCGAGCGCGCTGTCGAAAAGGTTTATTGGGCGGTGGTCGCCGGCATTCCGCAAGAACCGACGGGCCGGATCGAGGCGGCGCTGAGCAAGGTGACGCAGGGTGCCGGGTGGCGGATGGCGGTTGATCCCGCGGGGGTGCGGGCCGTCACCGATTATCGCGTGCTCGGGACCGCCGATGGCCGCGCCTGGCTGGAGTTGCGGCCGCATACCGGGCGAACGCATCAGATTCGGGTGCATTGCGCCACGCTCGGCTGCCCGGTGATCGGTGACCCGGCCTACGGTGGCCCGTCTTCTGAGAGACTGGGCGGCATGCCTCTGCACCTGCATGCCCGCTCGATCGCCTTGCCGCTTTACCCGGCGCGCGCGCCGGTCACGGCAACGGCGCCGGTGCCGGCGCACATGCTCGCGGCGCTGGGCCGGCTCGGCTATGATCCCGCAGACGAGGCAACAGAGGCCGCGACGGCATGATCCCCCGCTACAGCCGGCCGCAGATGGCCAGGATCTGGGAGCCGGAAAACTATTTCCGCATCCAGCTTGAAATCGAGGCCTATGCCTGCGAGGCGCAGGAACAGCTCGGCGTGATCCCGCTCGGCACAGCCAAGGCGGTGTGGGAGCGCGGGGCTTTTGAGGTCGAGCGCATCCGCGAGATCGAACGCGAGGTGCACCACGAAACCATCGCCTTCCTGACCAACCTCGGCGAGCATGTCGGCCCCGAGGCGCGGTTTGTGCACCAGGGCATGACCTCGAGCGACGTGCTCGACACCTGCCTCGCGGTGCAGCTGACGCAAGCCGCCGACATCCTGCTTGCCGATCTCGACGCGGTGCTGGCGGCGTTGAAGCGCCGCGCCTTTGAGCACAAGCTGACGCCGGCCATCGCGCGCAGTCACGGCGTTCATGCCGAGCCGACGACCTTCGGCTTGAAGCTCGCCGGCCACTACGCCGAATTCGCCCGCAACCGCGAGCGCCTCGTCGCTGCCCGCAAGGAGATCGCCACCTGCCAGATTTCCGGTGCGGTCGGCACCTTTGCCAATATCGATCCGCGGGTTGAGGAGTACGTCGCCGAAAAGCTCGGGTTGGCGCCGGAACCGGTCTCGACGCAGATCATCCCGCGCGACCGCCATGCGGCGTTTTTCATGGCCCTGGCGCTGATCGCCGCCGCGATCGAGCGCTTCGCGACCGAATTGCGTCATTTGCAACGCACCGAATTGCGCGAGGCGTCGGAGTATTTTGCCGAGGGCCAGAAGGGCTCGTCGGCGATGCCGCACAAGCGCAACCCGGTGCTGTCGGAAAACCTGACCGGACTGTCGCGGGTGATCCGCGCGGCGGTGACGCCGGCGCTCGAAAACGTCGTGACCTGGCACGAGCGCGACATCTCGCATTCCTCGGTCGAGCGCTTTATCGCTCCCGATGCGACCGTCACGCTCGATTTCGCGCTGAACCGGCTGGCCGGCGTGATCGAGCGGATGATCGTCAACCCTGAGCGCCTGCAGGCAAATCTCGACCTGCTCGGCGGCCTGCCCGACTCGCAACGCTTTCTGCTCGCCCTGACCCAGGCCGGGATGAGCCGCGAGGACGCCTATCGGCTCGTACAGAAAAACGCGATGGCCTCATGGCACGGCGGCGGCCGCTTCGCCGATTTGCTAAAGGCCGACCCGGAAGTAACCCGCTATCTGACGCCGACGGCAATCGACGCCTCGTTCGACACGGCCTATCATCTGAAGCACGTCGACACGATCTTCCGCCGCGTCTTCGGCGAATGAGCGAATGTCACATTTCGCATCGGTAGGACCGGATGGTCGTAGCATTCGCTGAGACCGATGATTGGAGCGAGGACGCGGCCGACATAGCGGCGGTGGCGGCAGCACCCATTGAGGATGCCGCCCTTGCCGCGCGGATCGAGCGAGAGCGCGGCGCGCTCGTCGAAGTGACGATCCCAATCGAGGTGCTTGAGGCCGAACTGGAAGGTACGCACCCGATCGAGGCGTGGCGCGAATACCGCAAGTGGACCCAGGCGAACCTGTCGTCGCGGTCCGGCGTTGGGCGCGACCTGATCGCTCAGATCGAGACGCATCGGAAAAACGGTAGTATTCAAACACTGAGCCGCATTGCTCGGGTGCTTCAGGTGCCGATCGAGGCCTTGATCGAAGATCCAGATTGTTGACCCTGTTTCGGGAGGAACAAAATGAGTTCGCTGCGCAGCTTTACCGGGCCCCGCATCAAATACACGCCCGAGGACTCGCCCTTTGAGTCGATCACCGTCGACAAGCTGACCCCGATCATCGGCGGCGAAATCGGCGAGGTCGATCTGCGCCAGCCGAGCAACCGGCAGATGGATGAAATCCACCGCGCGCTGGCGGAAAACCTGGTGATCTTCTTTCGCGACCAGCATCTGTCGCAGGACCAGCACCTCGATTTCGGCCGCAAGTTCGGCGAGTTGCACATCCATCCGGCGGCGCCGGCCGAGCCGGCCACCCGGAACTGATGGTCATCCATGCCGACAAGGACTCGTCCCGCGCCAATGGCGAAGGCTGGCACAGCGACGTGTCGTGCGATGCACTGCCGCCGATGGGCAGCATCCTCTACATCAAGCAATGCCCGCCGCGCGGCGGCGACACGCTGTTCGCCAACATGTATGCCGCCTATGAGGCGCTGAGCGACCGCATGAAGGCCTATCTCGAAGGCCTGACCGCGCGGCACAACGGCGAGCATTACCGCGGCCAGTACAAGAATTTCGGGGTGCAGGACAAGGAAAGCTACCCCTCCGCCGACCACCCGGTGGTGCGCACCCACCCGGTGACCGGCAAGAAATGCGCTCTACGTCAACAAGGGTTTTACCCGCTACATCAACGGCATCCCGCGCGACGAAAGCGACGGCATCCTGCGTTACCTGTACGAGCACATGGCGAACCCGCTGTTCCAGTGCCGCTTTCGCTGGCAGGAGAACTCGATCGCGTTCTGGGATAATCGCTGCGTCCAGCACCATGCGATGTGGGATTACTGGCCGCACACCCGCTCCGGCAACCGCGTCACGGTACTCGGCGACAAGCCGGTTTAGCAGGTTCAGGCTCCAGGGTCGGTCCGCAACGGACCGGCCTCTGGTCAAGGGTGACTACGGGATCGTCGGAACGCCGTAATCGCCGAAGACCCGGTCGACGGTGACGACAGTTAGGTTCTCGGCCAACGCCTGCGCCATCATCATGCGGTCCCAGGGATCGCGGTGCGGTCCGGGCAGAATGCCGGCGGCGATGGCATGGTCGATCGAGATCGGCAGGATTTCGATGCCTTCCCGCGCCAATCGGTCTTGCAGCCTCGCGGGGAATGGCGGCAAGCGCCCCCGCGCCTGCTTGTAGCTGATTTCGTAACCGATCACCGCGCTGGCAAAAGGCAGATTGCCTGAATTGGCTATCGCTGCTCTCGCCGCCGACGGAAGACGCCGATCATCCGACAGCCACCACAGCACGATGTGTGTGTCGAGCAGCAGCCTCACGGGCTGTCGGGGCGCGGCAGCGAAATGCCGAACTCGTCGCTGAATTTGCCTTCCGCAGCGTCTAGGTCTTCTTCATCCATCGGCGCCAGAAGCACGTCGGTGTCGATTGACGCCGCCCAGCCACGCCAGATACCCGGCTTGCGATCCGCATGGGCCTGCATTGGGACGAGCCTCGCCAGCGGCTTGCCGGCGCGCGCGATCACGATGTCCTCACCGGCCAGAGTGCGTTCGAGCAACTCCGAGAGCCTGGCTTTGGCCTCGGCGATATTGAACTGACTGGTCATCACGCGAATATCGGTTTGGCGCGCCGGTTGGTCAAGGCATCTGACTAACTTTTGGCGCTGCCTCAGCGCGCGATTGCGTCCCTCCGAGGGTAATGACATCGTGAGCCATCAGCCGTCTCGATCGGAGGGAAATTTCGATGCTGGAAGTGTGGAGCTGGCCGACACCGAATGGTCACAAGGTGCATATCGCGCTCGAGGAACTCGGGCTCGAATACAAGATCATTCCGATCAATATCGGCGCGGGCGACCAGTTCAAGCCGGAATTTCTGAAGATCACCCCCAATCACCGCATCCCGGCGATCCGCGACTCCGACGGGCCGGGCGGCAAGCCGTTCACGCTGTTCGAATCCGCCGCCATCCTGATGTACCTGTCGGAAAAATGCGGCGGCAGATTGATCCCGAAAGACCCGGCCGCGCGCTTCAAGTGCATCGAATGGATGATGTTCCAGATGGGTGGCATCGGCCCGATGTTCGGCCAGTGGAACCATTTCGGCGCCTACGCCAAGGACAAAATCCCCTACGCGATCGACCGCTATTTCAGCGAGGCGAAGCGGTTGACCCGGGTGCTGAACCATCGCCTCGAAGAGATGCACTGGCTGGCCGGCGACGAATACAGCATGGCCGACATCATCACCTTCCCGTGGCTGCGCACCGCCAGCGACACGTCGCCCCGCTTCGCTGAGCGCGGCGTTATCGACCTCGCCGAATATCCCGGGGTCAAACGCTGGTATGACGAGATCATCGCCCGTCCCGCGGTGCAGCGCGGTTTGGCGGTGCTATCCGGTGTGAGGCTGGAAGAAAAAATCAGCGATGCCGAGCGTGAGAATACGTTCGGCAAGACCCAATTCACCGCGCGCTGAGCATCCAAGAGAAGAGTCAGAGCGATGGCAAAGAAAAAAATCGGCGTCGTCGGCGCCGGGTTGATGGGGGCGGAGATCGCGCTGGTCTTCGCCCTGGCCGGGCACGAGGTCGTGCTGTCGGATACCGGCGAGCCGGCTCTCGCGGCGGCGCTGGAGCGGCTCGGCCGCACGCTCGACCGCGGCGTGTCGCGCGGCTTTTACAAGGAGGAGGAAAAGCCGCTCGCGCTGGCGCGCATTTCGACGACGGTGCCGCTCGACCCGTTCGCCGATTGCGCCTTTGTGACCGAGGCGGTGTTCGAGGACGAGGCGGTCAAGGCCGAGGCCTACCGCAAGCTCGACGTGCTGTGCCAGCCGGGCTGCATTTTCGCCAGCAACACCTCGACGATCCCGATCTCGACCCTGGCGTCGTATGTAAGCGAAGCACGGCGGCCCAAATTCATCGGCACGCATTACTTTTCGCCGGCGTCGCGCATGAAACTGGTCGAGGTGATCCCGGCCTTCGACACCGCGCCTGAGACCGTCGCGACCGCGATGCGGCTGATGCGCGAGGCCGACAAGACCGCGATCAGGATCAAGGATGTGGCGGGGTTTGCGGTCAACCGCATGTTCCTGATTTTCCTCAATGAGGCGGTGCGGCTCGTCGAGGACGGGGTGGCGACGCCAGAGGATATCGATACCGCCTGCAAGCTCGGCCTCGGCCACCCGATGGGGCCGTTCGAGCTGATGGACGCGACAACCTCGAAACTGTGCCTGCAGGTCTCCGAAATCCTGCATGACGCGTATGGCGAACGCTTCCGCCCGCCGGCCCTGTTGAAACAGCGGGTCAAGGCCGGGTTTGTCGGCGGCCGCAACGCGCGCGGCTGGCGCAAGTAGGTGAAGGTTGCGGGCCAGGTCGTCGTCGTTACCGGCGGCGCGCAGGGCATCGGCCGCGGGCTGTGCGAGCGCTTCGCGGCGGAGGGCGCCCGCGCGGTGATTGTCGCTGACATCGACATGGCCGGCGCCGAGACAGTGGCGCGGGCGATCGGCGGCGCCCCTATGCGCTGCGACGTGGCGCAAGAGGCCGACATCGTGGCGCTGGTCGATGAGACCGAGCGGCGGTTCGGACCGATCGGACTGTTCTGCTCGAATGCCGGCATTGCGATGTTTGATCCCGACCCGGCGAGCGCCGCCAGCGCCGCCAACGATGCCTGGACGCGCAGCTGGGCGGTCAACGTGATGGCGCATGTCTACGCCGCCCGCGCGTTGGTGCCGCGCATGCAGACGCGCAGCGGCGGCTACCTGCTGAATACCGTGTCGGCGGCCGGGCTGCTGTCGCAGATCGGTGGCGCCGTGTACGCGACGACCAAGCATGCCGCGCTCGGCTTTGCCGAATGCCTGGCGATCGCGCATCGCGAGGATGGCATCCGGGTCTCGGTGCTGTGCCCGCAAGGGGTCGACACGCCGATGCTGCGCTCGCTGCCGGTCGGCGTGCAACTGGTCGACGGAGTGTTGTCGCCGGCGGATGTCGCTGAGGCGGTGGTCGCCGGGCTCGACGTCGAACACTTCCTGATCCTGTCGCACCCGCAGGTCGCGACCTATATGCGCCGCAAGGCTGATGATTACGACCGCTGGCTTGCCGGCATGCGCAAGCTGCGCGCCCGGATGAACGATGGCCCTTCCTGAGAACGCCGGTTCGATGCCGGTCGTAAAACCGGCCGGTGCGGCGGATATTGGAACGGTGCGGCGTCTCTTCCATGCCTATGCGGCGTCGCTGCCGTTCAGCCTCGAATTCCAGGGCTTTCCGGCGGAACTGGCGGGGCTGCCCGGTCCTTACGCGTCGCCGCGCGGGTGCTTGCTGCTGGCGATTGTGGATGGCGTGCCGGCCGGCGTCGTGGCGCTGAAGCAGTCGGCTCCCGGCATCGCCGAGATCAAACGCCTCTACGTCGATCCCGCCGCGCGCGGCCAGGGGCTTGGACGGCGGCTGGCCGAGGGAGCGATCGCAGCGGCGCGGGTCGCCGGGCACAACAGCGTGCGGCTCGATACACATCGGCCGAGCATGGCGACGGCCATCGCCCTCTATCGCAGGCTCGGCTTTGTCGAGATTCCACCCTACGGGCCGAACCCAAACGGTGAATTCGCCTTTTTCGAGAAAGCGTTGACGTGAGGCCGCGCACGATGACGATCTATGCTCAGACCGGGCTATGTTCAGACCGGGCCGGCCTTCCCGGCGCATTGAGTTATCCGATGGCAAAGCGGCTGCGGGAGTAGTGTCGATGCGTCTGTTGATCGCGATGATGAAGCACGAGACCAACACCTTCTCGCCGGTACCGACGCCATTGGCACGTTTTGGTCATGCGCCGGGGCCGCTTTACGGCGAGGCGGCGATCACGGCGTATCGCGGCACCGGGTCGGGACTCGGGGCCTATCTCGAACTGGCCGAGCGCGAAGGTGCTGAGGTTGTGCTGCCGATCGCCGCCGGGGCGCCACCGAGCCGGCCGGTCGATGACGATGCGTTTGAACACATGGCCGGTGCAATCTGCGACGCCGTCAGGCAGGGCGGCTTTGACGGCATCATGCTCGACCTGCACGGCGCGATGGTCACCGAGACCTATGAGGACGGCGAGGGCGAGTTGCTGCGCCGCATCCGCGCGATCGACCCGAAGACGCCGATCGCGGTATCGCTCGACATGCACACCAACCTCTACGACGCGATCATCGACAACGCGACGGTGGTCGCCGGCTATCGCACCTACCCGCATATCGACACCTACGACACCGCCAGACGCGCCGGCGAAATCCTGCTGAAAGCCATGCGCGGCGCGGTGAAACCGGTGATGGCGTGGGGCAATGTGCCGATGCTGCCGCATGTGATGCGCCAGGGTTCCGATGATTTCCCGAACAAGGAATTGCAGGCGCGCTGCGCCGCGATGTCAGCCGAGGGTGCGTTGTCGGCCACGTTGTTTGTCGGCTTCCCGCATGCCGACATCCGCAACGCGGGCCTCAGTGTCGTGGTGGTGACCGACGGCGACAAGCCGCTCGCAGAGAAGCTGCGCGACGAATTGCTGGAACAAGCCTGGGCCGATCGCGAGGCCTTTGTCTACAAGCTCGAAGCGCTCGATGACTCACTCGCCCGTGCCGGGAAAATCGAGCCGCCAAAACCCGGCGAAGGCCCGATCGTGCTGCTCGACCATTACGACAATTGCGCTTCGGGCGGCACGATGGACACGACCACCGTGCTCGCCGCGATCATCCGCGAGGGGCTCGATAATGTCGCCGCCTTTGCGATCTTCGATCCCGAGGCGGTGCAGCAGGCGATCGCCGCTGGCATCGGCGCGCCGGTGACCTTGTCGATCGGCGGCAGGATGGCGATGCCGCAAATCCCCGGCGAGAGCAAACCGCTGACGGTGACCGGCACGGTCAAGACGATCTCGAACGGCCGCTTTCGCAACAAGGGGCCGTCATCGCGCGGCGTGCAGATGGAGATGGGGCCGAGCGTCGTCATCGATACCGGCAAGGTCGAGATCGCGGTGATCTCGCGCCATGTCGAGCCCAACGACCTCAATTGCTTCTACACGCTCGGCATCGATCCGATGCAGAAGCGCTATCTGATGCTGAAAAGCCGCATCCACTGGCGCGCCGGCCTTGGCTCGCTGGCGAAGGCGGTCGTTGAATGCGCCGGCATGGGCGTGTGCACTTCCGACTACAGCCAGCTCACCTTCAAAAACGTGCGCCGGCCGATCTATCCACTCGATCTGCCGAACCGGTGACCGTGCGGCCTGTGCACGATGGCCGCAACTGGCGCGCAGGTCCTTTGCGCGCCCATCTGTGCGCGGCGCGTGCCTGGGGCGCGATCGATCGTGTAGGATGCGGCGATAGCGCGCGGAGACCGCGCGCCGGCAGATTTGGAGCTTCCAATATGAGCGACTCGACCGAGTACACGCCGCCGAAAGTCTGGATCGCCAAGCCCGCCCTCGGCAGGTTTGCCAATATCAACCGGCCGGTTTCGGGCCCGACGCACGATAAGGAATTGCCGGTCGGCCGGCACCCGCTGCAGCTCTATTCGCTGGGCACGCCGAACGGCGTCAAGGTCACCATCCTGCTCGAAGAGCTGCTGGCGCTCGGGCACAAGGGCGCGGAGTACGATGCCTGGCTGATCAAGATCGGCGAGGGCCAGCAATTCAGCAGCGGTTTTGTCGGGGTGAACCCGAATTCGAAGATACCGGCGCTGCTCGACCGCAGCGGGCCAAAGCCGATCCGGGTGTTCGAGACCGCCGCGATCCTGATGCACCTTGCCGAAAAGTTCGGCGAGTTCCTGCCCACCGAGGCCAGTGCGCGGGCCGAAACCCTGTCGTGGCTGTTTTGGCAGATGGGCAGCGCGCCCTATCTCGGCGGCGGCTTCGGGCATTTCTATGCCTATGCGCCGATCAAGATCGAATATGCGATCGACCGCTTCACGATGGAAACCAAGCGCCAGCTTGACGTGCTCGACAAGCGCCTCGCTGACAACAAGTATATCGCGGGTGACGCCTACACGATCGCCGACATGGCGATCTTCCCATGGTATGGCGGGCTCGTGAAGGGCTGGCTCTACGGCGACTTGGCCGCATTCCTGGCAGCGGACGAATACAAGCACGTGCATCGCTGGGCCGACATGCTGCTCGACCGTCCGGCCGTCAAGCGCGGCCGCATGGTCAACCGCCTGTCTGGCGAACCGTCGAGCCAGTTGCACGAGCGCCACGACGCCAGCGACTTCGAGACGAAGACGCAGGACAAGATCGCCGCCGCCACCTGAGCGGCGTTGGGACGGGGCCGGTCGCGATGAGCGGCCTCGTCGCCTCTGGTTGAGCCCTACCGAGCGAAGGAAACGAAGATGTCGTTATCTCAGCAATCGGCCGACACCGTCGAAGTAACCCCTCTGACGCTGCATATCGGCGCCGAAATCCGCGGCGTCGATCTCAAGAAGCCATTGTCGCCGCCGCAGGTTAAGGCGGTGCGCGACGCCTTCCTGAAATGGAAGGTGGTGTTTTTCCGCGGCCAGCATCTCGACCATGCGCAGCATGTCGCGATGGCGCGCCAGTTTGGCGAGCCGACCATCGGTCATGCAGTGCTCGGCCATATCGATGAATATCCCGAAATCTACTCCGTCGCGAAAAACCGGCTCGCCAACGAAAACCGCGCGGCGATGATGGTGACGCCGTGGTCCGGCTGGCACGCCGACATCACCGCCGCCGTCAACCCGCCGATGGCCTCCATCCTGCGCGGTGTCACCATCCCGCCCTATGGCGGCGACACGTTCTGGACCAATCTGGTCACCGCCTACAATGCGATGTCGCCGACGATGCGCGGTTTCCTCGACGGGCTGCGCGCCATTCACCGCTTTGGCGAGCGCGGTAATACCCGGCATAGCAGCGAGTACAGTGAGCGGGTCAAGCGCCGCAGCCTGGAAAGCGAGCATCCGCTGGTAACGGTGCACGCCGAGACCGGCGAGCGCGTCCTCTATTGCAGCCCATCCTTTCTCAAATCGGTGGTCGGGCTGACGCCGCGCGAAAGCCAGAAATTGCTCGAGATGATCTGGGAGCATGTCACGCGGCCGGAATACACCGTGCGCTTCAAGTGGAACGAGGGCGACATCGCGTTCTGGGACAACCGCTCGACGGTGCACCTCGCGCCGACCGACATTTTCGAATCCAATTTCGACCGCCAGCTTTACCGCATCACGCTGGTCGGAAAGCCGCTGGTCGGCATCGACGGCCTGCCGTCAAAATCGATCGAGGGCGTGCCGATCCTGTCGGCGGCGCAGGAATTGGAGATGATGGCGGCGGCGGAGTAGCATCATGGCGGTTCAGCTCGTCTCGACCAAAAAGATTATCCGCGATCAGGTCAGCCCCGAGGAATGGGGCGCCCGTGTCGAGCTGGCCGCCGGCTACCGCTTGTTGGCGCATTACGGCGTCGACGATATGACCTACAACCATTTCGGGCTGCGCGTGCCGGGCGAACCCGAACACATGCTGATCAAGCGCACCGACTGGATGTTTTGCGAGGTGACCGCCTCCTCACTGCTGAAGGTCGATTTCGACGGCAACGTGCTGAGCGATACCGATGTCAAGACGATCAAGGGCGGTGCGCTGATCATCCATGCCGGTTTGTTGAAGGGCCGGCCCGACCTCAACGCGACATTGCATACCCATACGGTTAGCGGGATGGGCGTCGCGGCGCATAAATTCGGCCTGCTGCCGATCAACCAGCACGCGCTGCGCTTTTACGGCGAGATGAAATACCACGAATTCGAGGGCTTCGAGTTCGACCCCGACATGACACCGAAACTGATCCGCGACCTCGCCGGCGGCACCTTTATGATCCTGCGCAATCACGGCGCGCTGGTGTGCGGCGAAAGCGTCGCCGAATGCGTCGTCAACCACCACTGGCTCGAAATGGCCTGCCAGGGCCAGATCGCGGCCCTCGCGGCGGGCGACGGCAACTACACGATCCCCGGCCCCGCCGCCTGCGAATACGCCCACAGCCAATTCCAGGACGCCGGCAATTTCCTCAAAGGCGGCAAAGACTGGCCCGCCCTCCTCCGCCTCGCCGACCGCCTCGACCCGTCTTATCGGGATTAAATCAGGGACAGTAGGGTGGGTTGAGCCACGCGAAACCCACCAATCGCGTGCACGGCGCGATGGGTTTCGCTCCGCTAAACCCATCCTACGAGATACTGGTTCGGCGGGTGGCCTCGCGCGCTTGAGCATTGACATTATGACATGGCTGCTCTACTCAAATTGGCGGCTCTACTGGAGCCGAAACGGAGAGCGGAGAAACCGCCTCTAAATCTGAACAGGAGATATCGGCTGGGCGGCATTGCCGCCATCGGCTACCGAGGCTTCACGTCAAAAGGACAAACCAAGAGCGATTCCCTTAAAAAGACAAGCCTTGACGTTTGTGCCGTCGGCACACCGCGGTGACCGTATGTGGAATGTCGTGCCCGCCCTTATCGGAGAGGCATATCATGATCATGACCACCAGCACACGGCGATCAGTCCTACGTTCCGCCCTGGCAGCCGCCACCGCGGCGCCATTCGCGCGACCCTTCCTGGCGAACGCGGCAACGAGCACAGCATCGGTATGGTGGGTGCAAGGGTTCGCGGAAGAAGAAGACGTGGCCTTCAAGAAGGTCGTCGCCGACTATGAAAAAGCAAGCGGCAACAAAATAGAATACAGCATCATTCCCTATGCGCCGGAACGCCAGAAGATTGTTTCTGCTGTCACGAGCGGTGAGGTGCCAGATTTGTTTACCGCAAATCCAGCGGAGATTGTTGCTTTATATTCCTGGTCGGGTAAACTTGTTGACGTTACTGATGTCATTGAGACACAAAGATCAAAGTACAGCGATACGGCGTTGGCGTCGGCATATTGTTATAATAATGACACGAAGCAACGCAGTTTCTATGGCGTCCCCTATACAGGTGCCGTGCTGCCTAATCACATCTGGAAGTCACTGGTAGAAAAAGCCGGGCTGAAAATCGAAGATATTCCGAAGACCTGGGATGCTTATTACGATTTCTTCAAGAAGGTGCAGACAAATCTCCGCGCCCAGGGAGAGCGTAAGATCTACGGGTTGGGTCTGCAAGTCACGACGAACGGAGTTGATCCCAATAATATTTTTCATTACTTTTTGATCGCCTATGGTGGGAAAGACATTGTAACGAAAGACGGCAAACTCCACCTTGATGATCCCAAAGTAAAGCAGGCGATAATCGAAGCGTTGCGTTATCCCACGACCGCTTACAAAGATGGATTTGTACCGCCGAGCGCGATCAACTGGAACGATGCCGACGACAATAACGCGTTCCACGCCAAGACGGTCGTCGCGGACCTTGATGGCACCATTTCAACTGAAGTGGCGATCATGAAAAACCAGCAGGATTACGATGATATCGTCACCATGGGTCTGCCGCTTAGCAATGACGGCGAGGTGGTGCCAAGCCAACTAACCGTCGCCAATGCTCTGGTGCCGAAGGGTGCCAAGAACATTAGCGTGGCGAAGGATTTTCTCCGATACTTTATTCAACCCGAAATCAACAACGAACGGCTCAAGGTTGGCCTGGGCCGCAATATTCCGGTAATGCCGGAAACGGTAAAGAATGATCCCTGGTGGTTCGCCGATCCCCATCGCGCAGCCTACACCCGGCAAGGCGTACTTGGTCCAACGCTGCCCGCTTACTGGGCCTTCAATCCAGCCTACGCCGAAGTCCAAAACACTCACGTCTGGCCCGCCGCCTGGGCGGATATTATCCAGAATGGCACGGACCCGGCTGTAGCTGCGGACAAGGCCGCGAAGGAAGTCGAACGGATATTCGCGAAATATCCTATCGTCCAGAGCTGAGGCGGCGGCTCCTCAACAGGCAATTCATCAATGGGGCAGCTCCGGTAATGGGCCGCCCCGAAGCTCAACGCCGGCATGATGTCCCCATGCGGCCCGGCTTTCCTGTAACCCGTTCAATAGACTGGTCTACAGATCGAGAACCCGACGTACCCCATCTTCCACGATGCTTAAGTCGGAGGCCGAGAGGCGGCCCGAGGCTCGGGACAAACGGCCCTTGTCTACCGCACGCACCTGGTCGCAGATCGCGACCGATCCCACCCCGGCAGAGGGCGTCGCGACGCTAATGGGCGGTCTCGGCTCCGGTCCGGTGGATAAGGGGACGATGACGACCGTGCGTCTGGCTCGGTTCAGCGCGTTGGCCGTGATGATGACCGCCGGCCGGGTCTTGCGGATTTCGCTCCCCCGCGTTGGGTCGAGGTCGACCCACCAGATGTCGCCGCGCCGCACTGTCGGCGGCCTTTCGGTGGCCGCTTCGGACCTCATCTTGCTGGCTTTCCTCGATGGTCATCGCCATCCAGCCCGTCGGCGATCGTCGCCTCTTCCCACTCCGCCATTTCGGCTGCGAGCCGTTCGTCCTGCTCGATCGCCAGCGCGGCCTGGTAGAGCGGATCGTCGTCGGCGACCTCTTCTTCCGGGGGGAGTGCCTCTTCCAACAGGCGCTCGATGAACTTGCTGCGCTGACGAACCGCAATCCGGCGCTTGAAACGACGGGCAAGACCGTCGGGCAGGCGTATCAGGAGCTGGGTGGTGGATTCTGTCATTTGCGAACCTATCAATATTTATATCAATATGCAGAGCCGCAGCTATTCCCGTCAATTCGGCACGGCGCGGGAGTCGCGGTGGGGCGTGAAGTTCGGGTAGGGTGGGGCGGCATTCGGCCGAGGAGGCATTTATGGACGGCACGACGGAACTGCTGGAGAGCGATCGGCGCTTTCTGGTTCATCCGCTGCAGCATCCCGAGGACCACAAGGCGCCGATCCTGGTGACCGAGGGGCGCGGCGCGATGCTGCATCTGGCGGATGGGCGGCAGGTCATTGATGGCCTCGCCGGGCTGTGGAACGTCAATGTCGGGCATGGCCGCGGCGAATTGGCCGATGCCGCCGCCGGGCAGATGCGCAAGATCGCCTATGCCTCGGCCTATGTCGGCGCCACCAACGAGCCGGCGATCCGCCTTGCCGAGAAGATCGTCGGGCACGCCTACAGCAACAGCTCGGCGGTGTACTACACGACCGGCGGCGCGGAATCGAACGAGTCGGCATTCAAGACCGCCCGCTTTTACTGGAAGGTCAAGGACAAGCCGGACAAGACCAAGATCATCTCGCGCATCCACGGCTATCACGGCGTCACGATGGCGGCGATGAGCGCCACCGGCATGGCCGTCTATCACAAGATGTTCGGGCCGCTGGTGCCGGGCTTTGTGCAGGTCGCGGCGCCCTATGCCTATCGCTGGCAGGGCAACCAGGAGGCCGGGCTCGGCGCCGCCGAGGCGGTCGAGAAGTGCATCCTCGCCGAGGGGCCGGATACGGTCGCGGCGGTGATCTGCGAGCCGGTGATGGGCGCCGGCGGCGTCATCGTGCCGCCCGACAGCTATTTCCCGAAGCTGCGCGAAATCTGCGACAAGTACGAGGTGCTGCTGATCGCCGACGAGGTCATCACCGGGTTCGGCCGCACCGGCAGCTGGTTCGCGCTCGGCCATTGGGACATCGAGCCAGACATCGTGTCGTTCGCCAAGGGCGTCACCAGCGGCTATCTGCCGTTGGGCGGCAACATCCTGTCAAAGCAGGTGCACGATGCGATCCTGACCGCGCCGATGGACCGGCGGTATATGCACGCCGCGACCTATAGCGGCCACCCGGTGTGCTGCGCGGTCGGGCTGCGCAATGTCGAGATCATCGAGGACGAAGACCTGACGGGGCGCGCCGCGACGGTCGGCAAGCGGCTGCTGGCCGAGCTCGATGAATTGCGCGACCTGCCGATCGTCGGCGATGTGCGCGGCCTCGGCATGATGTTCGGCATCGAATTGGTGACCGACAAGGCGACCAAGGCGCCGGCTTTGGGCGTCGGGGTCAAGGTGGCGCGCGAGGCGATGGCGCGCGGCCTCTTGTGCCGGGCGCGGCCCGGCGGAGCTCGACCCGGCGATGGGCGACACGATCTGCCTGTCGCCGCCGCTCTCGACGCCGGAAGACATCCTCGACCGCTTCCCGGTGATCCTGCGCGAGTCGATCATCGCCGCGACGAAGTAGTTTTTTCACAGTGAGGCAGTGAGACAGTGAGAGCGCTGTAATTCCTCACTGCCTCACTGTCTCTGTGGTGAAAAATGGCTATACGCACTCTTGGCGTCGCGATTGATGGCGCGACCGGACGGCTGGGCACGACGCAGCATTTGCGGGCGCTGCTGGCGATGCGCGACGAGGGTGGGTTGCCGCTGGCGAATGGCGACCGGGCTGATGCCGGAGCCGGTGCTGCTTGGCCGCAATGCCGAGAAGGTCGCGGCGCTGGCGGCGAGCCGCGGCGGCCTCAAATGGAGCACCGATACGGCGGCCTGTCTCGCCGATCCCACCGTCCACATCTATTTCGACGCGCGGCCGACCGGTGGGCGCATCGAACGCGGCACGGCCGCGTTTGCCGCCGGCAAGCATGTCTATGTCGAAAAGCCGGCAGCCGAGACGCTGGAAGAGGCGCTGGCGTTTGCCCGGGCCGGCGAGCGTGCCGGGCGGAAGGGCGGTGTCGTGCAGGACAAGATCTTCCTGCCCGGCCTGCGCAAGCTGCGAAAACTGTACGAAGCCAGGTTTTTCGGCCGGGTGACCTCGATCAAGCTCGAATTCGGCTGGTGGGTGTTCGACGGCGATCTGTTCCCGTCGCAGCGGGTCAGCTGGAATTACCGCAAAGAAACCGGCGGCGGGCTGATCCTCGATATGTTCGCGCACTGGCGCTATGTGTTCGACCAGCTGCTCGGGCCGATCGAGGCGGTATCGTGCCGCCACATCACGGCCCAGCCAAAACGCCGCGACGAGGCCGGGCGGGCCTTTGATGTC
Organism: uncultured Alphaproteobacteria bacterium; assembly: GCA_963737875.1. GTDB lineage: Bacteria > Pseudomonadota > Alphaproteobacteria > ATCC43930 > CGMCC-115725 > DATARH01. The sequence continues at coordinate 94,421 of CAVTUM010000007.1, read as the reverse complement.
GATGTCGATGACCATGCCTTTGCGATGTTCGAACTCGAAGGCGGCGTGCTGGCGCAGGTCGAGTTCGTCGTGGGCGAGCCGGGTCAAACGCGACGACCTGCTGCAGATACAGGTCGACGGCACCGCCGGTTCGGCGGTGTGCACCCAGCACCGCTGTTTCATGCAGCCGCTGGCCGCGACGCCAAAGCCGCTGTTCGGCCCGGATTTTCCCGACAACATGCCGTATCGCGAGCAATGGCTCGAAATGCCGGACAACGAGCCGCCGTTGAACGGCTACCGCGCCGGCTGGGAATTGTTCCTGCGCGGCGTCGCCGAGGATGCGCCGTACCCCGCGACCCTGCTCGAAGGCGCCAAGGCCGTGCAGCTCGCCGACGCGTGCTATCAGAGCCACCGTGAACGGCGCTGGATCGACCTGCCCGCGCTTAGGTTGTAGCGCCGCCGTCGCGAACAGATCTATTCGGCGGCTTTTGGCCGGTGTGGCGCGGCGACGGTCTCGCTGAAACGCGGAAAATAGATGTGTACCGCGGTGCCGACGCCCTCGGCGCTTTCGACACGGGCGAAGCCGCCGGCATTGCGCATCGCTTCACCCGCAGCGGCGACCGCCGGACGCGATGTCGTGACCGTGTCGAGGACGCGGTCGAGCGCGTCTTCGGTGAGGCCCGGTCCGTTGTCGCGCACGGTCACCCGCACGAAATCGCCAATTTTGGCGCTCGGCATCTCAAGGATTGCGGCTTCGTCGAAGCTGTAGTTGCGCGTGCCGATGATGATCTCGCCATTGCCTTTCATATCGACGGCGGCCGCCGCCGCGAGATCGAGCACCAGACGCCGCACGGTTGCGGCGTCGGCGCGGCAGCGCCAAAGCTCCGGCAATAGCGACAGGCGGAACGAGATGCGGCGTGGCACCCGCTGGCGGATCACGCGCTCCAGGCGGCCGACCGCCGCGTTGAGGTCCTGCGCCGCCGGATCCGTGACCTCCACCCTTGCCGGTGGCGCGGTCGTCACGGGCACTGCAGCCGGTGCAGCGGCGGCGGTGGGCCGGCGACGCCAGTGGAGCAGCCCAAGCCACCCCGCCCCGATGAGGCACACCGCCAGGGTCGCGCCGATGATGATAAAGGCGCGCAGATCGGTGCGGCTGCGTGCTTCGGCATCGGGATCGTAGACAAAATTAGTGGTGTCGGCAGTGCGCAGCAAGGCGCCGACACCGACCATGCCCGCTTCGATGCGGTCCCACCGCTCGGGGTTGGAGTGGCCGATGGCGATGTCGGGAAAGCGGGCCAGGGTGCGGGCGACATCCGCCTGATACTTATCGAACCCCGCGGCGTCGCCGATCCCTGGCGGCGGCAACTCGGCGGCCAGGCGCGCGGCGATCTCGTCGGCGTGCTGCAGTGCGTATTCCCAGCCTTTCAGCGAGGCGGCGCGGAAGTTGCGCACCGTCGTCGAGTCGGCTTTCGCCAGGCGCTGCAAGGTGAACAGCGTGTCGCCGTAATACTCGACGCGGTAGGTGCCGGGGTCGAAGGACCTGAGGGCGACACCCTTTTCGCGTGCCGTCCACGGCACCTCCCAAGCCGACCCGATCGCGGCATCGACGCTGCGGTCGGCCAAAGCGGCAACGGCCTGCCCGGGTTCGAGCAGCACGCTCTTGATCTTGCCGGCATCAACTCCTTCGGCCTGCAACGCGGTGGCGAGTTCGATGTCCAGGATGTCGCTGGCGGGCAGGCGCCCGAGCTTTGCCTTGGCAAGGGCGCCGGGCGACCCGAACGCGGTGTCGGCGCGGTAATAGACCGCCGCGCCGCTCTGCTGAAAGATCGGCGCCAGCAGCAGCAGCGGCAGTCCCTGCCCGGTACGCACGACGAGGTCGGCGGTGCCGGTGCCAAATTGCGCCCGTCCCTCGGTGACCTCGCGAATCGGATCGATCGGCGCCTGGCCGCGTCCGGCGCCGGGCTTGATTTCGACCGTCAGCCCGGCATCGCGGTAGAACCCCTGCCACAGCGCCGCGTAATAGCCGGCGAACTCGAACTGTGCCGGGCCATGCAATTGCAGCACGAGCTTGTCGGCGGCGCTGGCGGCGTGGGCCAGTACCATCGCCGCCACCATACCGGCGACCGCCATCCATTTCGCCATCGCGCCCCCGCCGGCTCTCCGGCCGCACCGTGCCGCCGGATCGGCCATGTCAACGCGAAACCGCCGCAAAATCAATCGCCGGGCCGCGCACCAGGCTGTCCTCCGGGGTTTCATCCGAGCGCCTGGCGCAACTGGCGGCTCGCGACAACGAGCATCGCGAGGTCCGGCATTGCGGTGGCGCGCAGTTCGGCCGCCGCCAACTCGGCCGGGGCGAGCGCCGCGGCGCGGCTGTCGGCCCAGGCGGCGACCGGGTCGGCACCGTCAGCCTTCGAGCGCAGGACCAGCGCAGCGAGATCGCCCTGTACCGTAAACAGGTCATCGACGACGGCATCGGCCGCCTGCTTCTGCCACGATGTCTCGGCCGGCAGGCGCTGCGCCGCGGCGCGCATTTCGTCGAGCGCGAAACGGGCGCCGGCGCCGTAATAGATGCGCGCCGTGCGGTCGAGCGGCTGCGCCGTGCTTGCTCCGCCAGCTCGCGCAATTTCGAGCGCGGTTGTCAGAAAGCCAAGCTGCCCGACCCGTAGCGCCAGCGCCGCCGGCACGCCGGCCGCCGCGAAGCGCTCGGTGATCCGCGCGGCAAGCTGCCGGTCGCTGGCCGGCAGCAACTCGGGAAAATTTTCCGACAGATGCCGCGATCGCGGGCGCGAATCGCGCGGTTTCGCGACCGATATCGAGCCGGTTGCCGCGCAGCAGCCAGCGCGGCGGCGTGCTCGATCAGCGCCGGCGATCTCCAGCAGCATGCCGGTCTGCACCGCGGCCGGCACCTTGTTGTCCAGCGCCTCGATCTCTTTCCACAACGCCGGCAGGACGAACACCTCGCGCACGATGCGGTAGGCGCGGGCGATGTCGGGCGGCCTCACGGCCGGTGGCGGCGCGCATGTCGTGGATGAAAGTCAGGCCGGCGCGGTTGACCAGATCGTTGGTCGACGACGGTCGCGGTGATCTCGCGGCGCAGCGGATGCGCGGCGATCTGCGCCGCGAAGCGCTCGCGCAGGGCCGGCGGGAAATAGTCGCGCAGATCGCCGGCGAGTTCGGGCTGGTCCGGGAAGATCGGAGGCCAGCAGCTCGTGGTCGAGCGACATCTTGGCATAGGCCAGCAGCACCGCCAGTTCCGGCCGGGTCAGGCCGCGCCGCGCCGCGGCGCGGGCGGCGATGCGTCTCGTCGTCGGGCAGGAATTCGAGGGCGCGGTCGAGCCGGCCCGGCGCGTTCGAGATCGCGGATCAGCCGCGCCTGGCGGTCGAGCGCGCCGACGCCGCGCGCCTCGGCGACCGACAACGCCTCGCCTTGCAGATAATTGTCGCGCAGTACCAGCGCCGGCGACATCGTCGGCCATCTGCGCCAGCAAGCGGCTCGCGCTCCTGCTGGCCGAGCGCGCCGGCGGCGATCGCGCCGGCCGAGCAGGATCTTGATGTTGACCTCGTGGTCCGACATCGAGACGCCGGCCGAGTTGTCGATCGCGTCGGTGTCGATGCGCCCGCCTTTCAGCGCATAGGCGACGCGGCCGCGCTGCGGTGACGCCGAGATTGGCGCCCTCGCCGACCACCTTGGCGCGGATGCGTCTCGCCGTCGATGCGCAGCGCGTCGTTGGCCTTGTCGCCGACATCGGCATGGCTCTCGCCGCGGGCCTTGACAAAGGTGCCGATGCCGCCGAAGAACAACAGGTCGATCTCGGCGGTCAGCAGGTGGCGGATCAGTTCGGCCGGGGTCAGGTGGTCCTCGGCGATGCCGAACGCCATCTTCATTTCGGGGCTGATCGGCGATCGACTTGGCGGCGCGCTCGAACACGCCGCCGCCCGGCGAGATCAGCGCCTTGTCGTAATCGGCCCAGCTCGACCGCGGCAGGTGGAACAGCCGCTGGCGCTCGGCGAAGCTCGGCGGCCGGGTCGGGCGTCGGGTCGATGAAGATGTGCAGGTGGTTGAACGCGGCCAATAGCCTGATGTGGCGCGACTGCAGCATGCCGTTGCCGAACACGTCGCCCGACATGTCGCCGACCCCGACGACCGTGAAGTCGCTCGCTCTGGATGTCGCGTGCCGAGTTCGCGGAAATGGCGCTTGACCAGCTCCCAGGCGCCGCGCGAGGTGATCGCCATTTCCTTGTGGTCGTAGCCGGCCGATCCGCCCGACGCGAAGGCGTCGCCGAGCCAGAAGCCGTATTCCTCGGCGATTGCGTTGGCGGTGTCGGAAAAGGTCGCGGTGCCCTTGTCGGCGGCGACGACGAGGTAGGGGTCGTCCGTCGTCATGCCGCACGACCGACGGCGGCGGCACGATCGCATGGTCCGCGGCGGCGATGTTGTCGGTGATGTCGAGCAGACCGCGGATCAGGATCTTGTAGCATTCGATCCCTTCGGTCGCGAGGCGCTCGCGGTATTGTCGCTGGCCGGCCGGGCGGCCGCTTCAGCACGAACCCGCCCTTCGAGCCGACCGGCACGATGACCGCGTTCTTGACCGTCTGCGCCTTCATCAGGCCGAGGATTTCGGTGCGGAAATCCTCCTTGCGGTCGGACCAGCGGATGCCGCCGCGCGCCACCTTGCCGGCGCGCATGTGCACGCCCTCGATGCGCGGGCTGTAGACGTAGATTTCGTAGAGCGGCCGCGGCAGCGGGCAGCAGGTCGATCTCGTGCGACGCGAGCTTGACCGACAGTAGCCGGCTTCGGCTCGCCCGACGGGCGAGTGCTGGTAATAATTGGTGCGCACGGATTTCAGGATCAGCGTCAGGAAGGCGCGCAGGATGCGGTCTTCGTCGAGGCTTTCGACCGCGTCGAGCGCATGGTCGATCGCCTGGATGTCGCCGAGCACGTCCTGCGCGGCATTGCCGACGCGCTGCCGGATCGAACCGGTGCTCGAACAGCTGCACGAGGCGCGCGCGCGATCGCTGCATGCGTCGCCAGCGTCTCTTCCATATAGGCTCTGGCTGAAGGTCGAGCCGGCCTGGCGCAACACCTTGCAGTAGAGCCGCAGGATCGTCGTCTGGCGCGCCGACAGGCCGGCGGCCGAGGACCAGGCGGTTGAACCCGTCATTCTCGATCGCGCCGGTCCAGACCGCGACCAGCGCCTCCTCGAAGCGGTTGCGCACCGCGGCCGGGAGAGGCCCGGCACGGCAGCCGGTCGCCGAGCGTGAATTCGTGGACCCAGACGGCGCGGCCCGTCTGTCGCTTTCGATGCGGAACGGCTCCTCGGCGATGATGCGCAGGCCGAGGTTTTCGAGGATCGGCAGCATGTCGGACAGGACCACCGGCCCGCCCTGCCGGTAGAGCCGCAGACCGGCGGGGTCGCGGCGGTCCTCGCGCGGGTGCAGCGAGGCTTCGAGCGGCGCGCCGGCGAGCACCGCCGTCGATGCGGTCGAGGTCGGCGATCGCCTGTTCCGGCGTCGTGCGCGCCTGATAGCCGACCGGAAACGCCTGCAGCCGGCGCAGCCGCTCGCGCGCCGCCATCTTCGCCGAAGGCCGCGGCGGCAGCTTCCTCGACCCGGTCCGACCAGGTGCGCCCGCGCTTCGGCAAGCCGCCGTTCGAGCGCGGCGATCTCGACCTGCGGCACCGCGCCCGCGGGTGACGCGGACGATGAACTGCACCCGCGCCAGCGATCGAATTCGTCGAAATGAGTGTGAGAAGTCGGTGACGGTGCCGGCGAAAGCCTCGTTCCAGAATGCCGGCGAAGCGCTCGCCGCAAGGCGCGTGTCGTAGCGGTCGCGCGGCACATAGACGAGGCAGGAGACAAAGCGCTCGAGCGGGTCGCGCCGCACGAACAGCGCGATGCGCTGGCGCTCCTGCAGATTGAGGATGCCGATCGCGGTCGTCGAACAACTCGTCCTCGGTGATCTGGAACAGTTCGTCGCGCGGGAAGTTGTCGAGGATGTGCAGCAGCGCCTTGCCGTCATGGCTGTCGGGCGCCAGGCCGGCGCGTGCGACGTGCGCCGCACCTTGCTGCGCAGCAGCGGGATCGCGCGCGGGCTGCGGCTATAGGCGAGCGAGGTAAACAGGCCGACGAACAGCCGCACCGCGACGACCTCGCCGGCGGCGTTGAAGCGGCGGATGCCGATCGCGTCCATCTGCGCCGCGCGGTGCACGGTGGCGCGGCGCGTCGGTCTTGGTGACGATCAGCAATTCGCGGCGGCGGACAAACTCCTGCACATCGCGGCGGCAGCGCGGCGAGGTCGCGCAGCCCGCCGAACACCGGAATGGCGTCGGATCGGCGCAGGATGCCGAGCGGCGGGCTCACCGGCGCCTCGGCGGCCGGCGGCGACACGGGAAATTCGCGAAAGCCGAGATAGGTGAAATTGTCGTCGTCGAGCCAGCGCAGGAAATCGATGCTTTCGGCGATTTCGCTCGGCGGCAGCGGCGGCGGCTCGGCTGATGACCTCGCCGGCGATCGCCCGCAGGGTCGCGCGCATCGCGCGGCCAGTCGGCGACCGCGGCGACGGACATCCGCCGAGCACGCGCGGTCGAGCTTCGCGTCAGGAGCCGCGAGCGCGCTCGGATCGCGGCTCGCGCGTGACCGCGATCTGCATCCACGATTCGCGCCAGCCGCCGCCCGGCGGTTCGAGACTCGACAGACGCCGCCCTCGCCGTCGCGGGCCACGTCGACGATCGGGTGGATCACCAGCCGCACCTCGCGGCCGGTCCTCGTTGATCGCCGCGGTCACCGAATCGACCAGGAACGGCATGTCGTCGTTGACGATCTCGACGATGGTGTGCGGCGACGACCAGCCGTCGGCCGCGGCGTCGGGGTTGTAGACCCGCACCCTGGCCTCGCCGGCGGCCCGGCTCGCGGCGAAGCGCCACAAGGCGCCGCGCGGCGCCGGCACAGATCGGCCGGGCTGCGCGCGGCGACATCGTCCGGCGGGGACATGCTCGTAGAGGATCGGCGATGAAGTGCGCCGCGGTCGCGCGGACGCGATGCTGCGCTCTCGGCCGGATCAGCGCCGCTCTTGGTTGCGTCGGATGTGCTGGTCACGGCGTTTCCCTCTTCCCGGCCGCGAAGAGTCGCCGCTCGCCGGTGCTCGGGCAAGCGCTTTCGGTTGGCGGTATTTGCAGAATTGTGGGGCGCATTTATGTCGCCGCAAGCCGCGAAAAGCTGGAAAAATCGCCGCCGGTCGGACAATCATGCATCGCCAACTGTCGCCGCCGGCCGATCGGTGAGCGACGGCGGCGATGCGTTCGACGTGGCCGGGTGATGCGCGAGCCGTGTTGAAGCGTCTTCTCTCCTACTTTCGCCGCGGCCTGGTCTATTGGCTGCCGCTGGCCTGCTGTTGCTGGCGGCGGTGACGGCGCATCTCGTGCTGCCGGTACTGTTCGATCGGCTGTCGGCGTTCGCTTTTGACATCTACGAGCAGGCCGCGCCGCGCGCAACACCCGGACGACCCGCCGGCGCTGATCGTCGATATCGACGAACGCAGCCTGCAGCAGGTCGGGCAATGGCCGTGGCCGCGCACGGTCATCGCGCAGTTGATCGAAAAGCTGACCGAAGCCGGCGCTTCCTCGATCGCCTTCGATATTCTGTTCACCGAACCCGACCGCACCTCGCCGCAAATGCTGCTGCCGCTGTTGACCGCACGCGGCGCCAGACGAAGCCGAGGCGAAACGCATGCTGGCCGGGATGCCGGATCCGGATGCGCAGCTCGCCGACGCCATCGCCAAGGCGCCGGTCGTTGTTGGGTTCAACCTGGTCTCGGATGGCGGCGAGCCGCAAATCGACGACCAAGGCGGGTTTCGACGTCGTCGGTGCGCGCGACGAAAACCCGTGGCGCTTCGTCAACATATTTCGCGAAGCGATCACCGTGCTGCCGGAACTCCAACAGGCCGCCAAAGGCAACGGCTTTGTCAACGAGCCGTCGGATTGGGACAATGTCGTACGGCATGTGCCGCTGGTCTTCGGCTGGGCGGACAAGCCGGTGCCCTCGCTGGCGGCCGAGGCGATGCGCGTCGGGTTTGGCGCCAAGAGCTTCATCGCCCGCTACGCCGGCGCGCAGGCCGAGAAGACCTTTGGCGGTGTCAATAGCGGCCTTAACGCGATCCAGATACAGGTGCCGGACACCGACACGGCGATCGAGATCGCAGTCGACGGGAAGGGCCAGGTCGCCATCCACTACGCCAGGCGCGACCCGCGCCGCTACATCTCCGCCTCCGATATTCTCGACGGCAATTTCGACCCGAAGCGGATCGCCGACCACATCGTGCTGGTGGGCTCGTCGGCGGCCGGGCTGAACGATTTGAAGGCGACGCCGATCGCCCCCGACATGCCAGGGGTGGAGGTCCACGCCCAGCTGATCGAGCAGATCCTCGCGCAGGATTTCCTGTTCCGGCCGGATTGGGCGCCGGGCGCCGAGATCATCTTCGCGCTTTGTCGTCGGCGTGCTGCTGATCATCTCGGTACCGCAGCTCGGCGCGCGTGCCCGAGCGCCATCTTCGGCGGCATCGCGATGCATGATCGCGACCGCGATCTCCTGGTTCGCCTTTCGCCACGGCCAGGTGCTGATCGACCCGGTCTATCCGACACCGTCCTGGTGGTGACGTCTAGCCTTCAGCACGCTGCTCAACCACCGACTGACCGAGCAGCGGCAGCGCGAGATCCGCGAGGCCTTCTCGCGCTATCTGTCGCCGCATTACGTCGAGGAGCTGGCGAACAACCCCGAGAAGCTGGTGCTCGGCGGCGAAATCCGGCTGATGACGATCATGTTCTGCGACATCCGCGGCTTCACGACGCTGTCGGAAGGCCTGAGCGCCGCATGATCTGGGGCAGTCTGATCAACGATTTCCTGACGCCGATGACCGAGATCGTCATGGAGCACAAGGGAACGATCGATAAGTATATCGGCGACTGCATCATGGCGTTCTGGAACGCGCCGCTCGACGATCCCGACCACGCCAGGAACGCCGTCGCCGCGGCGAAGGAAATGCGGAGCAGGCTGGTCGAGCTTAACCAGGCGTGGCAGGCGCGCGGGCGGCGCACGACTGAACATCGGCATCGGCATCAATACCGGCGAATGCAGCGTCGGCAATTTCGGCTCGCACCAGAGGTTCAACTATTCGCTGCTCGGCGACCCGGTGAACCTGTCGTCGCGGCTGGAAGGCCTGACCAAGATGTACGGGGTCGACCTGATCATCGGCGAGGACACCGCCGAACTGCTCGACGACCCGGACCTGATCGAACTCGACCTCGTCGCGGTCAAGGGCAAGACGCGGGCGGTGCGCATCTTCACCCTGCCGCCGCATCAGATCGAGGCGCAGCAATACCTGGCGCGCCACGCCGCGCTGCTCGACGCCTATCGCCGGCGCGACTGGCAGGCGGCGCTCGGCCTGCTCGAAGACCCGGTGCTCTCCGGCAGAGGGCGAGATGGCCGGGCTCTACGGCCTGTTCCGCGAGCGGATCGCGGAGATGCAGATCGAGCAGCCGCCGGCCGACTGGGACGGCGTCTTTGTCGCGCACGAAAAATAGCCGCCGGAGCCCGCCCGCGGCGCAGCTGTATGATCAGTGGCAAAACCCACACACTCCTGCGCGAACGACGATCATTGCTGATTTTTAATGCAACATAACCGAAATTTGCCTTCATTGTTCGCTAATGGTTGGTGACGATAATGCTGACCCGGAGGGGGTTTACGGTGTCAGCGGCACCTGAGCGGAACAAGAAAATGGGCTTCTCCGGGAGGAGGCTATATGGGGGTCATGGAGTTCAAGGTTTGCCGACAAGGGCGCGAGGCCCGGTGGGTCGTGCGGCTCGACAACGCAGTCTATGGGTCCTACCTCGACAAGGAGCAGGCACTGCTCGACGCCGTTGATGCCGCGCGCGACGCGCACCAATGCGGCCGCGAAGCCCAAGTCTGGCTGCGCGAACACTCGGTCGCCGCCCGCATCTTCTGATTTTCCGATTTAGCGGCGGGCGATAAAGCTGCGGCCGATCAGCTGCCGGTGGATCTGGTTGGTGCCTTCCCAGATTTGGGTGATCTTGGCGTCGCGCATCAGCCGCTCGACCCGATATTCCTTGATATAGCCATAGCCGCCGTGGAGCTGCACCGCCTCGGTGGCGATGCGCATCGCGAGGTCTGACGCGCGCATCTTCAGCATCGATGCCTCGATGCCGATGTCGCTCGCGCCGCCGTCGATCAGGGCGGCGACGTGCCACAGCCACGCCTCGCACATCGCCAGATCGGTCGCGAGATCGGCCAGCAGAAACTGGATGCCCTGAAATTCGACGATGCGCCGGCCCGATTGCCGCCGCTCGTTGATATAGGCGACGGCGTCCTCAAACGCGGCGCGGGCGATGCCGAGCGCATGCGCCGCGACGCTCGGCCGCGATTTGTTGAGTGCCGCCAGCAGCAATGGCAGGCCCTCGCCGGGCTTGCCGAGCAGGTTGTCGCGGCTGACCCGGCAATCCTCGAACGCGAGCGCCGCGGTCGAGGCGGCGCGGTGGCCCATCTTGTCTTCCTTGCGCAGCACCGTCAGGCCGGGCGTGCCTTTTTCGATAATGATTGCCGAGATCGATCGGCGGCTATCGGCGATCTCCGACCATTTTCCGAACACCAGATAGAGGTCGGCGACATCGCCGTTGCTGATGAAGGTCTTGCCGCCTGACACGATGACGGTGTCGTTACCCTCCGGGGTGAAGCGGGTCGTCATGCCGGTGGCGTCGGAGCCGGCCTCCGGCTCGGTAATCGCCAACGCGCCGATCGCGCCCTCGGCGACGCGCGGCAACAGCCGCTCTTTCTGCTCCTCGCTGCCGAAATCGATCAGCGGCTTTATCGCATGGAAATTGGTCGCCCAGATGATGCCGGTCGAGGCACACGCGGCGCTGATCTCGCGCACGCAGGCGATGTACGCCGCATAGGACAGCCCGGCGCCGCCATACGCCTCCGGCACAAACATGCTGTTGAGGCCGAGCGCGTTGATCGCCTCGACATTGGCCCAGGGAAACTCGCCACTGCGGTCATATCCGGCGGCGCGCGGCGCGATCTGGTCCCGCGCCAGCGCCCTGACGCTGTCCAGCAGCAGCCGCTCTTCCGGCGACAGCGGCGGCAGCGAATCGAGCCGCGCGAAGAGCGGAGTGGGCATCTCTAATTAGCCCTCGCCCGCATCGCGGGAGAGGGTGGCTCGTCGCGTGAGCGGCGAGACGGGTGAGGGTGGTTGGGACAGGTTCCAGCCTGTGGCCGCCCCCTCACCCCAGCCCTCTGCCCCCGATGGGGGCGAGGGAGCAGTCCGACGCTTCAGCCATCCTTGAACACCGGCTTCCGCTTTTCGATAAACGCGGTCATGCCCTCGATCGCGTCGGCGGTCTGGAAGGCGAGGGTTGAGAGGTCGGCTTCGATCTTGAGGCCATCATGCAGCGGCAGATCGTGGGCGCGGCGGATGGCGTCGCGCGCCAGGCCGAGCACCGGCAGGCTGTAGCCGGTCATCTCGCGGGCGAATTCCTGGCCGGCCTCGATCATGTCGCCGTCGATGACGCGGTTGACGAGGCCGATGCGCTCGGCCTCGTCGGCGTCGACGGTGCGGCCGGTCAGGATCAGTTCGGTGGCGCGCGCCTCGCCGACCAGCCGCGGCAGGCGCTGCGTCCCGCCATAGCCGGGAATGAGGCCGAGCTTGATCTCGGGGAAACCCAGCTTCGCGGTCGGGCGCGGCGAGCGCGGAAGGTGCAGGCGAGCGCCAGTTCGAGCCCGCCGCCAAAGGCATAGCCGTTGATCAGCGCGATCGACGGCATCGGCAGCTGGTCGAGCTTTGCCAGTACCGACTGCCCGAGCATCGCGCCCGGCGCGCTGCTCGACGAGCGTGCGGCCCATCAGTTCCTTGATGTCGGCGCCGGCGCAAAAGGCGCGGTCGCCGGCGCCGGTCACCAGCAGGGCGCGGGCGTCGCTGCTCGCCACCGTCGTCGAGCATCCGGTTCAGGTCGTGCAACTGGCCGAAACTCAGCGCGTTGAGCGCCTCGGGCCGGTCGAGCGTAATCAGCGCCAGCTCGTCGATGCGGCTCATGTGGATCGCCATGTTCAGCCCTTTCCCGGCGCGTCGATCGGTCTGTTCGCCTGTTGGCTATTCGCCTGTCGGGGTCCAGCGCACCGGCACTGGCCGGATGCGGCCGGACCGCGCCCATTCCACCAATTCGCGTTTCAAGATCTTGCCGCTCGCGGTCAGCGGATAGGCGGTCATCGCAATGAAATATTCCGGCATGTCATAGCGCGACAAGCCCGGCCTCGTGCAGATGCGACAGCAATTCGTCGGCGATCGACCGCCTCGCCCTCGTGGAAGATCACCGACAGGCACACTTTTTCGCCGAGCCGCGTAGTCGGCGACACGCGAACGCGGCACAGCGCGCCACCGCCTTGTGGCGCATCGCCAGGTCTTCGATCTTGCGCCGGGTGGATGTTGCGGCCGCCGCGGATGATCAGGTCTTTCTTGCGGCCGACGATTTCGAGGCAGCCGTTTTCGTCGAGCCGGCCGAGATCGCCCGACATGAACCAGCCGCCGCGGTTGAACGAATCCTCGGTGGCCTGCTGGTTGTCGAAATAGCCCAGCATCAGACAGGCGCCGCGCCCACCGATCTCGCCGATCTCGCCGGGCGCCACCTCGACATCGGGGTTCTCCTGGTCCCACAGCCGGATTTCGTAGGCGCGGCAGGCGCGGCCGCAGGTCGCGACGATGGTCTCGGCCGGATCGCTCGGCAGGGTATACTGGTGCGAGCTGTTTTCGCTCATGCCATAGACGTTTTGCGGGATGACGCCGCGGTCGAGAAACGCCTGCGCCACCTCGCGCGGGATCGGCGACCCGGCCATGTAGAACGTCTTGACCGCGCCCAGCTTGTCCAGCCGCGGCGTCGCATCTCGTCGAGAATGTCCATCGCATGCGTCGGCACGCCCATCACATAGGTCGCGCCGGTCTCGATGATCCAGTCGAGCGGCGTCATGCCGGGCGGCGGCGCGTTGACGACGAGTTCGATGCCCGGCCGCCATCATCTGCCCGATCGCCACGGTGCCGATATGGTGGCTCATCGGGCTGAGGCTAAGCAGCACCGAGCGCTGGTCGTGATGCCAGTCCTCGACCATCGCGCGGCCGTTGGCGAGCAGGGTGTTGTCGGAATGCATGACGCCTTTCGGCGCCCCGGTCGTGCCCGAGGTGAAGGCGAGGTAGACGATCTTGTCGGGGTTGTCGTCGATCGGCGGCAGCGGGCGGGCACTGTCGGCGTCGGGGAACGGCGCGGCGTCGAGCGTCCCCTCACCGCGCGCGTAAACCCGTCGCAGACCCGGCAGATCGGCGACCGCAGCAAAAATATTGGCGGCGCGGGCATCGGCGCCATAGCCGGGCTGCGCGAACAACGCGGCGGCGCGAGTGCGGGTCAGCAACTCGATGATCTCGGCCACCGTGTAATTCTGATGCAACGATGGGTTGCAGATATACCCGTTTCGCGAGCAGGCGAGAAACACCGCGACGGCCTCGACACAATTCGGCAACCACACCGCCACCCGCTCGCCGCGCTTCAACCCGCTCGCGTCGAGATCGGCCGCCACCGCATCGACCAGCTTCAAAAGATCGCGCCAGGCGAGCCGCTGTGTCGCGTCACGCAGCGCGAAATCATCCGGGCGTTGTGCGGCATGGCGCTGCAACAGCGTGTACAGCGTGTCGTCGCGCCACGTTTCCGCAGCGTAATAGCGCCGCGCCGCCGCCGGGTCGTGCAAGGTGAGGAGGGTGTTGGTCACGAGATCGTCGCCACCGGTTTGTGATTGCATCCCGCCGCGAGAGACGTGGCGCTTGACGGGCTGATGCCGATATATCCATCTGCGCCAGCCACGCTTCGGGAATTTTCGCATGCCTGCCGCGGATACCACAATCGTAACAGCGAAAATCGATGCTGCGCTGAAGGCCAAGCGCGAAGGTCGCGTGCGCAGCAGGAAGCGCTCTAAATGGCAGATCGCCGAAATCGAGGCGGGCATCGGCGAACTTGATCGCGGCGAGATCGTGTCCGCCGCAGCGGCCGCCGGATGATCTGCAGTAGTGAGTGAGGCATGGAACAAACCATCGCGCCTTCAGTCTGGCCGGTCGATCTCATCCCGGCCGAAGAGGGAGGATACGTCGTCAATTTTCCCGATATACCAAACGGTTGGAGCCAAGGCGAGGATCGGGTCGAGGCGTTGGCGCGAGCCGAGGATTTGCTCGAGGAAATGGTGCTAGGCCGGATGGCCAACGGCGAGAACGTACCGGCGCCGACACCTTCCGGAGGGCGCTCCCTCGTTGCCTTGTCCGCTTTGACCGCCGCGAAGTTGGAAGCTTATCGCGCGATGCACGCCGCCGGGCTGGACGAAACGCAACTGGCGGAACGGCTTGGCTGGCAGCCGTCGCAGGTGGCACGCTTGTTCGACGGCCGCCATGTTGCGCGGCTCGCGCAAATCGAAGCGGTGCTGCGCGCCCTCGGCCGGCGGCTGGTCGTCAGCAGCGACGCCGCCTAGCCTAGCCTCGCCTCAGTGCCCGAATTTATCGGAATCGGGCTTCCGCCGTTCGGCGAACGAAGCGCTGAGTTCGTGCGACTCGTCGCTTTCGAGATAGTGGCGCAGCAGCAGGTCGTGCGCCAGGCGGGCGAGGCCGCCGACGCCGCCGTGGCGGGCGCTGAAGGCGGTCTTGATCGAGGCCAGCGCAAAGGCGCCGCGATCGGCGATTTCCAGCGCCATCGCGCGGGTCGCGGCGGCGAGTTCGTCGTCCGGCACGACCGTGTTGATCATGCCGAGTTCCATCGCCTCGCGGGCGCTGATGCGCGGGTTGCGGAACCAGATTTCCTTGGCCTTTTTCTTGCCGACGAGGTCTTCGAGATACCAGGTGCCGAACCCGGCGTCGAAGCTGCCCATCATCGGCCCGACCTGGCGGAACACGGCGCTTTCCTTGGCGATCGTGATGTCGCACATGACCTGCAGCACATTGCCGCCGCCGACCGCGTAGCCGTTGACCGAGGCGATGACCGGCTTTTGCAGCCGCTCGATGCTTTCATACATGTCGAGCGTCGGCAGCACGCCGGCGTAAAGCTGCGTGTCGGGCATGCCGGTCTTGCGGCCGCCGATGCAGAAGAACTTGTCGCCGGCGCCGGTGATCACCAGGACGCGGGTGCGGGTTTCGCGGCGGATCGCGTTGATGCAGTCGCGCACCTCGTGGCACATCGTCTCGGTGAACATGTTGCCGTCGTCCGGGCGGTTCAGCGTCAGCGTGCCGACCGGCCCGTCTTCGGCGTAGAGGATGGTCTCGTAATCCATGAGCCGCTGCTCCTTCCGCGAGAAATGCTTGCCACATCGGGCGTGGAACGAGGAAGCTCGTTTCCGGCACCCAAGGGAGGCAAGCGATGATAGAGGAATTACTGCCCCAGGCGGAACGGATTGCGGCAAAATTGAAGGCGCGCAAGGAGACGATCTCGGTCGGTGAATCCTCGACCGCCGGGCTGATTTCGGCGGCGTTGCTGGCGATTCCCGGGCGCCTCGGCCTATTTCATCGGCGGCGCGGTGGTCTACACGCGGGTATCGCGCACCGAATTGTTGCAGGTCAGCGAGGCTGATTTCGCCGCGCTGGCCGGCATCACGCCCTCGACTGAGCCCTACGCGTTGCTGTTCGCGCGCAAGACCAAGGAGCGGCTCGGCACCACTTGGGCGGTCGGCGAAACCGGCACCGCCGGCCCGACCGGCAGCCGCTATGGCCATGCCGCCGGGCATTCCTGCGTCGCGGTTGTCGGCCCCAACGGCGAGCGCGCGCTGACGGTCGAAACCGGCAAGGACGACCGCGTCGACAACATGCGCGTCTTCACGATGGCTGCGCTCGACCTGTTGGAAAAGGCGCTCGCCTAAGCCGACCGGCGATACGTTAAGCCGTCTCCGTGAACAACTCCCGACCGATCAACATGCGGCGGATTTCCGAGGTGCCGGCGCCGATTTCGTAGAGTTTGGCGTCGCGCAACAAGCGGCCGGTCGGGTAGTCGTTGATGTAGCCGTTGCCGCCCAGGATTTGCACCGCGTCGAGCGCGATCGCGGTGGCCTTTTCCGCCGCGTAAAGAATGGCGCCGGCGGCGTCCTTGCGGGTCGCCTGGCCGCGGTCGCAGGCCCGCGCCACGGCGTAGACGTAGGCGCGGCAGGCGCTTGAAGCGGCGTACATGTCGGCGAGCTTGCCCTGGATCAGCTGGAACTCGCCGATCGGCTGGCCGAACTGCTTGCGGTCGTGGATGTAGGGGATCACCACATCAAGGCAGGCCTGCATGATGCCGAGCGGCCCCGCCGCCAGCACCGCGCGCTCGAAATCGAGCCCGCTCATCAGCACGCGCACGCCCTCATCGACCGCGCCGAGCACGTTTTCGGCCGGCACCTCGCAATCCTCAAACACCAGTTCCGAGGTCGGCGAGCCGCGCATGCCGAGCTTGTCGAGCTTTTGTGCCGGACGAAACCCCTTGAACCCCTTCTCGATCAGAAAGGCGGTGATGCCGCGCGGTCCGGCGTCGGGGCGGGTCTTGGCGTAGACCACCAGCGTGTCGGCGAAATGCCCGTTGGTGATCCAGAATTTCGTGCCGTTCAAGATATAGCGGTCTCCCTGTTTGTCGGCGCGCAGCCGCATCGACACGACATCGGACCCGGCGCCCGGCTCGCTCATCGCCAAGGCACCGACGTGTTTCCCGGAAATCAGGTCGGGCAGGTATTTGCGCTTTTGCACCTCGCTGCCGTTCCGCCTGATCTGGTTGACGCAGAGATTCGAGTGCGCGCCATACGACAACCCGACCGACGCCGAGGCGCGGCTGACCTCTTCCATCGCGACGCAATGGGCGAGATAGCCCATCCCGACGCCACCATATTCCTCCTCGACCGTGATGCCGTGGAGGCCGAGTGCCCCCATCTCCGGCCACAACTCGACCGGAAACCGGTCGGTGCGGTCGATTTCCGCGGCAATCGGCGCGATTCGCGCATCGGCGAAATCGCGCACGGTGTTGCGGAGCATGTCGATCTCGGGGCCGAGATCATGGTCGAGCATTGCGAGCCGGGTGTTCTGCATCCTCACATCATACCGATCGCGACATGTGGGGCACGCCGGGCACCGCGGCGGCCGGAAAGAAGCGGACGAGCCCCGGTTTCAGTAATGCGGCTCGACGTCGAGACGCACGGCGATGCCTTCCAGGCCCGGCTTTGCCGCCGGATACCGTTTCAGCACCAGGGGGTCGTGGCCGGGGACGACGTGCCGGATCGAACTCGCCAGCTTTTTCAGATTGGCAAACCCTTCGAGCATGTCGCCGACGTTATAGACCGTGGCGTAGGCCCGCATCTGCTCAAAATTGGCGTAGAAATGCGACGCGTCGGAGGCCAGCACGACCCAGCCGCGCTGCGTCTTGACCCGCATGAATTGCAGCCCCTGGGTATGGCCGCCAACATGGTGGACGGTGATGCCGGGCGCGATCTCGTCGATGCCGTCGTGGAACTGCACTCGGCCCTGGAAGACGCGGCCGACCATCGCGGTCACGTCCTCGACTTCGAACGAGCGGCGGACATCGGGATGGCACATGCAACGGCCGGTGCAGAACGCCATCTCGCGGTCCTGCACGTGGAACGTCGCGTTCGGGAACAAATCGTTGTTGCCGGCGTGGTCGTAATGCATGTGGCTGATCACGACGTCCTGCACCTTGGCCGGGTCGACGCCGATCGCCAGGAGGCCCTCGCGCGGCGGCGTCAGGAACTCGCGCTTGCGCTTCCGCGCCATCGCCTCGTCAAAGCCGGTATCGAGGATCAGCGTGCGGCTGTCGTTGACGATCGCCCACACGAAATAATCGAGCGGCATCGGCCCGTCATGCGGGTCGCCGCCATAGAAATTGTCCCGCGCCGAGCGGTCGTGATGGGCGTATTTGACGGCATAGACTTCGTAGGTGTCAGCGGTCATCTTTCACCATTGTTATATAAATTCCCTCTCCCGCACCGCGGGAGAGGGTGGATCGCCGCGAATAGCGGCGAGACGGGTGAGGGTCTTTCTCGCGGCAGCCGCCCTCACCCGTCTCCCCCCGGATCAAGTCCGGGGGTCGCCACCCTCTCCCGCGGTGCAGGAGAGGGGAAATCGTTAGGTCTGCTTGAACAGCCGCGAGGCGTTGGCGGCCATCAGCTTTGCCCGCACCTCCGGCGTCATGTCCCATTTCAGGAAGTTTTCGACCGTCTCGGGAAATTGGCATTCCGAATGCGGATAATCAGAGGCGTACATCAGCACGTCGTCGCCGAGGAAGCCGCGCACTGCATCGAACATGTCAGCGCCTTCGTGGCGCTCGACGCTGCAGAAATAGCGGCCGCTGCTGAGGTACTCGCTTGGCTTCATCTTGAGCTTCGCGGTGCTGCCGACATAGGCGTATTGCTCGTCCATCCGGCGGCCCCAGAAGGGCAGCCAGCCAAAGCCGCATTCCAGCGTCGCCACCCGCAACTTCGGGAAGCGGTCCATGATGCCGCCGCCGATCACCGATGCGATAAACCGCTGGGCGCCCCACGGATGCGAGGCGAGGCGG
This sequence comes from uncultured Alphaproteobacteria bacterium, assembly GCA_963737875.1. Taxonomy (GTDB): domain Bacteria; phylum Pseudomonadota; class Alphaproteobacteria; order ATCC43930; family CGMCC-115725; genus DATARH01. Next base: position 75,831 of record CAVTUM010000007.1, on the reverse strand, counting down.
CCGAGAAAGATGTTGTCCCACAAATCGAACGCGCCGGGAAAATAGGGCGGGGTCCAGGTAAAGCTGTGGTGCACAATCGGCAGGTCGTGCTCGTCGGCGGCGCGCCAGATCGGTTCGAGCGACGGATGGTCGGCCGGGATGCTTTGGGTTACCAGCGGCATCACCGCGACGGCCCAGCGCGACTTGCCCCAGTCGCGGATTTCCCTGACCGCCGCGTCGACATCGCGCGCCGAGGCGACGATCATGCTTTGCAGCCGGCCGGGATACTGGCTGCAGAAATCCTCCATATGCCGGTGATAGGCGCGGATGATTCCGGTTTCGAGGCTGACATCGTCGTGGCCGACAAGGCTCGTCCATGCCGTCGGGATCAGGAAATGCGTGTCGGTGCCTTCGTCGTCCATGTCGCGGACGCGGTCGGCGGCCTTGTCGTCCTGCACCCCGGCGCGCGGCATCTTGCTGCCCATCCAGTGGGTGTCGCGGCCGGTATGGGTGTCGCGCGGCGCCGCCTCGCCGAGGATGCGGCGGAACGAAATCTGGCCATAGCGATAGACGTGCCGGTCAGGTGAACTCCCCGGCGCTTCCGGCCGGATCGGCACGCGAAACGCCTTCAGATCGTCGAGGCGCGCGCGAAACCCGGGATCGACGTATTTGTCGAGCACCTCGGCCGAGGGTTCGACATGCGTATCGGCATCGAAGACGCGCAATCCGTCCTTCATCACCTGCCTCCCCAGTTCAGCGATTTTGTTATCTATACACCCGCCGCCGGCATGGTGAAAATGCTCGACCACGGCCGGCGTATCGCGTAACGCTGGCTTGCAGGAGCCAGCTACCCGGGGGCGTTTAAAAACATGGCGCGAGTGACCTATATCAGCCACGACGGCAAGGAAACGACGGTCGATATTGCGGACGGCACGACCGTCATGCAGGCCGCCGTGCTGAACGGCATTGACGGCATCGTCGCGGAATGCGGCGGTTCGTGCATGTGCGCGACGTGCCATGTCTACGTGCGCGAAGACCAGCTGAAGATGCTGACCGGGATCGGCGGCGACGAAGAGGCGATGCTCGAAGGCACCGCCGCCCCGCGCCAGAAAAACAGCCGCCTGTCGTGCCAACTCGTGGCGTCGGCGAAGATGGACGGGCTGGTCGTGCAGTTGCCGGAAACGCAGACCTGATGCGCGACGACGGCGTCATTATCGTCGGCGCCAGCCATGCCGGCTTTCAGGTTGCGGCATCGCTGCGGCAGCAGGGGTTCGACGGCAGCATCGCGCTGCTCAGCGACGAGCCGCTTTTGCCGTATCAGCGGCCGCCGCTGTCGAAGGATTACCTGAGCGGCAAGATCGGCCTCGACCTGCTGCTGATGCGGCCGGAGGCGTTCTACCGCGACCACCATATCGATTACCTGACCGGTACTCGCGCGGTGGCGATCGACCGCGCCGCGCATACCGTGCAGCTCGCCTCGGGCGAGCACCTCGGTTACGGCCACCTCGTGCTGGCGACCGGCGCCCGCAACCGGGTACCGCCCTTGCCGGGGATCGACCTCGACGGTGTGTGCTATCTGCGTTCGCATGCCGAAACCGAGGATCTGCGCGAGCGGCTCGCCGCGGCGGAAAACATCGTGGTGATCGGCGCCGGGTTTATCGGGCTCGAATTTGCCGCGGTGGCGCGCGCCAAGGACAAGCCGGTTCATATCATCGAACTAACCGACCGGGCGATGGGCCGGGTGTTGTCGGTGACCGGTTCGCATTTTTTTGCCAAGGCGCACGAGGCGACCGGCGTCCGGTTTCATTTTAACGAAAGCGTCGCTCGCATCGTTGGCCAAAACGGCCAGGTCGCGGCGGTCGAACTCGGCAGCGGCGCGACATTGCCGGCCGATCTGGTGCTGATCAGCATCGGCGTCATCCCGAACGGTGAACTGGCCGGGGATGTCGGGCTGGCGGTGGCGAACGGCATCGTCGTTGATGAGGAATTGCTGACCGCCGATCCGTTGATCTCGGCAATCGGCGATTGCGCATCGTTCCCCAACCGTCACGCGCGCGGCACGATGACCCGGCTCGAGGCGGTGCAGAACGCCGCCGACCACGCCCGCTGCATCGCCAACCGCCTGACCGGCGCGGGCCATGCCTATTCGGCGCTGCCGTGGTTCTGGAGTGAGCAGGGGCCGCTCCGCCTGCAGATCGCCGGGCTGACGACGGGCCACGACCACACCGTGGTGCGCGGCGACCTCGAAGCCGGCGCGTTTTCGGTGTTCTGCTATCGCGACGGCGAACTGCTCGGCATCGAGTTGGTCAACCGCCCGGCCGACCACGTCCAGGCCCGCCGCCTGCTGGCCGGCGCCAGGCACGTCAGCCCGGACCAGGCCGCCGATCTCAGCTTCGACCTGCGCACCGCCGCGTCTCGCCCGGCATAGCAAAAGGCGCTACGCCGCGGCCGGCCAAAAAGCGCAAACTGGGTCGATGGACCTTCAGACCTACTCCGACGACTATCTGCGCGGCATCCTCGGCGGCGTGCGGACGATTGCTGTGGTCGGCGCCAGCCCGCGGCCGCACCGGCCGAGCCACGGCGTCATGCGCTATCTGCAGCGCCACGGCTATCGCGCGATCCCGGTCAATCCGTTCGCTGCCGGCGACACGATCCTCGGCGAGCGCTGTTACGCCTCGCTCCGAGACATTCCCGAGCCGGTCGACATGGTCGATGTCTTCCGCCGCAGCGCGCTGGCCGGCGCGGCTGTCGACGAGGCCATCGCGATCGGCGCCAAGGCGGTGTGGATGCAGCTTAACGTGATCGACGCGGCCGCCGCCGCGCGGGCCGAGGCGCGCGGCATCAAGGTGGTGATGAACCGCTGTCCGGCGATCGAAATCCCGCGTCTTGGCCTCGCGCGGATTTGAGCGACACCCGGCCGCCTATAACTCACGAGACCTTATCGCTGCGCGCGCGGGCCTGGCGGCGGGCCAACCGGCACCTGTTTGCGCGCCCGCGACTTTGGCTATCGATGGCCGTCGGGCTGATCGCCGCCCTGCTGGTGCCGGGACATCTCAGTGCGAATTTGCGCACCGTCATCGGCTGGGATTGCGGCTCTGCGCTGTTTCTGGCGCTTTCGATCGGCATGGCCATCCGGGCGACCCCCGAATTGATGCATCGCCACGCCCTGCTCGACGACGAAGCGGCGGCGGTTTTCCTGGCGCTGGTCGCTTGTGCCGCGTTTTTCAGCATGTTCTCGATCCTGAGCGTCATGCGCGAGGCCAAATCGGCGGGCGGCAGCGTGACGGTGATGCTGGCCGTGATGGCGGGCCTGACGATCCTGCTGTCGTGGCTGTTCACGCACACGGTATTCGCGGTGCATTACGCACATGTCTATTACAACGACACCGATGACAAGCAGGATCCCGGCCTCCAGTTCCCCGGTGATCCCGGAAACCCCGACTACTGGGATTTTCTCTATTTCTCGTTCGTCATTGGCATGACCGCGCAGGTTTCCGACGTGCAGGTGCTGACGCGGGACTGGCGTCGGCTGGTACTGGCGCACGGCATCCTGTCGTTCCTGTTCAACACGGTCGTGCTGGCCCTCTCGATCAACCTGCTCGCCGGCTTTTTTTAAGCGGCTATCCCTCCCTTCCTCGTCATTCCCGCGAAAGCGGGAATTCCCGTGTCCGGTCCTGCTCTCGCGCATAGGCTCTGACTTTGAGGGAACTGCCCCCTCTTCTGTCATTCCGGGGCCGGGCGGAGCGAGGAACCCGGAAACCAAGAACACGGACGTCGCCAAAAGGGCGAAGACGGCGTTCCTGGTTTTCGGGTTCAGCCTTGCAGGCTGCCCCGGAATGACAGAGGGGGGATGGTTCAGGCCAAAGTTAGCGCCTAAGCGCTTTCGCGGGGTGACGAAAAGAGCGGAACCTCAGTGCGACATCAGCACCGGGATGGTCATGTGGCGGAAAATGCCCTGGCTGACACCGCCGAGCACGTATTCGCGCAGCCTCGAATGGCCGTAGGCACCCATCACCAGAAGGTCGGCACCGAGGTCGCCGGCGCGCGACAGCACGAGGTCATCAACCGCAATACCCTCGGAGGTTTCGGTTTCGGCGGTGGCGGCGATGCCGCGCCGGGTCAACATCTCGGCCACATCGGCGGCGGCGACGCGGCTGATGCCGGGCAGCATCGCTGGCGCTCCGGCTTCGAGCACGGTCACCGCCTTGGCATGCTCCAACACGGGCATTGCATCGTGCAGCGCACGCGCCGCTTCGCGACTGGCGTTCCAGGCGACCAGCACGCGCTTGCCTATATCGGGAAACTCGCCGGCATACGGCACCATCAGCACCGGGCGCCCCGCCGCCAGCACGACTTCCGACGCGCGCAGCCCGAAATCGCCAAGCCCTTCCGCGTCCGGGTTGGGCTGGCCCAGGACAACCAGATCGAACAACGCGGCGAGCGCGCCGGCAGTTTCGGTCGCGGCACTCTCGCGATAGATCCAATCGCCGGGCAACTGGTGCTGACCAAGCAGCGCGCGGAACGCAGCTTCCGCCGCTGTCCCCTCGGCGCGTTGCGCCTCCATGTAGCTATCGATCAGCGTCAGCCAGCCTGACGTATCGCCGTAAGAGGCTGAGATCGGGTAGCCGGTCGCGAACAGCCCGGTGACGCGGGCACCCGCCGTTTTCGCCAGCGCCGCGGCCGGAGCGAACTGCTGTGGCGTCGTTTCCTTGTTCTGAACGATGATGAGGATGTCGCGGATGGCCATCGCCTTCCCTCCCGGTACTGGTGGAGCGGTACAATCGGCCTACAGGTCGTGGATTGCTTCGCGGCATACGCCGACGCGGCGCTTGCCATGCGTCGTAAAAAACAATGGCGCATCGGCAGAGGCGGTGCCCTCGCGTATCGCGATCGCCCGCTCCAGCATGAATTGGGTCACGTCGCGAAACGGCGCCAGCGCCTGGCGGCCGATCGGGTGCCAGCCGACATCCTCCAATTCCTCGGTCGAGACGGGGTCGTCAAACACCGCACTGCTGCCATCGGCCAGGAAAAACCGGGTGTTGAAGCGGCGGAACACCCGCGTCGGGGTGATCGCGCGACCGACATAGGTCAGCACGTCAAAGGCCGGCACGATGCCGTGCCCGGCGTAGGCGACCTCGACCGGCAGATGCGCCTGTGCCTTGTCCGGTGCTGGCGCTTCCGGGCCACCGCGGCGACCAACCAGCACCCCCACCTCTTCCCAGGTTTCGCGCAACGCGGCGCGCGCTGAGTGCACCAGCCGCCGCGGCAGGTGCTCGCCACCGGTCTCGCCATGCCACGGCCGGCGATCCTCGGGGTCGATTGCGCCGCCGGGAAATACCCAGACCCCCGGCATGAACTTGACATGGCCGGGACGCCGCCCGGCCAGCAATTCGAGGTCGCGGCCGTGGCCGCGCATCAGGATCAGCGAGGCCGCGTCGCGCGGCCGGACGATGGCCGGCTTCGCGGCAACCATTTCGGTGACATCGTTCATTTGCCGCCTATGCTCGACCCATCGCGACCGGAACACAAGCCATTGACGCTGCTCGGTAACCGACCAGTGCTGACTGTTTCCACTCCAGCGATGCGGAAGGCCAGTCGGCCTCTACGCTTCCTTGCCCGGTTCGGCGACAGCGGCCGACCAGGGGGACATTACGTCACTGACGCCGTAATTGAGGCCATCTTCCCCGCGCAGCACGAAGTTCGGGCAGGCGAACAGCGAGGGCCACGCGGTGTGTTCGACGAGTGTCGCGCCGGCGCGGGTGGCGAGGCGCTCGCGAATCAACGCGGGGAGGCGGCGGTCGATCGAGATGCCGGTGTCGCCGCTGACATCAATGCGCGGGTGGTGAGCCGCCTCGTCCGGGTTCATCGCGAAATCGACGATAAAGCTGGCAATTTGCACGACCGACGCCAGGATGCGCCGGCCGCCCGAGGCGCCGACGCCAAACCGCGAGCGGCCGTCACGCGAGCCGATCACCGGGCACATGTTGGTCAAGGCCCGCTTGCCCGGCCCGATCGAGTTTGGCAGGCCGGGTCGCGGGTCGAACCACATGATGCCGTTATTCATCAGGATGCCGGTCTGCGGCAGCACATAGCGGCTGCCAAAGCTCGACAGCAGCGTCGTCGTTAGCGCCGCAACGCCGCCGTCACGATCGATCGCGGTGATGTGCGTGGTGCAGCTTTCGCCGGCCGGATCGACATCGCCAAGGCCTTCGAGGCGGGAATGATAGGCCTGCTGCAAGGCGTCGATCAGCGCCTCGAAATAGATCGCGTCGGGCGCCTGCGCGAAACGCTTGCTCGACAGCCGGTCGAGCACATCGGCCAAGGTCGGTGCCGCGGTCAGCCCGCGCGCCGCGTGCAGCGAGTAATCGCGGTAAGGAATTTCGAGCGACGGCACATGCCGCGCCCGGCAGGCGGCGAGGTCTTCCAGCGATAGCACGCCGCCGGCGGCCTGCACATCCGCCGCGATCGCCTGGGCGATGTCGCCGCGGTAGAAATCATCGGGGCCGGTTTCGGCGAGCCGTGCCAGCGTATCGCCGAGATGCCCAAGGCTGAGGCTCGTCGCGATGCCGCCCGGCGGCGCAGCCGGCGGCAGCCCGTTGGGCAGCCAGACCCGCCGGCTTTCGTCATAGCGGCGCAAATCCTCGGCGGCGCTGGCGGTCTTGACCGTCACCCACCAATCGACCGGCAGGCCCTGTTTCGCCAAAGCGACGGCCGGCGCCAGCAGGTCGCGCCACGGCGTGCGGCCGAACCGCTCGACCGCCAGCGCATAGCCGCGCACCGCGCTCGGCACCGCGAATGACAGCGGGCCGTGCATGTTGCGGTCACCGACAATGCGCGGCCAGGTGAACAATTCGGTGATCGTCTCGCCGGTCAGCGGAAACATGCCGAGGTCGAGCGCGGCCGGCGAGATCGGGCCGAAATCGATGACCTCGGTGCGGCCGCCGCCAGGCGGGCTGACCACCATAAAGCCGATGCCGCCGAGCCCGCTGTTCCACGGTTCGCGCACCGATAGCGCGAAGGCGGCGGCGACCACCGCATCGACCGCGCTGCCGCCGGCCGCGAGGATTTCCGAGCCGACCGTCGCGGCGACGCCGTTCTGCGACACCACGACGCCGCCGCGCGATGCGGCGACCGGCTTGCGCACCACCCAGTTCTGCATCGGCGCGGCCATATCACAGCACCTCGATGGAATCGACCCGGCTGTCATAAAACGCGTAGTGACCGGCGAGACCCATCGCCTCGTCATACGGCGCCTTGTAGCCCCAGACGGCGTTTTCCGCCTGCCGCGCACCGCCATCGAGTGTGATCGTCCAGTACGAGCAATCGCCCTTGAACGGACAATAGGTCTTGTGCTCGGTCGGCCGCATCAGGTCGAGCCGCACGTCCTTTTCAGGAAGATAGAAAACCGGGCCGTGGCCGGTTTCCTCACAGCGCACCGCATCGGTGGTGTCGGCGACGACGGTGCCGCCAAAGGTGACCCGCACCCGCCGCGTGTCGGGCAGCAGATTGACCTGATGCTCGGGCTTTTTGGCGTACCCCGGAGCTGGATTGGCCATAGTGAAACTCTCCTCTGTCTATCGGATTGTCTCGGACGGGGGCGTGTGGCGCCAATGCGGCGCCGCCTTTTGCCGGTTGCACTGGAACGAGGCAACGCAGCTTTCATGCAATTGCGGGTCCGTCACCGGCCCGCATTCCTGCGCGATGCGCTTGGCGCGGAACCCCGGGTTGGTACACAGCAGGCTTTCGTATTGCTGGCTTTCGCGGACATTCTGGTCGGCGGATTCGTTTGGCCGCGATTGTGCCAAAGCCGTGCCGCTGACAGCAATCAACCCAACCGTAACCATCGACACCCACAACCGTGCCCGCATCAAACCTGCTCCCCGCCTCAGTGTTCGTGGCATTTGTAATTTATGCCGATCCTCAGCCCACCATTGTCAGGCCGCCGCTGACGCTCAACACCTGCCCGGTGATGTAATCCGAGCGCCGCCCGACAAAGAACATCGCCGCCTCGGCAATCTCCTCCGGTTGTGCGATGCGGCGGAACGGGATCGCCCGCGTCAACGCCTCGCGCATCCGCTCCGGCTGGTTCTGGAACAACGGCGTGTCGGTCGGGCCGGGACACACGCAATTGATATTGATCTGGTAGCGCGCCATCTCGCGCGCCAGTGATTTCGTAAAGGCCAACAAGCCGCCTTTGGCAGCGGCGTAGACGGTTTCGCCAGTGCTGCCGACCCGCCCGGCGTCGCTGGAAATATTGACGATTTTGCCCTGCCGCGCCGCGATCATCGGCGGCAGCAGCGCGCGGGTCAGCCGGATCGCACCGAGCAGGTTGATCGACAACAGCTGCTCCCACATTTCCGGCGGATTTTCCATGAAGGGCTGGATGCGGTCCCAGCCAGCCGCGTTGACCAGCCCATCGACCCGTTCGACACGGGTGTGCACGCTGGCCGCGAAATCGCTGATCATCGCCGGCTGGGTCAGGTCGAGCGGTAGGAATTCGAGCGCATTGCCCTCGCTCGCCGCCAGCGCCGCGGTCGCCCGGCCGCCGGCGTCGTCAATGTCGCCGACAAACACCCGCGCCCCTTCGCGCGCCAGCAGCAGCGCCGTCGCCCTGCCGATTCCCGAGGCGCCGCCGGTGACGACGACGCTGCGGCCCTGCATCTCCATCTTGCACATTCTCCTTGCCTACCCGGGATGTTCTGCGGTGCCCCGGCGAGTGTCAATCCGCCGCCGCCGCGTATTGCCTTCGCCTGTTTTCGCGCCGCTTGCGGTCGGGTAGTGTGGTGCCTCCCCGGGACATGGCGATGACTTGATGACAACCGCCGCCGAAAACCTCAGCGGCCCGGTGCGGCTGGCGATGCCGCCGCGCCCGGCGCGGCCGCTCTCGACCCTGCAGATGCTGCGGATCGGGTTCACCAACACGCTCGCCGCCTGCGACGAGGAATTGTTCGACGAATTGTTTGTCGAGCGCCGTTACATCTGGGGCCGCCTGTTCGTGGTCAACGACCCCGATGGGATCAAGCATGTCCTGCAGGACAACGTCGACAACTACCCCCGGATCGACGCGATCCGTCGGGTTTTCTCCTTTGGCTCCGGTACCGGCATGCTGTGCGCCGAGGGCGATGTGTGGCGGCGCCACCGCCACATGCTGAACCCGACGCTCGATCGCCGCGCCGTCATGAGCGACGTGCCGGGCCTCGTGCAGATCACCGAGGAACTGGCGCGGCGGATGAGCGAGTTGCCGCCGGGCCACGAAGTTCATCTCGGCGACACGTTCACCCATCTGCTGACCCGCTCGACCAGCCAGGTCTTTGCGGGTGACGATCGGTCGATCGATCCGATGGTCGATCACATGGGGCATTACCCCGGCGAGTACGGGTTGTTCGATTTCCTGACGATGCCGCGCTGGCTGAAGTTTATCGACCGCTACCGCCGCAGCAAGGCGGAAGCGCGCGAGCTGCACCCGCTGTTGGCGCGGATGCTCGGCGAGCGGCGCGATAAGGCCTATGTCGGCGGCAAGGACCTGCTGTGGCGGCTGGCGAACGCCCGCGACCGCGAGACCGGCGAGGCCATGAGCATGCCCGAACTCGAGGACGAAACGCTGACGCTGGGCTCGACCTCGGTCACCTCGCTGCAAGTGTACAGCTGGCTGTGGTACCTGCTGTCGCAGCATCCGTGGGCTGAAGCGAAGGTCGAGGCCGAACTCGATGCCGTGCTCGGCGACCGCTCGCCGCAGGCGGATGATCTGTCCAAGCTGGTCTACACCAGGAAGGTCATCGACGAGGCGATGCGGCTCTACCCGCCGCTGCCGGTCATGCTGCGCGCCGCGGCAACCGCCGATGTCGTCTGCGGGCGGCCTATCCCGAAAAAATCGGTGGTTGCGGTGATGCCGTGGGTCGTTCATCGTCACCGCAAACTGTGGCGTGACCCCGATGTGTTCGATCCCGAACGCTTTGCCCCGGACCAGATCGCGGCGCGCTCCCGTTACACCTACATTCCGTTCTCGATCGGCCCGCATATCTGCATCGGCGCGACCCTGGCCCTGGTCGAAATCCTGATTACCGTCGCGGTCTTGGCGCGGCGCTTTCGTTTCCGGCTGGTGCCCGGCCAGAACATCACCCCGGTCGCCTGGACCAGCCTGCGCCCCGGCCGCGGCATCCGCGTAACGCTGGAGCCCCGCGGCGGCGGACTTAATCGGCGTTGATGCGAGAATCCACGTCTTCCGCCCTCAAACAATTGTCGTCCCTGCGCAAGCAGGGACCCACTGGGCAGCTTGGGAGTTGCTGAAAAGTGGGTCCCTGCTTTCGCAGGGACGACAGCTCTTTGAGGACAAAGTGGGCTGAAGGCCCACGGGTAGTATAATATAATACAAGAGGAAGGTGGCGATTTCTCCTGTAATTACAGCGGGATGTTGTCGTGCTTTTTCCAAGGGTTGGCGAGTTGCTTGCCGCGCAGCATCGCCAGCGCGCGGCACAGGCGGCGGCGGGTGGTTGAGGGCTGGATCACGTCGTCGATAAAGCCGCGGCTGGCGGCGACGAAGGGGTTGGCGAATTTCTCGCGATACTCCTCGGTGCGCGCCTCGATCGCGGCGGCATCGCCGATATCGCCGCGGAAGATGATCTCGACCGCTCCCTTCGGCCCCATCACCGCGATCTCGGCCGAGGGCCAGGCGAAATTGACATCGCCGCGCAGATGCTTGGAACTCATCACGTCATAGGCGCCGCCATACGCCTTGCGGGTGATCAGCGTCACCTTTGGCACGGTCGCCTCGGCGAAGGCGAACAGCAGCTTGGCGCCGTGCTTGATGATCGCGCCGAATTCCTGCGCGGTGCCCGGCAAAAACCCCGGCACATCGACAAACGTGACGATCGGGATGTTGAAACAGTCGCAGAACCGCACAAACCGGGCGGCCTTGCGCGCGCTGTCAATGTCAAGACAGCCGGCCAATACCATCGGCTGGTTGGCGACGATACCGATTGTCGCCCCTTCCATCCGCGCGAAACCGATCAGGATGTTGGCGGCGAAAGCCGGCTGGATTTCAAAGAAATCGCCGTCATCGACGACCTTCTCGATCAGCTCCTTGATGTCGTAGGGCTTGTTGGGGTTGGCCGGGATCAGCGTGTCGAGCGATGGTTCGAGGCGGTCGCGCGGGTCGGTGGCGCGGCGCGGCGCCAGGGCTTCGCGGTTCGATCCCGGCAGGAAATCGATGAACCGGCGCAATTCGACCAGCGCCTCGATGTCGTTCTCAAAGGCGAGGTCGGCGACTCCGGATTTGGTCGTATGGGTGATCGCGCCGCCCAGTTCCTCCTGGGTGACGGTCTCGTGGGTCACCGTTTTGACGACATCCGGGCCGGTCACGAACATGTACGAGCTGTCCTTGACCATGAAGATGAAGTCGGTCATCGCCGGCGAATACACCGCGCCGCCGGCGCACGGCCCCATGATCAGCGAAATCTGCGGCACGACGCCCGAGGCCATCACGTTGCGCTGAAACACATCGGCATAACCGGCCAGCGACGCGACGCCCTCCTGAATCCGCGCGCCGCCGGAATCGTTGATGCCGATGACCGGGGCACCGACATTCAGCGCCTGGTCCATGATTTTGCAGATTTTCTCGGCATGCGCCTCGCTGAGCGAGCCGCCAAACACCGTGAAATCCTGGCTGAATACAAAGACCAGCCGGCCGTTAACGGTGCCATAGCCGGTGACGACGCCATCGCCCGGCACCTTTTGCGCTTCCATGCCGAAATCGCTGCTGCGATGCTCGACGAACATGTCCCATTCCTCGAAGGAATTGGGGTCGAGCAGCAATTCGATGCGTTCGCGAGCGGTCAGCTTGCCCTTGGCGTGCTGCGTCTCGATGCGACGCTTGCCGCCGCCGGCGCGGGCTGCCTGCCGCTTTTCTTCCAGGCGTATCAGAATGTCGTGCATGGCCGCTCCGAATTGCGATCCCGGCGGGATAGCATCGATGCCGGTTGCCGGGAAGCGCTGTTCACGCCCGGAACGGCCGGGCAAGATACCGGCGGACAACACAGAACCAAGCGAGGAAACCATGCCGGTCGGAAGCGAACTCCACACCAAGGGCGCCGAAATGCGCCGCAAGCTGATGGGTGACGCCGCGGTCGAAGCCGCCTCCAAGGGCACCTACAGCGACCCGGTGATGCAGAAATTCATCGAGGTTGCGACCGAAACCGTGTTCGGCGCGCTGTGGACCCGTCCCGGCCTCGACCTCAAGACACGCGCGCTGATCTGCGTCATCTCCGACACCTGCATGGGACGCGAGCCGGAACTGGAACTGCACTTGCGCATGGCGCTGCGCCAGGGCTGGACCGAGGACGAACTGACCGAGGTGATGCTGCACCTGTCGGGGTATATCGGGGTGCCGATCATCCGCGAGTTGATGATGGTGGCCTCGAAGGTGTTCAAGGAACCGCGCACCTGATTTTCCGGGATCATTCGGCGCGCCGCCCCGGCGGCTGCCGAATGATCCGTTTCCAACGACCCGTGCCCTTGTGGCAGCGGAAAAAACACAAGAGATGCTGCCTCGCATGACAATGCCTCCGCGCGCGCGAGCCGTGGTTCGCCGATGGGCATAGACATCGCCGTGCTCCAAATCCTGTGCTGTGCCAAAAGCATCGGCGCGGATTTCTCGGAGACGATGATGATCGGGCGCCAGACGATCAACGAGGACCCGAACAATTTTGCCGCCGACCTCCGCGCGGTCGGCGTGTCGCAAGAGGATGCCGAAAGCATCGCGCAGGGCGAGTTCAGCGAACGCCTGTTCAAGACGCTCGGCGCGCGGGAGGTCTGCTCGCTCGACGCGTCGGACTACGAGCAGGCGACCTATATCTGCGACCTGAACAATCCATCCCCGGAAGACCTGATCGAGAGATTTTCGCTGGTGCTCGACGGCGGGGCACTTGAACATGTGTTCAATCTGCCGCAAGCCCTGAAGAACTGCATGGAGATGGTGCAGGTTGGCGGCCATTTCATACAGGTGACGACCGCGAACAATTACATGGGGCACGGCTTCTGGCAGTTCAGCCCGGAGGCCGTATTTCGGGTCTTCTCACCGGAAAACGGCTTCTCGACCAAGGCCGTGTTTCTGCGCGAGGTCGTCCCCGACGGGCAATGGTATCAGGTGCTCGACCCGGCGGTTTGTCACCAGCGGGTCGAACTGGTCAACGACCGGCCGACCTATATCTGCACGATCGCACAGCGCGTGGCGAAGCAGCCGATATTCTCGGTATGGCCGCAACAATCGGATTACGTTGCCTTGTGGCAACCAGACCACGCGCCCGAAAATGCTGAAGCCGAAGGCCGCCGGGAACATCGGCGAACGATAAGCGACATCGTGGCGGCCGGGCTGCGGCGAACGCGCCTCTTACCCAAAAGCAGGCCTTCACCCTTCGACCGGTCATATTACCGCCGCGTCTCGGCGCACGACCTGGTGCGCGGTCAATTCGCCGCCGCCACCGGTTAGGCCGCTTGTTGCAGCAGGCCGAGGAACCTGGCGGTGGCGTCGATATCGGCGGCCAGTGCGGCGCGGCGCTGCATTGCCTCGGTGTCTTCGCCCCAGGCTTCAATCTGGAAGGTCTCGTCGAGTTGCGCGGCGGCGAAGGCGGCGGCGGCATCGAGCTTTCCCTCCAGCAGGGCGAGCGCGATCACCAGCGAGCCGCTGGCCGCGGTCAGGGTATGCAGCCCGGTGAGGCGAAAATCGTCGAGCGCCGCGACCGCGCCGGCGAAAGCTTTTAGCGCCGCGCCGGACTGGCGGACCGGAATGACGCCGGTGGTCACCGCCAGCCCTGCGTCGTAGCGCGACATCGCCCAGTGAATCAGCGGCTGCCACACCGCCTCCTGCCGTGCGGCCAGCGTGGGCGGATGGTCGGCGCGGTAGCACACGAGGTCGGTGCCGACATAGGCTGTGACCTCCTCGATGACGGAATTGCGCTGCGGCGCGGTGCGGTCGATCGCGGTCGCGGCGAGCCGCGTCAGTGGCATCGTGTGGGGACGGATTTCGTCCTGCTGTGCGTCCCACTCGCCGGCGATGGCGGTAGCGAGCGGCTCGCTCGGCAACATCATCGGGTTCCTGGCCGGGGTGCGCATCGCCCGCCCGTCGAGCGCGACGGCCCAGCCGCCCTCGGCCGGCACCGTCACGACCTGTTTGTAAACGCGCTTCATGCCGTCAGGTCCAGCTCCTCAAACGGGTCGGCGGCATCGTCGTCGAACCCGAAAAACTCCCAGATGCGGCGCATATGCGACGGCAATGGGGCGGTGACGCGCAGCATCCCACCGTCCGGGTGCGGGATTTCCAGGCTGCGCGCCAGCAGGTGCAGCCGGTGCTCCGCCGCGCCGCCCGGCAGCTGCGCGGCGGTGCCGCCATACTTGCCGTCGCCGACGATCGGCGTGCCGAGCGCCGCACAATGCGCCCGCAGCTGATGCGTCCGCCCGGTCAGCGGCATCAATGCCAGCCAGCTGACACGGTCGCCGGCATGATCGACGACGCGGTAATAGGTGACGGCATCCTTGCCGTCCTCGGCATCGGCATGGACGCGCTCGCGGCCTCGCCCTCCGCTCACCGATTTGGCCAGCGCCAGGTCGATACGCCCTTGCGCCACCTCGGGATGCCCGGCGACGACGGCCCAGTAAATCTTGCGGGTGGTCTTCTCGCGGAAGGCGCGGGTGAAAAACGCCGCCGCCGCCGGGTCGCGGGCGATCAGTAGAACGCCCGAGGTATCCTTGTCGAGACGATGCACGAGGCGCGGCCGCTCGTCCGAATCGAAGCGCAGCCCGTCGAGCAGGGCATCGACATGCCGGTCGGTGTTGGTGCCGCCCTGCACCGCCAGACCCGACGGCTTGTTGATGACGATCGCGCGCGCATCGACATGGATGACGGCGTCGCGCAACAGCGCAACGTCCTGTGGCCGCACCGCCGCCGAAGCCGGACCGATCGACGGCAGGGGCTCGGGAAGGGGCGGCACGCGGATGGCCTGCCCCGGCGTCACCGGATCGCCGGCCTTGGCGCGCTTCCCATCAACCCGCACCTGCCCGGTGCGCAGCAGCTTTTCCAGCCGCCCGTGGCTCAAGGCGGGATAGTGCCGCTTGAACCACCGGTCAAGCCGCCCGGCGCCATCCTCGGGACGCACGGTAACCGTAACTACACTAGCCATTGATGCGGCCTTGATAGTGATTCATGACGTTTATGACGCAGTCCTCGCTTGGCGTATGAAGGTTCTTGTTTCACCTCGCAGCCGTTCCAAATCTCCTATAGACGATCCTTCCTCAACATCATCCAGGATTTGCAAAAGACGCTCAGCGGCTGTGATAAAACGGTGATCACCCGATAGCAGGAAGCCCTTGTTTGCCCGCTCAAGGCCGATCGCACAATCGGGAGACTTCGCTTCTAATAACGTCTGCAATAAGTCGTTCTCAAAATCGGCTAGACATCCAATTTCTTCGATCGCCTGCCTTAATTTTTGAGAAAATACAGAAGGCCGGCGCCCTTCATACTCAATCCAGTCGGTGCGTTTAAGGTCGGAAGGCGCGATGGCCTCGGGCGACTTGATGATAACGAGAGGCTTGCCGCACATGGCAGCAAACCCAAGCTCCAACGCAATGTTTGCCAACGCGGTCGGTCTTGTCTGGTGAGAAAAGATCGCAACGGTGAAGCCTGTGCCACGAATGAGGCCCAGAATGCGTTCGAGATAGTCTTTGCCGCCCGTCGTTTCACCGGCGTCTATTGCCCTGATCCCGCATTCCCTGAATATCCTGATGGTCTGTGCATTCATCGCGCGGTCTATCTCAGGCGGGTCTCCCAGCTGCCGCATCATAAACGCTGTGCGATGAAAGAGGCGTTTTGGCGGTAGATCTAAAAGTTCTTCCGACAACGGGGAAAAGACAAGTGGCACTTATGGTTTCCTGGTAACGTCCTTGACGCCCTTGTATGGGCCAGGGCTTTTCTTGTGATCAATGATACGACCGGTAGTCGTGTCGATTTTCACATATCGATCGGTAACAGGATTCTTCGCCTGTACCCGCTCTTTTACCGCACCTTTGCGTGAAGAGCTTCCTGTGTTCGTTGCCATCTGAGTGGCGCCATCCTTGATGCCGTTGCGACTAAGATGTCATGCGGCGGCGGAGCAAAGCAACGTCCGGCCCGTACACCCCTCGGGCCGCTGGAGCGGACTGCACCCGCTTATTCGACCGAAGCTGCCCGTTGGCGTAGCCTATCCCAGTATTCCAGCCGCTTTTTGATGTCGCGCTCGAAGCCGCGTTCGCCGGGGCGGTAGAAAGCGCGGCGCTCGATGCCGTCGGGAAAATAGTTCTGTCCCGAAAAGCCTTCTTCGGTGGCGTGGTCGTAGACATAGCCGCTGCCGTAGCCGAGGTCGCGCATCAGGCGCGTCGGCGCGTTGAGGATGTGCATCGGCGGCATCAGCGAGCCGGTTTCGCGGGCCATCTGGCGGGCCTCGCCAAAGGCGGTATAGGCGGCGTTGGATTTGGGGGCGGTCGCGAGATAGATCACCAGTTGCGCGATCGCCAGCTCACCCTCGGGCGAGCCGAGCCGGTCATAGGTGTCCCAGGCGGCGAGCGCCTGGACCAGGGCCTGCGGATCGGCGAGGCCGATATCCTCGACCGCGGCGCGGGTCAGCCGGCGCAGCACGTAAAGCGGGTCCTCGCCGCCCGCCAGCATGCGCGCCAGCCAGTACAGCGCCGCATCGGTGTCGCTGCCGCGCAGTGATTTGTGCAAGGCGCTGATCAGGTTGTAGTGGCCTTCCTGCTGTTTGTCGTAGAGCGGCGCGCGGCGCTGCACCAGTTCGGCAAGCTGTTGCGGTCCGAGCAATGGCGCTCGCGGCAGGCGGTCGATTTCCTCGACCAGGTTGAGCAGAAAACGGCCGTCGCCATCCGCCATCGCGCGCAACGCAGCCCGCCCGTCATCGGTCAGCGGCAGGGTGCGCCCGAGATTTTTCTCGGCCCGCCCCAGCAGGGTTTCCAGGCCGCTATCGTCGAGCCGGCGCAGCACGAAGACCTGCGCGCGCGACAGCAACGCGCCGTTCAACTCGAAGGAAGGGTTCTCGGTGGTCGCGCCGACCAGGATCACCGTACCGTCTTCGACATAGGGCAGAAACGCGTCCTGTTGGGCGCGGTTGAAGCGGTGGATTTCATCGACGAACAGCAGCGTCCCCTGCCCCATCGCCCGGCGCTTTTTCGCCGCCTCGAAAATCTTGCGTAGGTCGGCGACGCCGGAAAATACCGCCGATAGGGGCTCGAAGGCGAGTTCGGTCCCCTGCGCCAACAGCCGGGCGATTGTCGTCTTGCCGCAGCCCGGCGGCCCCCAGAGGATCATCGACGCAAGCTGACGGCGCGCCACCATCCGCCCGATCGGCCCTTCGGGACCGAGCAGATGATCCTGCCCGACAATGTCAGCGAGGCTTTGCGGCCGCAGCCGGTCGGCGAGGGGATGCGGCGCCTGCGCCTCAAAGAGCGTGTTCATGCTGTCCGGCTATATGGGCGGCGGGTGTGCCGGTGCCAGCCCGGAACGGTACAGCCCTCCCCGTGCCGGTATTGATAATTCACGCTGAGGATAAGGCCGAACGTCGAGCGATACCCGCGCGGCAGCGGCTCGGTTCTGACGCTGGCGGCCGAGGGGGCGCCGCCGATAGCGGATATTTAATCCGCTGCAACTACCGAGAGCGGATTTCCAGAAAATAAGAAATTTGCTTTGCGAGGCGATTGACAATTTTTTGAAGATTTGCCGAAATTTTCCATGATGACTTTTTATGCGTCAGCGGTCGCTGTTGCCATTGCGCCGACTACTCTCGGACCCTTCCTCGCCGCTCACCGTTAAGTTTCTTGTTACCTCGCTCGCCGGCGAGGAATTATAGTCTGAAATTCTCTGTCCTTTAGGGGAGCGAGTTCGAGCAAAAGGAAACCCTCTTGCGGGAGGACACCCTGTTTGATTTACGGCGAAAAGATCGAATTTGCTCTCTGTTGAAGCGGCGTTAATTATTGTAAGCAGCGAGGCCACATCAGATATAAACTCAGTAAACACGATGGGAATAGTCGTGTTTTTCGAAAAAATCAAATATTCAATCAATTGAGAAGGCCGTTTTTCAAAAGGTTTTTCCCGAATAGCTTTCTGGACATAATAAATTTCATTCCAGCGAAACGATAAGATGGGGATGCCGAAAAAGCGGGCCTGTATTCCAGCAATATCGGTTTTTATCGAGGAATAGCGCCATATTAGGACTAAACTAGATAGCGCTACCGATCCTAGTAATATAGGTAATCCAACTAGCGCGATGAGAGGGAGTTGGCTATACTGTGTGTTGACGAATAATGAAATCGTCCAATACCACAATAAGATAATCAGTCCTAGAACAAGGATGCGGGATCGAACGCTATATTCGTGCACTGTGATTGAGGTGCCACTGCGTGAGTTCGGGTCATCCGGCAATTCAAGTGTTCCTTTGACTCGCCTTCCGCATCAAGCGCATTAAAGTTGAGGGGCCGCATGGGTCGATTGTAGACAAGCGGCGGCTACTCGACCTCCTGTGCAGAAATCATGCAGACCGTGTGGAAACGGCTTGTGCTGAACGGCGAACAGCCGCCGACACAATTCGCCGAAGCGGCCGGATGTGGCACGGCACCAGATATCGCTGTCAGGCGAACAATCAGCACTGCACGGGGCTATGTGAAGGCCGTGGGCCACCCGCTCACTTCCGAACGGCCGCCGTCAATTCGGCGATACCGAGAATGTTGAGCGCTCGGCGGAGGTTGTAGACGAGCGCGGTGAGGCTGAATTCACCTCGGACATTGTCGAGACCTCGCATCAGGAAGGCCCCCTGGTTCATCCATTGCTTGATCGAGCCAAAGGGGTGCTCGACGGTCTCTCGACGCCGGTCCAGAAGCTCGGGCCTGGCCTTTAGGCGCTCGGCCATCCGATCCAGCACCGCCTCGTTCTCCAGGCGCGAGACCCGTCGGACGTTTGTCGTGCATCGTGCTCGCAGCGGACAGGCAGGGCAGGCGGCCGGATTGCTGTAGTCGATCTTTTTCAGGTCCCGCAGCTTGCCTTGGTGGTGCGGCGCCAGGGTTTGCCCGGCCGGGCAAACGAAGACATCTTGAACCGGGTCATAGCGGAACTCGTCCTTGCGGAATAAGCCTTCACGCACTGCCGGTCCGCGTTGCGGCCTGGGAACGTGGGGGACTGCCCCCGCCTTCTCGCAGGCTTCGATGTCCTCGATCTTGAAGTAGCCGCGATCGGCGACAACGTCGATCTGCTCGACACCGAGGATGACACGGGCAGGCTCGGCCGTCTGCGTCAGCAGGCCCATGTCGACGACCTGGTTGCTCACCGCCTGCTCGACGATCAACTTGTGCTTGGCGTCGACCGCGACCTGGACATTGTAGCCGACGCCAACCTTGGTGTGAGCGGCCATCGCCCGGCTGTCCGGGTCGGTCAGCGAGACCTGGTTCTCACCCGTCCGGTCAAGCTCGGCCAGCAGTGAGCGGAGCCGATCGCGCTTGCCGCGGATCGCCTCGATCTTCTCGGCGAGGTTCTGCACACGCGAGCCGCCGCCCGTTCCGCCTTCGGCGACATCGCCCTCGTCGAGCCGGTGCAGATAATCGGCCAGCTTCTTGTCGGCCGCATCGATGAACTGGCGCAGTGTGGTCCGCGTGAAGTTACGATCCTTGTTGTTGACCGCCTTGATCCGGGTGCCGTCAACCGCCAGCAATTCGCGGCCGAACAGGTCGAGCTGCCGGCACAGCAGCACGAACTCGCGGAACAGCGGCTGGAACGCTGCCCGGTTGTCGCGGCGGAAGTCGGCAATGGTCTTGAAGTCGGGCTTCAGATGCCGCAGCAGCCAGATCACCTCGATGTTGCGGTGGGTTTCAGCTTCAAGACGCCGGCTTGAGCGCACCCGGTTCAGGTAGCCGTAGATGTACAGCTTCAACAGGTCGGCGGGAGCATAGCCCGGCCGGCCCGTCGCCTTCGGCACCGTGCCAACAAACCCGAGCGCCGCGAGGTCCAGCCCGTCAACAAACGCATCGATGAACCGCGCCGGGTTGTCCGCGCCGACATAATCGTCAACCGCCTCCGGCAACAGCAGCAACTGCGAGCGATCGTGACCGAGGACATGTGCCATCCAGGGATTCTACCGCGCTGCAACCGGCACCGGAATCCCTCAGGCCGAGTTTTCACACGGTCTGCGTGATTTATGCACGGATCGTGACCTGCTGAAAACCTTACGTCGATCCTGTGCAAATGATACGTGCACAATGGCTTGGCGTGAGTAGCCGCCGGATACCAGGCACCAGATGTTGACCATTAGCCTTTACGACATGACGGCGCCTCGAAGACCTCGGAGAAGGTGGCGCGCAGGGCGATGTCGACTTCCGCCATCGACGCGGTGATGCCAAGACGGGCCAGCGCAGTGACCCCGTGCTCGGTGATGCCGCAGGGCACGATGCCGCGGTAATTGTCGAGGTCGGGATCGACGTTCAGCGCGACGCCGTGATAGGTGACCCAGTGACGCACCCGCACGCCGATCGCCGCGATCTTGTCCTCGCCGCCGTCGCGCCGGGCGACCCACACGCCGATCCGCCCCTGGCGCCGCTCACCCTTGACGTTGAACCGCGCCAGCGTGGCGATCATCCATTCCTCGATGCGGTGGACGTGGCAGCCGATATCGCGGCCGTAGCGGTCGAGGTCGAGCAGTACATAGGCGATGCGCTGTCCGGGGCCGTGGTAGGTGTACTGCCCACCGCGCCCGGTGCGAAACACCGGCAGTCGCGCCGGATCGAGCAGGTCCTCGGCGCGGGCACTGGTGCCGGCGGTGTAGAGCGCCGGGTGCTCCAGCAGCCACACCAGTTCGGGCGCCGCACCGGAGCGGATCGCGGCAACGCGCGCCTCCATCTCGGCGATCGCAGCATCGTAGGGAACCGGCGCGTCGCTGCACCGCCATTCGATATTGAACTGGGAGTCGGCCGCCTCGGGGCCTGTCGCGAGGTCCATCACACTTGCCATGATACCCTGTATTTGCTAAGGACGCGCCCCGCTCCCTAAGGGGATCAGCCGCGTGCGGTCGTGGCGGAATTGGTAGACGCGCAGCGTTGAGGTCGCTGTGGGGGAAACCTCGTGGAAGTTCGAGTCTTCTCGACCGCACCATCTGAAACCTAGGCAACGCCTAACATCCGCAGGAAATCTAGGGTTTTCGCTCCCTCGGTGGTACAAAAGAGGGAGTACAATGATGGGCGCTCGCATGCCGTCCCCTGTCAAGCATCCCACCACGGGGATGTACTGGTATCGCAAGGTCGTGTGCGGAATCCGAGGGAAAGCGGACAGTGATTCCGACGCAAGGCGGCCCCTGATTCCGACGGAAGCGGGACAGTGATTCCGATTGATCCCGGACAGCCCTGAGGGGCGGGTATCCAGGGTCGAAGTCGACGATCCGATGACCGGTAGCGTGGTCCTCCGAGCCAAGGGGGACAGCGATGCCAGGCGAGAGATTGTCGATGCGGAAAGTGCGAGAAGTATTGCGGCTGAAGTACGCGTGTGGCGCGAGCGTACGGACGATCGCGCGGTCGGTCGGGATTGGGCGCACGACGGTCGCGGAGTATTTGCGACGGACCTCGGTTATCGGGATCACCTGGCCGGTGCCGGCCGATATCGACGATGCCGAACTGGAACGTCGATTGTTCCTCCCGGCCGGTCTCAACAAGGTGCCGACCCGGGCCGTGCCGGATTGGCAGCACGTCCATGCGGAGCTGCGGCGCCGCGGCGTGACCCTGGTCCTGCTCTGGGAAGAGTACCGCGCCGATCATGCGGACGGCTACGGCTACAGCCGGTTTTGCGATCTGTATATCGAGTGGCGGCGAGGCGTCAGCGCGACGATGCGCCAGACCCATGTCGCCGGCGAGAAGCTATTTGTCGATTACGCCGGTGACACCGTGCCGGTGTTCGACGCAGGGAGCGGCGAAGTGCGGCCGGCCCATGTCTTCGTCGCGGTGCTGGGCGCCTCCAACTACACCTACGCGGAAGCTCGCTGGAGTGAAGGGCTCGCCGACTGGATCGGCGCCCACGTCAACGCGCTGACGTTTCTCGGCGGCGCGCCGAAGCTGCTGGTTTGCGATAACCTGCGGGCCGGCGTCACCGCCGCCTGTCGCTACGAGCCCGGCATCAATCGCACCTACCAGGAGATGGCGGCCCATTATGGCGCCGCTGTGCTGCCGGCCCGGGTTCGGCGGCCGCGCGACAAGGCCAAAGTGGAAGTGGCCGTACTGATCGTCGAGCGCTTCATCCTGGCGCGCCTGCGTAACCGCCGGTTTCTGTCGCTCGGCGAGCTGAACGAGGCAATCCGAGAAGTGCTGGGCGATCTGAATGCCCGACTGATGCGCAAGCTCGGCGCCAGCCGGCGGGAATTCTTCGACGCGATCGACCGGCCCGCGCTGCTGCCATTGCCGGCGGAGCCTTACACCTACGCCGAGTGGCGGCGATGCCGGGTGGCCCCCGACTACCACATCGAAGTGCACGGCCATTTCTATTCGGTGCCGTCGCGGCTGATCCGGGAAGTGGTCGAGGCCCGCATCACCGACACGACGATCGAGGTCTTCCATGCCGGCCGGCGTGTCGCGGCGCACCCGCGATCGGCGCTGAAGCGGCGGCACACGACGACGCCGGAGCACATGCCGAGCGCGCATCGCCGTTACGCGAGCTGGACGCCGGCGCGGATACTGTCTTTTGCCGCCGAGATCGGGCCGAGCACGACCGCATTGGTCGAGACCATCATGCGCACCAAGCCACATCCCGAGCAGGGCTTTCGTGCCTGCCTCGGCATCCTGCGCCTGGCCAAGACCTATGGCGCGGAACGGCTTGAAGCAGCCTGCCAACGCGGCCTGACCATCGGGGCGCGCAGCTACGGCTCAATCGCCTCGATCCTGAAGACCGGCCTCGACCGGGCGTTCCACGACACCGCCGCACCGGACGTTGCCCCCTTGCTGCACGCCAACATCCGTGGCCGCGGCTACTACCATTGACCCCTGGCATTGAAAGGAGATCCGATGCTCGCTCACCCAACTCAGGAACGCATGCTGGCCCTTGGGCTGACCGGAATGGCCAAGGCGCTCGATGATCAGCGACGACAACCTGACATTGCGGCACTGGCCTTCGAGGAGCGATTGGCGCTGTTGCTCGACCGCGAGACCATGGAGCGCGAGAACAAGCGGCTGGCCGCCCGCCTGCGTTTCGCTGCCCTGCGGCAGGAGGCGGTCGTCGAGGACGTTGATCTACGAGCGCCCCGCGGCCTCGACCGAACCTTGTTCCACAAGCTGGCCGCCGGTGACTGGATCGACCGTAAACAGAACTTGCTGGTGATCGGCCCAACCGGCGTCGGCAAGTCGTGGATCGCTTGCGCCCTCGGTCACAAGGCGTGCCGCGACAATCGCTCAGTCTCCTACTATCGGGTCCCTCGGCTGCTCGAAGCATTGGCCCTGGCACGCGGCGACGGCCGTTATGGGCGGCTGTTGAAGACGCTCGGCCGGGTGCAGCTGCTGATCCTGGACGATTGGGGTCTGGCACCGCTCACCGGCGAGCAACGCCGCGACCTGCTGGAAATCATGGACGATCGCCACGAGCGCGGCTCAACCATCGTCACCAGCCAGGTACCGGTCGATCACTGGCATGAGGTTATCGGCGATCCCACCATCGCCGACGCTGTGCTGGACCGGCTTGTTCACAACGCCCACCGCCTGCTGCTGAAAGAGGAGAATCCCTGCGCAAACGGGCTGCCAACGCGCTCATGCTTGACGCCGAAGCAGTCAACTGACTCCATAAGCCACGTCGACGACGACCCTGGACGGGATCATCGGAATCCCTGTCCGCCTTGGATCGGAATCAGCGTCCGGCTTCGATCGGAATCGCTGTCCGCTATCGTCGGAATCCGCAGGTCGTGCCCGCAAATCTCCGTGCCGCCGTAGGGAAGCGCGAGATCAAGCAATCGCTTGGCACGAAGGATGTCCGCGAGGCAAAGCGCCGCTACCCGGCTGTTGCTGCTGAGGCAGAGCGAACCCTGGCAATGGCTGAACGCCGTGCTGAGGGTGGCGCGGCCGAACCGGTAAGCCTCACGCTTCAACAGGTGGTGGCGCTATCGGGCGAATGGTATCGGGAGCAGCTTGCCGAGCAAGAGCCTAACCCGGCCTCCAACCAAGAGTATGACATGCGGCTGTCACTTGCAGAGGACGCGGCAGACAGCAAGCTCTCTGTCGAGCACATGAAGCCCTACCTGGACCCGTTCCTTGCCTCCAAGGGACTGAGCCTCGACCCTGCGTCCCACCATGCCCTTGCAACTCGCATGTTTTGGGATGCGGTTAAGCTGTGGGGCACACTCCAGCGCCGCGGCGAGGGGGACTACACGCCTGATCCACACCTGGAGACGTTCCCGCGGTGGGAGCTTTCCCCGGTTCGCGTAGCGGCACCCGCCAACACGGTGGCATTTGAGGCGCTGATCGAAGGCTGGGCACTCGACAATGCTCCCACGATCACTGTGAAAACCAACTTCACCCGCCACCTCGGTCTCCTTGCCAAACACCTTGGTCACGATGATGCCGCCCGGGTTGAGCGCAAGGACGTGATCGCGTTCAAGGAAGCCGAGTTGAAGGCCGGTAAGGCACCTAAGACGGTCTCGACCGAACTTGGTGGCATTGGCGCGGTGTTTTCATGGGCGTTCAAGAATGAGAAGATACCTGCCAACCCTGCGGTGCGAATTGACGTAGCCGCTTTGAAGGCTGCCAAGCGCCGTGGGGAGAAACCGCGGTTCCCCTACTCAGCCGAGGAGGCCATCAAAATCCTCCAAGCGGCACGGGGCGAAACCTCAGCGGATATCCGATGGCTCCCCTGGCTATGCGCCTTCACCGGAGCCAGGATCAGCGAGGTGGCCGGCGCGATGGGCAAGGACATCCATGAAATCGACGGGCAATGGTACATCGCGATTGCTATGGACGGGCGCGCCGCCAAGACTGGCTCCTCCCGTAGGCGCGTACCCTTGCATCGGGTGCTGATCGATGAGGGCTTCCTCAAGTACGCACAGACGAAAGGAGCCAACGATACCCTATTCTCCTCCTGGGCAGGGGACAAGGTGGCTCGGTGGATACGGGGGACCGTGGGGATTACGGACCTGAAGAAGGGACCTAGCCACTCCTGGCGCCATCGCTTTGAGGATGAAGGGCGCAGCGCTGGGATCGAAGAGGACATCCGCGATGCCTTGGCGGGTCACAAGAATGCGAGGATCGGGCGGGAGTACGGGACCGGATATAACGACCCTCGGTTGCTCCATAGGCTTGTCGGGGCCATGGAAAAGATTACGGTTCCACCTGAGTTACGCTAAACATAGCGCAGCCGAGGGAAGCTGACAGAAAGAGCCTCGCGAAAAATAATTCCACCACTAAAATTCGTCGGGTCAGGCGCTATCGGCGGGAACGAAACTCCCCCGTGCCGGGGTGCCGTGGCGCTCAATACGGGGCTGAGGCCACCCAAAGCATAGGCCGGCGGCCCGTGCTATCATCCGCCAAGCTGCACCCCACCTCAGCCCACCGAGGAGCCACCTCGCCCATGCTGGATGCCCTACAAAGGATTGGGCGGTTTCCGAGGGCGCGCCGGAAGGGGTGAGGACTGCCCTCAGATACGCCATGCTCAACACCTCAGTCCACCCAAGGAGCCACCGCTGTCCGTCGTCGGTCAGCCTGGAATTCCAAATGGACAGCGCGCCCACTCACCGTAAGCGGCTCACTCGCGGCCAGCGTAGCGTCACTCATAAGCTAATTGGTATTTCCTTTTGAGTTGAGGATTTCCGCGGCTCTCCCGTATCATGCCGCTTGACGGCCGATCAATCTCATAAGAATATATCTCTTATCATCAAATTCATGAGCGATCGCGAGGGATCAGAGCCGATGGGACAGGGCAAGCAGGCGAAGGTGCTGCGCAAGGGCGAGCTTCAACGCCTCCTAGACCACGTAGGCCACTCACGTCACCCTGAGCGCGATCGGGTCATGGTGCTGCTGAGCTTTAAGGCGGGGATGCGGGCGAAGGAGATTGCCGGGTTGAGGTGGTCGATGATCACCGATGCCAGCGGTGAACTAGCCGACTGCATAGCCCTGCCGAACGCTGCATCCAAGGGTGAGGGAGGCGGACGCACCATACCGCTCCACAGCGACCTAGGAGCCGCGCTGGTGGCCTTAAGGGCTATCCGTGGGGACAGGGTGCTGCCACACCTTCCTGTGGTCTACAGTGAGCGTGCAGACGGCTACAGTGCCAATGCCGTTGCGGTTTGGTTCCATACCCGGTTCGTCGAGCTTGGGATTGAGGGTGCTTCCTCACACTCAGGACGGCGGACCTTCATCACGGCGGCTGCGAAGAAGATCACCGAGGCGGGTGGCTCCCTCAGGGACGTTCAGGAGTTGGCGGGGCATAGCTCCCTCGCGACGACACAGCGGTACATCCAAGGTGACACCGAGGCGAAGCGAAAGGTCATTGGGTTGATCTGAGAGCGCTCTTTCCTGGCCCGATGCTGCGACAGAGTGACTCAGGAGCACTGCCGCTCATGGGGGTGTCCCACAGCGGTTGACGGCAACAACCCTTCAAAACCTGTCCAGGGAGAGCTATGCGGCGGAGCCGCGCGGGTGTCGGATGGCACCTACTGACGTGACACGAAGGGCACCAAAGCCGCAGCCTGCCTTGCTGTGTCGCTGAGCACTGCGTTGGATGTAGTTGTTGCCAATATCGGATAGTCCTGTATAGACGATCATCGATCGACGCTAAGTAACTGTCCGAACATCCGGAATATCCCGTTATCAGGATACCCGATTTTAACTTGACCACCTCAGGACTGGCGTGTCCCCCTGTCCTCAGGCACAGGGACGGTGATAGTCACCATCTCTGGATAGCCTTGAGGGTGCGTGGTTCACATGCATATTCAAATCGGTGAGACGACTTTCGAAAGTGCTCTCCTGCGGGGATACCTGTATTTGGAGGCGCCCAACTACTCGCTCATGGTCCAGACTGAGGAGGAGACAGGACCATTTGAGAAGGTCCTAGGTGCTGATGACGGGTTTGGCACTGTCGAATACTACTGGCGCCGTCTGCATATCTACTGGCGATCACCCGGGACGCTGAGAGCCTACCTCGCGCGGCGGGATGCGGCTGAGGTGGCGGACCCAGGCCTTCGCATAGACAGGCTGTTGAAGGAGACTGATCGCTATCGCTGGCGGGTTGAACACGATGCGCGGCAGCGGGCGGAGGCTGAGCAGCGTCGTGAGGAGGAAGAGGTGGCGGACCCAAGCATCCGAGAGCGCAGGTTGCTGCGTGAGCAGGAGCGCGCCGCCGAGGACGCTGAAATCGCCCGTGAGCTTGATGATGAGGAAGAGCGGCGTGAGGCGCGCTGGCAGGAGATTAAGCAGGGGGCGGAACAGCAAATGATGCCAGCCGCGTAACCCATCAGGGGGTAGGCAATAGGTGGCGCAAGTATAGAGTGCCCATTACTGAGGCTCTTTATACCTCGCTACCTGAGGAGGGATTACCGGATGTGCCGGGTCCCTCCTTTTTCATTTCTCCCTGAAAGGTCTACTCAACATGAATACCACCTCAGCCACAGCGCCCGCAGCACCGCTGCATAAGCGCACACCTAAGAAGATCAGCAGTGCGCGCCGCGTTAGCAACCAAGTGCAACCTCAGAAGGTCTGGCTTGATGCAGCCACCCGCGAACGCGTCAGCCGGCTCCATGAGCATCTTGCCGTTGCCCTCGACTTTGACGCCTCGCTGTCTGTCTTGATCAGAGCAGCCCTTGCCGACTTTGAACAGCGCGTCGTCGACACTTTGCCTAACGGTGCCATTCACCGGGTAATGATCTCGACCGAGGAAGTTCTGGCCCTGCGGGTGGCTCTGCTCTCGGCTGCTGCGGGTCAATCGTGACGATAGAGACCACCAGCGTCCCTGAGGCAACCACGGCTGACATCATTCCGCTACACGGGGAGGCCACCAGCAACGCGACCAGCGTAGCGTCCAGCGGCGCGACCGAGGATGTCTCAGACACCAACGCAGTGCTCTGGGATGACATCGGCCAGCTTCACACGCTGCGCCGGCTCCTGATCCTGGCGCTTATCGAGGCGCTACAGAAGCCCAACCCGAGGGCCGGGGTGATGAATGTCGCTAGGTCGTTCCTCAACGATCAAGGCTATGCCCCGGAGCCATCCCACCAGGAGGCAGGGCTTTCACACATCGCGGCGCATGTCATGGCGATGAAGGAGGGCGGCATGGATTTTCCATTTCCTACCTTCGCGATGCCTGAGGATACCGAGGAAGACCTTTAAGGAAATCGCTTCCAAGAGATTTTTAGAAAAGCTCGCGTCTGTCTGTATCGGCTGGCGCGACTGGCCTTCCTCGTTTCCCCTGAACACCACCTAGGAACACTATGGCACCACCTCCCGCGCTGAGAGGCGCTCTGAACCAACATGGGCGCCGCATGGTCAAGTCCATTGTCCGTCGCAAGGCCACCACCCCAGTAATGAGCTTGTCGATAAGGGCATACGAAATCGTCACCGCGGACCTTGCCGAGTTCGGTAGCCGTCCTGACGAGAAGCACAAAGAAGCACTCATGCGTATCGTCGGCATGTTCACTCGGATGGCCTATGGTGAGGCAACAGGACGCTTTGCGTTCCCACTCCCCACCGGCTGCGGTAAGACGCAATCAATCGTGGCGTGGATTACTGCGGTTCATCAATTACGGACAGGACACTCGGTTGTTGTCGCGGCATCCAAGGTCGAGGACCTTTGCGACATTCACCGCAAGCTGATTAGCAAGGGTGTCCCTGAGGACGCTATCGGGATCATTCACTCCAAAGCCTTCAACACCACCAAGGCCAACGACTGGCTCACCTCCCGTGACCCTAAGTCCCTTCACGATGACAAGGGCAGGGCTGCCTTCGCCTCACTACCGTCCACCGTGGACAATGACACTCGGCAATTCCTCCTGGTCACTCATGCCAGGGTACAAAGCCGGAAGTCGGGCACCATCGAATTGCTGAACACCTATCGCGGTAAGCGGCGGGATATCTGCATCTGGGATGAAAGCCTTATCGTGTCGCAAAGCCGGGGTGTGTCGAAAATGGAACTTGATAGTGCCTTTGGCTGGTTCTCTCCCCGTGCCGTCAAGGCTGATCAGCAAGCCGTGTTGGCTTATATAGATGAATGCCGCACCATCCTAGCCGAGGAGCTTGAAGAACAGCGGGCTTATGTACGTCCGGTCCCACAAGCCAACCCAGCATGGCGCAAGCCGCGGCGCGCAGAACGCAGTGTTGAACTATTAGCAGAGAATACAGCAGGGCGTCCAGCGGAGCGTCCGCATCGTTCGATCAGGTTGCCTTTCCGCACCGAGTTGGAATTGTCGGCGATGACACAGGCTCTCGGCAACCTACCAATCACCAAAGCCCTCAGGGACTTCCTGGCGATCAGCCAAGGTGACCTTCGGGTTGTCGCTATCAATCAAGGAGGTGGGGCATTCGTGACCTATGACATCGTAGTCCCCGCTGAACTCCGCACCGTGGCAATCCTTGACGCCAGCTACG
Organism: uncultured Alphaproteobacteria bacterium; assembly: GCA_963737875.1. Taxonomy (GTDB): domain Bacteria; phylum Pseudomonadota; class Alphaproteobacteria; order ATCC43930; family CGMCC-115725; genus DATARH01. Next base: position 46,242 of record CAVTUM010000007.1, on the reverse strand, counting down.
CCATCCGTGAGTTGGAACAAATGGACACCACCATTCACCGTGACCCTGGGTTTGATGGAGACGTGAAACTCTACGACACCGTGAGCATCAACCACCTACGGCATGGCTCGGGACGCTCGACAATGGAGAAGTCCTTTCAGCAAGCCAGGGAGGACCGTAAGGTGAGCGCTGAAATATGTGATGTAGTATCGACCATCCCCGTTGATGAAGGGATTATCATCTTCACGTTTAAGCAGGGATCAATTCATCATCGAGCACCCGATATTGGAGACATCCTCAAGACTGACTTGAGGGCGGCAGGCATTGACGTAGATGGGTTATTGCCAACGCAGTGCTCACCTAACACACACCTCGGTCCACCTGAGGGAACACCTACGCCAGCGCTGCGCTCAGCGGAGCGTACACGCTTTAGATGGCTGACGTGGGGACAGGAGACATCAATCTCAGACCACAAGGATTGCACCAACGTCATCTTTGCAGGTGTCCTGCATCGCTCTGAGGCGGACCTGTCAGGGTCTATCATCGGTCAGAAAGACGACATGCTGGCTGATGTTCAAGGCTCCCTTGTTACCGACATCCAGCGTTCTGAGATAGCTCACAGTCTCTACCAAGCCATGTCGCGTGGGTCCTGTAGGGATACCGTGGATGGACATGCCAAGCCAATGAAGGCGTGGCTCATTCATCATGATAACGGGATACACGACATCATCAATAAGGTCATGCCTGGGGTGAGTTGGTCGGTATGGACACCCAAGCATCTGACACAAATTGACGCTAAGACGGATGAAGTGGTGTTGAAGGTGCTCGGGTATCTCCGGAGCCTACCTGACACTGAGACTAAGGTGTCCACTCGGATCGTTAAGGATGTGCTTGGGTTGCGTGATAGTGGTGTCTCCAAAATGACAATCACAAATGCCATCACCAAGCTGGCTGGGGATGGTTCAACCGGGTGGGTTTTGGAGGGGAGGTCATTGGTCAGGACCACGGGAGCGGACAGCGCAGTGTTCATGTAAGCGGACACCGTAGCGTCCAGCCTAGCCGAAACTTAAACGCCATCCCCTATAAGAGAAGATAAAGAAATTCAGCATATAGGGGCTCGGCGTATAAATTCCCTACTTGGCGGCCACCGACGCAGTGCTGAAGCGCCAAACTTAAGCACACTCCCCTATAAGAGAAATCGCATATAGGAGCGCTGTGCTTAAATTCCCTACTTGACTGTAGGGATTGGCTAAGCCCCACTGTCGCTCACTGTCGTCATCCGAACGCTAGTGCTGGGCACTGGTTAGGTGGGACGACAGTAGAGGGACAGGCTGCCTTAGGTGAGCACTGCGTTGGGAGGGAAGTGGCGACATCAATCATGTCTCCACCTAAACCCTTCACCTAAGTCCCCTGTTGGCCACCTGTCGTATACACTAGCGTTACTTCCTAGCGTTAGCACTGCGTTGGGACGACAGTAGCCGCAACAGTGTCTACCTAGGTCTCTGCCTTGAGGAGGTGTCTTTAGAGGGATGATGATCAATCCGTCCAGCATAGCGCCCACCTGAGCCTACACCATACATAACCCAGGCTCCCCTTAGAGGGCTTCATAAGCAGGCAGATGGTGACTTAGGTGTACGCTGCGCTGAGCACTGCGCTGAGCACTTATGTGGCGAGTGCCACGGGCGTTGGTGTCCAGATGGCAGGCTCAGCACTGCGTTCAGTGGGCTGAGGTATTGACCATTCCCAGGTCATCCACTCAAACCTTACACCTACGTCCCACCTGCCGTTTCCCCTAACGAACGTTAGTGCTGGACTGTCAAAGTTTCCACGCGTGGAAAGTTTGGGTGTCCCACGTTCAGCACCGCGTTCAAGTGTCTGCCCATGTCGAAACCTCAAAAGCGAAACGCGTTTCGGATTTGGTGACGCAATGTGGGAGGCCAAAAAGGTCGAACTCGACACATTTGGGTCCACCAAACTTGCCTTGGTAGGCAACTTCAAAAGCGCGGAGGTCCGCACCTTTGGGTCCACCAAACTTCCCTTGCCAAGGAAACTTCAAATCGGCGGAGGTCCGCCACTTTGGGTCACCTTTGGGTTCGCCAAAAACGTCGTCAACGTCGCTTTTGACATCGATGCCTCTACGAATGTCGCTCTGACGTGGGGACCAAACCGCTAGCGCGCTGCTGTTTTCACTTAAGGTCCACCCAGGTTGACTTTACCCCTGGGATCATTCACCGGCTCAGGTTGTTCCGTAACCAAAGTTGCCAAGGTTGGCCATTTTGATTTCCGTCCGCATGTACTCCTTGGCCTTTACAGGTTCAGGCTGTTCAACCGGCTGAACGTTCGTCCGCTGCGGCGCTGCTGAGTTGCTGATCGGGGCATAGCTTCTCTGCCTTCTGAACGCTAGTGCTGAATAAGGGCCTTCGGCGTCGATACCGAACGCTAGTGCCGAACTGCTGTGCGAGGTTGTCGAGTTTGCCTTCAGCGGCATCTCGCTCGCCCTCGGTTGAACCTTGGGTGGCGAGTGCGTTGATCTTTAAGGCGTACTCAGCGTCGGCTCGGGTGAGTTGAGGGCGTTTGGCCTTGGCCCGTTCGGCTTGTGTTGGCTCACCGAGGAAGGCTGAGATGGAGGCTTCAACATCAAAAAGGTCGTTGACGGCCCTTTTGGCGACTTTCATATACCGCTGGACTTGGCGGATGCTAAGGCAACCAATTTGGTTGATGGCGTTCTGAAACTCCCCGTGAGGGGTGTGCTCCTTGAGCTGCAATAAGTCCTCGCCCTGCGCCTTCGCGAGTAGCAGCATGAACTTGCCTGCCTCCCGAAAAGTGACCCGCGGGTCACATTTGGTCTCAGCGATCTTCGTCACCCGCCAGAGCTTGTCGAATTGATGTGATTGAAAAGGAGGGCGCGCCCACTTTTTCCCAATGCCACGCCACCTTCATAAAAGTGGACTGCGGTCCATTTTTGGAGAACCTCTTGGCGAAGTGTACAAATGCACCTGTGCACCTAGGATCGCTTCTGGTGAGGTTGTAGGAGCGTCTTTAGTGTCAGCTACAGTGGCAGCCTAGAATGCCCTAACCCCACTCAGTGACGCACCTAGACGCTCTGCGCTGGGCGTCGTGTGCCACCTACCTTAACTTGCATCATCATCATCATCAACAACAAGGAGAGAACTGCCACTGTGTCAAATGCACTAGTAGTCCGCATCAACCGCCGCGAGACTGAGATAAGGTCAGCCGGGATCAAGCTCCTCCCACTGATCAGAGAGCAAGGGATAGACCTGCTTCAACTCGCATCACTCGCCGCGGACGCAAGGAGCTTCAAGGATATGGTAGAGAGGATCACTCCCGTAAGCTATCGACGCGCACTTGCCTACATGCGCTTCGTTGACGTAACCGATGGTCTCAATCTTGAGGATACCGCTGGCATGTACCATCAAAAGGAAGTAATGAAGGTGTCCTACGAATTGATGTCAGACCTTCCAGAACATTCAGCGCAGCGTTCAACAATCCCTACCGGTAATCTAGGAGCATCACATGAGTACCGCGATCGTCGCTCACGAAAAACCCTACGCCTATGAAATCAATCAATGACCCTGCCTGACAGGAAAGAGGTGTCCCCTGCTTAATCATCCCCCCGCGCCCAACGCAGTGCTCAGCGTAAGCGTCCATAATCATCATGTCATCCCACAACGAAGCCGACATTGAGAGCCTCCGCCGTCGAGACCTGGAGCGCAAGCAAGAGTGTATCCCTTGCCCTATTCCAGGTTGTCGGCGGTATGTGCATGGCGTCCACCGATACTGTAGCAAGCACGCTCAACGCCTACTCCGCTTTGGCTCCCCAACACAGAAGGCTATCAGGGTCACTCAGTTGAAGCCCTATCGGGTGATGCTGTCGCGGTTCCTGAAGGCCAATGAAGACCACCCATCGCTCAACATGATCTACACCTCGCTTGCTGCATGGGTCACTGAGGGCGAGGAGAAAGCACCTACGTGGCCCACAGACACGATGGGTAAACTTCGTGCCGAACTAAGGCGGCTCCATCGTGGTGGTGTGGTGGGTGTAGAGGGTGCTCAGGAAATATTCAATGTGGTTGCCAGCCTCTACCTCCTCAGCCACTACGAACCGAACACCCTCCCGATTGGACCTGAGTTGACCTATGCAATGGCTCGGGCTGTGCTTAGCCTCCGAACACGGGACGGCTATGTGTCAACGAGCAAGGCTCCTGGTAGAGGTCTACGCAAGATCACTACAGAGACATCCAAGGGCGTGCTGGATGCGATGGGCAGATACCTTATCCACACCACCCTCCCCGTGTTGATGCCCATGGTGGAGGCCATAGAGCAACAGCAGAAAGCCCGTAAGCAACGTCAGGAGGAACTACAGGCAGCCGTAGAGGCTCAGCCCTTCAACTAGACCACCTTGCATCGATCTCCACCATCCCCACCTACCTCCTCCCTATCAATCCCCGCGGCCAGCGTAAGCGTCCAGCGCCCGTGGCACTCGCCACATAAGTGCTCAGCGTAAGCGTCCAGCGCCGCATAATCAATCAATTCCAAGGAACGAACAACCCATGTCCGATAACGTATCACGCATTGGCGACGGTGTATTCCGCGCCACCATCGGCACTCACGAAGAGCAAGAGGAAGCCAAAGCCCTTGCTCGACAATACAAATACTCAAGCCCCGGGCAGGTACAGCCGGAACCCCGCAGCTTCGTAGCCAGCGGGAAATTCGTCGGCAACTCTCAGTCCGTAGTCGTCGGCACCGGACAGCACACCATCCCCGCCCCTGCGGTATTTCATACCGGTGACCTTGCTCCCCGTGATGAAAGCCAGGGCATTATGTCCACGGCTCGCAGCATGAACGGCAATCCTCAGTCAGGCCGTTCGGTCACCCCCAAGACGCTTGTCCTGGTTCAGGGCATGGAAACCTCGGTGGCCGCTGCGGTCGCTATGGGCTTGGTACGGACCAATCCCGCCACCGGGTACTATGAGGATGCAAACACGCCTAGTGCCCCTCAGACGCACCAGGAGCGGCTACAGGCCGAATACCAGCAGGCATTGGACAAACAGAATGCCGAGGCTGCGGAGAAGGCCAAGGCTGCTGAGGCTGTCGCCAATGAGCAAATCACCCCGTTTGACGAACAATTGGAAAGCCACATTGCTGACTTCCAGAAGATCGGCAACATGGACCTCAAGGTCGGTATGGACAGCATCATCAATGGCGGTGAACTCACCGAGGATATCGCTAACCGTGCCGCCACTCTGATAGGCGTTACCCCCGATGAAGTACGCGAACGGGCTGCTGGCCTACACGCCGCGTTCACCAAGCAGGCAATGGACATGACCGGGGCCGGCGAAGGTCTGTCCGTCATCCTGGAAACCATGAACAAGATTAACCCAACTCTGGTCAACAAGGCGATCCGCGCTCATGTTGAGGAGGGCAAGCGTAACGCCTATGACGAAGTGATCAACCAATACATCTACGACCTCCCCAAGCATGACCCTCAGGGCTTCCTTGCCCACCCAGCCGCACAAGCCCTCGGGGCACGTATGGAGAAGCGAGGAGGCGGCGATCCCGTTATCACCATTGAAGTCCCTGGCGTTGGCCGTGTCGAATGGCGTGCTGCCATTAGGGCGAACCTGATCAGCCCTCAGTTTCCCAAAGGAAGATAAATACCAATGTCCGATCTAGCATGGCAGCTTGCCGGGAGAGCACTGATGATCCCGGTGCCGCGGCCTATTCTACCACAGCCCAGGTCCATTCCCGGTATCGGTGTGCTTCCACCCATCCCCGTTCCTCCTCCTGCTCCAACTCCAAAGGGCACTCAGAAGGTTGAACAGTGGAGTAATGAAAAAGGTTGGGAGTAAGCTCTCCGCGTAGAGGCTCTACAAGGCGTATACAAGCGCCATCTTGAATAGAGCTATCCTGTAGCCTCAGGACCTAACGCACCACTGTAGGCTCACCGCCCGCGGCAGCAGCCGCATAAGGGCACAGCAGTGGGCATTCAATTGCCACCCGTTTAGGGACCGGCTAGCGACCACCAATACTGAACACTGAGCCTTCCTGCGATAATCCTTGCCCTGAGGGGTGGGACCGCAGTGGGGGTTAGGTGTCGGTGAGGTGGTTGCTGGCTGGTCCCTATTTTTTTGGATTAAGGGAGCGGCGTTAATCACTAGCACCAACATTGAATATGGAAGATGGCTCATTCTATCGGCGACCATTTGATCTTCTGCCCAAGTCGATTAGCTACAAAGCGCAGCTGACGATCGTCCGTCCCGTAGACAAAGCGTCGCGCTTGTCGCACAACTAAATCATTGACCCGCTCGACAAAGCTCCCTGTGGCCTGTAAGCGATGGGCAGTTTCCTGAGTATCAGTCAACGCAAAAGCGCGGCAAGGAGAAATCGGGATTATCAGATGTGCTCCTGGCTGCCTCAGTCCATTCGACATGATGATAGGGCGATCCGATGTCAGCATAGGAAAGCGCGCACTTTCCACTTGGATCGTTCCCCAGAGCATGCTATTAAGAAGTCTTCCGACAAGCTGACTATCCATTAGCTTATGTAGCGTCTTCAAAAGGATCGCTTGATAATCTGCTTCAGTGAGTTGCGAACGAAACTCTTCAAACGTTGGCGAATTTGCTTGGCGAAGGTTTTCGTATTGGGGTCGGAACTCCTCTATCTCCACTGGTAATCTCGTTTCGTTTTCCTGCTTGAGCCGCGCGACACCTTCTGGCGTCCTGTGAAACAGCGTCATTAGAAAACGCGTCCAGGCATCCTTCATTTTGGGACTGAGCGTCAAGTCGTCACGCAACAGATATGACAGGGCATTAAACGCTCCATCATCGGCATGGAGGAGGAATTGACCTTCTAAAAAATGAGCAGCCTGTGGTGGCAACTCTCTGAATGTGTACAGCCCTCGCTGATACCCTGTGCTGTCCGGAACCGTGCGACGTGGCCTTACCGTATTGAATGGAATGCTGAACTCACACAATTTACCGTCGTCCCCTGTCCATTGTTTCAGATAGAACTTTGGGATGTAGTGGTGTTTATCACCGTCCGGGTGCGGCATGGCTCCGCCTGCGACTCTTTTACCAAGCCGCTTTATATACGCGTCTCTGAGGCCAAGTAACTTCGATATCCGCCCGTCGCCCAATCGATTAGCTTATAAAGGAGTGGGAGCAAGAGCGGCCAAGCGTCGTGGCTGCGGACAGGGGCAAGATGGCGATAGGTACGGCCGGTGGGGAAGTCAGGACTTTGGCAGCACGGATCGTTGCCAGTTACGCCCGGGGTAACGCGGTAGCCGTCACCGATATTGGCGCCCTAATCACATTGGTACAGGAAACGCTTTCGGGGTTGGGCACGGCTGCGGGGGAAGTGCAAAGCCCCTTGGTCCCCGCGGTGTCCATTCGTCAGTCGGTGCGGCCGGACTATGTGGTCTGCCTGGATTGCGGCTTTCGGGGCGTGATGCTGCGGCGGCATCTGCTCGGCAAACACGGACTGACGCCTGAGACGTACCGCACCCGGTGGGGCTTGCCCTTGGATCATCCGCTAACCGCACCGAATTATTCTGCACAACGCTCTGACCTGGCGAAGCAATCAGGGTTGGGCCGCGGTGGACGGTATGCGCGTAGGGGACCAAAGGGGTGAAGGTCAAACCCGAGTAGTCTGTGGTGGGTTACAGGTTGACTGCGAATGTCGTTGACGGCGCTGCCGGTGCGGAGGTCGAATTAGGAAGCCATTTCCGGCCACACAGCCTTGCCGTGGTACAGAAGCAGTGGTACAAAACCCTCCCGACTGAGGCGAAAAACGCTAGGGTTTCTGCGGGTTTTGGAGGAAGTGTGCAAAGTTCGAGTCTTCTCGACCGCACCATCTGGGGGCCAAGTATGGCTGGGACCCGAACCGGCCGATAACACCATCCGAACCGGGCTGGTGAACCAAGGCAAAAGGGCACGGCTTCGGGGCGGGAAATGAGCCGATCCCGGCACCGCGGCCGACTGCACGAGAGCTGCAACTGTCAACCTCCGCTTGACATATGTAAGGCGATGCCTTACATATCTTTATGATCGGAAGCTTCAAACATCGCGGCCTCAAAGAGCTTTTCGAGACCGGGAAATCGGGCAAAGTCGGGGCTGATCTACATCGCCGCGCGATCGTGCGCCTTGATGCGATGGAAGCGGCGATTGCCGTAGAGATGCTGGCCCAACCGGGTTTCGACTTCCACCCGCTGAACGGCAGCCCGCTACGCTATTCGATCCACATCAACGGCCCGTGGTGCATCACCTTCGAATGGGAAGAAGGAAAGGCTCTGCGGGTTGACCTTGAGCAGTACCACTGAGCCAAACCCGAGGAGGTCCTCATGTCCGAACTTACTGTAACCCGGCCGATCTCCCGAGCCCCGACACATCCGGGTGAATTGATTCGGGAAATCCTGGACGATCACCTGCGCCTATCCGTATCCGAAGCGGCGCGCCGGATGAAGGTATCGCGCCAGTCTTTGCACGCCATCCTGAGCGGCGATGCGGCAGTCACGGCCGAGATGGCCCTGCGGTTCGGCAAGCTCAGTGGCGGTGTACCCGAGCTGTACGTCTCGATGCAGACGAAACGCGATCTGTGGCTCGCTCAGGAGCGGCTAAAGGATGAACTCGCCGGCATCGAGGCGGTTGCCGCTTGAGAAGGGCGAAGGCGGCGTAAACCAGAAGCCCATAGCTGAATACAGGAGTTTGCGAGAAGTGCAGCGCCCGCGCCGCTGCCGCCACTACCGGCTCGCGGCGGTATCGGGCGCCGTGTTAATTGTGGGCCTTGTAAAGTCGCAGATATAGCTCCCACCAGATAACGGACACCGCCATGCGCATCTTGATTGCGGCGATCGCAGCCGCTGTGTTGGTCAGCACATCGGCCCTGGCGCAGGGCGTGGGTGGGCAGTATCGGGTGCAGGGCACCAATTTCGATGGCTCGCCCTATAGCGGCACCGCGACGATCACTTCCAGCAGCAACTCGACCTGCCGCATCGACTGGAAGACCGGCGGCACCACCTCCAGCGGCTTCTGCATGCTGTCGAACAGCGCCCTGGCGGCGGCCTACAAGCTCGGCAACTCGGTCGGCCTCGTGCTCTACCAGCTGCAATCGGATGGCAGCCTGAAAGGCATCTGGACGATCGCCGACAAATCCGGTGCCGGCACCGAGGTACTGACGCCCGCGCAATAGCGGCTTCCGCGGTTCTCCTCGCCGGAAACGGGGATGATTGGGCCGGGCAGGGTGTAAAAGGAACCAGCAGCAGCCGTCCGAAGGGTTACTCGCATGCTCCGCCGCTCCTTGTTGACGGCCGGGTTGACGGCCGGTGCGGTGTGTTTCGTGTTGCCGCGGGTGGCGCTTGCCGCCGCGGAAGCCGCGGGTGACCGGCAGGTTCTGCACGTGCTCGATCGTCTGGCGTTTGGTGCCAGCCAGGCAGATGTCGAGCGCGTCAAGGCGATCGGCATCGAGGGGTATGTTGCCGAGCAACTGAAGCCGGCGGATGCGCCCGAGGCGGCGGCGCCCGGCGAGCGGCTGGCCGGGCTCGATACACTGAAGATGAACCCGGTGCGGCTGTGGCAGGAATACGGACCGCTACGCCCGGCCGACGGCGTGAAACCGTCGCCGGAGGAGATCAAGGCGCGCCGCCAGCGGGCCAACATCATCGTCGAGCAGGCGCGGGCGGCGCGGCTGTGGCGGGCACTGTACAGCCCGCGGCAGCTGACCGAGGTAATGGTCGATTTCTGGTACAATCATTTCAACGTGTTCGCCGGCAAGGGGCTCGACCATCTGTGGGTCGGCGCCTACGAGGCCGAGGCGATCCGGCCGCATGTGCTCGGGCGTTTCCGCGATCTGCTCGGCGCGACGGCGCATCACCCGGCGATGCTGTTCTACCTCGACAACGCACAGAACACCGCGCCCGGCATCAAGACGCCGGATGGCCGCGAACTCGGCATCAACGAGAACTACGCGCGCGAATTGATGGAGCTGCACACGCTGGGCGTCGATGGCGGCTACACCCAGGACGATGTCGTTGCGCTGGCGCGCATACTGACCGGCTGGAGCCTGTCGCGACCAAACGCGCCCCAGCCGAACAGCACCGGCTTCATGTTCTATCCGCGGCGCCACGATGACAGTGCCAAGCATTTCCTCGGCCATGACATCGCGCCAGGCGGCGAGGCGGAGGGCGAGGCGGCGCTCGACATGCTGGCGAATAGCCCGGCGACGGCGCGCCATATCTCGCGCAAGCTCGCTGAGTATTTCGTTGCCGACAGCCCGCCGCCGGCGTTGGTGGATACCCTGGCACGGCGGTTCCAGGAGACCGACGGCAATGTCTCGGCGGTGCTCGGTACGCTGTTCGCCAGCCCGGAGTTCCGCGACAGCGTCGGCGGCAAATACAAATCGCCCTACCGCTACGTCGTGTCGGCGGTGCGCGCCAGCGGCGTCGCGATCGAAAACCCGCGTGCGCTGCTCGGCGCGATGGCGCGGCAGGGGCAGCCGCTTTACGGCTGCCCGACCCCGGACGGCTACCGCGACAGCGAGGCGGCGTGGCTCAGCCCTGACGCGACGGTGCTGCGGGTCAGCTTCGCGACCGCGCTCGGTGCCGGGCGCCTGCCCCTTCGCGCCACCCTGCCAATGGAAGGGCCGGTCATCGAGGCATCGGCACAGGTCCCCGCGCCGCTCGACGCCGCGCCGCTCGAGGCCATGCTCGCGCCGGCGCTCAGCGAGCACACGCGCAGCGCGGTCGCGGCGACAGCGCCCGGGCTGCGCGCCGCGCTGATCCTCGGCAGTCCCGATTTCATGCGACGATAGGTGTGGCGATGCAACGACGCGATTTTCTGAGCCTGACCGCCGGCGCGACCCTGATCCCGTTGGCCGGCAACGCCTGGGCGGCGGAGACGGCCGGCGGCCCGAAGCGGCTGGTCGTGGTCATGCTGCGCGGGGCGGTCGATGGCCTCAACGTCGTCATCCCGTATGGTGAGGACGCGTATTACGCCGCGCGGCCGACCATCGCAGTGCCGAAGCCCGGCAGCGGCGAGGGCGGCGCGCTGGCGCTCGACGAGCATTTCGCGCTGCACCCGGCGCTGAGCGCGCTGATGCCGCTATGGCAGGCAAAGCAGCTGGCGTTTGTTCATGCCGCGGGTTCGCCCGACCCGACGCGCTCCCATTTCGACGCGCAATTGTTCATCGAAAACGGCACGCCAGGGCGGCGGGTCACGGCGGATGGCTGGATGAACCGGCTGCTCGACGGTTTGCCGGGGACCAAGGGTCCGACCAGCGCGCTGGCGGTCGGCCCGACATTGCCGCAGATCCTGCGCGGGCCGATGGCGGCGGCCAATCTGCCGATGGGGCCTGCGGCTGGCAGCCAACTGGCGATCGACCGGCCGGCGGTCGCGGCGGCGTTCGACAATCTCTATGGCGGCGACGACCGGATGAGCCAGGCCTACCACCAGGGCCGTGCCGCCCGCGCCGAGCTGGTCGCCGACATGCACGATCCCGAGCAGATGGCGGCCGATGCCGGCGCGCCGTCGGCGAACGCCCTGCCGACGCAGGCGGCGCGGCTGGCGAAACTGATCAAGCGCGACCACAACATCCGCCTTGTGTTCGCCAGCTTTGGCGGCTGGGATACGCATGTCCGCCAGGGCGCCGATAAGGGGCAGCTCGCGGGACGGCTGCGGCCACTCGGCGACGGTCTCGCCAGTTTTGTGCAGGCGCTCGGCAATGACTGGCAGGATACCGTCGTCGTCGTCGTGTCCGAATTCGGCCGCACGGTGCGCGAAAACGGCAACGGCGGCACCGATCACGGCCACGGCAACGTGATGTGGGTGATAGGTGGTGGCGTGCGCGGCGGCCGGGTCTACGGGCAATGGCCGGGTCTGGCATCGGCGGCGCTGTACGAAGGCCGCGACCTCGCGGTGACGACGGATTACCGCAGCGTCTTCGCCGGGATTGTCGAACGCCATCTGCGGCTGCCCGACACGGCGCTCGCGCAAGTCTTCCCGAGCCTGCCGCCGGCGCGCTCCGACATCGCCGGCATCGTCGCCTAGGACCCGCTATTCGAGCCGGTAGCGGGTTGTCGTTGCAGTGCGGCCGGTGAGGACGCACTTTCTGCGTATCAGCAGCAGAGTGTGGCAATGACTGAAAATCCGTTTCTGGAAGAATGGACGACCCCGTTCGAGTTGCCGCCGTTCAACCGCATCCAGTCGGAGCATTTCCCGCCGGCCTTCGACCAGGGCATGGCGGAGCAGCTGGCGGAGATCGCGGCCATCGCCGGTTCGCCGGAGCCGCCCGATTTCAGTAACACGATCGAAGCCCTGGAGCGCGGTGGCGCCCGGCTGCATCGGGTCAGCGCGGTCTTCCATAACCTGACATCAAGCGCCACCAACGATGCGCTCCATAAAATCGATCGCGACTATGCTCCGAAGCTGGCGGCGCATTCGATGCGCGTGATGCTCGACCCACGGCTGTTCGCCCGCGTCGACGCACTCTACCAAAAGTGCGACTCGCTCGGTCTCGACGAACCGCAGCGCCGGCTGCTGGAGCGCTATCACCTGCGGTTCGTGCGCAGCGGTGCGCAACTGGACTCCGCGCAGAAGGCGCGGATGTCGGCCATTTCCGAGCGCCTCGCGACGCTGCATACGCTGTTCGGCCAGAACGTGCTGCACGACGAAGACGAATGGCAGCTGGTGTTGAGTGAAGCCGATCTCGACGGGCTGGCCGAGTTTTCGCGTACCGCCGCCGCCAACGCGGCCGGGGAACGCGGCCTCGACGGCAAATACGTCATTACGCTGGCGCGCGCCTCGGTCGAGCCGTTCCTGGCGTTTTCGGCACGGCGCGACCTGCGCCAGGCGGCCTACGAGGCCTGGGCGGCGCGCGGCGCGAAGCATGGCGCCCACGACAACGCGCCGTTGATCGGCGAGATCATGACGCTGCGGGCCGAACAGGCCCGGCTCCTCGGCTATCCGAACTATGCCGCCTATCGGCTCGACGACACGATGGCGAAAACCCCGGAAGCCGCGGGAGCGCTGCTGACCGAGGTGTGGGCGCCGGCAACCCACAAGGCGGCCGAGGAGCGCGGCGAACTGGCTGAGGCGGCGCTTGCCGACGGGCTCAACCAGCCGATCGCGGCGTGGGACTGGCGCTATTACGCCGAGAAGGTGCGGCAGCAGAAATACGCGCTCGATGAAGCCGCCGTGAAGCCGTATTTCGTGCTCGACAACATGGTGCGCGCCGCCTTCGACTCGGCCGGACGGCTGTTCGGCATCAGCTTTGTCGAGCGGTCGGACTGTGCGACCTATCACCCGGATGTGCGTGCCTACGAGGTCCGCGACGGGTCGGGCAAGGCAATTGGCCTCTTTCTGCATGACAATTTCGCCCGCTCCGGCAAGCGCTCCGGCGCCTGGATGAGCAGCTATCGCGAACAGCAGAGGCTCGATGGCGAGGTGCTGCCGATCATCGTCAACAACAACAATTTCGCCAAAGGTGACCCGACGCTGCTGAGCTTTGACGATGCCCGCACGCTGTTCCACGAATTCGGCCACGGGCTGCACGGGCTGTTGTCCAAGGTGAAATACCCGTCGCAATCGGGGACGTCGGTGCGGCGTGATTTTGTCGAGTTCCCGTCGCAGGTGTTCGAGCACTGGATGTCGGTGCCGGAAACCCTGCGGCGCTATGCGACGCACTACCAGACCGGCGAGCCCCTGCCGGAGGAACTGCTGCAGCGGCTGTTGGCAGCGCGCAATTTCAACCAGGGTTTTGCCACGGTCGAATACACCGCGTGCGCGCTGCTCGACCTTGATCTGCATGCGCGCCCCGACCCGGCGGGGCTGGACATCGCGGCGTTCGAGGCGGATTTCCTGAAGCGCATCGGCATGCCGCCGGAAATCGGCCTGCGCCACCGGCCGACGCATTTCCAGCATCTGTTCGCCGGCAGCGGCTATGCCGCGGGATATTACGCCTATCTGTGGGCCGAAGTGCTCGACGCCGACGGGTTCGCCGCCTTTGCCGATGCCGGTGACCCGTTCGACCCGGCGCTCGCCGCCCGCCTCAAGGCGATCTACAGCGCCGGCGACACCGCCGACCCGATGGGCCTTTACCGCGACTTCCGCGGCCGCGACCCGGCCATCGCCCCGCTTCTGGCGCAACGCGGCCTCGCCCCCGCGGCCTGACTCCTGCCGAGACCCGCCTCACCCTCCCACGCCTTCGGCGCGGGTTGAAAACCGCACGGGTCTTGCATGTGCGATGCTTCCCGGCGAAGCTCGGGTCGGGAGCGCATTTCATGGGCAAGCCGAAGGTCATCGGCGTTGTGTCGCAGAAGGGCGGCGTCGGCAAATCGACGCTGTGCCAGCTGATCGCGCGGGAAGCGGCGATCGGCGGCAAGCACGCACGAATAATCGATTTCGATGTCAAACAGATGACATCGGTCGATTGGGTGCGGACCCGCGCCGAACGCGACCTCGATCCGCCGATCGAAGCCGCGCCGGGCAAGGATGTCGGCAAAGCGCTCAAACACGGCAAAGGCTGCGACATCATCTTGCTGGACGGCGCGCCGGGAACGCCAAAGCGCACCGCCGCGCTGATGCCGAAATGCGATCTGGTGATTCTGCCGACCGGAGCCTCGCGCGCCGACCTGGTGCCGGGCCTCGCGCTGGCAAGACGCATCGCCGCGATGAAGCTCGTCACAGATGCACCGGTGTTTGCGCTGTGCCGCGTGATGACAGCGAACGAGGCGGCGGAAGCCCGCGCCACGATCCGCGCCGCCGGGTTCGAGGTGCTCGACGGCGAGCTGATCGAGCGGCTCGGCTATCGTCGCGCCCAGGATGCCGGCCGCAGCGTCAGCGAAACCGGCTATCCCTCGCTGAACAAACAGGCCCGCCGCCTCGCCCACAGCGCCCTCGACCGCATCGCCTGGAACGCCATTCCGCTATAGCGCGGGGATCGCAAGGATCGGAGACGCGATGGCCGACGACGCGCTGCATTCCGAACCCATGCCGCAGACCCCACAGGACTGGGTCGCCGCCGTGCGGCGCTGCGAGCGTGAGGGCGAGTTGTTCCGCGCCTACGATCTGGCGCGCCAAGGGCTCGTCAGCTTTCCCGACGAACTCGCGCTGAAGCATCGCGCCGTGCTGTGCCTCGCCTCAACCGGCGCACGCCAGCAGGCGGCGGAACTGCTCAACGAACTCGGGCTGGCACTGCCGTCGCACCTGCCGCTAACGACGCCGCTCGGGCTCGACATCGCGGCATTACGCCCGCGCCTGTTGAAGGATGCCGCGCTGGCGGCGACCGGCGCCGGCCGCGCCGGCCTGCTGGCGGCGGCCGGCACCGCCTATGAGGAGCTTTACCGCAACGCGCTCGCAGCCGGTAACCCGGAGGCCTACTACCCCGGGGTGAACGGCGCGACACTGCACCTGCTGGCCGGCGAGAAGGCGACCGCCGACAAGCTGGCCCGCGAGGTCCTCGACCTGCTGGCGCAGCGAGCACCCGAGCAGAAATCATATTACGAGATCGCCAGCGAACTCGAAGCCGAACTGGTGGCCGGTGATCTGGCCAAGGCACGCATCCACGCCCAGTCGGTCTGCGCGGCGATCCGCGAAAATGCGCAGCGGGATTATCGCGGGCTGTCCAGCACCGTGCGGCAGCTGCGGCTGATCATTGCCGCGAAAAATCTGGAGGCCGACTGGCTCGCCGAGCTGACCCCGCCGCCGGTGATCCACTATCTCGGACACATCATTGCGGCGCCCGGCAATCGCGGCCGCTTTCCGGCGGCGCAAGCCGACCCGGTGCAGCAGGCAATCATCGCGGCGCTCGACGAGGCCGATGTCCGCTTCGGCTATGGCTCGCTGGCCGCGGGGGCGGACATCCTGTTTGCCGAGGCGCTGTTGCGGCGCGGCGCCAGCCTGCATGTGATCCTGCCGTTCGCCCGCGAGGAGTTTATCGAAAGCTCGGTGCAGGCGGCCGGTGCCGACTGGGTCGCGCGGTTTCATGCCTGTTTCGACCAGGCGACGACGGTGCGTTATGCCGGCGACCGCTATCTCGGCGACGACCATCTGTTCACCTATTGCAGCGAACTGGCGATGGGGCTGGCGCTGCTGCACGCACGGCACCTGTCGGCGGCAGCCACCCAGATCGCCGTATGGGACGGGCAGCCGGCAGCCGGCCCGGCCGGCACCAAGGTGGATATGGATCACTGGCGGAAGACCGGCATGGGACAACTGGTCATCCCGGTCGGCGATGGCTTTCAGCCAAAGGCTCAGGCTGCGCCGCCGCAGCGCGCCTCCGAACGCCAGACCCGGGCGATGCTGTTTGGCGACGTCAAAGGGTTCAGCCGGCTGCGCGACGATCAGCTGCCGGCGTTTATCGACATCATGCTCGGGGCTTTCGCCAGGGTCGTCGAGCGCTACAAGGACGACGTCAAATTCGCCAATACCTGGGGCGACGGGCTGTTCCTGGTGTTCGACGATGCCGGCGCCGCCGCCGATTGCGCGCTGTCGGTACAGGAGGCGGTGAGCCGGATCGATCGCGCCGCGCACGGCCTGCCGCTCGACATGGCATTGCGCATCGGCATCCACCTCGGCCCGGTCTATTCGGCGCGCGACCCGGTGTTGCTCCGCAACAATTTCTTCGGCGCGCATGTCAGCCGTGCCGCGCGCATCGAGCCGGTGACGCCCGAGGGCTGTGTCTACGTGACCGAAACGATGGCGGCGGTGCTGGCGCTCTACCATTCCGCGACGTTCACCTGCGAATATGTCGGCATGACCGAAGCCGCCAAGCATTACGGCGCGATGCGAATGTTCCTGCTCAGCCGCTGCTCCAATTGACGGTCAGTGCGAAGCCAGCCAACGGCGTGCGTTATCAAACCCGCTGGCGGCGGCACGCTGGATCAGCGCACGTCCCTGATCCGGGTCGCGCGGCAGGCCGCGGCCGTTGAAATAGGCGAGGCCGAGCTGGAACTGCCCGAACGGGCTGCCACGCTCGGCGGCCGAGCGGAAACGGCGCAAGGCCTCCTCCGGGTCGCGCGGCAGCCCCCAGCCGTTCAGATACATCAGGCCGAGATGCCCCTCGGCCAGCGCATCGCCACGCTGCGACGCCTTCTGGAACAGGCGCAGCGCCTCGGCGTAGTCGCGCGGTACGCCGAGGCCGTTCTGGTACATGACGCCGAGCGAAATCTCGCCCAGCGAGTTGCCGCGATCGGCTGATTTGCGGAACAGCCGCAGCGCCTCGTTGTAATCCTGCGACACGCCGCGGCCGGTCTGGTACAGCGTGCCGAGCCGCGCTTCGCCAAACGCGCTGCCGCGATCGGCGGCAGCCTGGTAGTGCCGCAAGGCCTCGGCGTAATCCTGCGGCACGCCGAGGCCAACCTGGGCCATGAAGCCGAGATTGACTTCCGCTATCAAGTCGCCCTGGTCTGCCGCCTTGCGCAGCCATTGCTGCGCCTGTGCGAAATCGTGCTCCACGCCGAGCCCGTTCAGGTACAGCAGCCCGATCTGGCGCTGTCCGACCGGGCTGCCCTGGGCGGCAGCTTCGCGGCTGAGCCGCATTGCCGCGGCAAAATCCTGCCGCTCATAGGCCTTGCGTGCCTGTCGTGCGCTTTCCGGCACCGGCTTGCCGCCAGCCGGCGGTTCGACCGCAGCCATGTCGACGGCAGCATCCGGCGGTGCCGCACCGGCCGCCTCCGGCGCGGCCGGCGGAGTGCCCGGCGCCGCGGGCGGCGGGGACGGCGGCGGTGCGGTGACTGCTGCGACGACGGGCGGGGCCGCAGCCGGCGGTGTAGCGGCCGGCTTGGGTGGGGCTGGCGTTGCCGTTGCGGTAAGGAGGGTGCCGGGGAGTGGTGTGGTTGCCGGCGGGGAACGCCCCAACCATAGCCAGCCGCCGCCACCGATCACGATTGCGGCGACACCGGCCTGCCCGATCCCGGCCCAATTGGTTGAGCGCGTTGCGGCCGGCAGGGTTGCCGATGCCGGTGGCGCGGGCTTGGCCGGGGCGGACAAGGCAGGTCCGGTCGGGGCTGTGGTCGCCGGCGGCGCAACTCCGGCCACCGAAGAGAGCTGCTGCACCAGCCGCTGCATCGAGTGTTCCCAATCGTCGAACGCGTCGATCCATTGGCGGGTCGCAAACTCATAGGCAAAGGCCTCGTCCGGGGTCACGTCCTCGACCCGAACCGGCACGACGACGAGCCGGCTCTGCCCGGCCAGGACCAGCTCTTTCTTGATCTCCTCGGAATTGCTGGCGTTCGCGGAGAACACCATGACCATTGCCTTGGCGTTGCGGATCGCGCGAACGATCGCAACCTGGAAATTCTCGCCGGGCCCGATGTCACGGCTGGCGATCCAGCAGGACAGGCCCCGGTTTTCCAGCGCCTCGCAGATGGTGCGGGCGGTGGTGTGGTCCTTCGATGCGTAGCTGATGAAAACCGAGGCAGGCATGTGCGGCTTTACCAAACGGTTATGCCGCGGCAATCGTAGCGCAACGCCGGGCCAGCCGAAACAAGAGGCGTTGGCTGCCAGGTCGGGGCACGCCGCAAAAAGGCCCCGCCGATTGGCGAGGCCCTCGTTGAATGCGGCAATCAGCGGTGACTATCGCCTGTCGTGGCCGTGCTCGCCGCCACGCATCTGGCCGCCTTACTGTGCCGCATCGCCAGCTTAAATCGACCTGCCGGTAGCCTTTATTTCTTTTGGATATGAGCCTCTCTTCGCTGTTCCACCCTGCCGTTGCCGCCTGGTTCGAGCGCAGCTTTGCGGCGCCGACCGGCGCGCAGGAAGACGCCTGGCCGGCGATCAAGGCCGGGCAGCACGTACTGATCGCCGCGCCAACCGGCTCGGGCAAAACGTTGGCCGCGTTTCTTGCGGCGATTGACGGGTTGGTGCGGCAAGGGATCGAGGGCGGCCTGCCTGACGAGACGCAGGTGGTGTACGTCTCGCCACTGAAGGCGCTGTCGAACGACATCCAGAAAAACCTCGAACGCCCGCTCGCCGGCATCCGCGAGGAATTGGCGGCGCGCGGTCTGCCCGATGTCGACATCCGCACCTGGGTCCGCACCGGCGACACACCGGCCAGCGAGCGCAACAGGATGCGCAAGACCGCGCCGCACATTCTCGTGACGACGCCGGAATCGCTCTACATCCTGCTCGGCTCCGAATCCGGGCGGCAGCGGCTGAAGACGACCCGCGCCGTCATCGTCGATGAAATCCACGCGGTAGCCGCCAACAAGCGCGGCTCGCACCTGGCGCTGTCGCTGGAGCGGCTCGACGCGCTGTGCGGCGGCACGTTGCAGCGCATCGGTCTGTCGGCGACGCAAAAGCCGATCGAGGTGGTGGCGCAGTTTCTGACCGGCGTTGGCAATGGCGACGGGCCGATGCCCGATTGCCGGATTATCGATACCGGGCATCGCCGACAGCGCGATCTGTCGCTCGAACTGCCGTCGTCGCCGCTCGAATCGGTGATGTCGGGCGATGTCTGGCAGGAGGTGTACGACCGCCTCACCGAGCTGATCGAGGCGCACCGCACGACGCTGATCTTCGTCAACACCCGCCGCATGGCCGAGCGCGCCACCCGGCAATTGTCGGAGCGGATCGGTGCCGAGCATGTCGCGGCGCACCACGGCAGCCTCGCCAAGGAACGCCGCCTCGACGCCGAGCAGCGGCTGAAGAACGGCCAGCTGAAGGCGCTGGTGGCGACGGCCTCGCTCGAGCTCGGCATCGATATCGGCGATGTCGATCTGGTCTGCCAGCTGGGTTCACCGCGCTCGATCGCCGCTTTTTTGCAGCGCGTCGGCCGCTCGGGGCATGCGGTTGACGGGACGCCGAAGGGACGGCTGTTCCCGCAATCGCGCGACGAACTGGTCGAATGTGCCGCATTGCTCGACAGCGTGCGGCGTGGCGAACTCGACCGTATCTGCATTCCCGACCAGCCGCTCGACGTGCTGGCGCAGCAGATCGTCGCCGAAGTCGCGGCACAGGAATGGAGCGAGGGCGACCTGTTCGCCCTGATGCAGCGGGCATGGCCCTATCGCGACCTGGCGCGCGACAAATTCACCGAAATCGTGCAGATGCTCGGCGAGGGGTTTAGCACGCGGCGCGGCCGGCGCGGCGCGCTGATCCATCACGACGCGGTCAACCAGATGCTGCGCGGCCGACGTGGCGCCCGCATCACCGCGTTGACCTCGGGCGGCACGATCCCCGACACGGCCGACTATCAGGTATTGCTGGAGCCGGAAAACCAGGTCATCGGTACGGTCAACGAGGATTTCGCGGTCGAAAGCCTGGCCGGCGATGTGTTCCAGCTCGGCAATGCCGCCTACCGCATCCGCCGCGTCGAGCGCGGGACCGTCCGCGTCGAAGACGCCGAGGGGCAGCCCCCCAACGTCCCCTTCTGGCTCGGCGAAGCCCCCGGCCGCAGCGACGAACTCTCGCAATCCGTCTCCCGCCTGCGCACCGAGATTGCCGCCCACCTCACTTTTCCCTCTCCCGCATGCGGGAGAGGGTGGATCGCCGCGTCAGCGGCGAGACGGGTGAGGGTGGTTGGGCCGAAGACGGTGCGTGGGGCCGCCCCCTCACCCCAGCCCTCTCCCCCACTGGGGGAGAGGGAGCCTTGAGGTGGCTCACCGGCGAGGTCGGCATCGATCCGGCATCGTCACGGCAGCTGGTGGATTACCTTGCCGCCGGCTACGCCGCGCTTGGGGTGCTGCCGACGCTCGACACAATCGTGTTTGAGCGGTTTTTCGATGAAGTCGGCGGCATGCAGCTGGTGGTGCATTCGCCGTATGGCAGCCGGCTCAACCGCGCCTGGGGCCTCGCCTTGCGCAAGCGGTTTTGTGCCAGGTTCAATTTCGAGCTGCAGGCGGCGGCGACCGAAGACAACATCGTGCTGTCGCTGACCACGGCGCACAGCTTCGACCTCGCCGAGGTGCGCAACTATCTGCATCCGAACAGCGTCCGCGACCTGCTGATCCAAGCCCTGCTCGATGCGCCGATGTTTATGACGCGCTGGCGCTGGGTGGCGGGGGTGGCGCTGGCCCTGCCGCGTTTCCGTGGCGGCAGGAAGGTGCCGCCGCCGCTCGCCCGCATGGACGCGGAAGACCTGATCACCGCGATCTTCCCGGACCAGTTGGCCTGCGCCGAGAACCTCGCCGGCGCGCGCGAGGTACCCGACCATCCGCTGATCCGCCAGACCATCAACGACTGTCTGACCGAGGCGATGGATATCGACGGCCTCGTTCGCCTGCTGACCCGGATCCACGACGGCGAGGTCGGCATCGTTGCCTGCGACCTGACCGAGCCGTCGCCGCTGGCGCTCGAAGTGCTGTCGGCGCGCCCTTACGCCTATCTCGACGACGCGCCGCTCGAAGAACGCCGCACCCAGGCGGTGATGGGCCGCCGCTGGCTCGCCCCGGAAGACGCCGCCGAACTCGGCCGCCTCGATGCCGACGCCATCGCCCGCGTCCGCGGAGAAGCCTGGCCCGAACCCGCCAACCGCGACGAACTGCACGACGGGCTGGCCTGGCTCGGCTTTATCACGGAGGAAGAGGCCGCCGCCCCCGGCTGGCGCGGCTGGCTAGCCGAACTGGCGCAGGAAAGGCGTGCAACGCGGTTGTGGCGCGCGAGCGGAAGCCCCCTCCCCAGCCCTTCCCCGCCTGCGGGGGAGGGGGCGGACAGCGCGGGTGGCGATATTATTGTCCCTCCCCTGCTTGCGGGGGAGGGAGGGGCCCATGCCGCAAGGCATGGGAGGGAGAGGGCATCGGCGCAGCCGATGTGGGTGGCGGCAGAGCGGTTGCCACAATTCCTGGCGCTGTTTCCGCAAGCCCGGCTGGAGCCGGAGATCGTGGCGCCGGCTCCCTATGCCGAGCGACACTGGGGCACGGACGAGGCGCTGACCGAAATCCTGCGCGGCCGGCTCGAAGGGCTGGGCCCGGTGACCGAAACCACGCTGGCGGCGCCGCTCGGCATGACCCCGTCCGACATCTCCACGGCGCTGTTCGCGTTGCAGGCGGAAGGGTTTGCACTGCGGGGCCGGTTCACCCCCGGCGCCGGTAGCGAGGAATGGTGCGAGCGGCGGCTGCTCGCGCGCATCCACCGCTATACGCTGAAGCGGCTGCGCGCCGAAATCGAACCGGTTGCGGCGCGCGATTTTCTGCGGTTTCTGTTCGAGTGGCAGCGGGTCACCGAAAAGACCCGCATGGAAGGGCCGGACGCATTGGCCGCGGTGCTCGGCCAGCTCGAAGGGTTCGAGGCGGCGGCCGGGGCCTGGGAAACCGAAATCCTGCCGGCGCGGGTCGCCGAATACGACCCGGTGTGGCTCGACGATCACTGTCTTGCCGGGCGCATTGCGTGGACCCGGCTGCGCCCGCGCAACCTCAAGCCCGACAGCACCGAGCGTCCCACAACAGCGGGGCCGGTGCGCAGCACGCCGATCACCTTGCTGGCGCGCCGCCACGTGCCGCTGTGGGCGTCGTTGTCGCCGATGCCCGATGCTGCGCAGGCCAGTTCGCGAGCCCAAGCCATCGTCGATTTTATCCAGGAAAACGGCGCCTCGTTTTTTGACGAGCTGGCCGAGGGTACGCGTCTGCTGCGGCCGCAGGTCGAGGAAGGGCTCGCCGAGGCGGTGGCGCTCGGGCTCGTCAATTCCGACAGCTTCTCGGGACTGCGCGCGCTGCTGATGCCGGCCGAGAAACGCCGCTCACGGCGCGGCCGGGCGCTGTTCGGCATGGAGGATTCCGGCCGCTGGGCGCTGGCGCGGCGGTTGCGCCGGCTGCCGGACGGCATGCAGGACCCCGGCGAGGCGGTCGAGCATCTCGCGCGCACCCTGCTGCGCCGCTATGGCGTTGTGTTCTGGCGCATGCTGGAACGCGAGGCGGCGTGGCTGCCGCCGTGGCGCGACCTGCTGCGGGTCTTTCGCCGGCTGGAGGCGCGCGGTGACATCCGCGGCGGCAGGTTTGTCGCCGGCTTTTCTGGCGAGCAGTTCGCCTTGCCCGAAGCGATCGGCCTCATGCGCGATGTGCGCCGCAAACCGCATTCGGGCGAACTCGTGTCATTGTCCGGCGCCGACCCGCTGAACCTCGTCGGCATCCTGACGCCGGGCGGCAGGCTCGCGGCACTGACCGTGAACCGCGTCCTCTACCGCGATGGCATACCGGTTGCGGTACTGTGCGGCGGCGAGACGCAGTTTTTCGAGGAATTCGACACCGCGACGCAGTGGCAGCTGCGCAAGACGCTGCTACGCGGCGCGGTGCCGCCGGTGCTGCGGCCGGTCGCGACATAGGGATCGAACAGCACATGACCAGCAGCGACCCAAACCATCTGATCCAGCTCGTGCGCAATTTGCACGGCTATACGCTCGATGGCCTTGGTGCCCGCCGCGCCGCCGAACTGGCGGCCGGCGTCGCGGCCGCGCTGGCCGCGGTCACCGCCGAGCCGCAGTTTCACGAGGAGCCCGGGAGCTTCGCGGCCGTGCTGTCGGCGCTCGCGCCGGAGGGCGAGTGACGTGAGCGACCTGACCGACCTGACCCAAATGGGGCTGGTCGAACTGGCCGATGCGATCCGCGCCCGCCGGGTATCGTCGCGCGAAGCGACCGAGGCGGCCCTGGCGCGGGCGAAGGCGGTCCAGCCGGCGATCAATGCCTTTGTTGCGATTGACGAGGCCGGCGCACTTGCCGCCGCCAGTGCCGCGGACGCGCTGCTGGCGCGGGGGCAGCCGCTGGGTCCATTGCACGGCGTGCCGCTGGCGCACAAGGACATGTTTTTCCGGAAGGGCCGCGTCAGCAGCTGCGGCAGCATCATTTTGCGTGACGTGCCGGCCGACCGCACCGCGACTGCGTTGCAGCGGCTCGACGAGGCCGGCGCGCTCGATATCGCGCGGCTCAACATGGCGGAATTCGCGTTTGGGCCGACGGGGCACAACATCCATCACGGCGATTGCCGCAACCCCTGGGACCCGGCGCGCATCACCGGCGGGTCATCGAGCGGCTCCGGGGCGGCGGTGGCGGCCGGAGCGGTGTGGGGCGCGCTCGGCTCTGATACCGGCGGCTCAGTACGCCTGCCGGCGGCGATCTGCGGTATCGTTGGCATCAAGCCGACCAATACCCGCGTCAGCCGCTATGGTGCGATGGGCCTGTCGTTCACCCTCGACACGATCGGGCCCTTGGCGCGCCGGGTCCGTGACGCCGCCCGCCTGCTTTCGGTGATCGCCGGTCCTGACCCGCGCGACCCGACCGCCGCGCATCATCCGCTTGGCTGGTACGAGGCGGCGGCAGAGGCCGGTGCGTCGGGTGGCGCGGCCGGACTGCGCATCGGCATGCCCACCAGCTTTTACAGCGACGACCTCGACCCCGAGGTGAAACGCTGCTGGCAGGACGGTGCAAAGCGACTGGCCGACAGCGGCGCCGAGATCGTCGAGGTCGCGATCCCGCCGCAGGAGCCGCTGTCGTTCCTCGCCAACGCGATCAGCGCCACCGAAGGCGCGACATTACACGCGCATTGGATGCGCCAACGGCCGCAGGATTACAGCCCGCAGGTCCGCGCCCGCGTCGAAATGGGGTTTGCCTTGCCGGCGCGGCACTATCTCGCCGCGCTGACCGCCCGGCCGCGCCTGACGCGCGAGTTCTGCGACCGGGTGTTTGGCGCCTGCGATGTCCTGTGGCTGCCGGCCCTGCCGATCCCGACGCCAACGCGGGCCGAGACGGCGTTTGGCGACGGGCCGGGGATGGCTGCCGGCCTCGCGCGGCTGACCCGGCTGGTGCGTCCGTTCAACTATCTGGGGCTCCCCAGCATCGTTGTCCCGGCCGGGTTTGACCAGAACGCGATGCCGATCGGCATGCAGCTGGTCGGGCCGCCTTTCGCGGAGTCTCGCCTGCTGCGCGCCGCCGCCGCGTTCGAAACCGCCGCCGGGATTGCCGGCCGTCGCCCAAAGGTTTGATGCCGATGTTTTCGCTTGCCGCGCTTGAAGAGGCTGCCGCGCTGATCCGCCTGGTGGTGCCGCCGACACCGCAATATTGCTGGCCGCTGCTGTCGCGCCGGATCGGCGCCGAACTCTGGGTCAAGCACGAAAACCACACCCCGATCGGCGCCTTCAAGCTGCGCGGCGGCCTCGTCTATCTCGACGAGCTGCGCCGCACCCAGCCGGACATAAGCGGCGTCATTACCGCGACCCGTGGCAATCACGGGCAAAGCATCGCCTATGCCGCAAGCCGGCTCGGCCTCGCCGCGACGATCGTCGTGCCGCACGGCAACAGCGTCGAGAAGAACCGGGCGATGCAGGCCTTTGGCGCGACCCTGGTCGAGGAAGGGCACGATTTTCAGGCCGCCTACGAACACGCGCTGAGGCTCGCCGAGGCTGAGAGGCTGCATCCGGTGCGGACCTTTCATCCGGCCTTGGTCCGCGGCGTGGCGACCTATGGGATGGAGCTGTTTCGCGCGGTCGACGGGCTCGACACGGTGTATGTGCCGATCGGCCAGGGCAGCGGCATTTCCGGCATGATCGCGGCGCGCGAAGCCCTCGGCAAAACCGCCGAGATCATCGGGGTCGTCGCCGAAAACGCGCCGGCCTATGCGCTGTCCTTTGCCGAGGGTCGCGCGATCAGCACCAATACCGCCGACACATTGGCCGACGGCCTCGCCTGCCGCGTACCGGACGATAACGCGCTGGCGATCATCCGCGGCGGTGCCGCGCGCATCGTCACCGTGTCGGAGGCGGAAATTCGCCAGGGGATGCGCATCCTGTTTACCGATACGCACAACGTTGCGGAAGGCGCCGGCGCGGCCGCCTTCGCTGCCGCGCTCAAGGAACGCAGCCGCCTTGCCGGCAAGCGCGTCGCGGTGGTGCTGTCCGGCGGCAACATCGACCGCAGCCTCTTTACCGACGTGCTGGCCGAACAGGACGTGGAATAGCGGGCGGCGAGGGTTTATCTTCTGCCGATGGAACTGGCCTACAAACTCCTGACGGTCGAGGAATTCCTCGATGCTTGCCCAAACGATCAGCGGCATTACCAGCTGATCGACGGTGTCATTGTCGCGATGGCGCCGCCGGCGTCGGCGCATCAGGTCATCGCCAGTCGGCTTGGTGGTGAAATCTATATCGCGTTGGGAGCGACCCGCCCCGAATGCTTCCTGCGGTCGCAGGCGGGCATCGCTCCGGAGGGGTTGCGGGGTCGGAACCATTTCGAAACCGACCTGACCGTCAGTTGCGCGCCGCTTGATCGCGATACACAAGGGATCGTGGCTGAACCGTTGCTGATCGTCGAGGTGCTGTCTCCGTCCACCGGGCGCGACGACATTTTCGTCAAGCTTCCCGCCTATCGGCAGATCACCAGCCTACAGGAAATCCTGTTCGTCGAGACCGAACGGGTCGGGGCGACCGTTTATCGACGCAGCGGCGGCGGTTGGGTGACGATCGAACTCGGTTCTCCCAACGATCGGCTCCGGCTGGAAAGCGTCGGGCTCGATATTCCGCTGTCGCTGCTTTACCGAGACATCCCAGGCCTTTCGGCCAAGGCACCTCGCTTCTGATTCGAATCTGCCGATGCCGGCCTAAAGCGGCATTCGACCAAGTGGAATCGCATCCCCAATTAGCTTTGGGTTGGCACCGCGGTATTGCGGCAACGCGCCACAAAGCGCGGGCTGGCTCCCGCGGAAGGAGGCGCATGGTAGAATGAGCGATGCTGCTTTCTGATTTTGACTATGACCTGCCGCGCGAATTGATCGCCGATCGTCCGGCCGAGCCGCGGGAGGCGGCGCGCCTGCTGGTGCTGCCGCGGGCTGGTGACATGGCGGATTGTCATATCGCGGACCTGCCCGATCTGTTGCGGCCCGGCGACCTGCTGGTGTTCAACGACACGCGGGTGATCCCGGCGCGACTGGTCGGGCGGCGCGGCCTCGCGACGGTCGAGATCACGCTGGCACGCGATCTCGGCTGCGGTGTGTGGCGTGCCTATGCCCGCGGAGCGCGCCGCCTGCAATCCGGCGACCGCCTCGCCTTCGCGGAGGATTTTGCCGCCGAGGTGACGGGCAAGACGCCGGACGGCGAGGTTACGCTGCGGTTCGACTGCGAGGGCGAGGCCTTTCGCACCGCGCTGGCGCGCCACGGCGCGATGCCGCTACCGCCCTACATCAAGCGCCCACGCGGCGGTGAGGCGCGCGACCGGCACGACTATCAGACGATGTTCGCCCAGGCCGACGGCGCGGTCGCGGCTCCGACCGCCGGGCTGCATTTCACCCCGGCGCTGATGGCCGCCTTCACCCGACGCGGTATTGAGTGGCTGACCGTTACGCTGCATGTCGGGCCCGGCACGTTTCTGCCGGTCAAGGTCGATGACCCGCGGGAGCATCGCATGCATTCGGAATGGGGCGAGATCAGCGCCGCCGCCGCCGGCCGCATCAATTCCGTCCGGGGTGGCGGCGGCCGCATCATCGCGGTGGGCACGACGAGTCTGCGCCTGTTGGAGAGTGCCGCCGCCGCGACCGGCCATGTCGCGGAATTTCGCGGCGAAACCCGCCTGTTCATCTTGCCCGGCTACCGTTTCCGCGCGATTGACCTGCTGTTGACCAATTTCCACCTGCCGCGCTCGACCTTGCTGATGCTGGTCTCCGCCCTTGCCGGCCATGAGCGGATCAAAGCCGCCTATGATCACGCCGTCACCCACCGCTACCGCTTCTTCTCCTACGGCGACGCCTGCCTGATCGAGGCGGACATCGCCGGCGAGCCGAACCGATGACCGGCATCGGGTTCGAGGTGCTAGCGCGCGACGGCGCCGCGCGGGTTGGGCGGCTGACGACGGCGCATGGCGCTATCGAGACGCCGGTGTTCATGCCGGTCGGCACGGCGGCGACGGTCAAGGCGATGACCCCGGACATGGTCGCCGCGACCGGCGCCCGCATCGTGCTCGGCAATACCTACCATTTGATGCTGCGGCCCGGCGCCGAGCGCATCGCGGCGCTTGGCGGGCTGCACCGCTTCATGAACTGGCCCTACGCGATCCTGACCGATTCCGGCGGTTTCCAGGTCATGTCGCTGGCGGCGCTGCGCAAGATCACCGAAGATGGCGTCGCCTTCCGCTCGCATCTCGACGGCAGCGCGCATCTGTTGACCCCGGAGCGATCGATCCAGATCCAGCATTTGCTCGGCGCCGATTTCACGATGGCCCTTGACGAATGCACGCCGTTTCCCGCTGAACGCGGCGCTGTCGAAACATCGATGGAGTTGTCGATGCGCTGGGCGGAGCGGTCGCGCGCCGCCTTTGTCGAGCGGCCGGGGCACGGCATTTTCGGCATCGTGCAGGGCGGAGTGCATCCCGATTTGCGCCAGCGCTCGGCCGCCCGCCTGATCGATATCGGCTTTGATGGCTACGCGGTCGGCGGGCTGGCGATTGGCGAAGGCCAGGCGACGACCTTTGCGGTGCTTGACGCGACAGTGCCGGCATTGCCGGCGGATCGGCCGCGCTATCTGATGGGTGTCGGCAAGCCGGCCGACATTGTCGGCGCCGTCAGGCGCGGTATCGACATGTTCGATTGCGTTGTGCCGACGCGTTCCGGCCGCACCGGGCAGGCCTTCACCCGACAGGGTGCGCTGAACCTGCGCAACGCCCGCCATGCCGACGACCCGGCGCCGCTCGACCCGGAATGTCGCTGTCCGGCTTGCACCGGGTTCAGCCGGGCGTATCTACATCACCTGACCAAATCCGGCGAAATCCTCGCGAGCATGCTGCTGACCGCGCACAACCTGACCTATTACGCCGATCTGACCGCGATGCTGCGCGCCGCGATCCGCGAGGGCCGCCTTGCCGAATTTTCATTGCCGGGGGCCGAGGGATGACGAACGTAGGATGGGCTGAGCGCAGCGAAGCCCATCATGGTTGCCGCGCCGCCAAGGATGGGCTTCGCTGCGCTCAGCCCATCCTACGAGGGTTTGCGGCGGATGAGTGAGCCGGTGCTCGGCCGCCGTGCCGTGCCGCCTGCATCGCCCGACGCGGCGGTGATCGACACCGTGCCCAATCCGCAGCAAGGCCACGCCTATGTCGTGCGCTTCACCTGCCCGGAGTTCACCACGCTGTGTCCGGTCACCGGGCAGCCGGATTTCGCGCATTTCGTCATCGACTACGTGCCGGAAGCAGTTTTGCTCGAAAGCAAGTCGCTGAAATTGTTTCTCGGCTCGTTCCGCGACCACGCGACGTTTCACGAGGATTGCACGCTGACGATCGCGCGCCGGCTGATCGCGGCGTTGGCGCCGCGATGGCTGCGCATCGGCGGGTATTGGTATCCGCGTGGCGGCATTCCGATCGACGTGTTCTACCAGACCGGCGCGCCGCCCGCCGGAATATGGCTGCCCGACCCCGGCGTCGCGCCCTATCGCGGACGCGGCTGAGCGCGCCGCATGTCGGCCGCGATCCGCGAGGCGATCCGCGCCGAGGCGCTGGCGATGGGGTTTGACGCGGTCGGCTTCGCCGAAGCCCGACTCGCCGCCGCGGCACGCACCGGTCTCGGCGAGTTTCTCGCGCGGGGTTATCACGGCGATATGGGGTGGCTGGCGGACACCGCGGCGCGGCGCGGCGACCCGCAGGTGTTGTGGGCGGAGGCGCGCACGATCGTTGTGCTCGGAATGAATTACGGCGGCGACATCGCCGACACGTCGCCGGATCGCGGCGTCGTTTCGGTGTACGCGCAGCGGCCGCGACTACCACGATCTGCTGAAAAAGCGGCTGAAGGCGCTGGCGCGGTGGATCGCGGCGCGCTGGCCGGGTGACCTCAAGGTGTTTGTCGATACCGCGCCCGTCATGGAAAAGCCGCTGGCGCAGCAGGCCGGGCTCGGCTGGCAGGGCAAGCACACCAACCTCGTGTCGCGCGAGTTCGGCTCGTGGCTGTTTCTCGGCGAAATCTATCTGAGCCTGGCGCTCGCCCCGGACGCGCCGGAGGACGACCATTGCGGCATTTGCCGGCAATGCCTCGATGCCTGCCCGACCAACGCCTTTCCCGCACCCCACAAGCTCGATGCACGGCGCTGCATCTCGTACCTGACGATCGAGCACAAGGGGCCGATCCCGCACGAATTCCGGGCCGCGATCGGCAATCGCATTTATGGCTGTGATGACTGCCTCGCGGTGTGCCCGTGGAACAAATTTGCCCGCTCCACGCGTGAACCCGAATTTCTGCCGCGCGAGGCGCTGACCGCGCCCCGCCTCGCCGAACTCGCCGCTGCTCGACGATGCGGCATTCCGCGCGATGTTCGCCGGCACCTCGATCAAACGCGTCGGCCGCGACCGATTTCTGCGGAATGTGCTGGTCGCCATCGGCAATGCGCCGCCGCAACCGGAGCTTGTCGCGGCGGCGCGGCGGTGCCTTGATGAGGCCGCGCCGCTGGTTCGCGCGACAGCCGTTTGGGCGTTCGGCCGGCTTGTCGCGCCTGACGACATCGGCGCCGAGGCCACAATCCGCATCGCCTCCGAAACCGACCCGATGGTGCTCGCAGAATGGCAGCAACTCCAACCGGCCCCGCAAACAGCGGCGCAATGACCTTGGTCGCCCGCGCCATCGGCCTCGTCGTGTTGTGCGTGCTGGTCGGCCTGCTGCTGGAAGGGCTCGGCATCACCGCCGGCGGAATTTTGCACGATACCTGGAACACGATCGTCGCGGTCGCCACCAAATTCCGTGACCTCGTCGCCTGGGCGGTGCCCTACGCGCTGCTTGGCGCGGTCATCGTGGTGCCGCTGGCGCTGCTCAATCTGGTCGGACGCTTCCGGCGTCGCCGATAGGCTCGCAGCGCGCCGCCGGCGCCCCCATATATCGGGCCAATCCCCCCGAACAGAGTTCCGGACATGATCGAACACAGACCTTTCGCCAGCCTCGGGCAGGAAAAGCTCGACTGGCTGGACACCCACCATCACTTCTCGTTCGCGCATTACCAAGACCCGGAGCGGATGCATTGGGGTGCGCTGCGGGTGTGGAATGACGATGAGATCGCCGCCGGCACCGGCTTTCCGCCGCACCCGCATGCCGACATGGAGATCATCACCTATGTCCGGCAGGGTGCCATCACCCACGAAGACAGCCTCGGCAACAAGGGCCGCACCGTCGCCGGCGACGTGCAGGTGATGTCGGCCGGGACCGGCATCCGCCACGCCGAATACAACCGCGAAGGCGAGCCGACGCAGCTCTTCCAGATCTGGATCATCCCGACCCGGCGCGGCGACGCGCCGGCCTGGGGTACGCGGCCATTCCCGCAGAGCGACCGTGCCGGCCGCTTTGTTCCGCTGGCGAGCGGCGACCCGGCCGATGCTGACGCGTTGCCGATCCGCACTGACGCCAAGGTGCTCGGCGCCCGGCTCAAGGCCGGCGAGACGCTCGACTATGCGCTGCGCCCCGGCCGACATGCCTATCTCGTGCCGGCGAGCGGCGCCGTGACGGTCAACGATGTGCGTGTCATGGCACGCGACGGTGCCGCCATCCGCGACGAAAACACCCTCCGCATCGCGGCGCTCGACGATTCCGAGCTGGTGCTGGTCGATAGCGCCTGAACCGACGGCGCGGCCGGCGGTTCGCGAGGCAAATCGGCTTCGCTCTCGACAAGCGCGCGGCGAGGATGATATCCGCCGCGCGCGCCGGTGCGTCCCGGCCACATTCCACATGGCCTGCATAGCGGGAGCCAGAGTATCAGCATGAGCCGGCGCATTTATTTCGACGGCCTCAATCTGTCGCTCGAACACGGCACCGGCATCGCGACGTATACGCGCATGCTGGCCGCGATCGTGCGCGAACTCGGGCACGAGATGGGCGTCGTCTACAGCTCGCGGCAGCGCCCGGCGAAAAACCCGCTGATGCGCGAAATCGCGTTTTTCGACACCAACGAGGCGGCGCGCGTGCCGTATCCGACGCAGATCTGGCAGACCATCTGCGATCAGGCGCGTGCCCCGCTCGGGGTCGAGCCGACCGAGATCAATCTGACCGGGATGGTGATTACCGACCAGTTTCGCGGCCGCCTGCCGCTGCATGACCACATGTTCGTGGCGCGCAACCTGTTCGCGAATGCGCGGCGCTATTTCTCGCTGACCGGCCGGTTCATCGACCTGTCTTTCGACAAGGCACCCGACATCCTGCATTGCACCTATCAGTTGCCAGTGCGGGCAAAGCAGTCGCGCAACATCTACACGATCCACGACCTGGTGCCGCTGCGCCTGCCCTATACGACGCTCGACAACAAGCGCATGACCTATCAGCTGCTGCGCAAGCTCGCCGCCGAGGCGGATCACATCGTCACGGTGTCGGAGAACTCGAAGAAAGACATCGTGCAATTGCTCGGCGTCCCGGAAGACCGCGTGACAAATACCTACGAGGCGGTCGAGTTTCCGAAGGAGCTGGTCGAGCGGCCGGCCGATCTGATCGCCGAGCAACTGCGCGGCTCGTACCGCCTCGACATGGGCAACTACCTGCTGTTCTACGGCGCGCTGGAGCCAAAGAAGAACGTCGGCCGCCTGATCGACGCCTACATGCTGTCGGCGGTGGATATTCCGCTCGTCATCACCGGAGCGAGCGGCTGGGGCAACCGGGCGGAGGCCAAATTGCTGGCCGAGCTGAGCGCCGAAGGGCGGGCCAACCCAGGCGGCAACCGGCGCATCTATCACCTCGAATTTGTCAGCCTGCCGATGCTGGTGACGCTGATCCAGGGGCGCGCGCGCCGTGCTGTTTCCCTCGCTGTATGAAGGCTTTGGACTGCCGGTGCTGGAGGCGATGCTGCTCGGGACCCCGGTGGTGACCTCGCGCACCTCCTCGCTGGCGGAAATTGCCGGTGACGCCGCCCTTTATGTCGACCCCTACGATATCAACAGCATCATCAATGCGATCAAGACGATCACCGCCGATGAAGGCCTGCGCGCCGATCTGGTGCGGCGGGGCCGCATCCAGGCCGAGCTGTTTTCGATGGCGCGGTATCGCGAGCGCGTCGCGGATTTGTATGGCAAACTGATGTAGCGGTGGAAACCGATGCGACTGACCGAGGAACAGCGGCTGTTGCGGGATACCGCGCGTGAGGTGGCGCGCGACCTGCTGGCGCCGCATGCGGCCGAATGGGACCGCGAGGCGCGGTTTCCGACAGAGGCGCTGGCGGAGCTTGGCAAGCTCGGGTTCATGGGCATGCTGGTGCCGCAGGAATATGGCGGTGCGGGCGCCGACCATGTCGGGTATGCGCTGGCGCTGGCGGAGATCGCGGGCGGCGACGGCAGTGTTTCGACCATCCTCAGCGTGCACAATTCGGTCGGCTGCGTGCCGGTGCTGCGGTACGGGTCGGCGGAGCAGAAGGAGCGGTTTCTGCGGCCGATGGCGGCGGGCGACATGCTCGCGGCGTTCTGCCTGACCGAACCCGGCGCCGGCTCCGACGCCGCGGCGATCAGGACGCGGGCCGAGCGGCATGGCAATCGCTGGGTTCTGAACGGCACCAAGCAGTTCATCACCTCGGGGCAGAACGCGCAGGTCGCGATCGTCTTCGCGGTGACCGATCCGGCGGCCGGCCGCAAGGGCATCAGCGCCTTTATCGTGCCGACCGACACGCCGGGCTACCGCGTCGCGCGCATCGAGCACAAGCTCGGCCAGCGCGCCTCCGACACCGCGCAGCTGGTGTTCGAGGACATGGAACTGACCCCCGATCTGATGCTCGGCGGCGAGGGCCAGGGCTATCGCATCGCATTGTCGAACCTCGAAGGCGGCCGCATCGGCATCGCGGCGCAGGCGCTCGGCATGGCGACGGCGGCATACGAGGCGGCGCTCGCCTATGCGCGGCAGCGCGAAACCTTTGGCCGCGCGATCATCGAGCACCAGGCGGTGGGGTTCCGCCTCGCCGACATGGCGACCCAGCTTGCCGCGGCGCGCGGGCTGATCCTCGACGCGGCGTCATTGCGCGACGCCGGCGAACCCTGCCTGCAAGCCGCCGCGATGGCCAAATTGTTCGCCTCCGAAATGGCCGAGCTTGTGTGCTCCGACGCGATCCAGATCCACGGCGGCTATGGCTACCTCGCCGATTTCCCGGTGGAGCGCATCTATCGCGACGTGCGCGTGTGCCAGATTTACGAAGGCACCAGCGACATCCAGCGCCTGCTGATCGCCCGCGAAATCGCCAAGGGGTGAGCGTACGGGCCGCGATAGTTCCGATCCGAGTTCATACATCTATAACCTTGATATCGTGTAATTACAGTTAATTATACAGTAACGTAAACTCATACGATTGAAGGGAGGGGGTTAATAAACGGGTCGCGGCAATCTGCGGCAACCTGAAACAAAATCGGTCATATCAGCAACAACTTGTAACAATCTGAAACAAGTCAACTCAATTTGAAATGGCGACGAACCCGAATAGATGCCGTTTCCGACCGATCCTCCCGCGGGGGGACACAACAGTCGGAGTACTAAACGATGGCATCTGTGCCGGGATCTGAACTTGTTTTCAAATCGGCAAATCATGAGCCAGTCAATCTCATCTTAAACGATGGTACGACACTTTCCGGTTCAACCGTCGCGGGCGCATTTAATATAGAGATATTTACAAGCTCGCTGGGGAAAGCCCTACCTGGGGTGGATGCGACGGCCTTTATTCAAGGTGCGGTCAAGGTCTCCAACGACGCCGTACAGGCTGGTTCGCTCAGCTCGACCGAACAGCTCGGTACCGGCGCCTATAAGCTGATCGACGATACCGATCGGCACAGCCAGTCGCAGCATACGGCCCCCCAAGGCGAGACCATTCAGCTCGGCACCGGTGCCCAAACGGTGGTCGGGTCGAGCGGCGACACGATTGTCGGCGGCAATTCCACCGGCGGCCGGCAGGTCATCGATCTGACCGGCGCGAACCATCTGGTCACGGACGGCCCGATGACCGCGGTCGGTGGGGCGGGCGCTCTGTTGGTCAAGGCCGGCACCGGTGATTCGATCGCCGGCGGCTCGGGACCGGAAACCGTTTTCGGCGGCGGTCCCGCGACGCATAACGGCCGGGATGACGATAACCACGGTCGCGGCAACGGGCATTCCGACGACCAACACCACGGGCGCGGCGACAATCACGGCCATGGCCAGGGCCATGACAGAGGCCAGGGTCATGACAGAGGCCAGGGTCACGACCAAGGCCGCGGCAACGGCCATGATGACGGGCATGGCGGCAGCGGTGGCTTTGGCGGCAATACGATCAGTGGCGGCACTGGCGCGATGACCGTGCTTGGCGGCCGGAACGATCTGATTACCGGTGGCAGCGGCGCGCTGACCGTCCGCGAAATTCCGGGCGCCTCGGGCGGCGGCGACACGATTGTCGGCGGTTCGGGCACGAATCTGATCCTGGACCAGCATACCAGCGGCCACAACATGATCACCGGCGGCACCGGGACGGTGACCGGCGCCGGCGGCCAGGCCGTCAATACCTTTGTCGTCAGCGACCGCGGCGACACGGTAACCGGCAGCAGCGGCAGCTTGTCGGTCAATGGCGGCATGGGCCACACGACGATCAATGCCGGTCTCGGCGGAACGACCGTCGATGGCGGCAACAAGGACGTCATCAACAACCTGGGCGACGGCTCGCTGCTGGTCGACATCGCTTCCCGCAGCAAGGGATCGGTGCAGGGCGGCGGGATGGAGACGGTCAATCTCGGTGCCGATCATGGCGCAACGACGCTGCGCGACATCTCGGTTCCGGGCGGCAAGGGCCATCACGGCGGGAGCCACCCGGGCGGCAACCTGGCCGAAACCACCGTCACCGGCTTCTCGACGGTCAGCGATGTCATCGCATCGGCGACCTCGGTCGATAAGGGCGGCGAGTTCCTCGGATCGTCAGCGGTCTCCGGCGGCAACACCGTGCTGACCTTTATCGACGGCGAAAAGATGACGCTGGTCGGCATCACCGACCTCAGCAAGCTTAATTTCACCAAGTAGCCGGCTGGCACCAGGTAGCCGGCTACACCAAGTAGCCTGCTGCGATGCTCAGGATGGCGGGTCAGAGTGTTGGCCCGTCATTCTGAAGCGCCCAGGCGAACCACTCGGTCAGCGCGGCATTGAGCGGGGGCGGGGTGCCGCCGGCATAGCGCGGCATCAACAGCCGGGCCTTGGCGCTCGGGCTCGGGCGCGCGGCGAGGCGCGGGTCGGCGGCGATAAAGGCGGCATCGGCGGCGCGGCGTGCCGGAGTGTCGTGGAGCGCCGCGAGATCGCGCTCGGCCCGGTCGAACATGCGCAGACAGGCGACCGCATCGGGGTCGATTTTGGCGCCGGGCAGCGCGGCCCGGATCGCGGCGCAGGCGGCGGCGTGCTCGCGCACCTCCACCCGATGCCACACCTCCCGCCGCGCCGCCCGCTCGACCGCCAGGAGGCGCCGGTCGAGCCGGGCCCAGCGCACCGCCCTAACCCCGGTTCTCGCCCAGACCCCGGCTTTCGCCCAGGCCATTCACGTTTTCGACCTGGCGCAGGCGGCGCTCGATGTCGCCGGCCTCGATCGCGCGGATAAAGGTATCGACGACCTGCGCCAGTTCAAACGCCTCGCCCGACGACAGAATGCCCAACGCCGCCGCCTCGGTGATCGCCGCCATCGCCGGCGCGAGATCGGCGGCGCTGTGGATCACCGGCAATTCAAAGCGCACGCCACGCCCGCGCCGCGGCGCCAGGATGCGGTCGATGCACAACCGCATCGTCGCGGCATCGCCCGCCAATGCCATCGCCACCGCCTTCTTCGTCAGCGCCTCGCATTCCCCATCAAACAATTGCTCTGCCAGCAACGTCGCCCGATTGCGCGACCCCACCTCCCGCCCCGCCGGGTTGCCGGACTGGCCTTTCTTGAATTGACCGCCTTCTTTCCGTTCCACCTGCATCTGCAGGGAATCAGCAGGCATCTTGCACCCCCTTGTGGTCCCGGCGCCCGAATGCGCCGCAGGCTGCGACATATAAGTGCGAATTTATCATTTTTAAGATTGCGAAATTAAAAATATTGAACCTCGACAGGCCTTGACCTTGGGCAACGCGCCGCGCAGCCTTTGGCGGGCAAACAGTGGCGGCGCATGGACCTCTATAGCTCATTCATATCGAAGGCATTTTTCCGGTCTGTCTGGGAGTCGGAGTACGTAGCCTTCCAAGGCTCCGAAGAGGAGCGAGCCCTCGATAATCGCTTACGCGCCTGGTCAAGGCGCAGAGACCTGCGCGAGACCTCCTCCGAAGCGGCGTTTATCGAGGAGTTTTTTCGTGACACTTGGGGCTACGAGCAGACGGGACAGAGCGGCACAGAGGGTGGCGCGTTCACTCTGTGGCCGAAATTTCCCATACCAGGAGCCGGGGAGAGAGGTGGCGTCGGCGCGGCCGATCTCGCAATAGGGTTCTTCCAAAAAAGCCGCGATACGGGGGTTCCGCAAGTTGTTTACGAATTCAAAGATATTCATTCAGACCTTGATGCCCCCCAACGCAGAAAGGGGAATAACAGAAGCCCAGTGTGGCAGTGTCTTGATTATTTGAGCCATGCGCGTCGCAGTCGCGGACTCTTCCCATCCGACCCGATCCTGCCGACCTGGGGGATCGTGACCGACATGAACGAGTTCCGTCTTTATTGGTCCGACAAGGGCCATCATCAATCTCTGCGGTTCACGATTCTTCCGACTGATCTACTCAAAGGCCCTGGCTTGGTGGCGACCACCGATGCTGCCCGCTTCGACAGGTTTCTATTTAGGAAAGTATTCCACCGGGAGACTCTAATATCAGAGACCGGACGCTCGGTACTGCTTGGTCTGATTGAGAAGCAACGTTTCAACGATCGGCAGCTTGAAAACAGCTTTTACAACGAGTACCGCAGATTCCGGGAAAAGCTCTATACGGAGTTGCTCGTCAAGAATGGCCCTGGGACTTCCCGGTTTCCTGGGACGAAGGGGCGTTTGGTGCGTCTCGCTCAGAAGATTCTTGATCGCTGCATCTTCATCTTCTTCTGCGAGGATATGGGGCAGGCGCTCGCTTTCCCGCCGAAGCTGCTACAGGACTTCCTGATCGATCGCAGCAATGATCCGTATTTCGATCCGGGCGGGACGACAATCTGGCAGGACATGCTCCGGCTTTTCACGGCAATGAACGATGGGCGTGCGTTTGGTGGGAAGAAGATCAACCGCTTCAATGGTGGCCTCTTTGACAGTGACGCGGAACTCGAAAATCTACGCGTTCCTAATTCGATCTTCTGTCAGCATTTGCAAGGAAGCAACGAGGCGAGCCTCTACTCGTATAAAGAGACACTATTATATCTCTGCGCTTCATACAACTATGCCTCCGATCTGGGTCGCGCGGACGGCGCGAGATCGTTTGATCGAGACCCACTGAAAACTCTCGGGCTCTACACGCTCGGCCGGATTTTTGAGCAGTCGATCACCGAACTGGAAATTCTGGAGGCGGATGCGGATGGCCGCCCGTCGATCAACAAGCTGAGCAAGCGCAAACGGGATGGGGTCTACTACACGCCAGAATGGGTTGTGGAGCGGATCGTCGATGAGAACTCTCGGCCCTCGTCTTGCTGACCTCAAAAGGGAATGCGGCTGGCCAGCGAACGGCGATCCCTCGCTCGATGCTATCGACGCCTTTGCCGAGCGGTTGAAATCGCTGACCGTCCTCGATCCGGCCTGCGGATCGGGAGCGTTTTTGATCACGGTTCTCCGCTATCTGATCGACACATGGCGTGAAGTGCAAGGGTTTCGCAGACAGCTTACCGGAAGCATCGCAGCGCGCGATGAGGATGCGGCACGGATCGCCGAGATTCTCCGATCCAATATCTACGGCGTTGATATCAATGCTGCCTCGGTCGAAATCGCTCGGCTCGCGCTCTGGCTGCACACGGCGCGTGGAGACCAACCCCTTTCTTCGCTTCACGACAACATCCGCGAAGGCAACAGCCTCATTGGCCTGGATTTCTTCAAGGGCCAGGTCAACATGGTCTACGACGATGCCGAAAAAGAGCGGGTGAATGCCTTCGATTGGGAGAAGGCGTTCCCCCAGATTTTCGAGCGGGGTGGCTTCGACGCGGTCGTCAGTAACCCTCCCTACGTGAAGCTGCAAAATTTTCGGACCGCCCATGCCGACATGGCCGGATTCCTACGCGACGGGAGGCCGGGGGTGGTCCCGAGGCCGTTTGAGAGCACGCAAACGGGCAATTTCGATCTGTATCTGCCTTTTATCGAGAAAGGCATCTCTCTGCTCAACGAGCATGGGCGGCTCGGTTACATTGCTCCGAGTTTGTGGGTAGGCAACGAGTACGGCGACGGGCTGCGTAATCTAATCGCAAAAAACCAAAATCTGGACCGCTGGATCGATTTGAAATCATTCCAGGTATTCGAGGAAGCGACGACGTACACGGCGCTGCAATTTTACACGAAATCTAACAACAAAGCCATCCAAGTGGTGGACGCTCCCTTCGGTGGCATACCCGATAATCCGTGGGCAGACCCGGGTCGTGCGCTCCCTTATGGTCGTCAAGTCTTCGGAGACCGCTGGTTGCTTTTGACTGGCAAGGACCGAGCTTTGATCGACCGATTGTACAAGCGATGCAAAACGCTAGATGACGCCGAGTATACTACAAACATCTTCGTCGGTATTCAGACCAGCGCTGACCAGATATATCATCTACAGCGGCTTGGGCCTGCCCGTTACCTCTGTATTCCAAGGGGGACAACGCTCCCTCAGCCTATGAAGTTGAAATTGAAGATAGTCTGATGAAGCCCCTCGTCTCAGGGGCTGAGGCGAAACGATATATTGTGCCGAAAACAGATACCTATTTGCTGTTTCCGTACCGGGTGAGCAACAGGGGCGTGGTCCTCATAGATGCTGCGGCCATGAAAGCCCAATACCCAAAGGCGTGGGCGCATCTGAAGGCATGGAAAAAAGAACTCCGGTTACGAGAATCAAGAAAAGACGACAAGGGAAACATCACCTTCGCACCGTTCGATGATAAACAATGGTACCGCTTTGGACGACCGCAGAATCTCGATAAGCAAGAGGTTGTAAAACTGATTGTCGCCCAGACAGTGCCGGAAATGCGCGTATGCCTAGACGATACCTCTAAAATGTATTTGAATAACGTCCGAGTGAATGGAATCATCTGCGCCGACAAACAGGACCCTTGGTATCTTCTTGGTATTCTTAACTCAACCGTTGCAAATTTTGTATTCCGCCGTATCGCGAAGGTGAAGGACGGTGGGTTCTTTGAAGCTAACCGGCAATTCATCGCGCCGCTTCCAGTCCCGCCCGCATCGGAGGCGGATCGTGAAGCGGTGGTCGCGCGGGCGAAAAGTCTTCAGGCGGCCCATACGGCCCGCCGAGACACCCTAACCGGGATCGCGCGACGCCTCTCCGCGATCCGCGTCCGAAATAAACCTGAGACGTGGTTGTTCTCTGATCTCCAGACGAAGGCGGACCTAATCACCAATGCTCCTGCACGTTTTGATGCCGAGCAAAAGCGAGCGTGGGCCAATCAGCGATACGAGGACGACCTCAGTATCCGGTACGGTCTGATATCGACCCGCCTCAAGCCCGGCTCGGTGCTCAATGCGGCTTTTGTCGATGGGGAACTGTCTTTCTCGATCGACGGCATTCCCGTAATCAACCGCGTTTTTGTCTCGGCCGCCGAAGGTGAGTTTATCGTAGCCCAATGGAAGGTCCTGGCTTCCACCTTCGCTGTCACACAGAAGACCGATGGGAAGAAGCTCGCCAACGCGCTCCGCCGGCTGGCGGTGGTGGACAATCCGGCTGTGGTTCAGCAGATCATCGAACTGGAGAGTAGGTTGTCGGAACTGGAAACTGAAATAGCTCGCGCGGAGGTCGCGATGAATTCGCTGGTGAATCGGCTTTATGAGCTGTCCGAAGCAGACATCGCTCTTGTCGGGGGATTATCCTGAAGACTGGTTTTTCACGACGGGCATGCTGGGGCACCGGACGGTGATTGTCATCTGGACGCCGACGGAAGAAGGGCGGCGAATTATCTCGATGAGGAAAGCAAACTGGCCGAGCAGTTCAAGCTGGTCCGCTCGGCGCTCGACAGCCAGCCCGAACCCGTCGCGCCCGAGACGGTTGCGGCACAGTTCTCCCGCGCCCGCCGCGACCGCGTCGCCGAGGTGCTGGCCACCCTCGTCTCGCTCGGCCAAGCCCGCGAACCCGCGCCGGGCCGCTATGCACCGTAGGATCGCGATGATGGCGCTGCTTCGGCCGCCGATGCCCCCTCCCTAACCCTCCCCGCAAGCAAGGAAGAGGATGCGTTGAGGGCGGCATGGGCGTTGCGACAGGCTTCCTCCGCGCTGCTGCGGACGCCCTCTCCGGTCAGGACCAGTTCGGGCGCGGCTGTGCGGCTGTCAACATGCGCGGTCTCTCGGCGTTTTGGCGGCAGCCTGTAGGCAGTGCTTGCCACCCCAATTTTGTCATTCCGGGGCAGCCCGCAGGGCTGAACCCGGAACCCAGGAACACCGTCGTCGCCCACTTCGGAAGGGCCTGTGGTCATGGGTTCCGGGTTCCTCGCTTCGCTCGGCCCCGGAATGACAACTATATTGGAGATGGGGCGGCGGCTGGACGCCGACGGAGGAAGGGCGGCGGGTTATCTCGATGAGGAAGGCAAATGACAGAGAGCAAGCGCGTTATCGGCACAGACTTGGCTAAGCTCGATGCGCATGAAATTCAGCCGGAAGAATATGAGGATATTCCCGAACTGACCGATGAGTGGTTCGATCAGGCCGATCTGTATCATGGCGACAAACTGATCCGGCGCGGGCGGCCGCCGCTGGACAATCCGAAGAAACTGATCAGCCTGCGGATCGATCCCGACATTATCGAGCGGTTTCGCGCCACCGGGCCGGGGTGGCAGTCGCGGATCAATGCCGTGCTGCGGGCGCACCTGCCGGATGCGGAGGTGACGACGGCCGGGTCGCGCTTCTTCTCTTGCCCCTGGGGGTGGGGGCGATAAGGTGCGGCGATGGGTGTTCTGACGACCGCGCTCGAACCGCGCTCCGAGGGGTTTCGCGCCAACGCGGCGGCGATGCGGGGGGTGGTTGCGGATTTGCGCGAGAAAAGCGCAGCGATTGCGCTGGGGGGTGACGAGGCGTCAAGGCGGCGGCATGAGGGGCGGGGGAAGCTCCTGGCGCGGGAGCGGGTGCGGCTGTTGCTCGATCCGGGGTCGGCGTTTCTCGAATTTTCCGCGTTTGCCGCGCATGAGATGTATGACGGCGGGGTGCCGGCGGCGGGGATCGTCACCGGGATCGGGCGGATTTCGGGCCGGGAATGCGTCGTCGTCGCCAATGACGCGACGGTCAAGGGCGGCACCTATTTCCCGATGACCGTCAAAAAGCACCTGCGGGCGCAGGAGATCGCGCGCGACAACCGGCTGCCGTGTGTGTACCTCGTCGATTCGGGCGGGGCGTTTCTGCCGGCGCAGGACGAGGTGTTTCCCGACCGCGACCATTTCGGCCGCATCTTCTACAACCAGGCCAATCTGTCGGCGTTGGGGGTGCCGCAGATCGCGATCGTCATGGGGTCGTGCACCGCCGGCGGCGCCTATGTGCCGGCGATGTGCGACGAAAGCATCATCGTGGCCGGCAAGTGGGGCAGGGAACGATCTTTCTCGGCGGTCCGCCTCTGGTCAAGGCGGCGACCGGCGAGGTGGTCAGCGCCGAGGATTTCGGCGGCGCCGACGTGCACAGCCGCGTGTCGGGGGTGACCGACCACATGGCCCTCGACGACCGGCATGCGCTGGGGATCGCGCGGCGGATCGTCGGCAATCTGAACCGGGACAAGCGGCCGGATGTGGTGATGGCGGCGCCGCGCGAGCCGCTTTATGCCGCCGACGAGATTTACGGCGCGATCCCCGCCGATACGCGGCGGCCTTACGATGTGCGCGAGATGATCGCCCGGATGGTCGATGGCAGCGAACTCGACGAGTTCAAGGCATTGTATGGCGCGACCCTGGTGTGCGGGTTTGCCCGCATCTGGGGCATCCCGGTCGGGATCCTGGCGAATAACGGCATTCTGTTTTCCGAAAGCGCGCTGAAGGGCGCGCATTTCATCGAGTTGTGCGCGCAGCGCGGGATACCGCTGGTGTTTCTGCAGAACATCACCGGGTTCATGGTCGGCCGGAAATACGAGAACGCCGGCATCGCCAAGGACGGCGCCAAGATGGTGACGGCGGTGGCGACCGCGGCGGTGCCGAAATTCACCGTGATCATCGGCGGCAGCTTTGGCGCCGGCAATTACGGGATGTGCGGGCGGGCCTATTCGGCCCACGGTTTTTGTGGATGTGGCCGAATGCGCGCATCTCGGTGATGGGCGGCGAACAGGCGGCCTCGGTGCTGGCGACGGTGCGGCGCGACGGCATGGCGGCGCGCGGGGTCGAGTGGCCGGCCGACGAGGAGGAGGGGTTCAAGGCGCCGATCCGGCGCAATACGAGACCCAGGGGCATCCCTATTACGCCAGCGCGCGGCTGTGGGATGACGGCATCATCGATCCGGCCGAGACGCGGCTGGTGCTGGCGCTGTCGCTCTCGGCGGCGATGAACGCGCCGGTCGGGGAGACGCGGTTTGGTGTGTTCCGGATGTGAGATTAGTTAACGCAAAGGACGCAATGGAAACGCGAAGAACGCGAAGGCGACGGTGCCGCCATCGCGCTCTTTGCGCCTGCTTTGCGTTCGTTGCGTTAACTTATTGCGCTGCGCGCTTTGAGCCATGTTCTCGAAAATCCTGATCGCCAACCGGGGGGAGATTGCGTGCCGCGTGATGCGGACGGCGCGGCGGATGGGGATTGCGACGGTGGCGGTGTATTCCGAGGCGGATGCCGGCGCGCTGCATGTCGCGATGGCGGATGAGGCATGGCAAATCGGGCCGGCGCCGGCGCGCGAGAGCTATCTGAACAGCGAGGCGGTGATTGGCGCGGCGCGCGACAGCGGGGCACAGGCGGTGCATCCGGGGTATGGGTTTCTGTCGGAGAACGCGGAGTTTGCCGAGGCCTGCGCGGCGGCCGGCCTCGTGTTTATCGGGCCGCCGGCCGCGGCGATCCGCGCCATGGGGTCGAAATCGGCGGCCAAGCGCTTGATGGCGGCGCGGGGCGTGCCGGTGGTGCCGGGGTATCACGGGGCGGAGCAGGGGGCGGAGCGGC
Source organism: uncultured Alphaproteobacteria bacterium (assembly GCA_963737875.1). GTDB lineage: Bacteria > Pseudomonadota > Alphaproteobacteria > ATCC43930 > CGMCC-115725 > DATARH01. Next base: position 2,170 of record CAVTUM010000007.1, on the reverse strand, counting down.
TGCTGGCCGAAGCCGAGCGGGTCGGGTTTCCGGTGCTGATCAAGGCGTCGGCCGGCGGCGGCGGGCGCGGCATGCGGGTGGTGGCGTCGGCCGGCGAGTTCGCGCGCGCCCTCGACGGCGCGAAACGCGAGGCGAAGGGCGCGTTTGGCGACGACACCGTGCTGATCGAGCGCTATCTCACCGCGCCGCGGCATATCGAGGTGCAGGTGTTCGGCGACACCCACGGCAACATCGTGCATCTCTACGAGCGCGACTGCTCGATCCAGCGGCGCCACCAGAAGGTGGTCGAGGAGGCGCCGGCGCCTGGTCTCGACGCGGCGACCCGGCAGGCGCTCGGCGAGGCGGCGGTGATGGCGGCGCGGGCGGTCGATTATGTCGGCGCCGGCACGGTCGAGTTCATCATGGAAGGCGGCGCAGTTCTATTTCATGGAGATGAACACGCGGCTGCAGGTCGAACACCCGGTGACCGAAGCGGTGACCGGCACCGATCTCGTCGAATGGCAGCTGCGGGTCGCGGCCGGCGAAAAATTCTCGCGGCGGCAGGAGCAGATCGGACTGCGCGGGCACGCGATCGAGGTGCGGCTCTACGCCGAAAACCCGGCGCGCGGATTTCTGCCGGCGACCGGCACGCTGCATGGGCTGCACCTGCCGGACGGAGAGGGAGTGCGGGTCGAAACCGGGGTGCGGCAGGGTGATACGGTGACGCCGTTCTACGACCCGATGATCGCGAAAATTATCGCCTTCGGGCGGGATCGCGAGGCGGCGTTGGCCCGGCTGGTGCGAGCGTTGGCCGATACGGCGGTATTCGGCCTCGCGACCAATCTCGGGTTTCTGGCGCGGGTCGCGGCCGAGGCGGAATTCGCCGCCGGCGCCGTCGATACCGGGTTTATCGAGCGGCATCGCGATACGCTGCTGGCCTCGGCTCCGCCGCCGAATTTGTGCTGGCCGCCGCCGCGCTGCATCGCTTGTCGGCGGTCACGACCGGCGTCGACCCGTGGAGCCGCGCCGATGGCTGGCGGCTCAATCTCGGTCCGGCGCCGCGCACCCTGGTCTTCCGCCACGGCGACAGCGACCATGTGGTCAGGCGCAGCGCTCGGGCGGCGGCTGGGCCCTGGCAATCGGCGGCCAGTCCCACCAGGGGACGGCCGAACTGCTGGCGGATGGCCGCTTTGCCGTCACCTGCGACGGCGTCCGCCGGGTGGTGCGGGTGATCGAGCGGGGCACCGCGCTGGCGGTCTTCGCCGGCGGCGAGAGCTGGGCCTTCACCGAAATCGACCCGCTGGCGCCGCCCGAAGGCGCCGACACCACCGCCGGCCGCCTGACCTCGCCGATGCCGGGCCGCGTCGTGCAATTGCTGGTCGCCGCTGGCGACACCGTGCGCCAGGGGCAGGCGATGATGGTCATCGAGGCGATGAAGATGGAGCACACGATCGCCGCGCCGCGCGATGGCAGCGTCGCCGCGGTGCATTACGCGACCGGCGACCTCGTCGAGGAAGGCGCCGAGCTGATCGCGCTGGCAGCCGCCCGCGGCCTGATGCCGAGCAACATTCCCGAAGACGAGGCCGGCCCGCTGCATCTGTTGAAGATGGCGGTCGGGGTCGGCTCGCTCGACGAGATGCGCGAAATCCGCGCCGCGCGTCACCGGGAGCGCGGCGGCAGCTGGGTTTATACCCGCAACCATCCGCGGCGGGCCGCGGCGGTGCTGGCCGGCGGGTCGGTCTATTGGGTGATCCGCGGCCAAATCCAGGTACGGCAGCGGGTCATCGGGTTTCGCAGCGAGCGCGACGACAACGGCCGGGCCTATTGCCTGATCGAGGTCGACACGGTGCTGATGCCGACGCTGTGGCGGGCGTGGCGGCCGTTTCAGGGCTGGCGCTATCTGACGATCGCCGATGCGCCGCCCGATGCGCCGCACGGTTATGTCGGGGCGGAAGCGGCTCTGGGCGCTGATGCCATGCCATTGCAAATGCTGGCGGAACTGCGCGCGCTTGGGCTGCTGTGAGCAGCGCGTTGCAATTTTATATATCATGGGGCTGGACAGCGGAAATCGACATCACTATGTTTGCCCCTCGCCGCCGCTCCTTGCGGGCTGCGGTGATCCGGTCGAAGCGAGAACGTGGCATAGCCCGCTCCTCCGCGGAAGGTCGGACGCGTTCCTGACGCGGCCTCG